>CAWAKW010000011.1:0-237936 GCA_963782735.1 Nitrospirota bacterium
TGCGGGGGAAGGATTTGAACCTTCGACCTTTGGGTTATGAGCCCAACGAGCTACCGGGCTGCTCCACCCCGCGCGCGAATGCTAACAAAGCGTTAAACGGCAAGTCAAGCCAGCGCCGCGCATCCAAGTTGCTTTCGCTCACCCGCAATGCTAAAGCGATAACATGCGACTCGTATTCATGGGCACGCCGGAATTTGCGGCGGCTTCTCTTGAGGCCTTGTTGAGGTCGGACAATTCCGTTGTCGGTATTGTCACCCAGCCGGATCGCCCGAAAGGGCGCGGGCAAATCCTTACGCCGTCACCGGTGAAACTTCTGGCTCAGCGAGAGCAGATTCCTCTGCTGCAACCGCTCAAGATAAAGGATCCTGAATTCCATCATGCTCTGGCTGGGTGGAAACCGGACCTGATTGCAGTCGCAGCGTTCGGGCGCATCTTGCCGTCGGCAATCCTCTCGCTTCCCCCGCTCGGCTGTATCAACGTACATGGTTCCCTTCTTCCCAAATATCGCGGGGCTGGTCCGATCCAGTGGGCGATCATCAACGGCGAGACGGAAACAGGAATTACGACTATGCTGATGGACGAGGGGATGGATACCGGCTCGATGTTGCTCCAAGAGGTCATCCCTATTACGCCTGACGATACCGCCGGTACCCTCTCGCCACGTTTGGCTGAACTCGGAGGCAGACTGTTGGTCAAGACGATTGCTCGACTCAAGGCCGGTACCCTTGTACCGCGACCGCAAGATTCTTCGCGAGCGACCTTGGCGCCGTTGCTGAACAAAGAAGATGGTGCGATTGATTGGGCGTTGCCGGCTGCCGTCCTGGCCAACCGAGTCCGCGGACTCTCTCCCTGGCCGGGGGCCTACACAACCTCGACCGGAGGCGATCGTTGGACGATTTGGCGAGCCCTGGCACTTCCAGGCCCTGTGATAAAGCCTCCGGGAATAGTCGTCGCCGTCACCAGCGAGGCCATTCATGTTGCGACTGGGAAGGGAATCCTTGCCGTGACGGAGTTGCAGCCTGCTAATAGCCGTCGCATGGCTATTTCTCAATACTTGGCAGGCCATCCCATTGCTATTGGATTGCAGTTAGGAGGACCGGCTCTTTCCTAGTCCACTAGTCTGTTATGTTCATTTGGTTGATCTGGTTCATCTGGTTAGTTTCGTTCAACCAAAAAAACTAGACAAACCAGATAGACCAGATCAACCAAATGAACCGGGCTTGTCCTCTATGGCTTCTGGCTCTCGATCCTTATTCACCACACAAACCTCACCGTCGGCGCGTGCGATCGCCCTCTCGTTGTTAGTGGAGTTGGTTAAGAGTGAGGAAGGGGTCGATGTCTTGTTGGATCGAGCTCTTGCGCGATGCTCATTCGACAGCAGGGAACGAGCTCTCACGGTGGAGCTCACCTATGGCATTTTGCGGCGCCTTGCGACCATCGATTGGCGGCTTGAACCGGTCTTGGAAAAGCCGCTTCTTCGCCTTCCCGTCGCCGTGCAGATGGTGCTCAGGCTTGGTGCCTACCAACTCCTGTATCTAGATCGCATTCCGCAGTCTGCCGCAGTCAACGAATCAGTCAACCTGGCTAAGGGCTTTGCTGGCGCACTTGGCAGAGACTGGAGTGGGTTCGTCAATGCAGTGTTACGTGCGCTCTTGCGTCATCCGCCTCAGCCCTGGCCCAGCATGGATCATGATGCCGCGCAGGCTCTCGCCGTGCGGTACTCGGTTCCAGGATGGCTCAGTCGTCGATGGGTGGAACGTCTGGGCGTGGCCTCTGCGGAAGTGGCCTGCGAGGGGGTCAGCGTCGCGCCTCCGCTGACGCTTCGGGTGAACCATCTGATCACGACTAGGGAAGCACTCCTTGAAATATTTGCACAGATGGATATAGCGGCCAAGCCGACCAGCGTGAGTCCATTCGGCATTCTGATTGAAGAAGGAGGCTCTGTGCCCTCGCTTCCGGGCTTTCAAGAAGGCGCCTTTTATGTCGAAGATGAAGCAGCACAACTAATTCCTCTCCTGCTCGATCCTCAAGCTGGTGATATCGTGCTCGATGCCTGTGCGGCGCCGGGAGGAAAATCGACTCATGTGGCCGCTCTGATGCATAATGAGGGGATCATCTACGCCGTCGATCGGAAAGAAACCCGTCTGGATCTGGTGCGAAGCAATTGTCGTCGGCTCGGGGTCCAGATTGTCGTACCAATCCTCGGCGATATTCGACAGCCACGCGAATGGGTTTCCATGACCGAGACAGCAAGGTTCCTCTCCGTAAAGAAGGCCGGCATGGGGGAACCATCAGTTGATCGGATTTTGGTGGATGCGCCCTGCAGCGGGCTCGGTGTGTTACGGCGACATCCGGAAGCGAAGTGGCGGAAAGGCGAGCAGGCGCTCCCTCGACATCAGTCACTCCAGTGTCAGATTCTCGAATCGGTTGCCCCATGCTTGCGGCCCGGCGGGGTGCTGGTCTATAGTACGTGCTCGACAGAACCGGAAGAAAACGAAGACGTCATCGAACGATTCTGTCGTGCTCATGCGGAGTTCAAGCGTGAGTCCATCGTACCCTGGCTCCCGCCTGCGGCACAGAGGTTTGCCACGGAACAAGGTGCCCTGTCGACAATGGGCAACCGGTTCTCGATGGACGGATTTTATGCCGCACGACTGAGGAAGGTATTGTGATGGCACGCCCCGTTCTTATTGCGCCCTCGATCTTAGCTGCTGACTTTGCCAGACTGGCCGAGGAAGTGGCAGCCGTGGAACGCGCTGGGGCCGACTTTCTACACATCGATGTCATGGACGGGCATTTTGTCCCGAATTTGACCATCGGTCCTCCGATCGTGGCGGCGCTCAGAAAAGTCACCAAGCTGCCGCTCGACGTCCACCTCATGATTACAAACGCCGATGCCTTCATCGCCGAGTTCGCCGAGGCTGGAGCGGACTATCTCACGGTTCATGTGGAAGCATGTCCGCATCTCCATCGTACGGTGCAATCAATCAAGGAACGTGGTGTCAAGGCCGGGGTGACTCTGAATCCGGCCACCTCGCTCAATACGATTGAGGAAATTCTTCCCGATGTCGACTTGGTTCTCATCATGTCGGTCAATCCTGGGTTCGGCGGCCAAACGTTTATCACCTCCTGTCTGCAGAAAACTGCCTCCGCTCGTGCCATGATCGATCGAACTGGGGGTCGCGCGTTGCTCGAAGTGGACGGCGGCATCAAGATCGATAATGCGGCTCAGGTACTGGCTGCGGGAGCCGATGTATTGGTCGCCGGGTCGGCCATTTTCTCTAGCCGGGACTATGCCGCGACGATCGCTGCGATGCGCGCAGCCGGCCAACCTTCTTCCACGACGCCACAGCGCGTCTCCGCTCACCGATAGGCCTCGCGGGTGGATATTTCTTCCCTCATCGATAGCCTCCATCCTCTCGAAGTCAAAGTCCTATCGACCTTTGGGGCAAATCCCTCCGCGATCCTCCAGACGGAACTGCTCGCGCAGTCCACCGGGTTAGAGCCCTCACAGCTCAGTATGGCCATCGAATGGTTGCTCGCCAAGTCGTTGCTTACGGTCGACGCCGAGACCGTGACCCCCATTGTCTCACTCACAAAAATCGGTGAACTCTATTTTGAAAAGTACTCGCCAATCGAACGGGTGCTGTCTGTCGCTCGCGATGCGGCCAAAACCGGCAAGCGCCTGACCATTCAGGACATTCAATCCCGGGAGGGACTCGAACCGGCGGAGGTGAGCGGTGCGATTGGTCGGCTCAAGAAAGAGGGCGTGCTCCTCATCATTCAGGGCGGCTGTATCGAATCGACTGGCCGACCGAGCCAGACGGCAGAAGCGATGCGGGGATTGCTGCAACAGCTTCATGGAGCGCCTCGTGAGCTGCAGGCGTTTTCCGAAACACACCGGCAGGTCATTCAAGATCACGCGGTCAAACGAGGAAATGCACGGGAACCTTTCCGCATCGATGATCGGGTGGCCAGAGCACTCAAGCTTTCTGTGTCCGGTATCGAAGCCGCCCAGCAACTCACTCGTCAAGGTACCGCGGAGGAGGTCTCCCAGCTCACCCCAGAACTGTTGAAAGACGGGAGTTGGCGGTCGAAGCGCTTCCGCAAGTACACGATCAGTCTTCGCGCACCACGGATTGCGCCAGGCAAACGGCACCCATATCGCGAGTTTCTTGATACCGTGAAGACGAAACTCGTGAGCATGGGATTCCAGGAAATGCGGGGCTCGCTTGTGGAGACCGAATTCTGGAACATGGATGCCCTCTTCATGCCGCAGTTCCATCCGGCACGCGATATCCATGATGTCTACTTTGTCAAAGAACCGACCCATGCCTCGTCAATTGAAGAACCATTCTTGTCCCGAATCACGCAAGCGCACCAGAACGGCGGTGATACCGGTTCAACCGGCTGGAACTATCCCTTCGATGCGGAGCGCGCGCGCCGGCTGGTCTTGCGGAGCCAGGGAACGGCCGTCTCGGCCCATACCTTGGCGGCCCAACCTGCCGTACCGGGAAAGTATTTTTCCATCGCCCGTTGTTTCCGTTACGATCAAGTAGATGCGACGCACGCAACCGATTTCTTCCAGGTAGAAGGGATCGTGCTCGGCGAAGACATCAACTTTCGCACGTTGCTCGGCCTGCTAAATCTCTTTGCCCGTGAAGTGGCACAAGCCAAGGAAGTCAAATTTCTCCCAGCCTATTTTCCTTTCACCGAACCGTCGGTCGAGCTGCATGTGCGCCATCCGAAGCTCGGATGGATGGAGCTTGGTGGAGCCGGATTGTTCCGACCGGAAGTCACCCTTCCGCTGGGCGTGACCGTTCCGGTAATCGCATGGGGACTTGGGCTCGATCGCATGGCAATGGTGGCGCTCGGCATTCACGATATTCGTGAGTTGTTCACCGACAATCTTGATCTGATTCGCTCCACGAGAGGGGCCTACTAGGTTTTCCATGCCCACGATTACTATTTTCAAACAGGATCTCGAGGGATTGCTCGCAGCGCCAGGAGAGGCTCCCCAACCGATCACCATGGAGCAACTTGAAGAATCGCTGATGCTCGTGAAGGGTGAATTGAAAGGGCAGAATCTCGACACCGGCGAACTGCGAATTGAGCTACAAGATAGCAATCGCCCCGATCTCTGGTGCTGCGAAGGGATCGCCCGGCAGCTTCGGGTAAAGCGGCTGGGCGTTCTCGCGAAGTACGATTTTCTCACGACCAAATCGAAGTCGACAAAGCGCTTGAACGTGGTTCCCGGCTTGGAGAAGGTCAGACCCTACGTGGCGGCCTGCACTGCGACTGGCTACCTCGTCACCCAGGAGGGCCTCGCGCAGCTGATCCAGACGCAAGAGAAACTCGCCGAGATGTTCGGCCGTAAACGCCGGACCGTGTCGATCGGACTCTATCGGCTCGCAGCGATCGAGTTTCCTGTTACCTATGATTTGGTAAAACCGGACGAGGCTTCATTCACACCGCTGGGTATGGATACGGCGATGACGCTTGGAGAGATGCTGCTCGTCCATCCCAAGGGTCTGGAGTTCGGCGGGATTCTCGCAGGACATGATCGTCTGCCCTTCCTGTGCGATGCAAAGCGTCAGGCTCTCTCCTTCCCACCGATTATCAATAGCCGCGAAGCCGGAGAAGTGAGGGTGGGAGACGATGCTCTCTTTGTCGAGGTGACCGGCACCGATCTCTCGATGGTCATCTTAACCCTCAACATTTTTTCCGCCAATCTTGCGGATCGTGGTGCGGTTATTGAGCCGATCGAAGTACGGTATCCCTATAAGACTGCGCTCGGCATGGGGGTCACGACCCCACAAGATCTTGAGAAATCACGAAAGCTTCCCGTCGGTACAATCGAACAGGCTCTTGGGCAGGCGCTCGGCGCCAAGGAAGTCGCGAAAGCTCTAACGGCCTACGGCTATGAGGTGGTGACGAAAGGTAAAAACGTGACGGTGACGCTTCCATTCTATCGGCAAGACCTCATGCACGCGATGGACGTGGTCGAAGATGTCGCGATCAGCCGTGGGTACGGAGACTTTTTACCGGTAATGCCCTCGCAATTCACAGTTGGTGGATTGTCGCGCATCGAGGAGGTCTCCGACCGTGTGAGGGCTCTCATGGTCGGTATGGGTTTCCAGGAAATCATTTCCAATATTCTCGGTTCGCCCAAGGATCTCCGCGATGCGATGCGGCTGGAAGGGACCGAGTGGGGGCAACTTGTCGAGGTGGACAATGTGATGTCTCAGAACTTTTCCGCACTTCGCCAATGGATGCTTCCATCGTTGCTTCGCGTAGAAGCTGCATCGAATCGGGCCTTTTATCCCCATCGGATGTTCGAGGCCGGCGAAGTGGCACGTCACGATCTCACGCAGTCCCTAGGGTCACGCACCGTGACAGTGCTCGGCGGGATGATTGCTCATGCCGATGCACATTTCTCCGAGGCCCACTCCTGCCTGGACACACTGTTCTATTATGTGAACCAAGCCTATAGCCTGGAGCCGATCCAGCATCCTTCGTTTCTCACTGGACGCGTGGGTGGCATTGTGTCTGAGGGGAAACAGATCGGTGTGATTGGAGAACTGCACCCAGAAGTGCTCGAACACTGGCAGATTAGTGTTCCGGCTGTCGCGTTTGAAATCGATCTGACGGAACTAGCCGAACGGTCTTGAGGCATACGCTCGTCGGCGCATTCCTCAAGACTTACGTCCTGTCCAAGCCAGTTTTACGAAGAACACTCTCGATAGGCGACTGCGCTTAGGCGGCAGCCGGAGCGAGGTGCTGCTTGGCGAGACCGACCAGCTGCTCAAATCCCGTGGCATCCTTGATGGCCATATCGGATAAGACCTTCCGGTCCAGGAGAATATTGGCCTTCTTCAAGGCGCTGATAAACCGGCCATAGGTCAGTCCATGTGCCCGAACCGCCGCGTTGATGCGCGCAATCCACAACACGCGAAAATCCCGTTTTCTATTCTTCCGTCCTGTATAGGCGTAGGCCTGACCCTTATCGACCGATTCTGTTGCGGTGCGGAACAGCCGGCTCTTTCCTCCATACTGCCCTTTAGCCAGTTTCAGCCGCTTTTTCCGTCTATGTCTTGTTTTGGGACCACCTTTTGCGCGAGGCATGAATCAGTACTCCTTTTGGTTAACGCGATTGGGACATTCTAATTTATTTAATTGTAGGGCAATAAGCGATCCAGCGCCTGGGTCTTGGTCTTATCTACGAGAACCGTTCCGCTTAATCGGCGCTTCCGATCCTGCGTCTTGCTGGTGAGAATATGGCGTTTCCCCGCCTTTCGCCTGACCAATTTTCCAGAGCCGGTGCGGGTAAACCGCTTTTTTGCGCCGCTATGGGTTTTCATTTTCCTATTCTTCATATCAGTGCTTCCTTAGGTTAATACCATTCTGCCCGATTGTGTTACTTCGGCGCCACGATCATGATCAAGCTCCGCCCTTCCATGCGAGGGGCGTACTCGATCGTGCCTGTCTCTCCCAACTCTGCGATGACCGTATTCATGAGCGTTCGACCCATCTCCTGATTCGCCATCTCACGACCGCGGTACGTCAAGAGGACTTTGGTCTTGTTACCATCGGCCAAAAAGCCCTTGATCTGTCGAATCTTGATCTCCAAGTCATGCTTATCCGTCCGAGGGCGCAACTTAATTTCCTTCACCTGCGTCGACTTTTGATGGCGCCGGTTTTGATGGTCCTTCTTGCTCAGCTCGAACTTGTATTTCCCGTAGTCCATAATGCGGCACACGGGAGGCACTGACGTGGGCGCGACCTCTACAAGGTCGTAGCCACCTTCTTGCGCCTGTTTGAACGCATCCGCCGTGAGGAGAATGCCTAGCTGCTCGCTCTCCGGACCGATCACCCGGACTTCACGCACCCTGATTTCGCGGTTAACTCTTAGTTTGGGGACGATAAGACACCTCTTTTATTGTGTCAGTGAATGTTGCTGTTTTGCTGGCTTGAGGTCCGCACGGAGCAGGTCGAGCGCGCCTGCGACGGTCATACTGCCGAGATTGGCTCCGCTCCGGCCCCGTATGGCCAGAGTCCCACTCTGCACTTCTCGGTCTCCAACCACAAACATAAAGGGAACCTTCGCCTTCTCCGCTTCTCGAATTTTGAGCCCAATTTTTTCATTCCGAAGGTCTGCCTCAGCACGGAACCCCGCAGCCTTTAGTTGGGTCACAACCTCGGCCACGTAGGGCCGCTGGTTGTCTGTGATGGACATGACCGTTGCCTGAACCGGGGCGAGCCAGGTCGGGAAGGCGCCGCCAAAGTGCTCAATCAGAATGCCGAAGAACCGTTCAATCGATCCCATCAGGGCCCGATGGATCATGATCGGCTGGTGAACTTTGCCGTCTTCCCCAATGTAGCCTAATTCGAACCGCTCGGGATTATTGAAATCGACTTGAATGGTGGAGCATTGCCAGGATCGTCCCAGGGCATCTTTGATCTTGATGTCGATCTTGGGTCCGTAGAAGACGCCTTCGCCCGGATCGATCTGGTAGGCGACTCCTCGCCCTTTCAATGCTGCTTCGAGCGCGCTCGTGGCTTGAGCCCATCGTTCTTCCGAACCGACAGACTTTTCGGGCTTCGTCGAGAGGTACACTTCAAACTCGGTGAACCCGAAGGTGCCGAGAATAAAGAACGTGAAGTCCAGAACCTTGCTGACTTCGCTTTCAATCTGATCCGGCCGGCAAAATAGGTGCGCGTCGTCCTGTGTGAAGCCGCGAACCCTCAGCAGACCGTGGAGGACGCCTGTCCGTTCGTACCGGTAGACAGTTCCCAGTTCGCCATAACGGATCGGAAGGTCTCGGTAACTCCGCAGATGCGACTTATAGATCATGATGTGGAACGGACAATTCATCGGCTTGAGCTGGTACTCGCTGTTTTCAACCTTCATTGGAGCGAACATGTTGTCGCGGTAATAGTCAACGTGGCCGCTAGTTTTCCAGAGGTCTAACCGGGCGATGTGAGGGGAGTACACCAGTTCGTACCCGTTTTGAATGTGCTGATCGCGCCAAAAGTTCTCAATCAACAACCGGATCGTTGCGCCCTTTGGATGCCAGAGCACCAGGCCTGGGCCAATGTCATCTTGGGTTGAGATCAAGTCGAGTTCCTTGCCGACCTTGCGGTGGTCTCGTCGCTTGATCTCTTCTAGGCGCGCGAGATGCGTATCGAGTTCAGCCTGGGTGGGGAAGGATGTCCCATAGATTCGCTGCAGCATGGGATTGCGTTCGTCGCCGCGCCAATACGCTCCAGCCGTGTTCAGAAGCTTGAAGGCCCCGACATGACCCGTCGTCGGTAGATGCGGGCCGCGGCAGAGGTCGGTGAACTCACCCTGGCTGTAGACTGAGATGGTCTGCCCATCTGCTAGTCCTTGAATCAACTCAACTTTGTAGGCTTCCCCTCGTTCCTGGAAAAACTTCACCGCGTCCTGCTTCGACAGTTCTGCTCGCATTACAGGAAGGGAGCGCTTGACGATATCTTTCGCTCGCGCTTCGATTTTTTCGAGATCTTCAGGGGTAAATGGTCGCTCAAAGGCAAAGTCATAGAAGAACCCATCCTCAAGAGCCGGGCCGATCGTCAGTTGTGCGGTGGGAAAGACCTCTTTGACGGCCTGCGCCATAATATGAGTACTGCTATGGCGATAGACCTCACGGCCTTCGGCACTATCGAATCGCAGTGGAAGTACCTCGGCATCTTCCGTCAAGGCGCTCGAGAGATCGACGGTCTGCCCATTCACCTTGGCCGCAAGGATATCCTGGCCAAGCGTCAGACCAAAAGCCGACAGAGCAGACCCAACGGTCTGGCCAGCTGGAATGTCCCGACTACTGCCATTATTGAGCGTAATTTTCATGACATGCACTCAATCGACCAAGGACAAAAAACAACAACGGCCTCTCGCCTGCGAGAGGCAAACGGATACCTCAGCTAGGTGGTAGGCGCGGACGGTCTTGAACCGTCGACCTCTACCGTGTCAAGGTAGCGCTCTCCCCCTGAGCTACGCGCCTATCGATCTGGATGCGCATGCTAATATAGCCCTGCCCAAGGTGTCAAGAAACAGCCTCCCACTATGAACTGAGTCTGAAGGCGAAACAGGGTTCAATTACTCAGATTTGTAGATCTTCGTTCACACGTATTCTGGATTCGGAAATACCGTCGGCCTAGGGGCACACCGACCCCGTTACACAATCTTCAACGTATCGAAGTTGATCCCTGCGGGAGCAGGCGGTGTCTTCAGTTTCATATCTTCCAAGGATTCAACAATACGATCGGCGACCACGAGATTCCGATACCATTTCCGATTGGCAGGTACGATATACCAGGGCGCATGCTTCGTGCTGGTGGCCGAGAGTACCTCTTCAAACACCTTCATATAGTCGGCCCAGAGCT
Organism: Nitrospirota bacterium; assembly: GCA_963782735.1. Taxonomy (GTDB): domain Bacteria; phylum Nitrospirota; class Nitrospiria; order Nitrospirales; family Nitrospiraceae; genus Palsa-1315. Next base: position 10,405 of record CAWAKW010000011.1, read on the forward strand.
TCCGTTCTTCCAAATCCCCTTCGTTGAACTTCCAACGCTTCTCCGGATCGCGAATGCGCGCTTCCAACCGCGCTTTCTGCTCGTTTTTTGATATGTGCAAAAAGACCTTGATGATGGCGGTCCCGTTTTCAGCCAGCAATTCTTCAAACTCTTTGATCTGGTTTAATCGTTGGGCCTCCACTTTGGCTGAGATCATCTTGTGGACGCGCGTGATAAGCACGTCTTCGTAATGCGATCGGTTGAAAATCCCGATCTGGCCCTTGGCCGGTACCTCGTGATGAACGCGCCAGAGAAAGTCATGGGCGAGTTCGCTATTGGAAGGGGCCTTGAATGTCGCCACCCTGCAGCCCTGCGGATTCACACCAGACATGACATGCTTGATCGTCCCGTCCTTGCCGCTGGTATCCATCCCCTGCAACACAATGAGCACCGCGCGGTTGCCGTTGGCGTAGAGGCGTTGCTGCAACTCCTCAAGTCTGCCGACCAGCTGCACCGTAACGGCCTTCGCTTTCTCTTTGCCTTGATCTGTATTCTTATACTCACCGGTATCGTCTGGGTCATACTTATCCAAATTGAGTTGTACGTCAGGCTTGACGCAATACTCTTTCATGTTCGGTTCCTCCTCTACCTTCTTAGGCGCCTGTTCGAGGCGGTATATTACTCCTTTCGTTCCAGCTTGACACCCACGAACAACCGGCAAAGAATCCGCCGAATTATTCAAGGGGAGGTGCTTCATGGCAGTCGATCCGGACAAGCTGAACGCATTCATGGGCAAAGCAGTTAGCGACATTGGAGCCGTGCTGAGCGCCAACATGGTGCTCCTTGGCGACAAGCTCGGTCTCTACAAAGCCATGGCGAAGGCGGGCCCCGTCACGCCAGCTGAACTCGCAAAGTCGACAAAGACAGCCGAACGGTACGTCCGTGAGTGGCTGGGCAATCAGGCAGCAGGCGGATACGTGACCTATGACGCCGGAACTGGTCGGTACCGGCTCCCTGAAGAACAGGCAATGGCACTCGCCGATGAAAACAGTCCTTGTTTTCTCCCCGGTGCATTTCAGGTCATTGCTGCCACATTTTCAGCCAACCCCAAGATCGAGCAGCGGTTCAAGACCGGCAAGGGACTCGGGTGGGATCAGCACGACCACCGATTGTTTGAGGGCACAGAGAGATTCTTCCGTCCAAACTACCTGGGCAACCTCGTGGCGAATTGGATTCCATCACTCGACGGCGTAGAGGATAAGCTCAAACGGGGTGCGAAAGTCGCGGATGTCGGCTGCGGGTTCGGAGCCTCTACCATCATCATGGCGAAGGCTTATCCCAGATCCACCTTCATCGGCTTCGATTACCATAAACCCTCGATCCTGTCGGCACGCAAACGGGCCAAGGAGGCAGGCCTGAAGAACGTGACCTTCGCAACGGCGAAGTCCACAAACTATCCCGGCAAGGGATACGACTTCGTCGCCCACTTCGATTGTCTGCATGACATGGGCGATCCTGTCGGCGCTGCGAAGCATGTGAAGAAAACCCTCGCACAAAATGGTACCTGGATGATCGTGGAGCCGTTCGCAAATGACCGTGTAGAAGATAATCTGAATCCAGTGGGCAGAGTCTTCTACGCCGCGTCGACGATGATCTGCGTACCAGCTTCCCTGGCATACAATGGCCCAGCTCTCGGTGCCCAAGCCGGGGAGGCGCGGCTCCGAGACGTGGTCATGAAAGGCGGGCTCACACGATTACGCCGCGCGGCACAGACGCCGTTCAATCTAGTGTTGGAAGCCAGACCGTGAGACGCAACGACGACCCTAGCCAGCCTGGCTCCAGGGCCGCTTGCACTTTGGCGCGGCTCCGGGCATAGTGCGGGAGACCGCACGACACGATCCGAGGAGGTACGATGGGGCAACGACTCGCCGCCGAAGCGCTCGGCACATTCTGGTTAGTATTTGCCGGCTGCGGGAGCGCGCTCCTGAGCGCCGGCCTTCCCCAGCTCGGCATCGGGGTCTTCGGAATCGCGTTTGCCTTCGGGGTGGCCGTGGTCACGGCGGTCTACGCCTTCGGCCATATCTCGGGCTGCCATATCAACCCCGCGGTCACCATCGGTCTCCTGCTCAGCAAGCGATTCCCCGCCCACGAAGTCCCCGGCTATATTGCCGCCCAAGTGATCGGCGGGATTCTGGGAGCCGGGGTGCTCTATCTCATCGCCACCGGGCGGGCGGGCTTCGTCCCCGGCGGCTTCGCGTCCAACGGCTATGGCGAGCACTCCCCCGCCGGCTATTCCCTGCTGGCCGGCTTCTGCGCCGAGACAGTCTTCGCCTTTTTTTTCCTCCTGATCATTCTGGGTGCCACGGACAGCCGGGCGCCGCAGGGCTTTGCGCCGCTGGCCATCGGCCTCGCCGTGGCCCTGATCAATTGGGCCGGGATCCCGGTCACCAATCTCTCCCTCAACCCGGCGCGCAGCACCGCCACGGCCGTCTTTGCCGACGGCTGGGCCCTGCAACAACTCTGGCTCTTCTGGGTCGCGCCGATCCTGGGCGGCGCCATCGCGGGCGTGGTCTATCCCTTCCTCGCCGGTCAGCCCGCCAGCAGCCCGACCAAACGCGAGACCAAGTCGTCACGCTAGGCCGCGCGGCCTACGGCAGGGGCGGCACGTCTTGAGCACAGCGAAAGCCGACGTGGGGGTCATGCTCGGTGGGGTCGCCTTTCGTCCGAAAGGCGGCCCGGAGCCGATACGGACCATTGATGTACGAGCCGCCCCGTTGTACCTTCGCCGTGCCCTCCATCGGGCCACGGGGATTGAGCGCAGGCAGCGGCGTGTAGAACGCATCGTCGTACCAGTCGGCCACCCATTCATAGAGATTGCCGGCCAGGTCGTGGACCCCATAGGGGCTGGTGCCCTTGTTACGATTACCAATGGGCGAGACCGTCTCCGTCCCTTCCTTCAACCCAAAGACCGCATGCAGGGGAGTCGGTGGATCGCTCCCCCACGGATAGAGTCGGCCCTCCGGTCCCCGTGCCGCCTTCTCCCACTCGGCTTCGGTCGGCAAGCGCTTCCCCGCCCAGAGACAATAGCCCGTCGCCTCCAGCCAGTTCACCCAGCGCACCGGCCGCTCGGCATGGAGCACCGGCGTCTCCTGGTCCGCAAAGCCCCACGGCGGTTCGCTCTGAATCGCGACTACAAACTTCGCAAACTGCCCGTTCGTCACTTCGAACGTGTCCAGATAAAAACTGTCGAGAAAGACGCGGTGGACTGGCTGCTCGTCGTCATCGCCCTGCTCGCTCCCCATTGGAAACTCCCCGGCCGGCACCAGCACCATGGGCGCCCCGTCCTTGCCGAGGATCGTCGCTGGGAGCTTGGAGAGAGCCCGTGCCTTCGAGGCCGGACTCCCGTTGGTCAGAGGATGCGCCTTCCCTGGAGGTTTCGCCTCACCCGCCGCCCCATGTGGTTTGGGAGGCGTCGGGGCCAACTCCGCCTCCGGCTTCCCTGGGGACACCTCATTGGCCCATGTAAGCCCGCTGGTGAGCCACACCACGGACCACAGACTGAACATCATCGCGTAAATCACGCTTCGGGCCTGTATCATCAACTCTATCCGCTTCCGTTATTGAGCGAGGGCCACAAGCACCCGGGACAGAGTACCGAAAATTGCCAAGACAAATCCAGAGAGGAGATCCAATTTCAGCCTAGTTCATGATTCCACCCACGATGCGTAGGCCTGAACCCACAGTGGAGAGGGATCGTTCATGGAAGAGATGAGTGTGCTGAAAGTAAAGAGACTGGAGGGGGCCGGCGCCTTCAATCACGATTCATCGTAAAAGAGGCGCCGGGAGGTACAACGCTTGATCGCATTCACTGGAGGTAGTGAAATATCCCCGCGCACATTGGAGGCGCGGGGTCGAGCATACTCAGAGACAAACCCTTGAGGTGTTTATCCGCTGGCCTCAAATATGATAATTCGATAAAGAGGCCAGCGGCACGCACGAAGTGCGGTTTGGTGGAGGCGCCGGGAGTTGAACCCGGGTCCGAAGACCTTCAGCACAACGGATCTACATGTGTAGCCGATCGTTTTAATTTCGCAGCCACCCACGCCCACCGGCTAGCTTAGACTGGCCACTAGCCCAGTATTGTCTCGTCCTCAGCCGCTGAGCACCAGCCTTGGACCAGCCCGCTGTATCGCGCTCCGACCACCCCCGCGGGCCTCAGGTGGAGGAACGTCGCAGTTAATTAAGCTGCGAGTGCCAGTTCTTGATTGGCAGTTACATTTTCCCGGAGGATTTACGAGACCCCGAGAGCTCGACATGCACCGCTGACTTTAGTATCCCCGTCGATTCCGGTCGCCCCCTTTCTTATCAGGATGATGAAAATGGTCTCCAGCGGCGTTCTCGCTTCTTCGCGCCCTGCGACGTACGTGAAACTGTACGCCTTCGGGTGCTCAGTCGCTCGGGCCTTGCTGGAACCCATTTTGATCATCCTGCAGGTTCCAGCTCTAGTTATCAACCTCACCTATATAAGCCGTACACTCTTTCTTAGGTGCTCATCATACCGCACAGGTCAAGGGGATGCTAGGGTAAGACGTTTTGGTAGTGGTGCAGTTTGAATTTTCCTTCGCTGATCTTTCAACGTGTTGGTATTAAAACTGACCTGCTAAGCGCTTTTGAAGCGGGTCACCTTGGCAAACACAATCGCCGCGAAGGGGAGGGCGAGACCCAGGAGTAATTGCGCGATGAGGAGTGAGCCAAGCTGGCTATAGTCGGCAGGCGTTTGGATAACGCCCGCGGCCTGGTCACGGACTTCCCGGCTGACCACATAGATTTCATTCATGTATTTGGTACCGAGCTGGCTCAACGATAAGGCCAGATTCGTAAATGAAGCCATCACGGCAAAAAATGTGGCTTTCAAGTTCGCAGGCGCGCTGTTCGCAATCCAGGCCAGCATCGGAATCATAGAGATCTGACCGAGCGGCGATTCCAACGCCGTATCGACCAGCGCAATGAATCGTGCATCGACCACCCCTCCTGTGATTCTCGCCGTCCATTCGTGCAAACCGTAGAACATGCTCACGATCGGGAGGGTCAGGATAGTTCCGATCACCGTGAGAAACCCCACGACATAGGCAATCGAGCGCTCGGCCATGAAACGGCGAAACACGAACATGCCAACCAAGGTTAAGGTGCTGCCGATGAGCGAGAGGATCGAGAGAAACTGCTGATCGAACTTCAGCTGATCGATCATCCACCAGGTCGTTCCTGGCCCGGTCCCTGGGATTGCCCGGAATATAAAGACCACGACCGCTGTCCCAACCAGGGTGAATCGCTTGTCCGGCTCCAGTTCTCGCACCAGCCGGGCCATCAAGAACAAAACGATGGCCATCGAACCGACAAAGACAATCTCTTCGCTATAAGAGAAGCCGCCGAATCCGACCGTGAGCGTGAACAGTACAAAGGCGAGACTCCCACCAAGAATCCACCAGTTGGGCTTTGTCGGTTCACCAGACGATTCCCGTGCATCCATCATCTGCGTGGCCTGTTCACGCGAGAAGCCCTGTTGAGTAAGTTGTTGCCGATGCTGTCGCCGCAGCCACCACGCCATCGCCAGCCCGAGGACTGAAACGAAAGGAATGACGAGCGCCATCAGATAGACCTGTTTGTAGAGCCGAACGATCTCTGCCTGCGGAAGCCCTTCGACCCCTGTGAAGACATACACGTTGATCATCGCCACCAGAACCCCGCCGCCGACGATGGCCACGCGCCCAAGCGTCTGCATGGTGGTGTGCATGAGCTTGAGTGTCGGCTGGTCGAACGGCTGCCCCCGCGCATCCACTCGTGGCACGGCTTCGACCGTCATCGCATCCGCGACCGCGTCTTGCACCACATAGCCGATCGGCCCGAGCAATGTGCTGACCACAAACCACACTTCCGCCGGCAAGATCGCGGTCATCGCTTCCCGGCTCCCAATCAATGCCGCCATGATCCCAAGACTGGCAGCCAGCAAACTGGCTCCGAGTCCCACGAGCCAGCCTTTCCAGCGCCACAAGAGATCGACAAGATGTCCGATCGGCATCTTGAGTGCCCAGGGAATGCCGGCCCAAAATCCCAGCGCCGCAAGGAAGGATGCGGAGAGGCCTAAGTAATCTTTGACAAAGAAGGTGCCAACGATTCCGGTGAGGCCGGAAATCCCGTAGGCCATGTAGACCATGAGCGGCGGCAGATAGGAGAGCCGCATCTCACGACCGAGGGAAAGAATGTTGCGGTCGATCCACAGAACGAAACGTGTGAACATCGCTATGGCACGACTCTTGTGGTCTGGCGGCGCTCGACTAGGGCCTGCAGCTGTGCGCGCATCTCGTCAGCCGACAAGCGAATCCGACCCCCATGTCCGGCCAGCACCCATTCGAAGGGATGGTCGAGAAGTTTCCGGATGGAGTCCATCAGGACATGCTTCCTCCACACCAGCTGGCTTGGGGCACTAAGTCTCTTCTGTGCGGAGTCCCACCAGAGATGATCCCCCGTGAAGAGAAACCGGTTCTTGTAGAGCAAGGCCATGCTGCCTGCCGTGTGGCCCGGCACAGGAATGATCTGGAACTGCGGCATGGTTTGGATACTGTCAGCCCCTTCGATGATCCATTCCGCACCCGGAACTGCTTCGCCGTCCGCCCGATGAATTATCCGTTTCGCGCCGAAGTGTGCGGCATACTTCTCTGCATCGGCCACATCGTCTTTGTGCGTGAGGAAGATATACGCGATGCCACCCTTGTGTTCAAAGGCCTCGACAAGATGTTTGAGATAACGCGGGGAATCAATGAGCCAGTTGCCGTCCGGATGTTCGATGAAGAAGCTATTTGCGCCGAACGACTTCTCTGAATTGAAACCGCAGTACGACACCTCGTCTTCAAGTTGGAGCGGGAAGCTCGCCATAGCTTCTTTCATCCGCAACTGGTCGCTGTGCTCAGTGCCGATCGAGCCGACCGGGCAGGCGAGGAGCGCTTGATAGGCCTGATGAGAATGCCCCTCATCGGTCGGCTGTTTGGTAACCGCAGAAAACTTACCAACTTCTTCAAAACTCGTCGGCGCCAACTGCCGGCAGGTATCACAGTTAATGCAGGTCGCATCGACAAAAAAGTTGCCTGCGACATTAGAATCGAGTCGTTTTTTCTCATCGGCCATTGTGCAACCTTTATGCGTCGATGCCTAACAGGATGCTGAAAAAGTCTGCCAGCGGCGTTCTCGCATCGCTCAGAGGCTCAACGCGAGTAGAAGATTCTAGGAGGTCGGAAACGCTGGAGGGGCTTTTCCGTTCGCCAAGACGCAGTGCAAGGGCGAACGGCCCACACGAAGTGCGGTACGTACCTCCTCGCCTCTTCGCTCGCTGCGGCCTTGCTGGACAGCCTTTTTGAGCATCCTGCATGAGTGTTCTTCTCTTGCCTCAGGCGTTCAGATTATCGATGCTCTGCTATGCCGAAATGGTCTTTTGCAGCCTGCTAAACCTTCTTGGCTTCCCTTGCGCGATCTGCTGCCCGCCAGAGGTACCAGGCTGCAGCCGTGCGATAAGGCTTCCAACGTTCCCCATATCGCAGCATCTCTCCCGGCTTCGGCATCGAACGCTTCCCATAGGCGATGCGGAATCCGTTGCGCACACCGAAGTCGTCGACCGGCAGAACGTCCGGCCGTCCCAGTTGGAAGATCAGCAACATTTCGACCGTCCAACGGCCAATCCCTCGAACCGCGATGAGCCGTTCGATAATCGCCTCGTCGTCGAGCTTACGAACGATGGCGCCGGTCGGCACGGTGCCATCGAGCGTCTTAGCGGCCAGATCACGGAGCGCTGCAACCTTGGCTTGTGAAAAGCCTGCCCCACGAATAGCCTGCTCGTCCATTGCGAGGAGATCGTCCGGTTGAGGGAATCGCTTTGTCGGAAACAAGGCAACGAAACGGCGTAAAATACTCTCCGCCGCTTTCTCATGCAGTTGTTGGTAGGCGATCGCTCGTGCCAGCGATTCAAACGGTGACCGCTTCGATCGAGGAGTTAATGTGAAGGGACCCACCTCACGGATCAACCGACGCATGACCGGATCCATCTTGGCGAGATGCTTGATTTCCGGCGCCTGTCGATTCATTTGAACACTCACGCGCCTACCCCGATTATTGTCCCTGGCTCAAAATGGCATCGGCTTCGATCTCGACCAACATCTCCGGATCGATCAGCCGTTTCACTTCCACCATCGTTGTCGCCGGGCGAATCGAGCCAAATACTTCGCCATGAGCCCGACCGACATCCTGCCATTGATCGATGTTCACCAGGTACATACGCGTCCGGACCACATCGGCAAGCGAGGCGCCGGCCTGCTTGAGCGCCGCCTCAATTGTCTTCAACGTCTGAATCGTCTGAGCATAGGGATCTCCCTTGCCGACCAGACCAGATTGAGTCATGGCCGTCGAGCCGGAAACGGATATCGAGGCCCCGACCCGTACCGCTCGCGAGTACCCAAGCTTGCTCTCCCACGGACCACCAGTGGAAATATTCTGCCGTCCCATTCGTTTCCTCCTACAAGGCTGTGGAAAAACTCGATTTACACACAATATACTATTGGAATCTTCCATATTGGCGCCGATGGCAACAAAGCCGCAGGATGCTCAAAAAGGCCAGACTTCTCACCCGCCCAACCCCGACGCGCCGAGACGCGTCTTGGCCCAGGCAAAACCGCAGCGAGCAACTAACGATAGCTCTTCCAAGCTTGCTCGTTGCTGTTTCCCCAGGATGGCCCGGCTGAGTCCTCCAATGCGCGCGCCCAACGAGGATCCTCGACTTCTTATACATCTCTTAAAGGGAGCGGCCAAGGCTGCCCTTTACTGCGCGCATCGAACGAGCACATTCTTATCGTGCGCGTTCTGCGAGCAAGAAGGGCACCTGGCCGCTCCCTCCCTTGCTGGCGGACTTTTTCAGCATCCTGCTACATGACAACGCCGCCGCCGGCATGAATATTCTGGCCCGTCAACCACCGCGCCTTCTCACTGACGACGAACGCCACCACATCGGCAATATCCTTGGGAAGACCAAGCCGCTTCAACGGCGACAGCTGTATGCCGATCTGGCGAAATTGGTCCGTCATCATGCCCGTCTCGGTAAAACCCGGCGAGACCGTATTGACCGTAATCCCTCGTGGCGCGAGTTCCTGCGCAAGCCCTTTTGTGTACTGTTCCAATGCGCCTTTGCTGCCAAGATAGGCCGTCGCACCAGGAAAACTCAAATGGGTTCCATCGGTCGAAATGTTCACGATACGGCCACCCTCTTTGAGCACGTTGGCCGCTTCCTGCATCGCAAAGTAGGGACCCTTGGCGTTCAAGGCAATGATCTGATCGAAATCAGCCTCGGTCGTGTCGAGAAGCGCCTTGGGCATAAATCGCCCGGCATTGTTAACCAGAATGTCGAGCCGGCTAAATTGCTTCACCGTTTCGGTCACCAGTCGCCGTGCTTCAGATACCTGGCTCATATCTGCCTGTACCGCACCCGCTTTGCCACCCTTGGCCTGAATGCCCGTAACGACCTGCTGCGCTTTCTCTCCACTCGTTCCATAATTCACCACTACAATCGCCCCGTCTTCAGCCAATCGCTCTGCAATTGCCCGTCCAATCCCGCTGGAGGCCCCGGTGACGATCGCGACTTTTCCACTAAGTGTGGCCATGATGCTTTCTTCGCCTTTCTTCTATCGGAAAAGGGACGACGGTTGTTCCCAGGTTACTGAATATACGAACTCTGTCACTGGCTTGCGGACTCTCGGTTGAGTTTCGCGTGCACGCAGACGATCCGACAGTAGGGCGGGATCGCCTGGATAACCGACCGCCATCATGGCCACCGGCTCATAGCCCTCCGGGATCATACAGTCCACCCGCACTTGATCGACTCGAAAACCCGCCATCTGATGAGCAACAAGCCCGAGCGCCGTGGCCTGGACAACGAGATTTTCTGCCGCCATACCCGTGTCATGGAGCGCGTGGCGATTGGGCGAGCCATCCTCGAACTGCAGTTTTGCCACGGAGAGCAGCAGCACCGGTGCACGATAGGCCCATTTCTGATTAGCTTCGACCAGGCAGTTGAACAACCGATCGTACTCAGCCTTGTGTTCTTTCGTGGCGACCAGAAATCTCCAGGGCTGCCCGTTATTCGATGAGGGGGCCCACCGTGCCGCTTCGAAGAGGCTCCGCAGCTTCTCCGGCTCGATAGGCCGATCGTCAAAGGCGCGCGGACTCCATCGCTTTTTCAACAGCTCGTGGATGGGAAATTGCGTCTGGGCCGGATTCTCCATTGTTCATCCTTTCGACTTCAATCAGCGTTTGTGTCGAATCAACTCTTCTGCTGGTCGCGCGAGGGAGAGTTCTGCTCCCTGATGGCGGCCAGCTGCCACCTAAAGCCTTGTGGAGCTGGACGATGGACATCAGGCAGAGCCTGCAGGTGCCGCCCGACGACGCTTATGGAAACGCGCCCATGTCGCCAAGCCTGGAACAGTCCAGCAGGTGAAGGCGATGCCGGCAATCTGAATCCCTCCCATACTCACAAGACTGTCCACCGCAAGTGTGTCCAGGAAAACCGTCCTGTCCGTCGTGCTGATCCTGATCGCAATGGCCATCGGAGTCCTTGCGGTGCAGCATTCCGTTGCCTCACTCGAACTGTCGACGGAATCGCCACATGCCGAAAGCCGAACAACGCTGCGCCAAGCACTGCCATCGCAAGCACAGAGACCCAGAGAATCTTCAGGCCCGCACCTTTGAGCAGAATGCCGTGCGTGATCTCGACAAAATAGCGCAGAGGCGACAGCACCATGAGGTGACGGACCCATTCCGGCATGGCCTCCATCGGTGCCATGAGGCCTGACAGCAGCAACATCGGAGCGACCACAAAGAACGTCATCATACCGACTTGCGCCTGATTTCTCGCCAGCGTTGCGGCAGCCAATCCCATGCCGGCAGTGGTGAAGACGAACAGGGCCGTGAGGCTGAAAAACAACACGATGCTTCCTTTGATCGGTACCCCGAACACCGGCTGCATGATCCCGAACAGGCCGACCGCCGTGGCGCAGAGAATCACTACCGTCATCGACAGTACCTTGGACAACATGATCTGCAACGGCGTCAATGGTGAGACCAATAGTTGTTCCACCGTGCCCCGCTCTTTCTCCCGAACCAGGGCCGCCGCGGGAAGTAGAATTGCAAAGATCGTAATCTGGCGGAGGAGATGTGAGATGGACTCGAACCAGGCCTCATTCTGGTCCGGGTTGTACCAGACCCGCTGGTCGTTCTCAATCACCGGCAAGTTCTGTGACGACTCCTCTGAGCTCCCGGCTCGCGCCAGCGCAGTCTCCTGTCCGAACCGCGCGACGATGCGCGCCGCATAACCGGCGGCGGACAGACCTTGCGGTGAGTTGGTCGTGTCCACGAGCAGTTGCACCGCCGTGGGCTCGCCCGCCACGAGCTGTTCGTGGAAACGTGGTGGGATCTCTAAGATCGCCATCGCTTTGCCCCGGTCCAGCAGGCGAAGACCTTCTTGAGGATCGGCAATTTCCCCTTCCAGGCGAAAGTAGGGAGCTTGAAACTTGTGGATGAGTTCACGCGACGAGAAGCTGTGGTCGGCGTCGTAGACCGCCAGACTCGCATTGTGCAGTTGTGACCGGAGACCGTTTCCTGTGATGTAGATCGCCAGCGTGAAGGAGTAGACGAGGAATAGAACGATCGGCACGTCCCGAAACAACTGAAGCAACTCCTTCCGGGTCATGACCACCAAACGACGCCACCAGATAACCGCACGTTGTGAACTGGGTCCCGGCACAGACTTCATGATTGTGGCCGCTTCGTAAAGAGCCGGTACCCGACGATTCGCAAGACGGCGGCGTACACGGCCAGGGCTAGCACGTCCACCCATAACACCTCGGGACCCACCCCTTTCAGAAACGCTCCGCGGACGATGTTGGTGTAGTACATGCCCGGGAAGAGGTGGGCCTGGATCTGCGAGCCGGGACTCAGGGAAGAGACGGGAACGATCAGGCCGGAGTACAGGATTGTGGGGAGGATGCTCACGATCATTGTAATGAGGAGGGCCGCTATTTGAGTCCGGACCAGCAGCGACACGAGCAGGCCGATGCCGGTGCTGCTCAGCACGAACACCAACGAGGCTGCGAGAAAGAACAGCAGGTTGCCTTTAAACGGCACGCCGAACCACAGGGTGGCCATCACCCACAGGACCACGGCGTTCACCCAGGAAATCAGCACATAGGGGACCAGCTTACCGGCGAGAAATTCGAACCGGGTCACCGTTGAGCTGTAAATGTTGTAGATGGAGCCGGTCTCTTTCTCTCGGACGATCCCCAGCGCGGTCAGCAAGGGAGACGAGAGCATCAAGGTAAACATCACGAGCCCCGGCACCATGGACCATGTGCTCCGGACCTCTTCGTTGAATAGATAGCGCACCTCTAACGTGATGGGCCGTACCCGAGCCTCGGCCTGCGCGCGGGAAATCCCGCTCCGGCGGGAGAAGTAGTCGACGAGTAGCTCTTCGCTGAAGGCGCTGTTGATGGCGATGACGTAACCCTTGGTGATGTCCGCGCGAAGAGGGAACGTACCGTCGATGAGCGTCTGGACATTGGCCGGCTGCCCCGATTGCAGACGCTCCTGGAACTTCTCCGGCACGATGATCACAGCCTGCGCCTTCCCGCCTTGCAACCAGACATCAGCTTCTCTCTCGCCGGCAAGTTCTCCGTGAAAGGTGAAATAACGCGACTTCACAAAGCGGTGTAGGTACTCCCGGCTGAGTGACGTGTGGTCGCGATCCACCACCACGAAGGAAATGTTTTCCACGTCCAGGGCAAGGCCATAGCCGAATACGATCATCCAGGCCACCGGCATTAAGAAAGCGAGGAGCAGAAACATCCGGTCGCGGACTATCTCGCGCCACTCCTTGGAGGTCACGGCTGCGATACGCCGGAGATTCATGTTTCCGCTCCTATGGTCGTCTGACGTTCCTGCCGCTCCAGCGCCATGACGCGATGGACGAACACATCCTCGAGGCTGAGGGGACGGACGGTTATGTTCTGGACACGCACGCCGTCTCTCAACAGGGCCGCGCGAATCCGTACTTCGTCCTGCACGAGGTCGATCGAGAGCAGGTGGATCTTCGTTCCAAAGAGCGCCGCTCCGGCGAATCCCGCCTGCTTCAATCGTCGGAGTGCGAGCCCCGGTTGATCCGTTGCCACTTCGAGAAGATGCCCTGCCTCCCTTTCGACTTCGCCTTTCATCTCAGCCGGAGATCCCTCCGCCACGATCCGGCCCGCATACATCAGCGCGAGGTGGTCGCAATGTTCTGCCTCGCTCATGTAATGGGTGGTGATGAGAATCGCGACACCTTCTTCTCGTGCCAATCGGGAGAGGATGTCCCAGAAGTGGCGGCGGCCGATCGGATCAACGCCGGAGGTCGGCTCATCGAGAAACAACACACGTGGTTGGTGAACAAGCGCGCAGCCGAGCGCCAAACGCTGCCGCACACCCATCGGGAGGCGGCTGGTGAGATTGGACTCGTAGCCGGCGAGACCCGCCATGTGGATGATCCACTCAAGCCGCTCTTTCGTTTTCCATTTGTCCAAACCATAGATTCCGGCAAAGAGACGGATGTTTTCCTCCACCGTCAGATCTAAATACAGCGAAAAGGCTTGAGACATGTAGCCGATCCGTTCCTTGATCGCTCCGCCAGCGGTCTTCATATCCACTCCCGCCACCCACCCTGCGCCCCCACTCGGCGGCATGATCCCGTTCAGTATCTTGATCACAGTCGTCTTGCCCGCCCCGTTGGCACCGAGCAGCCCGAAAATCTCGCCTTGTTTCACCTGAAAGCTCACCTGATCAACGGCGCGGAACGTGCCGAACTCGCGAATGAGCCCGCGTGCTTCGATGGCCAGCCCATCATTCTGATGAAGTCGAGGGGAAGGCGCCAGCGGACCGACGGTTTCCTTGACTCTTCCCTGCCGAAGCAGAAGCGCGACGAACACATCCTCCAGTTCAGGATCATCAACCCGGACTTGCTCTGCCTGTATGTCACCAAGACTCTCTTCCACTCGTCGCACCGCGGTTGACTGGTCTTGCTCTTCTGTCAACACATGGACCAGCAGACCGAGCGTTTCCACCTGAGAGAAATCTTTCTTTAAGCGGATCACGGCTTCGATTTGCGGAGAGGCTTGACACGTGACCATCGTTCCCGGGACGAGCCCCTGCACGCTGGCCGGCGTACCGGACGCAAGCACCCGTCCTTCCGACAAGAAAGACAATCGATGGAATCGAGACGCCTCATCCATGTACGCGGTGGAGACCAGAACCGTCATGCCTCGTTCTTGCTGCAATTCAGCAAGAATGGTCCAAAAGTCCCGACGAGAAACAGGATCCACCCCGGTGGTCGGTTCATCCAGAATCGTCAGCGCCGGCTCATGAATCAGCGTGCAGATCAACCCCAACTTCTGCTTCATCCCGCCGGAGAGGTTCTTCATCGGGCGGTCACGGAAGCGATCCAGTCTCGTCATCGCCAGCAACCGGACCTTGCGCTCGGCCAGGTCCTTCTCAGGAACGAGGCGCAGGCGAGCGAAGAAGTCGATGTTCTCTTCAACCGAGAGAGCCGGATAGAGATTCAGCCCCAGCCCTTGAGGCAAGAACCCGATCTTGGATTTAATCTGCTCCGCCGACCGCTCGGAATCAACGGTCGTCCCGAAGACCTCGACCGTTCCCCCTTCATACGACAACACTCCCGCGATCGCTTTCATCAGGCTGCTCTTTCCAGCGCCATCAGGACCGATCAGGCCGTACATCTCTCCTCGCTGGATCTCCAGATCAACGCCTTGCACCGCCACATGCTTCTTGTAGCGCTTGACGAAGCTGGACACTCGAACAATTGGAGATTCCTGCGTAATGGCTGTTTCATCCATTAGGCACCTGATGCCTACAAGCTTTCAGCTTTTAGCTTCTGAAATAGCTCGCAGCTGAGTGCGGACAGCTTCCTTACTACTATTTCGGTTTCATCCACGCCACATTCTCACGCCATCGGATGATCGCATCAGCAGGAAGACCCGGCGTGAGCTGATGATCCGGATTTGCAGCCAGATAGAGCTTCACCGCATAGATCAGTTTGACCCGCTCGTCCCGTGTCTGAACTTCTTTCGGAGTGAACTCGGCTTTGGAGGCGATGTAGCCCACCGTCGCGTCGAAAGGCTGATCAGGGAAGGCGTCGGTGTAAATGCGGGCCGGCAAGTCCAAGCGAACTTTCCCTATCTCGATTTCCGGAATATACACTTTGAGATACAGCCGATCGAGATCCACCAACTCCAACAAAGGAGCGCCAGCCACCACCACTTCTCCTGTATCCACCATACGGGTCGTGATCGTGCCACTCGTCGGCGCGACAATGGTCAGATCGGCCAGGATACTCTCCGCCTCGGCCAATGCCGCCTCGGCTTGATCCCGCTGGCGCTCCCACGTTACCACCTCGTTTTCCTTGGTTCGGATACGTTTCCAGCCCAGCTCCGCCTGCGCTAACTCCTTGACGGCCTGCGTGAGTTTCGATCGGGCGGTAGTGATCTCGCTCTTGGCCACGCTCCATCGGGCCTCGGCTTGGTCAACCTGCTGCCGCGAGACCGCCTGTTCAGCGATGAGCGGCCGCATCCGTTCCACGTCACGGCGCGCCTCATCCTCCACAGCCCTGGCCTGGTCGACGGCGGCACGAGCGCTTGAGATGCCTGCATCGGCGGTCTCGATGGCCAGCGGCACTTCAAGGTTCAGTACGGCCAAGGACGTGTGAGCGGCTTGGACCTGGGATTCAAGCGCCTCGAACCCGCGGCGAGCCTGCTCGACGCGGGTCCGAGTCTGCACATCGTCCAAACGGACAAGGACTTGGCCTGCGTGAACGGTGTCACCTTCTCGCGCGAGCAATTCCTGAACCCGCCCCGCGAACTTACTCGCGATCGTGATGTGGTCTCCCTCGATCCGGCCGTTCGCCTGAATCAATCCCTCGGGCAGGCCGTGCGAGATGACGAATCGCTGCACGGCATAGATGCCGGCGGCAACTACAATCAGGATCAGCGCGACGATCAAGACGGTTTTCCTGGACATACCTGAGGTGGACAGCCTTGTGAGTACCCGAGGGATTCAGATCATTGGCATGGTCTTTACTTGCTGGACTGTTCCGGTCTTGGGGATATGGGCACGGCGCCATTAGCCTGGGTGGGAGACCAGCCACCGCCTAGAGCCTTGTAGAGTTGCACGACCGAGACCAGATGAAGCCTATGGGTGTCGGCCAGTGCCAATTCCGTCACAAACAGGCTCCGCTGCGCAATGAGGACATCCAAATAGTTTGCCAAGCCGCCTTTGTATCGCAAATTCGCAAGATGCAAGGCCGACCGCAGGGCATTGACCTGTCTTTCCTGAGCGGACGCCTGCTCACGAGCCGTGCTGACCCCCACCAGCGCGTCTTCAACTTCCCTGAACGCGACGAGAATCGTCTGCTCGTACTGGGCCAAGGCCTGCCTGGCTTGGGCTTCGGCCGCTTTCTGTTGGAATCCCAAAATCTGCGCATTGAACAGTGGTCCGGCCAAGCTTGGGCCTGCCACACCGAAAAAAGTCTCGTTGGCCACCAGTCTGGACAACTGTGGACTCGCAATACCGAGAAGGCCGGTGATGCTGAGCTTGGGAAACCGGTCTGCCTTGGCCATACCGATCCTGGCTGTGGCTGCCGCTAAGCCTTGCTCCGCCTGGACCACATCGGGTCGCCGCTGGAGTAGTTCGGAAGGAAGGCCAGCCGGCACCACAGGTGGTATCACCTGTTCGGTGAGCGACCGCCCCCTGGAGATTTGCTTGGGATTTTTCCCCAGCAATACGCTGAGCTCGTTCTCTTTCTGAACAATCTGACGTGTCAGCTCCGCGATGCGAGCCGCGGCATTTTCACGCTCCGCCTCGAATTGATCGACATCCAGCTTGTTGATCAATCCCTGTCGGAGCCGCGCCTGGCCGATTCTCACCGATTCTTCCCATGCCTGCAGCGTACGCTGGGCAATCTCCAACTGCATGTCGAACATCCGAAGATCAAAATAGGCCTGGGCCACCCCGCCCACGAGTTGCACGATGAGGGCTCGTCGGTTCTCTTCTCGAGCCAATAAGTCACCGAGAGCCGCCTCATTGGATCGACGGATACGTCCCCAGACATCCATTTCCCAGGCGAGATTCCCCTGCATATAGTAATTGAATGGGTTGGGGAATCCCGGGAAGGCAACATTCTTCGAATTGCCAAAGACCGGCGCGTTGATCGTCCCGTTCATCTGAGGGGCAAAGTCGGTTTTGGCGATAAGCCCTCGAGCGGCGAATTCATCAACTATCGCGACGCTCCGCTTAAGATCCTTGTTCTCCTCCAGCGCAGTACGGATTAATTTTTGAAGTTCCTCGTCGTGATAGAGTTCCCACCAAGGCGCATTGGCGAGGGATGGTAAGTCTTTCTCTTCCCCGGTCATGCGAAAGGAGTCGGAGGTTGCGATGGGGGGACGAGAATAGTCCGGTCCCATCGCGCACGCGAGCAGGAGCAACGAAAAGACTGCGAGGACGAGGCTGCGCATATCACTCTCCTCCTTCTATCCCTAACGGAATTGAGCTTGTCCCGGGACGAGAACCCGCTTGACCGGCGCCACGCCGACTGAGTTTCCGCACCAGCACAAAAAAGAGCGGCACGAAGTTTATGGCGAGGAACGTGGCAGCCAACATGCCACCGAACACGCCGGTGCCAATGGAATTACGACTGGCTGCGCCCGCGCCGGTGGCGAGCACTAATGGCACGACGCCCAGAATAAAGGCCATCGAGGTCATCACGATCGGCCTGTACCGGATTTTGGCGGCTTCCATCGCGGCATCGACCAGGGAGTATCCGGCTTCATAGCGTTTGTTCGCGAACTCGACGATCAGAATGGCGTTTTTGGCGGAGAGTCCGATCAGCGTTATTAATCCGATTTGAAAGTAGATGTCGTTGCTCATCCCCATCACCCACACGGCAGACAAGGCTCCGAAAATACCAAAGGGCACGGCGAGGAGCACGGCAAAAGGCACGGCCCAACTCTCATACTGCGCGGCCAACACAAGAAACACCATCAGCAAGCCGAAGACAAAGGCTAAAAGCGATTGCTGTCCGACCATGCGTTCCTGATAGGAGATCCCGCTCCAATCGATTCCGTACCCTTGGGGAACCAACACCTCCTGGGCTACCTGATCCAGCGCATCGAGTACCTGTCCAGAACTGTACCCAGGAGCCGCTGCTCCCAAGACCAGGGCCGTGTTATAGCCGTTGAAATGGGTGACCGGATCCGGTCCACTGGTGAATTCCGTCGTCACCACTGTATCGAGCGGAATCATGGTGGATCTCTGTCCATTCACGGCACGCACGTAGATCTTGGCGACGTCCTCAGGCGTGGATCGAAATTGCGCCTCGGCTTCCGTCTGCACCCGATAGACACGGCCGAATTTGAGGAAATCATTGATGTAGAGATTGCCGAAATAGGCCTGCAGCGTGTCGAACACTTCGGAGATCGGCACGCCCAGCGATTTGGCTCGTTCTCGGTCCACATGGGCAAAGATTCGCGGCGCGCTGACGCGAAAGCTGGAGCCGATCGCTCCGATCGCCGGGTGCTGTCTGGCCTTGACGAGAAACTCTTGGGTCACGCCGGCAAACTTGTTGAAATCCCCGCTGCTGGGATCTTGAAGCTGGAGGGAAAATCCGCCCGTGGCGCCGAGTCCTCGGATAGACGGGGCGTTAAAGGCCAAAATCAGCGCCTCCGGAATTTTCGCGAACTCTCCATACGCGGCGCCGATCAGGGCCTTCACGTGGTTCTGCGGTCCCTGCCGCTCGTCCCAGTGATGCAAGGGCAGAAACATCGTCGCCGCATTCGGCCCCCTAGTGCCGAAGACGAAGTTTTGGCCAGACAACGCATCGGTCGAATGGATCGCGGGAACTGAGAGAAAATAGTTTTCAATTTTGCTCAGCACCGCATCGGTCCGTTGCTTAGACGCACCATCCGGCAGCTGGACGATCGTGATGAAGTAGCCCTGATCTTCCTCCGGCAAGAAGCTGGAGGGAATCGTCCTGAATAACCCGACGGCGAAGAGGCCGATGATGCCAAAGAGCACCAAGGATAAGACCGAGCGGTTGAGGATCGTCCCCACGACGGTTGTATAGCGAGCCTGCGTCCAACCGAAGAGTCGATTGAAGACACCGAAAAAACCTCTACGCTGGCTGTGGCCTGGCTTCAGCACCAGGGAACAGAGGGCTGGACTGAGCGTGAGGGCAACCACCCCGGAGATGATGACGGAGATGGCGATGGTAATGGCAAATTGTTTGTACAGCTCGCCCGTGATGCCACCCAAGAAACCCACCGGCACGAACACGGCGCAGAGAACAAGCACGATCGCGATCACCGGTCCACTGACCTCATCCATCGCCTTCTTGGCGGCATCCTTCGGCGAGAGTCCCTCTCCTATGTGGCGCTCGACGTTCTCCACCACCACGATGGCGTCGTCGACCACCATCCCGATGGCAAGGACCATCCCGAAGAGAGTGAGGGTGTTGATTGAAAAGCCGAGTGCCTGCATGCCGGCAAAGGTACCGATGAGGGAAACCGGCACGGCTACGCCCGGGATCAGCGTCGCGCGCCAACTTTGGAGGAACAGATATACGACGAGGATGACCAGCACCATTGCTTGCGCCAGGGTTTTAACCACTTCTTTGATGGACACTTCGATAAATTTGGTCGTGTCGTATGGAATATCGTAAGAGATCCCGTGGGGAAAGCTCTTCGAAACCGCGCCCATTTCCTTCCGAACTCGCTTCACCGTATCGAGGGCATTGGCGCCGGGCGACAGGAAGGTCAAGAGAAACACGTTCGGTTTGCCGTTCCACCGGCCTTCGAGACCATAGGATTGAGCGCCCAGCTCGATCTTGGCTACATCTTTTAGGCGGATCATCGACCCGTCTGGGAGCGCCCGGACGATCATATCCTCGAAATCCTTCACGTCCGTGAGACGGCCTTGTGTGATCACCGGGATTGTCAGTTCGGTGCCTTTCGGCGACGGTTCCCGCCCGATCGTCCCAGCTGGAAAGTCCCGGTTTTGTTCGCGGACAACATTGGCAATGTCGGTGGGCGTGAGACTGAGTTGCGCCATCCTGGTCGGGTCCAGGATCAGGCGCATCGAGTAATTCTGTCCGCCGAAGACCACTGCGTCTCCGACGCCACGCAATCGTTTGAGATTATCGATGACGTTGAGGAGCGCGTAGTTGGAGACGAAGACCGTATCTTTCGTGGGGTCGCTGGAACTGAGCGCGACGACCGCCAGAAGGTCCGGCGACACTTTCTTGACCGAAATGCCTTGACGGACAACTTCGGGCGGCAACTGGGGCTCCGCCAGCTTCTGGCGGTTCTGGGTCTGTACCTGAGCAATGTCCACGTTCGTCCCAATTTCGAACGTGAGCTTGATGGTCATGTGCCCGTCATTGGTGCTGGTGGAATCGTAGTAGAGAAGGTTGTCGATGCCGGGAAGCTGCACTTCGATCGGGCGCGCGACTGAATCTGCGATCACTTCCGCGCTCGCGCCTGGATAGTCCGCATCGATCTGGACGACGGGCGGCGTGATTTCCGGAAACTGGGCAATAGGCAAGCCTTGTAAGGAGACCAGCCCCAGAACCACAATCACGATGGACAGAACCGACGCGAAGATCGGGCGATCGATAAAAAAATGCGGAATCATTTTGCCTGCTCCGGCTTCGCATCTGCCGGCTGGCCGGAAGCGGCTGGGTCGGATGGATTATATGGAACGGACTTCACCGGCGCGCCCGGTGCGATCATGTGGAATCCCGCGACGATCACTCGCTCTCCCTCGCGTAACCCGTCTTCGATGGACCACTGACTGCCGCGCCAGGTTGTGGCGTGGATTGGGCGGATCTCCACCTTATTGTCGTCCCCGACGACAAAGACGATGGGTCCCTTGGGCCCCTGCTGGACGGCGCTCTGGGGGACCAGGATGACGCTGGTTCTCACGGAACCCAAAATGCGGACTTTCACGAACTGTCCTGGAAACAGGACGCTATCCGGATTAGGGAAGATCACGCGAAAATCCCTGGTGCCGGTGGCCGAACGCACGCCGACTTCGAGCAAATCAAATTTGCCTTCATGAGGATAAATGCTGCCGTCCGTAAATGTGATGACACCGCGCTGTTCATAGAGTGTCGCGCCTTGGATTCGATGAGTCGCGCGCTCCCGGAGGCGTCTGAGGACAAACGTTTCCGGGGCGCTCGCGTTCACATACATGGGATCTAACTGGTGGATCGTGGTCAATAGATCGGTCTGCGCGGAGATAAGGCGCCCTTCGTAGAGCCGACTCCGCTCGATCCGACCGCTGATAGGCGCAGTGATAAACGTGTTGTCGAGATCGAACTTGGCCTTCACCTGATCGCCCTTGGCTCCCTCCAGCGCCGCCTTGGCGGCCAATTCCTCCGCCACCGCATCATCCACATCTTTTTGGCTCACTGCCTGTTCCGCCAGCAGCGGTTTCACGCGAGCAAAATTTTGCTTGGCTTGCACCAGCCTCGCCTCTGCCTGCGCCACCTTGGCGTTGGCGCTGCTCATGGCCGCTTTGAACGGAATCGGATCGATTTGATAGAGCCGGTCGCCTTGCTTGACGTCGCGCCCCTCCACAAAAAACCGCTCTTTCAGGATACCCGTCACCTGGGAACGGATTTCGACCGGTCGCGACGCTTCGGTCTGACCGATGAACTCTGGTTCGTCCGGCACCGTTTGAGGCGACACCGTAACCACCGGCACCTCCGGGATGGGACGAGCCGGCGTGGAGGCCGCCTCCTGCTTGCAGCCGAGCCAGCTGGTTACCAGCACACTGGCCAGTAAGACGGCAGCGAATTGACACGTTCGCTCGCTACTGGACATGGCAGTGTTCCCCGTACGAATGGCCGTCTCACGCATGATAGATCTTCTCCATACCCTGATAGAGCGGTGATTCTAGCTGTTTAGGATCAAGGTCAACAAGGCCCATTACCAACACGCGCGGGAAGATAACGGTCATGAGCACAACCAAGACATGAGTGCGCTCAGCTTCCTTCTCGTTTGTCCTTCTGACTTAAGCGGGGTGAACCGGCACGTCCGACTTTCGTGATCTCTTCTACGACACATCTGGTCAAACAACCTGACGCCCGAAGTTCTGCACCTTGTTGCCACAACTTGGTCAACAGCGCCTTGCCGTTGACATCGATGAACGTCACGCCGGTCAAGTCGATCACAGCGCCACTCTGTTGGTTTCCAGAGATCTGACGCCAATAGGAATTGAGCTCATCTACCCAAGGACCTGCGAGCTTCCCTTCAAGTATGAGCGATATGGGGTCTGGCGATGCATCTCGCTGCCCGGTGATCTTCAACATGTCCTCTCCCTCTCACTCGTATATATCCGCGGAAGCTGCTCCATCACACAGCGTTCTGCAATCGCCGAAGGATGGCGTAAAACGCCGGCACCTTCACCACCTCTCCGGTCGGGAGGGTATGCACGGTGTGAATATGACTCGGGCCGGTACGAAGCAGCGTAAAACGATCCGCTGGAAACAGCACGTCTAAATCGTTTTCGTTCACCATGCCTGGCGTAATCTGATGCTGGAACACCCGCGCAAGGCCAGGAGGCGGTCCATACTGTGTGATCAGTTGGGCAAAGAAAGGCTCAGCGGCTGACGATAGTTCGACAAGATACAATACTCCCTTTCTTCCGAGCAGCCGCTCGATACTCTGTATCGCCATCGCATGATCTGCCGGCGACAGTTGATGCAACACTGCCCGCATATAGAGATTGGCATCACCAATTTCCTGGTGGAGGACTTGAGCGGCATCCGGAGAAAGCACATCAAGAACCCGGTATGAAACATTGGAAGCCGCATGCTTCGTTCGGGCAATCTCAACGGCGGCGGGCGATATTTCAGTGCCAACCACCTTAGTAAAATGATCCGCAAGAAAGCGTGTTTGCGTTCCGTTGCCACACCCGAGATCAATTAACGGAAGCTGCGGGTCGACGGAGCCTTGGAACAGCGCCAAATCCTGTTGGGCCGCATGGGCGGGATCGGCATCCCAAAAGATTTCGCCAGGTGCTCCCGTCGAGGTGCTCCAAAAATTCTCCCAGGATGTCGAATAACGATTCGCTGATATCATGGTTTTATCCTTTGTTGGTTCTATCGAAATCAAAATTGCACACTGCGCCTTATCCGCTTTTCCTACCTGTTACCACTCTCACGCAGTGCGTACTCTTTTTTCTTCTGGCCCGGACCTACTGAAATTCCAACCTGCCGGCGATTCTGCAGGATAACCGGATCGATGACTTCGCCACATTGCACGCAACGATGAGCGCGGTAGTCCGAAAGATCCTCGCACCACTCGGCGACCATAAGTCCGCTGCAGCGCGGACAACGATCTTCGCTGAGGATTCTCGCCCAACTTCGAGTCGCAGCCTCATTCGATTGTTGTTGTGTAACCGCCAGCGCCGTCCCCATCGAGACCTCCCTCAGCGATCTATCGGTTTACCTCACGCCACTCATAGCGAGGTGTAATGGCAACTCGCGTTCCAGAAAAGCTCCCGTACGACCTGGGTCACCGATCTCACTGAATCTATGGAAGATTGAGCGATTTCTTTCTGAAATCTTTGTCGCGAAAAAAGCGAAGCGCCGAAGACGACCTGCCGACGCGACGGCAGAATGCCGAAATGTCGGCGCGAGCCTAGACGACTAAGTGTGAATCGTGACGCGTCTCTCGCTGAGGGCAAGAACGTATGGCCCATGGCCTATAGTCGTGGCGTAGACACCGGCCAGTCACTCACATAGGCATCTGGATCCGGTCGGGGGGACTAGGTCTCAACAGCAGCGACTTCACACACTAAGCTGTTCAAGGAGTGTCTTAGCCTCAACCAAGTCGAGGTTGTCGGAGCCTTCGGTGAATCTGGAGTACGCAGAATTTAAGATGCGTCTGGCATCATCCAATTTGTCGAGTTTCCTCCAGAGCTTAGCCAAGCTAGTAGCGGCTCGAAGTTCAAGCATGTGTGCATGTTGATCTTGAGCAATTTTCAGGGCTTCGCAAAAACACTGTTCTGCTGCCTGGACTGATTGGCCGGATTGTCGGAACAGGAGTTCGCCTTTCAGTCGCAGCAGTTCCGCTTGCCAAAATAGTTCTCCCCAGGTTACGGCAAGCTTCTGCGCTTCCTCAATTGTGCCCAAGCCTTCGTCAATGCGGTTATGTCGGAGGTATATCTCTGCCAGCAATGCCAAGGTAAACGTGTCGTTGAGATTTGCACCTGTGGCCCGAGTCGCGGTAAGTCCCTTGATTAACTTGCCGAGACCGTCCTCTTGCCCTTTTTCGGTCAACGCCCAGCCTT
Organism: Nitrospirota bacterium; assembly: GCA_963782735.1. Lineage (GTDB taxonomy): Bacteria > Nitrospirota > Nitrospiria > Nitrospirales > Nitrospiraceae > Palsa-1315. The sequence continues at coordinate 34,861 of CAWAKW010000011.1, forward strand.
GACAGACCATTGCCCACGCCAAACCAAATTCAAAGGAGTATTTTGTGGAAAGTGCAACGGCTTCGTCGGTCAACTGCGTCGTTCGATCAGCGTTACGGATAGTGGAATAGATCCAGGAAAGGGTCGCTAGGGTAAAAACCAGGGTGAAGGGGTGATCCAACTGCCTCGCCATGCTGAGGGCCTCCAGTGCCAGTGGTTCGACTTGCTCCACCTCGCCTAAGATCCATAATGTCCTGGCCAGCATGATCCTCGCGGTGATGCCGGGATCTTGGGTGTAGGGTAAAACGTCTGAACGTTGTTGCTTCGGATCATTTAGAGATGTTGCGGCGAGCAGATGGGTTCTTGCCTCGTCAAACCGGCCAAGGAAGGAATAGGTTGAACCCAGACTCTCGTGAGCTCGAATCAGCAGATCCGAGCTTCGCTCGCGTGTAGCCAGGGCGAGGAGACTTTCGGCTAGGTCGCGAGCCGTGGAGAGGTGCCCTCTCACGAGATGGAATACCCATAATCCCCAAATGGCGAGAAAGTGATGCTCGGAACCGCTGTTCTCCTGGGATAACTCCCTCGCCTTTTGATAATTGTGCTCTATTTCGTCGGATGCATAGCCTTTTACCGACAGTAGGGGGGCTCCGCGTGCTATGAGGATCCGCAACTCCACGGCATTACGCTCCGGACCTTGTGGCAAATCCTTCAGTACTTCGAGCGCCCGACCAAAATGATTGAGCGCCTCGATATTGGCGGAGCGTTCCGCATCTCTCCGAGCCGCACGCTGCCAATAGTCAACGGCCGGTCCGGCCAATCCTGCCTGTTCATAGTGATACGCCAGGAGTTCCGGTTCCATCTTGACACGCTCGGCAAACCGACTCTCCAGTGCTTTAGCAATGCGCGCATGAAGTAATCGGCGAGGTTTCTTGGGTAGAGTGCTGTAGGCCGCTTCTTGCACGAGCGCATGCTTAAAGTGGTACGTCGCATTGGGAATCTCGCCCTCTTGGACAATCAGCCCGGACGCGACGAATAGGTCGAGGGCTTGCCTCAACTGGCTGTCCGTCACTTCGACCGTTGCCTGCAGCAATTCGTAGGTAAAGTCACGCCCAATCGCGGCCCCGGTTTGGACAATTTCCTTGGCCACCCCCAGTCGATCCACTCTTTCCATGAGCAGCGCTTGCAGACTGTCCGGAATAGGCAGTCCCTTTAATGGGACCTTCAAGGTCAAGGCATGATGGTCCTCAGTCAGCAGCCCTGATCCAAGTATATTTTCCGTCAATGCTTCGATAAACAGCGGCACGCCATCAGCCTTCGCCAGAATCGCCTGTTGCACCTCTGACGGCAACGCTTTTCCTCCTGTCATCGCCGCCACGATTTCGGCGCTCTGCCGACGGGGAAGCCGGCTGAGCGTCAGGGACGTTACATGACTATATTCCGACCACACCGGCTTGAAGTCGGGCCGACAGGTGATCAACAAGAGCACACGCATCTGCCTGATGCGGCTAATGATGCGTGTCATGAGGTCCAGCGTTGTCGGATCAATCCAATGGGCATCCTCCACAATGAACAACACTGGACAGCGATCGGCCAGCCGTTGGAGATGATGTACGAGGGCTTCCAGCGTCAATTCTTTCCGTTTTTCTGGTGAAACAGTGAGTGGCGGGCACCGATGATCTCCTCGAATCGAGAGCAGATCCGCAAGCAAAGACACTGTGTCCTGGTTGTCAATTCCGCTCTCGCGAGCCAGGACGTCAAGCTTCTGCAGTTGCGCCTCGGCGCTGTCCTGACTGGTCAGGCCCGCCGCCTGTCGCAGAAAAGTGATCGCCGGATAGAGCGCCGTATTCGTATGGTATGGGGAACATTCATATTGAATCCTCTGGTACCGCTCATCGGCAAGCCGGTCACACAGACTACGGGTCATTCTCGATTTTCCAATCCCGGCCTCCCCACAGAGGAGCACGACTTGCCCTTCGCCGCCGACGGCTTCACGCCAGCGATCCAACAGAAGTGCGACTTCGTGCTCTCTGCCCACGAAACTGGTTAAATGGGCGGATCGTTCGGACTCAAACCTGCTGGCCGACGACCTGATGCTGAGAACCTGCCAGGCCTGAACCGGTGTGTCGAACCCTTTTAGGGAAAAGGCGCCAAGATCCACAACATCGAACGCATTGCCGATTAGACGTTTCGTCACTGGATCGATAACCAGTTGATTGGGTTGTGCCAGTGCTTGTAGGCGGGCGGCAAGATTCGGGGTTTCGCCGAAGACTGACCGTTCCTTGGCGGTGTCCTGCCCCATGAATTCGCCGACTATGACGTGACCAGTCGCGATCCCGATTCGTGCAGCAATACTAAACTCTGGATGGGGATTATCTTGATTAAGAGCCTTCACCGCATCCAGAATAGCCAGTCCAGAATGTACCGCTCGTTCCGCATCGTTTTCATGGGCATGGGGATACCCAAAATAGACCAAGATCCCATCACCCAGATATTGTGCAATATAGCCATTGAACCGACCAATCGCTTGGCTACAGGCGTCTAAGAACCGTCGGATCACATCCTGGAGGTCTTCAGGGTCCAACCGGCGAGACAGTGCGGTCGAACCCACAAGATCACAAAACACCACTGTCAACTGGCGACGTTCTGCTTGATCTCGTTCGGAAGGGAATGGCTGCTGTTCCGGACTGACGGCAAGGGATATGGACCCCGGGCCCATACCTTCAGCACTCGGTGACAATTGCGCAATCGCGCGCAAGATTTTTTTTCGATGCCCCAATAATACACCCAGCGCCTCCAGATCACCCTCGTTCAGCTCGGGGAGGACATCCCACGTGATCGCATTGTCCTGAAAGGACTCACGGTATATTCCGAGACCAAGGTTATCCAGCCACATTGATAGAGGATCATTCATCATGGATGAAATCGATGATGGATATTCCGGCCTAAGTGGGGTAGGGATTTTTGCATCGAGCGTACCAGGTTGCTCATTGCGGATCGCAATCCTTCAATCGATGATAACCCATGATGAACAGCGCTTGCACTTCATCTTCAACACCCTCGCAGCAGCTCATATGCAGCTCCGAGGCGCTCAGCTCCCCGTCTGCCAGGGCAACGGTTTTCATTGCGCGTAATCCCCAGAAGGCTTGTTCTGGACTCGGCATCTTTAGTTCCATCGTATTCTCCCCAATTTAAGTGCTATTTCAACCTGACCATCAGGCCGGAACCGTTTGACTCTCAGACACTCTGACTCCATCGCTCACTTCAATGTGTTGCGACAGTCTTGCTCCGCTTTCTGATATCCGCAATGATCATTCCACAGAAGTTGTCTGTCTCGATAAAGTACCCATGTGTACAAAAACAGTGACGATTTCTCTCAGCCGGGCTGAATGAGTGGAGAAGAACGAGATGGTTGTGACAAGAAGAGGCTGCCGAAATACCGGCAGATGCCGGATGATCGGCGAGGCTAGCGCGGTCGTGAAATGTTGAGCTTCTGCATCTTGGATTGCAGGGTCGTTCGCTTCATCCCAAGCTTCGTAGCGGCACCCGCAGGACCACCGATGATCCATTCCGACTCGCGAAGTGCCTTGAGAATGTGTTCGCGTTCGGCTTGTTCCAGCGTCGTAGTCCCGGAGTTCGTTGTGTGACTCGGCGGCCGCTTTAATTCGGCGAGCGACACAAATAGATCCGATCCTTGAGTAAGAATCACCGCTCGCTCTATGAAATTTTCAAGCTCCCGCACGTTGCCGGGCCAGTGATAGGCTTGAAGCGCTTTCATGGCCTCCGACGGGATCGTCTCGATGCGCTTCTTCATCCGTTGGGCGAATTTCTGAGCAAAGTGCCGGACCAGCAAGGGAATATCTTCCGGACGCTCGCGCAGGGGAGGGACAGTAATCGGAAAGACCTTCAGCCGGTAGTAGAGGTCGCTGCGAAACCTCTGTTCCTCTACCATTTGACCAAGATCGCGATTGGTTGCGGCAAGGATGCGAACATTGACGCGTATCGTCCTGGTGCTCCCCAATCGTTCGAATTCCTGTTCTTGAAGCACGCGGAGCAACTTCACTTGAAGCTCCAGCGGAATTTCCCCCACCTCGTCGAGGAAGATCGTTCCACGGTCAGCTAATTCAAACCGACCGATCTTGGTGGCAATAGCACCGGTGAACGCGCCTTTTTCATGCCCGAAGAGTTCGCTTTCCAGCAGCCCGGTCGGAATCGCGGCGCAATTGAGCTTCACGAATGTTCGCTCCCGCCGGTCGCTGAGATTGTGGAGCGCCCGCGCAACCAGTTCCTTCCCGCTCCCTGTTTCGCCCAGGATCAGGACCGTCGAATCGGTCGCAGCCACGGTCTGGACCTCTTTGAGAACCAGTTTGAGCGCCCGGCTATCACCGACAATTTCCTCGAAGTTGTACTCCGTCTGGATTTCCTCCTCCAGGTACAGCTTCTCCTTCGCCAGCTTGTCCCTCAGCTCGGCAATCTGCTGGAAGGCCAGCGCGTTCTCGACCGCGACAGCAACCTGTTTGGCAACCTGTTGCAGGAATTCAAGGTCCGTCCCACTGTAGTGATGCTCTTCAAAACTCCCAACCGCGAGTGCGCCAAGGCGGCGGCGCGCAGTGGTGAGGGGGACCAAGCAGAATGACCGCACAGCCTTCTTCGCGCATCATCTTGATCACTTTGGGGAATCGAGCTTCGTGATCCACATTCGTGCACACCAAGGGCTGCTGGTGTTGCCAGACCCACCCGCCGGCGCTGTCCTCGATTGGTAATTCGACCCCTGGAGCAATGCGTCTGGGTCGTGGGGCCTCCAGAATATGCAGCCGCATCACGTTCCGCTCCGGATCATGCAGAATCACGAGGATGTAGGAAAACTTGATTGCTCGGGGGAGTCGCCCAGCAAGGTCATGGAACAGTTCTGCGAGGTCTCGGTGTGACGCAATGGATTCGGATACCTCCAGCAAAAGACGTAATCGGTCTCGTCCATAGATGAGGTCTTGATGATGGAGGACATTGTCCACGGCCACAGCGATTTGTTTGGCGACTTGCTGGAGAAATTCCAGGTCCGTTTCACCATAGGCCTCTTTCTGTAAACTCAAAAACCCCATGGCACCCAGCCTTCGCACTGCCGTGGTCAGGGGAACGAAGCAAAATGAATTCGCTCCGTCCTCCTTCATGTGCCCGGCAACCTTGGACCAACGACGTTCTTCGGCAAGATCCGGCACGATGATGGGTTCCTGCGTCTGCCAGACCAATCCGGCAGGACTCTCTTCGACCGGCCCCTCATGGCCGCCCACGAGATCGGCCGGCACGTTCGCCTGAATGGCGTGCAACCGCATCGTGTTTCGGACAGGATCGTGTAAAGACAGGGCGACAAAATTGACATGGACGACCCGAGGCAGGCGCTGGGCGAGGTCTCGAAAGAGTACGTGGAGATCGCGGTGTGCGGAAATCGCCTGCGGCAACTTCCAGCAGAGCTTGATACCGCTCCGCTAGCGTCTCACAGGGGGATGCGGGATACCTATCCATAGGGGTTTAGTATGGCGTATAGGTCAGTGACGGCTCAAGGGGGGGGAGGGATGGAGACTGATGATCTTCTGTGCTCGCGCAACGCGCGGCCTCAGAAGGCCCTCGTTGGACGCGCGCAGTGGAAGATCATCAGCCCCCATCTCTGAAGAGATAACGAGAGATCTCAGAAAAATAGGTGGGCGGCCAGGTACCCTCTTTGCTCGCATAACGCGCACGATCAGAATGTGCTCGTTCGATGCGCGCAGTTGAGGGCAGCCTTGGCCACTTCTTTAAAGGATGATTATATAATTGACAAACCCACCACAAGCTTCCACCGTGGATGGACTTGACTTGCCAGTTGATGAAGGTTACGTTTTATAAATGTCGAAAACCTTTCCTCAAAACGTCTACAGCGAAGAGAAGCTTCGAGAGTTGATTCTCTATATCGCATATAAGAGCAAAGCTGATCCGCGATGCGGGGCAGTCAAGCTCAACAAGCTTCTCTATTATGCCGACTTTACAGCGTATCGTCTTTTAGGTCGATCTATTACTGGAGCTGAATATCAGCATCTTCAAGAAGGGCCCGCACCACGAAGAGGTTTACCGGCCCAAGAGAAATTGAAGCGCGATGGTGCCATAGAAAAGGTCTATAAGCCTTCTGTAGTGGGAGAGCCCTTACACGTCATCGTGCCAAAGAGAAAACCATACCCGATCTTTTCGAAACGAGAAAAGGAAATTGTTAACCGCATCATTGAAGAATTCAAGGATCTTACCGGCTCAGAGCTGAGTGATATATCCCACAAAGAATTCGGATGGCGACTAACAAAACTAGGGGAGACAATTCACTATCGAACAGCCTGGCTTTCCAGATCGCCGCTTACTGAAGAGCAAATAGAGTTTGGGAGAAAAGTGGCGGCACGGCATGGATTGGCAGGATAATCCACGTTTCAGCATTATTGAAGAGGCGCATTATACGGCGAAGTTCGCTCGTCTAGTTCGTGATCCTAGACTTAGAGATGACATTCAACGCACATTTGACGAAGACATTGCCCGTAATCCATATGAGGTTGAACAAGTCTATGGAACCAGGCTGCGGGCGTTAACAATTGCACATATACCACTGTTGACCATTGTGTTTTCAATTGACGAAACAGACAGAGTAATCAGGCTCCTTGATATTGACCAACTTCCATAATGAAGAATCATATTACTCCAGATCGGTCAAAGCCTATCTCTCTTCATCCGCTGAAGCTTGACGATATACTCAAAGCTGTCTTAGACGTTAACGCTTCAAGAGAACTGGTCAGCAAGAAACAATCGAAGTCCAAGCCTTAATCGAAGTCCGCTTTCTGACCAGTCACCGATACTGCAAACGTTTTCCCTCGATGTGCTTTAAGGAAGCAAAGGGCCCGGGAATATTTTTTTGTGATCGTGCGCGCAGAAGACTTAGGCGGACCTTCCGGTTTTCTTGACGCGTGAGTCGAGCCGCTGCCCGCAACTATTCTGAATACCCCCGTTTCTTTTCCTGGACTTCCCACGGTATGTTGTACGGATAGAAAGCCAGGAGCCGAGAAAGGTTCCAGGAACCATTGATTGCCTCAAATGAACGGATACGGTGATGGTATGAACTCATATCTCGCAGCTGGAGAACTTGCAGGGATAACGAGTCTCGTCGATGCTTTCTACTCAAACATGGATGACTTTCCGGAAGCCCGTGTTATTAGGAGGATGCATCCTGATGATTTAACCGAGTCGCGGAAAAACTCACGTACTTTCTTTGCGGAGTGCTAGGCGGCCCTCGGCTGTATATCGAGCATTACGGCGGGATCAACCTCCCTGATTTTCATCGGCAATTCCCAATTGGAACTGATGAGCGAGACGCTTGGATGCTCTGTATGCAACGTGCCATTGCTGTTCAGCCATATGAGGCATCATTTAAAGAGTATTTAGTGGCTCGATTGTGGATTCCAGCGGAAAGAATCAGGATGGTCAATGAGATGGGAATCTGACTTTGCCACGCTAGCCACACTCCACGATTGTCGATCGCCTCAGGCGCAATCTCTCAAGCCTGGTCCGCGAGACAGCAGAGATCCGCGAACGGTGTGCCGCCACGGCACAACCTGACGTTCAACCCCTCCAAAGCACCAATACACCATATCTTCAAGGGCCCAGGTTAGGCTGGACCCAGTAGACATTGGTTTGGCATTTTCAGTAAATTTGACGGCGACGTGTTGAGTTGGATGAGCTGGCGACGGGCAGAGCCGGGTCAGCTCTGGTAATTGTCCATTTTTTAACGAGAGGAGAGCTCACGATGAGTAACAAGTCACTCTATGAACGTCTTGGAGGCTATGACGCGATCGTTGCAGTCTCTGGGAACCTGTTGCCACGCCTCATGTCGGATTCTCGGCTGAAACGCTTCTGGGAGCATCGAGGGCAGGACGGCATCGACCGCGAAAAGCAACTCCTGATCGATTTTCTCTGCGCGAATTCGGGTGGTCCCATGTACTACACCGGGCGAGACATGAAGGTGTCTCATAAAGGGATGAAGATCAATGAAGCCGATTGGACGGCCTTTATGGGGCACGTCAATGCGACCCTGGATGTGTTTAAACTTCCCCCGACTGAGCGGGGCGAGGTCGTCGGCTTTGTGCAATCTTTGAAAAAAGATATTGTCGAAGCGTAGCAGAGGGGATGGAGCCTGATGATCTTCTGTGCTCGCGCAACGCGCGGCCTCAGAAGGCCCTCGTTGGACGCGCGCAGTGGAAGATCAATCAGCCCCCATCTCTGAAGAAAGAACGAGCGAGCTTGGAGGGAGCATTTTTAGTCACTCGTTGAGGCCTTGCCTGGGAAAAGATCGCGCTCCCACGCGACCGGGGTTGGGCGGGTGAGAAGTCTGGCCTTTTTGAGCATCCTGCTGCCACTCTGAGATATACGGGGATCGATCGCTACGTGAGTCATCGTGCTACTCACGTAGCGTCGGTCGTGCTCAGAGCGTCTGGTGCGTGCCATCGCAGAACGGTGGAGTTTTGGTCTGCTTGCACTGGCACAAGGCGACTTCTTTCTTTTCAGTTACTGTAAACTCAACCGGCTCGAACCCGGTTCCTTGATGGGACCCGTCACAGAACGGCTGGTCCCTCGAGCGTCCACATAGACACCAATGGTAGGTTCCCGGGTCCAACGAAATCACTGCCGGCTGCTTGGCTGCAATGCGTGGTTTCTCCATGAACAGTCCTCCTTTTGTACATTACAAATGTAACGGCTTGATGGGCGACACGACGGCCGCTGGATTATTTTTCCACACCGACTCGTCTGCGTCCACATAGAGTTCCACTTCATTGCCGTCAGGATCACGAAGGTAAAGGCTCTGGCTCACGGTGTGATCGCTCATGCCGTCAATCGGTATGCCAGCCCGTTCCAGCTCCTGCTTGGCCACTCGTAGCTCGTCCAAGCTGTCTCCGACCTTGATGCCAATATGATAGAGCCCCCGCCGCCTTCCAGTTGGAGGGCCCGGCGCGTCGCCGACTTGAATCAATAAGAGTTCGTGATGAGTGCGGCCCGATGTGAGCGCGGCGGCGGCTCCGTTGAAGATACGCCCAGCTTCCTGGAATCCCAGCAAGTCACGATAGAACACCAGCGACCGCTCCAGATCCTTCACGTAGAAAACGACGTGGCCCAGATAGTGTGCTTTCATTTGGATACCCTCGTGAAATATAAAATGTGAGACGTGAAAGGCTTCGGAAAGTTAATCCCGTTTCACGTTTTACGTCTCACCTTTCACGCTCTATTTCTTGCCGGTGTCATAATAGAACCTCTCGTGCACGATCTTGCCGTTCTTCCACTTGGCGACGACAACCTGCTCCATGTGAACCGGCTGGCCATTGGTGGCGATGAAGTCGAGGTTGCATTCGTAGAATGTCACGTTGTCGCCCACGCCCTGAGCTGTCACGTTGAACCCTTTCCACTCTTTGACGCCGCTCATAAACTGCTTTTCTCGTTCTATGTTCGCGGCCAAACCCTTCGTCGGCGGATTGGCGTTGTCCTGCATCACAGTGTCCTTGTCATAAAACTCGTTCATCGCCTCAATGATCTTGCCTTGACGAATGTAGCCGAATAGATTGTCCAGTCGCTGTTGCAAATTGGTTGTGCTCATGACCGCTTCTCCTTTCTAGGTTTGCCGGTGAATGTAATCCCGGCTTTCTGCACTTCCTGATAGGGGAGGAGCCAGACAAGCGATTCATCGCTCAGATCGCCGACCTGAATACGGTTCCCCCAGGGATCGCGAAAGTCGCAGCGAAAGTTCGGCCGCATTGTGAGTTTGTACTTCCTGGTGAGTTTCTTTCGTACTTCCTTGATCTGTTGCGCGTCCCGGACCATCAAGCCGAAATGTTTCACGCGATCCGGTTGCAGCTTGTCGACTTCAAAGATCGCCATGAATTGATGCTCGCCCAGCTTGCACCAGGCGGCGCCTTCGCCACCGCGCAGCATCTTCAATCCGAAGACATCGGAATAGAATTTCACGGCTCTCTTGGCGTCGGTGACTTCAATGACGATATGGTTACATCCGTAGACTTGGACTGCCATCATGTCCCTTCCTTTCTCTCCATAACTGTTTCCTCGGCCTGCCGAATGGCAGACACAAAGATATCGGGAGGCTGCGCACCGGAGATCGCAACCGTTCCGTTGAGGACGAAATAGGGGACCCCGCGAATGCCGAGTCGGCGACCGACCGCTTCTTCGGCCTTGACCTCCTGGGCCCCTTCCTCACTGTGAAGAAATGATTCGACGGCCGCAGCATCAAGACCGGCGCGACAAGCCAGTTGACTGAGGACCGGCATTGAGCCGATATCAGCTCCTTCCGTGAAGTATCCCCGGAACAGCGATTCTACGGCGGCATCCTGGCGACCCTGCTGCTCGGCATACCAAATAAGCCGATGGGCAGCAAAGGTGTTTGGCGTCCGTTGAATATTCTCAAAGGCAAAGGGAATTTGTTCTTCCAGGCCGGCAGCAAGGAGTTGTTCTTCCATCTGGCCAAAGACTTCCAAGCTGCCAAACTTGGCTTTCAGATAGGCGGTTCGATCCATTCCTTCGAGTGGCATCGTCGGATTCAGTTGAAAGGGCCACCACGTCACATGTACGTCGCTGCCAACTGAGGTCAATGCCCGCTCAAGTCGGCGCTTCCCGACGTAACACCAAGGGCAGACGATGTCGGAGTAGATTTCGATCTGCATCAAGGACTTTTTCTCTCTCAGGCTAAGGTCAAGGTCGAGGTTCAGCGAAGATCAGACTCTCTTTATCCTCAGCCTGAACCTCAACCTTCTTCGTGTTGGCGGACTTTTTCAGCATCATGCTAAATGTCCCATCTTGCCCGCCTGATAGTCTTGCATCGCTTGAATCAATTCGTCTTTCGTATTCATGACGAAAGGGCCATACCGTGCGATCGGTTCGTCGATCGGCTCCCCGGCCATGACCAAAATCCGGCTATCCTCCTGAGCCTCGACCGTAACTTGCGATCCCTCACGTTTGCAGACGATCAGTTCCGCTTCCCCTGCCTTCTCCGACCCATTCACAGAGGCGCGGCCTCGCAAGACAAAGATGGACGTATTGTGTCCTTCGGGCAAGGCCAGAGCAACCTGCTTTCCAGCCTTCATCCGCAGATCGTACAGCTCAACTGGAGTGAAGGTATGGGCCGGTCCCTTGTGTCCAAGAAACGATCCGGCGATCACACGCAATCGCCCAGCTCCACCCTCAAGATCAATTGCAGGGATGTCTGTATCGAGAATCGTCTGATAGCCCGGCGCCGACATTTTTGAGGTGCGCGGCAGATTCACCCACAATTGAATGGCGTGAAGCGTGCCGCCTTGTTTTGCAAATTCCTTCTCGTGGAATTCCTCGTGCACGATACCGGATGCCGCGGTCATCCATTGGACATCGCCTGGACCGATCACACCGGCGTTCCCAGCTGAATCACGATGGGCCACGACGCCTTCATAGACAATGGTGACCGTTTCAAACCCGCGATGCGGATGTTCTCCCACTCCACGGGGATGATCCGTCGGCTCGAAGTACTGCGGCCCCGCATAGTCCAGCATAAGAAAGGGGCTGACCTCACGATCGAGGTCGTTGCTGGGAAAGAGATTCCGCACGGGAAACCCGTCGCCGACCATGTGCTGCGAGCCTGGCCGATAGATCCCTACGATATCTTTTGTTGCTGCGGTCTCGATTGTCTCATGACGGCTCATTGGCATCCTCCTTCCATTCGTCTCAAACCCGTGATGTGAATGTTGAGCTTACAGTCGCTTCTCCTCAAGATCGTACACATCAAACCACACATACACCGGGCGATGCTTCGGCACGACCTTGGGAATATATTCTTCGAGGTATTGCTGGGCCTCAAGACTCATCTCGCTGAGCCGCATATCGCGCAGCTTATTATTCCATTTCAATACGTCATTCATATTCTTTACTTGCGAATGGCTGACGATCCACTCCGCGATCTCCTCGTCTGAGGCTCCGGTCGCCACGACCTCCTTGAACTGATCGGGCGTGATACCGGTGAACGAAAACAATTGGCTGGCTAACGAACAGGGCCAGTAATTGTATTCCCCGTTCATCCCGAGCAAGAACGCCCGACACTTGTCCACACAGCGAGCCGCGATCACATAGCCGCCCAGCTTCTCTCGTGGGCTACGCGGGTAGCCTTTCCGAAGATCTTTGGCCAGCTTGCGTATTTTGTCGAGGTCTGTCTTCATGATGGTCTCCTTTGTCTCGCTCGTGCTCGCGTACCGTTCATCCGGCCTTGACAAACTCTCTGAAGGCATCGGCTAGTGTCACCCGACCCCGAATCACCGATGACGGTTGTTCATACCCGATGGCCCCGGTGGAAAAGGATGCATACATCTCTTCAAAAAGCTTGGCTGCTTCATCAGAGAAGCCAAACGACTTGAACGTCGGCACCACCGTGCTCAACGGCGCATGCTGAGCCGTCACTGTTCGACCGAGCAACAGTCCCAGGGCGGCTGCGGCTTGCGCTGGGCTGTATTCCTCCGGTCCCGCCATCTCGACGATTTGTCGCCCTTGGCCGCCTGCAATGAGGCACTCGGCGCCGATGCGACCGATGTCGTCGGTTGCAATCATGGGGATCTTCACCGGCGGCGCGATGAATGTCGGCAAGACCCCGTTCGCTCTTGCTGCGCCAATGACGGGCACCCAATTTTCCATGAAGTAGCAGGGACGGAGAGTCGTCAGGCTCTTCACCACTCCTCCGAGCACTTGTTCTCCGTAGCGAGCGGCTTGTATCGGTCCAGTTCCTTTTGCGATGTGGCCACCGATTGAGGAAAGAAACACGACATGGCCGACCGCGCTTTTCTTGACCGCATCTGCCGCACGATCCATACGAGACCGTTGATCGGCGAGCCAGGCCTGAGCTCCATAGTTCGGTGGGACCAGGAGATAGACGCCTTTCGTCCCCTCGAAGGCTTTTGCCAATGCGGACACATCATCCAGCGAGGCGACGGCGACCTCAGCGCCTTTCGCCTTCCACGCCGCACCTTTATCGCTTGTGCGAACCACGATACGCACCGGCTGTTTCCGATTCAGCAATGTCTCGACGACCGCTGACCCCGTATTCCCTGTGGCGCCCACAACAACAAACATGTTGAAGCCTCCTTTATACGCCGGCAGTTAGACCTCTTCGGCAATCATTCCATCGGCCTATCATCGACCAACCTCTGTCCAGTCAAAGCGTAGGCGAGCACGAAAATTCTACAGTCCTCAATCCCAACTCGACTAAGCCGTTGTGCGACCCACACACAGCATTATAGTTCTAGTTAGGACTAAGTCAAGTGTGAAATTGGCTCCTGGGATGAGCTGGCGAGAACCTCTCTGACCGTGATCGCACTCGAAGACGAGATTGGGGTAGTGGATATCTTTGATCAAGGGGCCTGTGGCAGGAATACCAGCGTGCTGCGAGCTCCTATGCTTACCCCCGGCGATCGCGTCGATCTGTTAGTCCATGTTGTTGGAAGAATGGAGGGACTTGGCGGCCGTGGAGGTCTTCGCGATCTGGATCGAGCGGGCTCGAGATTAGCCCGGCCATCGACCTCCTTCCAGGTACGCAACCACATTATCCTTTACTGCGCGCAAGACGGGCGAGCACATTCCGATCCTGCGCGCGACAGATTCCACTCCACCTATCTTGCAGCGAGGCAGCCTAGGATTGCCCAACTGCGCCCGTCGAGTGAGGCCCTTCCGAGGGTGCGCGCTCCGGGAGCACGGGGCAACTCTAGGCTGTCTCGCTGCTCACTTTCTCTCTTTCATCGCCCGCTCAACTTCACGGCTGGCTTCGCGCGTCTTGATGGTCTCCCGGCGGTCGTGTTGCTTCTTGCCTTTGGCCAACCCAAGCTCAACCTTCGCAAGGCCTCGCTTGGAGAAATAGATGCGGAGCGGGATGAGTGTGAGCCCTTGCTGCTGCGTCTTGCCGAGAAGCTTATTGATCTCCTTGCGGTGAAGGAGCAGCTTCCTGGTGCGGAGAGGTTCGTGATTCATGATGTTGCCGTGGCTGTAGGGACTGATGTGGCAATGGTGAAGAAATATTTCACCGTCCCTCACGCTGGCGTAACTATCTTGTAGATTCACGCGCCCATCTCGCAGGGACTTGACCTCCGTACCCTGGAGCATGATGCCCGCCTCGAACTTCTCTTCAATAAAGTAGTCGTGGTAGGCTTTGCGATTTGTGACAACCGCTTTTTCGAAACTGTCTTTCTCTTTACCCATCAGGCATCAGCCTTTCATGTCCATATTGATGTTCAATTGAGCATGAAGGTGACTGTCGTTCCACGATCTCTGAGGGAGTAGGCCGTGATTGCCACGTCCGTTTTTGCTATGATGCCGCCATGCATGGAGTCGGTTCAATCGATTCTCTTTCCAGCATCCTCGAAGGGGTGGCTCGTCGCCTTGGGCTCGAGTCCAAGTTGCTCGAAAACCGCTTGCGGCGGGATTGGGTCTCCATCGTCGGAGAGCCGATGGCATCGAATACCTGGCCCGACCAGATTCGCTACAAGAAACTCTATCTCCTGGTCCACAACAGTGTCTGGCTGCACCAACTCACATTCCTCAAGCCGACACTGATTCAGAAACTCAACGGAGCAGCAGGCGGGGAGCTCATTACCGAGATTGTGTTGCGTGTAGGCGAGATCCCCTTACGGACAGCTGCTTCTCCGACGACACCTCCCCTCGACGGCGACATCATTGTCTCCGAGGTCGCACTGGCTGAGGTATCATCCCATGTCTCAGCGATACAAGATCCTGATCTCCGCCTGCTGTTTACATCGGTGATATCGAGAAATCTTCGAACTCCAACTCCGCCGGGACGGGGTCCGTCACGCGTCCCTTGAAGAGAATGCTCGTGGCATCGGAGGCCTCATCAGTCTTGGGCATGGGACCGAGGCCTCCCTCTTCTTCCTGGTCCTGCAGCCGATAGTATCCCCGCATCGCCTTCTCATATTTCCTGACCACCTCGGCATCTCCAGCCAAATACTTATTGAGCATCTCTGGCTCAGCCCATCCGTAATCATCGAACACATACACCACGATCTTCCTGTACCAACCGCCCGGATCGCCCGGCGTCGTCGGCTGAATCTTCATCTTGGCAAAATGGTGCGTCAGACGACCGACCTTGCGAAAACGCTTCACCAAGGTTTCAACTCCTTGGTCGGTCGTGTCATGAGGCACGTGCGCTGCCACGATGTGGCCGACTTGAGAACCGACACTATACGGAGGGATCGTTCGATCGGGACGGCTGAGATACATCCCCCCCCAGATCAGCGTGAAGGACATGACGAGCACGCCGAGGGCCAACTTGACGACCATATCCAGGCGCTTCTTCGGCTTGGATACGGGAAGGGGAGTTGAAGAAGGATCCTGCTCTAGCATGGAAAACCTAGCCCGCATTAATCGTGACGGTTCGTCGCGAAATCGCGGAGCCGTGTCGCGAGACCGGCGCGCGGAGCCGCGAGGTCCTGATGCGTACTCGTGCAGCACGGTGAGGGTCCGAGAGGCGAGCCCGCCGGCCGTAGGCCCGTCGCAGCAGCGGATCGGCGATTGCAGCAGAAGCGTTCATGAATAATGCGGGCCAGGCTCAACGAACAAGGCATACGATCTCGCACGTATCCGTTATCCGCCGCCTTCCTCGGGGAGCACCTCGGTGCTTTCCGCCAAACGAGCGACGGCCACGACCCGGTCGCCCGCTCCCTCGAGATCGAGGATCCGAACCCCCTGGGTATTCCGGCCGATCTCACGGAACTCATCCACCTTGCATCGAAGCACCTTGCCTTGAGCCGCCATCAGCATGATCTCATCGCCGTCTCGGACCTGAAGAAATCCGATGGCAAGTCCGTTGCGCTCATTGGTTTTGACGCTGATGATACCCTTCCCCCCGCGTCCCTGGACGCGATACTCGCTCACCGGCGTGCGCTTTCCGTAGCCGCCCTCCGTGACCGTGAGGATTTGAGTGGTGGAGTCGGGGGTAATGGTTTCCATGCCGATGACTTCGTTGCCTTCCTCCAGCGTAATGCCGCGCACGCCGTGCGCCGTGCGGCCCATTGGACGGACGCCGTCTTCCTTGAAGAGAATCGTGATCCCTTTCTTCGTGCCCAACAGAATTTCCCGCTGGCCATCGGTGAGCTGTACACCGATAAGACGATCCCCTTTATCCAATGACAGCGCAATGATGCCGCCCAGGCGTGGATTGCCGTAGGCCGAGAGTTCGGTCTTCTTGATAATGCCCTGCGCGGTCGCCATCACGATGAATCGGTCTTCGCGGAACTCTTTGACCGGCACAGTCGCAGTAACCTTCTCTTCGCCAGACAAGGCCAGCAGATTCACGAGCGCTTTGCCCTTGGCAGCCCGACCCGCATCCGGAATCTCATGAACCTTCAGCCAATAGACCTTCCCGGCATCTGTGAAAAACAGGAGCGACTCGTGCGTGGACGCTGTGAACAGGGTCACGACAAAATCCTCTTCCTTGACCCCCATCCCGATCTTCCCCTTGCCGCCTCGCCGCTGCGCCCGGTACAGGGTGACGGGATTGCGCTTGATGTAGCCGGCGTGCGAGATCGTAACGACTACTTCTTCGTTCGCGATCATATCTTCCAGGGTGATCTCCGCTTCTTCTTTCACGATCTGTGTGCGGCGGTCGTCCTTGTAGGCCTCGCGCACCTCGATCAGCTCGTCCTTGACGATCGCACGAATCAGCGCCTCGCTGCCCAGGATCGACTTGAGACGCTCGATCTGCTTCAAGACCTCTGTATATTCCTCGATGAGTTTGTTGCGCTCCAATTGCGTGAGCCGCTGGAGCCGCATCTCCAAAATCGCATTCGCCTGAATTTCGCTCAGCGCAAACCTTCGCATCAGGCCGACACGGGCTTCATCGGGCGATTGTGCCTGCCGGATCAAGGTAATCACCGCATCAAGATTATCGAGCGCGATCTTGAGACCCTCGAGGATATGAGCCCGCTCTTCCGCCTTACGCAACTCAAAGGCGGTTCGACGGACGATGACCTCGCGCCGGTGCTCGATGAAATGGTGCAGGATCTGTTTGAGACTCAACACTTCAGGCCGGTTGTTCACCAGCGCGAGCATGATGACCCCGAAGGTCGTCTGGAGTTGCGTCAGCTTATACAGGTTGTTCAGCGTGATGAGCGGGATTTCCCCGCGCTTGAGTTCGATGACGACGCGGATGCCTTCACGATCGGACTCGTCGCGCAAATCGGAAATCCCTTTGATCCGTTCGTCCCGGATCAACTCGGCGATCTTTTCGATCAGCTTGGACTTATTGACCTGATAGGGCAGCTCCGTGACGATCAGCCGTTCGCGATCTGTGCGTTCATCCGACTCGACCTTCACTTTCGCGCGCAACGTGAGAAGACCCCGGCCGCTCTCGTAGGCGTCCTTGATCCCGGCCGTTCCATAGATGAATCCGGCCGTCGGAAAATCCGGGCCTGGAATCTTCTTCATCAGCTGGGCAATCGTGACGTCCGGATTCTCCAAGAATAGGAGGAGCGCCTCGATTACTTCGCCGAGATTGTGGGTTGGAATGTTGGTGGCATAACCCACCGCAATGCCGCCGGCGCCGTTGACGAGGAGATTCGGGATTTTAGAAGGAAGCACCAGTGGTTCGACTAGCGACTCGTCGTAGTTCGGCCCGAAGTCGACCGTCTCCTTGTCGATATCGGCGAGCATGTCCTCGGCAACCTTGGTCAGACGGGCTTCGGTATAGCGCATGGCCGCCGGTGGATCGCCGTCGACCGATCCATAATTGCCCTGACCGTCCACAAGCATATACCGCATGTTGAAGGGCTGCGCCATACGAACAAGCGTGTCGTAGATCGCGCTGTCCCCATGGGGATGGTAGTTCCCCATGATCTCGCCGACGATCTTAGCGGACTTGCGGTAGGCCCGGTTCGACGCCAAACCCATTTCGTTCATGCCGTGGAGAATACGGCGATGGACCGGCTTGAGGCCGTCACGCACGTCGGGGAGCGCCCGGCCCACGATGACGCTCATCGCATAGCTCAGGTAGGACGAGCGCATCTCGTCTTCGATGGCGATTTGTCCTAATCTCTCATCAGGTGGCATTTCTTCCCTTTGTCGTTAACCGTTAAACGTGAATCGTAAATCGCCATTAACCGCGACGCCTCAACTGATTCCTCTCCAACGGTTAACGATTCACGTTTATACGTCTAAGTTGCGTACTTCCAGCGCGTGGGCTTGAATGAAGTTTCGTCGGGGTTCGACCTCGTCGCCCATCAGAATCGTAAAGATCTCGTCGACGCCTGGCACGTCTTCCAGTTTGACTTTCAACAGCGTCCGAACCTCTGGATTCATCGTCGTTTCCCAGAGCTGATTCGGGTTCATTTCGCCGAGACCTTTGTAGCGCTGGATGCTGAGCCCGTGTTTTCCCTTGTCGAGAATCGCCTTAACCAACTCAGCCGTCGCCGGCTGAAGTTGCTCCTGGCCCTCGGTTTTGATCTTGTACGGCGCACGGCCCAAGCCGATCGCCGAGGGTGAGAGCTTTTGCAGCTCGCGGAACTCGGCTGAGCCGACCAACTCATGCGTCACATCAAAGTGATGGGTGGCTCCGTTGGCATGCAGCCGGCAGGTGACTTTGTTCGATCGATGTTCTTCGTCCTCGACGATATCCAGCGTCGGGGTGAGTTTCGGATAGATCACCGCGAGAGTTTTCTTCACGGCCGCCACGATCTTCTTGAGAGCCTCCTGATCCTTGAGGAGTTCGCGATCGAGTCTCGGCTCATTCACAAACGCCCGCACCATGCTGGCCTCATGCGGTTTTTTGTTGAGCCGCCCGAGCAGCGTCTCGAAAGCGATCAGTTTCTTGAGAATGGGCAGGAGCCGGCGTCCTGTGACATATCCCTGCACTCCTTCCACATACACTTCTACATCCTCGACGGCGATATCGGCCAAGTGCTCGTTCAGCGCCATTTCGTCTTTAAGATACCGTTCCGTCTTGCCCTTCTTCACTTTGAAGAGCGGCGGCTGCGCAATATAAATGTACCCTCGCTCGAGCAGCTCCGGCATCTGCCGGAAGAAGAAGGTGAGGAGCAGGGTCCGGATATGGCTGCCGTCCACATCGGCGTCCGTCATGAGGATAATCTTATGATACCGGGCCTTGCTGATGTCGAACGAGTCTTTGTCAGCCTTTTCGCTCTCTTCACGTTTGCGGCCGATGCCGGTGCCGAGCGCCATGATCAAGGTTCGGATCTCGTCGCTGGAGAGCATTTTGTCGAAACGCGCCTTCTCGACATTGAGAATCTTGCCCTTGAGTGGCAGGATTGCCTGAAACTTGCGGTCGCGTCCCTGCTTGGCGGAGCCGCCGGCCGAATCGCCCTCGACGATGTACAGCTCGCTCAAGGCCGGGTCTTTCTCCGCGCAATCGGCGAGCTTGCCGGGCAGCGAGCCCCCGTCGAGTGCGCTCTTGCGCCTGATGAGTTCTTTCGCTTTTCGCGCCGCTTCACGGGCACGAGCCGCATCGATCGCTTTCCCGATGACCTTTCGGGCCACCGGCGGGTTCTCTTCAAAATAGGTCCCGAGCGCCTCGTTGACCGCAGACTCGACAATGCCTTTTACCTCGCTATTGCCCAGCTTGGCTTTCGTCTGTCCTTCGAACTGAGGGTTTCGGACCTTGACGCTGACGACGGCGGTGAGCCCTTCACGGACGTCGTCGCCGGTGAGCGATTCGGTGTCTTTCTTGAGCAGGTCGTTGGCGTTCGCGTAGCTGTTAATCGTGCGGGTCAGCGCGGCCTTGAAGCCCACCAAGTGCGTGCCACCCTCCTTGGTATTGATGTTGTTCGCAAAGGAAAATAGATTTTCGGCGTAGCTGTCGTTGTACTGAAGCGCGACCTCCAGCACCATATCCGATTTCTCAACCTGCACGTAAATCGGCTTGTGCAAAGGTGTCTTGGCTTCGTTCAGATGCTCGACGAATGACACGATCCCGCCCTTGTACTTGAATACCTGCTCCTTGACCGGTTCTTTCCGTTCATCTTTCAGTGTGATCTCTAGCCCCTTGTTCAAAAAGGCGAGCTCGCGCAGCCGCTGCGCCAACACGTCGAAACTGAAGTCGAGCGTCTCAAAGATCTGCCCGTCGGACTTGAACGTGACCATGGTGCCACGGCGCTTGGTTTTCCCCGTCACTTTGAGCGGGGCAGTCGCCTTGCCGCGCTCATAGCGTTGCTCGAATACTTGGCCGTCCTGCCAAATCTCCAGCTCAAGCCATTCGGAGAGGGCGTTGACCACCGAGATCCCGACGCCGTGGAGCCCGCCGGACACCGTATAGGCGCCCTGTTCGAACTTGCCTCCCGCGTGCAAGACCGTCAACGCCACTTCGGCGGCAGACTTCTTTTGCGTGGAATGCATCCCGGTAGGAATGCCGCGGCCGTTATCCACGACCGTGACGCTACCGTCTATGTGGATCGTCGCCTCAATGGTTTCACCGAACCCCGCCATATGTTCATCGACGCTGTTGTCGACGACTTCGTAAACGAGGTGATGGAGGCCGTCCACCCCGGTGCTGCCGATATACATTGCCGGGCGCTTCCGCACGGCGTCCAGACCTTCCAATACTTTGATTTGATCCGCGCCGTAACTGTCTGATTTCGGCGTGGTCTCGGTGTCGTTACTGGCCATCAGTCTCCCGCTTATTTACAGCCATCAGCTCTCTGCTTTCAGCCTTCAGCGACCTACCTGACGGCTGACCGCTGATTGCTGGGCCCAGCTAGATTTTAATTGGCATGACCACGCACTTGAACCCGGGACTGTCTGACTCCTGGATCAAACAAGGGCTCAGCGGATTATCCATTTGCAGAGAGATCGTTTCTCCGTCCATCACCCCGAGGACATCCAACAAGTAGCGGGCGTTGAACCCAGTGCTCAAAGCCTCCCCCTCGTACCTTGCTGCTAGCTCTTCGGTCGCCTCTCCAAAATCAGGATTGCTGGAGAACAGCGTCATCTGTCCGGGGACAAACGACACCTTCACCGCACTCGCCTTATCACGGGACAGCACGGAGACACGCCGAAGCGCACTTTCGAGTTCGCTCCGATTGACCCCGATTTTCCCGCCACTCTCTTTCGGAATCACTTGCTGATAATTCGGGTAGTTCCCTTCCATGAGCCGTGAGGTCAGCAGCAATCCGCTTTTCCGGAAAATCATAAGATTTTTGGTAAACCCGATCAAGGGCTCGCCCTCGCCGCCTTCTTCCAGAAGACGCTGCATCTCATGCGCCGCCTTTTTCGGAATGATGGCTTTGATCTCTTGCGGAGCGCCTTTGGCCCCGGCCGTTCCGACCTCTTGCTCGGCAACTGCTAACCGATGTCCATCAGTGCCGACCAAACGCAATATCGTTTTCTTCTCCGACGTGATGAGGGTGACCAGCAGACCGTTGAGGATATAGCGCGCGTCATTGTCTCCGGCAGCAAAGAGGGTCTTCCTAATCAGCTCTAAGAAGCCGGCCCCGGCAAGGGGAATAAGCCCTTCCCGTTCAATCGTGGGCAACGCGGGATAGTCGGTGCTTGGGAGGCCGACAATCTTAAACTGACTCTTGCCGGCATGGATCGTCGTCCAATTGTTGTCGCCCGAGATGATTTCGATTTCACTGACCGTCAGTTCCTTGATGATCTCATATAGCTTCCGAGCCGAGATCGTGACCCCTCCGGGCTTCTCCACGGTCGCTTTGTAGTGCCCGCGCATGCCGATTTCGAGGTCGGTGGCGACGATTTCCACTCCCTCCTGCTTCGCCTCAATCAAAATGTTCGAGAGGATCGGCATTGTGTTGCGCTTCTCGACGACACCTTGGACCCGCTGAAGGCCCGTCAAGAGTTCAACTCGTCCCATGCGCAGTTTCATGATCTTTTCCCCCTGGCCTAGCCCCTCACGCTCGCAGGATCTGCTCCTTCAAGCTATCTAATGTGGCACTCAATGCACTGTCGTTATCTTTCGCTTTGATGACCTGCTTGCAGGCATGGATAATCGTCGTGTGGTCTTTGCCTCCGAACTGCCGCCCGATCTCGGGATACGAGGAATCCGTAAGTTCCCGACAGAGATACATGGCGATTTGTCGCGGATGCACCAGCGTTTTACTCCGGCGACGGGACTTCAAGTCGGAGATTTTTACGTGGAAGCGCGCGCCCACCGTTTCTTGGATATCATCCATCGACACGATTTTTTTCTTGGTGCCGATCAGATCCCGGAGTACGCTCTTCGCCATCTCCAGCGTGATCGTTTGGCCGGTGAGCGAAGCATAGGCACCGAGGCGCACCAACGAACCCTCGAGTTCGCGGATATTGCTCTTCATCGTTGTGGCAAGAAACTGGATGACATCTTCCGGCAACGTGACGCCCTCGTCCTCGGACTTTTTCCGCAAAATGGCAATCCGTGTTTCAACGTCCGGCGGCTGGAGATCCGCGATTAGTCCCCATTCAAACCGTGACCTCAACCGTTCCTCGATATCAGGCATATCTTTCGGAAAGCGATCGCTTGAGAGGACAAGCTGCTTATGCGCTTCATAGAGGGCGTTGAACGTGTGGAAGAATTCTTCCTGTGTGCGCTCCTTGCCCGCCAAAAACTGAATGTCGTCGATCATCAGCATGTCGATATGACGATACCGCTTCCGCAGATCCATCATCTTGTCATATCGAATGGAGTTGATGACCTCGTTGGTAAACTGCTCGGTTGTCAAATAGGCAATCCGGAGATCGGTCCGCTCCGCCACATAATTTCCAATGGCATTCAGGAGGTGTGTCTTCCCTAGCCCGGTATCTCCGTAGATAAAGAGTGGATTGTAGGCTTTCGCCGGCTGTTCCGCGACTGCCATACAGGCGGCATGGGCAAATTGGTTTCCTGCTCCTACTACGAAGCTTTTGAACGTATACTTTGGGTTGAGCTGTATTCCGCGTTTTGACCGCACCCCGGTGTTTTGGCGACCAACTGAAACGGCACTCCCGCTAGTCTCCGGCTGCTTGGTCGGCTGTTTATGAAAGATGACAAATGTGATCGCCGTTTCTACCCCACCCCTAGCTGCAGAAACGGCTTCCGCCAGTAGGGGTCCGTAATGTTGGCTTAACCAGTCACCAAAGAACTTATTCGGGACACCTAATTGAGCCGTGGAGTCTTCAATCCGTTCGAGATGAATCGGTGTAAACCACGTGTCATAAACCTGTTTTGGCACTTTTCCTTGGATATAAGCCAAGGCATCCTGCCATTCGTTTGAGATAGTCATAATCCCTGTATTATTCTGCATACACAGACTTATTCACACCTGTTGATAACCTGACTTTTCACAGGGTACCATTTTATAATTTCGATTATTATCAGACATTAAAACCATCATAAGTAATAACTACGACTGACCTGTCCACAGATTATAGACTGTGCATGCAGTGATTACTCAGAGTCAATCCCCAATTCACTCCACAAATACATCGCTCTATATGCCTTCTAAATTCATTGTCTTATTCTCATTCCACAATATCCACAGTACCTACTCTTACTCCTTCTCCTCCTCCTCTTTCTCTCTTATACATACTAACTTCGGAGAAGAATCATCAATATATCTAGAGAACGATGCTATGTTCTGATGAAAAAATTTTCTCTACAAGGTCGTCGTATGTTAAAGCCTGTCGGGAGCTATCAATTACTATTCTCTCGCCAGTACCTACAGAGCCCTCTACAAAAGAAGAAGCTGATGTAGCCTGCTCAATAAAGACGATGTCGATATTTACATCACTCGCTCGAAAGAGCGCTGAAGAGATATGTTCTGGCTGTTGTCGAAGTAGATAGAGGGTTGCACTCATGAAATCACAAATAGATCTCTAAAAAACCAAACTTCGGTCAGCTGATCGAATGAACAGTCTGATTTCATCAGCTGTTCGGGTATTCACGAGAAAACCATCAGACAACAGGTCTATTGCCGTGCCAACCTCGACAATAAAGGGAACGGCTAAGTGTTTAAAGGAAGGAAGATATTTTTCAAGAACATCGATGTCGATAATCTCATCTGATTCTTTCATTAACAGCGAAGAGGCCCGTCCAAGGAGCACGACAGTCGTCTGATGATCCCCCGCGCAGAGCCCTAAAGCAATACGAAGGGCTTCAACAGGGCGAGCTGTTATACAAGGGTCTTCTGAAATCACCACCGCAATACGTTTCGACATACGAAGGCTAAAAGCAGGGACAACGACTTCTTATGTAAACGCGAGAAAGCGATCGCAACCATCAATAATTCCTGACAATACAACCAACCCGGACAACGAAACTCTTGAATCAACATTGGTCGTGAGAACACCATGCTGTTGACAGCCATAGGCACAGACAGACATCTTTACCCCAGCATTGATCAAACCAAGATAGCGTTGATCCACAACTGTCTTTACCCCCTCATCGATGAGATAGAGATAGACATCGATTCCTTTACGCAAAGCAGACTGAGACAACTGAACAACAGTCTCGACGCTGGGATGAGAAGGGGGTGTGGATAACAAGATACCTAGCTTACGAGCAGCCATGGTTTTAAACAAAAGACATCAATACAATCAATCTCTTATGAAATAAATCATCCGCGAGACTACGAGCTTTTCAAGGTAAAGTCAATATCAATAATTTGAACTTTTTATGATGAGGATGTACGGGATTTCAGGAAAGCGGATAGACCGGCTAGAGGAAGTTCCTCCTGAACCTTCGACTCAAGGTTGCGGAGAACAACAGAGCCACAAGCCGCCTCGTCATCACCCAAGAGAATAGCATAACGGCACCTTGATCGATCAGCTTGGCGAAGATGAGCCTTAAGTGTGGTGGCGCGATAGTCGCATTGAGCGGAGAGTCCTACTTTACGGAGTTCATCGAGCAGCACAAGACCGAGCTTGGTCCCGTTCCCTCCAAAAGCCGCGACATAGTACAGACATTCGTGTAACGAAGACGATGGTGAAGGTGGGAGCATCAATGCCACTCGCTCAAGCCCGATGGCGAATCCTATAGCCGGAATAGAGGGGCCGCCGAGCGCTTCCACTAAACCGTCATAGCGGCCACCGGCGCCCACCGCATTTTGAGCCCCCAAATGAGTCGAAGTAATTTCAAAACTCGTCAAACAATAATAGTCGAGTCCCCGAACCAAACGAGGATTAAGTCGATAGGGTACTCCGATAGCCACAAGACCTTCGAGAACCTGATCGAAGTGGGTACGGGCTTCAGGAGAGAGATGGTCGGTCAGCCGGGGCGCAGACTCAGTCACCAGGCGGCAGTCCGGCACCTTGCAATCCAGTGCCCGCAAGGGATTCGTCTCCATGCGGCGCCGGCAGTTTGCACAGAGGCGTGATTCCTGCTGTCTGAGGAATGTCAGTAGAATAGGCTTATAGGCAGCGCGGTCGCCAGAGCTTCCCAGGCTATTGATCTCCAGGGTCAGGTCGGGCAGGGCCAGATCCAATAGGAGATGCCACAACAGCGCAATAACCTCGACATCTACACGAGGGTCCGATGTGCCGAACGATTCAACCCCGAATTGATGGAACTGCCGAAGGCGCCCCGCTTGCGGCCGTTCGTGGCGGAACATCGGCCCGATGTAAAAATACTTCTGCGGGCGTGGATCAGCCGCCCGATTGTGCTCGATGTAGGCGCGGACTGTGCCTGCCGTGCCCTCTGGGCGCAAGGTCAGCGAGGCTCCATCTCGGTCGGGAAAGGTATACATCTCCTTCTCGACAATATCTGTCGCAGCACCGATGCTCCGAGCGAAAAGCGCAGTGAGTTCGAAGATGGGGATCCGGATCTCCTGATACCCGTAACATAGCGCCCAACGCCTCGCCGCATCCTCAATGAAACGCCACCGAGGGGTCTCCTCAGGAAGGATATCTTTAACGCCCTTGATGCCCTTGATTATGTCCATACTCAGCGACCGATGCGGAAAGATTCGGGACTATAACGACGGGTTGCAGGCAAGTCAACGCGCTCAGAAGCGTCGATCGTCAATGGCCAAAGGTATAATGAGCGGTGCTTGCATATTCCCGTCCGTTCACGATTGACGAATGACCATTGACAGATTAAGGTTCTTGCGCGGGCATTCCCGCAGCGGTATAGTGCGCGACCTGTCAAGAATCACCTGGAAGCCGCATGAGCACAGATCAACCGACCCGCCGCGTTATCGCGCTTGCGCCGATGCCACCCGAAAAATCCGCCTACGCCCTGGCCCGCTACAGCCGTTCGCCTGACTCGATCGAGGACAGCCTACGCTGGGTACACGGACATTCTTCTGAAAAGTTCTGGGATCAGTTCTACTTCGACTACGGCCATGCGTCCATCGCCGATTTAGGCCACGTCATCATCTGTTTTGAGGACATCTCCGAACTCGCTGCGATTCGACTTGAAGACGAGCCTTTGTGGGACGGCCAGGCGAAATCGAGCCGGTATCAGAACTTTGCCTCAGGCGGGTGGTTCGTACCTGATTCCATTCGAGGGTCGGAGACGGAAGGCACCTATCACGGCATTCTCCGCAGCCTCGCCGAGATTTATCGGCTGTTACACCAACCATTGACCCAATTTATTTCTGAGCGTGAGCCGTGTCCCGAGTCGATGAAACCAGCCGATTATCAACGAACGATCGCCGCGCGCGCATTCGATGTGACACGGTATCTTCTGCCCCTTGCGGCCAGGACGAACGTCGGGCAAGTCGTCAGCATCAGAACGTTGGAGAAGCAAATCACCAGACTGCTGTCGTCGCAACTACCGGAATTGCGATCGATCGGAGACGAACTCAAGGACGCCTGCCAACGGTCACCCGTGAATCTCTGGGGCGAACTGAGTGGTCAGACGGCTGGAGGACATGAACCCCTCGCGCCGACGCTCGCTCGCCATGCGAAGCCGAACGACTATCAAGTTT
This sequence comes from Nitrospirota bacterium, assembly GCA_963782735.1. GTDB lineage: Bacteria > Nitrospirota > Nitrospiria > Nitrospirales > Nitrospiraceae > Palsa-1315. The sequence continues at coordinate 61,770 of CAWAKW010000011.1, forward strand.
CGGTCTACCAGGACCTCGCCAAATACGCGAAGGACGCGCTCCGTGGAACCGGCTTGGACCAACCGGCGTCTTGGGGCGAGCCGGAGCCGGTGGTCCTCATCGAACCCCACGATCCGTTGGACGAACTCGTGACCACGTTGCTGTACCGCGTCTCGCATGCGCCCTATCGAAGCCTCCTCGCGGTTGTCCGCACCTGGACGGAGAAACAGAAACAGGAGGCGATCGATGTGGCGATGAGCACACGAGGGCCCTACGACGAACTCATCAAAGAGTTCCGCAGCGGCTACGCCTTCACGTTCGATGTGCTGATGGACATTGGTGGCTGGCGCGACATGCACCGGCATCGGCGCTGTCAGCAGATTCAGCAGAACTTTACGACGCTGCACGGTTACGAAATTCCGCCGCCGCTCGTGCAGGCGGGATTGGACCAGGAGTACCGGCAAGCGATGGACGCAGTCCGATCCGATATCGAGCAGCTCAAGAAAACGAGCGCGGAAGGATCGCTCTACGCCACGCCGTTCGGATTCAAGGTGCGGTGCCTCTTTAAGATGGACTATGCCGAAGCCGAATATATTGCCAGGCTTCGTTCCGGCGTGAAGGGCCATTGGTCATACAGGACCATCGCCTGGTTAATGAAGCAAAAACTTGCCGCACGCTATCCTTCACTCGGGGATCGCATTCAGGCTACCTCCCCGGACATCGAAGACACCCTCACCAGATAATCAGATCGACTCCGATGACCGACTACCAAGCCCAATGTGAAGCGAGGCTATTGGAGGGCCAATGGGATCAGGCCCAGCAGGTTGCACTGGCCTGGGCCCGCCATCTCTCTACCGGCGCTAACCGGGATCCTCGACCCCATTTTGCTCTGAACGTGATCCACCTGCTCCGCGGGGAATTCGCTGAAGCCTGGAAAACTCACGCGAAGTGCCTAGAAGAATCCGAAGACATTGCCTATGTCAAAGAGTGGATCGAAGGATTCGTCGCGCAACAGCCGGAGCAGGCCAATGCCCATCTCGTGATGGGATTGTTTCTGGCCCAATCAGGCCAATCCGAACAGTCGATCGCGGCCTACAAGGAGTCGATCAAACTCGCGCCACAGTCCTCCTACCCCCATTATTTTCTCGCACAGATTCATGAGCGGGCCAACCACCTTGAAATGGCCATCAAGGAATATCGTGAAGCCGTGCGCCTCGATCCTTCCCATGCCCCGGCCCGGATCAACTTGGGCGTGGCCTATCAAGAGCAGGGCCGGTTGGAAATGGCGATTCCGCAATATCGGGAAGTGATCAAGCTGAAGCCAAACGATGCGACCACCCATGCCAACCTCGCCTGTGCGCTTGCCGAGCAGGGCAAGTTCGAGCCGGCCTTGCAGTCCTACAAGGAGGCATTACGCCTGAACCCCAAGGATGCAGAAGTGCATTTCGCGCTGGGAGGGCTCTATGAAACGAGAGGTCGCCTGGATCTGGCGCAAAAGGAGTATGACGCGGCCCTCATCGCCGATCCGAACTTCGGTCCGGCTCATTCCGCGCTTGGCTGGTTGGCGCTGGGCAGACAACACATGCAGGTCGCTTATGATGCGTTCAATCGAGCCCTCAAGTCCAACGATCAAGACCCTCGGGCCTACCACGGCATCGGCGAATATTATTCCCAAAAGGGAAAGCGAGAGAGCGCACTGGACAATTTTGCCAAGGCGCTCAAGTATTACAAAGATCCCGAAAAGAAAAATGCAATTTTGAACCAGCTCCATCAAGAAGGCCAAGTGTCGGATTAGCTGGATGCTGAAAAAGTCCGCCAGCATCGTTCTCGCCTCGAAAGCATCCTCAACGTAGCCAGGGGCTACGCCTCCGGTGCTTCCATCGGCTGCGGCCTTGCTGAACGGCCTTTTTGAGCATCCTGCGGGACCGAGCGGGGCCTTCCTCCGATAAAGCCCGACTAATTCCTGTCAAAATCCTGGGCAGAAGTCAAAGCGCTGGTCGATAGCCTGTCTCTTACTAATCAATCTCTTTCTGGGGTTCCTAGAAGCCCGCCCAATAAATTGATATACAACGGATTTATCCGCGAACTACTACTTTGTACTAATTTTAATAAAACTAGTACTTGTTGACATTGATCACATACTAATTTATAAACTTTTAGTACATTTTAGTATTTGGAAAATATGGCAATCATCGCAACTCCCCCCAATTACGCTGAAACTCTCAAAAGCGCTGAGAGTGTGCGAAAGCTTTTTGAGTTGGGGACTGAGCCAGAATTTCAAAAAATGATTCAAAGAGCCAACGAGCGTTATGCTGATTGGCATCATTTCAGATATCTCCCGATACCAAATGGGTTAGCTCAAGAGGAAGCATGGGCGCTATTAAAGCTTGGGAGACGAGCGAACTTCAAGCAAGCTCCGTTCGCGGATAAAGCAGGAGCGCCGTTTTGGTATTGGATACCGGATGTTCTTCAAAGGTCACTCCACGACATTGATGTCTGGGCTGGAGGCAACATTGTGTCAGAGCATCCAGGTCCATTGCCGGGAAAAGAACAATTCATCATCAGATCGCTCATGGATGAGGCAATTGCTTCCAGTCAGCTAGAGGGCGCCGCAACCACAACCAAGAAAGCCAAGGAACTTCTACGAACAGGACGAAAACCAAAAGACAGAAGTGAACAGATGATCCTGAACAATTGGGAAACCATGCAGTTCATCAGAGAGAATAGGAAGGTACGTCTCTCGAAAGAGTTCGTGATCGAAATCCATCAAAGAATCACCGCAGACACGTTGGACCATACGGAAGATTCAGGTCGTCTCAGGACTAGCAATGAAATCGTGGTCGAATACAAAGGAGAAACCGTCCATATACCTCCCGACTTCAATCTTCTGCCAGAAAGATTGCAGGCATTCTGTGAATTTGCCAATGAAGATAGTCAGCGCAAATGGATTCATCCTGTCATAAAAGCAGTGATGCTCCATTTCTGGTTAGCCTACGACCACCCGTTCAGTGATGGAAATGGAAGAACCGCAAGAGCGTTAATGTATTGGTATCTTCTATCTCGGGGGCATCTGCTTTTTGAATACCTAGCAATATCACGATATATACAAAGATCCCCTGGGCAATACGTTCGCGCCTATGTTCATACAGAAACTGACGAAAATGATCTAACGTACTTCCTCTTCTATAACCTAAAAGCAATAAAACTAGCCTGCGAAGATATACAAAATTATATCCGAGGAAAGCAGAAAGAACTGGCTGGGTTGAACCATGCCTTGAAGAAATATCCTGGATTAAATATGCGCCAGAGAAGTCTTCTGTCCCATGCCATCCAGCATCCTCATGAGATTTATACATTCGATACCCATCGAACTGCTCATGGGGTTGTGTATCAGACCTCTCGCAATGACCTACTTGAGCTGGCAGAAAAAGGCTTTCTCAAAAAAGAAAAACGGGGAAAAGAATTTGTCTTTATACAGGCTGATAAAATGATGGACAGGCTAAGAAGCGCCGCAAACGCATAGCCTGATTAATAAATATGGGGCGAATCTGTTGAAGACTGTATCCAGCAAGGGCACAAGAGGAAGTAGTCGAGCGTTTGCGGTTGCTCAAACAGGTGGTCAACTAGGCCGCAGGCGGAAAAAACACCGGAGGCGAAACAATCTCACCCGCCCAACCCCGAGCTGTCGGAACAGCTCTTTTCCCCGGTAGAGTACGTTGAGGATTTGTCGAGCCGAGAACAATGTTGGGTGTCTTTCTCGGAGACTTTAGAGGCTGCTCAAAATTTCCGCCAGCAAGGCCGCAGGAAGCGGGACGACTGAGGCGTACCCTTGCGGTACGTCGCAGGGAGGCACGCGACTGAGAACGAAGCTGGAGGATATTTTCAGCAGCCGACTAGAGGTCGCGGATGGCGCCTTGTAAGACCGTGATCTGCGTCACCGCATCGCCGGAAGATTTCAGTTCTGTGCGGATTTGTTCTTTGAGGTAGGAGGAATACCCGACACGGTCGATCAGGAGGTCGAGAAACCGTTCGACGGGAAGTAGGCTCTGCTCCTTGAGTTCTTCCACGATTTCGTCGCTGACGGGCACGTAGCTGCTTCCCATGTGGAACACCACATTATAGTGACGATTTTTCCCGATGCGTTCGAACCGTAAACCTTTCACTGATCCCTCTCTGGCAGGGCGTAAAAAACCGGCCAGTTTTCTGGAAGGTTAAGGCTCAGGTCCAGGCTGAGAGGCGAATAGTCCGATCTTCGCTGAACCTTGGCCTCGACCTTGGCCTTCTTCCGTCGCCGCAACTTTGCCGACCAGCTCATTTGAACAGCCTGCAAGCCCTGCGAGAGAGGCCATTCTAGACAAACAAACCATGGAAGACAAGATGTAGCTGGAGGAGTGTAGATAGCAAGTTAACTTGTCCGGTGTATGTAGCCCATGATCTGTCCGGTTCTTCCCTTCGAGTTTTTCAGCCGCGCGCCGAAATTCTGTCGCGCACCGTTGGCCCAGGATGAACGATGGCGGGATGCTCGATCCGTGCGGGCCATTACTGGCTGGGTGGGCTCGTCCGGTCTCGATCAGTCGGCCATCCGCATGGTAGCGCGCCAGACACCGGGGCCCATGGAACAGGGCCAAGGTCCCATCCGGAGTTGACAACACAGGACCGGGTGAGGGGGAAGGTCGTTCGGTTGAGAAAGAAACTCTGAGCATCTCTGGATGTGTGCGTGATCATAAGGAAGACGTAAAAATGTGTGCCCAGCGTCAGTGGTCTAGACTTCTCCTTTGGAACCGTCTCCTTGACGGGGAAGCTTACGCGACGAAACCGATGCCGTCAGCTTCCGCTATTTGCGTGGATGGTGGGCTCCGTGGTGTGCCCGTTGATGGGTCGGCATCGCACGATAGGTGAGGGGCGAGGCCTGCTGGCGAGCGAGTTCCCGCGACAACGTACTTGGAGCTCGGTTCAGGCATGTCCGATGGCTCGGAGACTAGACCGAGTGGCTAACATGCAACTGAATTCCTCGCGGGCCATGAAGCTTACTGATCGATATCGGGCCATATGCAACTCTTTGGTTCCTGGATCGACCAGGATATCGGTGTTGCACTAGAATCTTGCGCCCGGTCTCTTTGCAATTCTGTTGTTTATCCCAACGCATCTCCTCAGCGTAGTCACGCAGAGATTTCAAGGCCTGCAAAGTTTGCACTCATCACTAAGAGACGAGTGATCGCGCAACGTCAAGAAGAGACGTTCTTTTCTCGAACCTCTGGCAAATCCACAATATCGCAAGGTCGAAATGACAGGGCACGCGAGTTGCGTGCGGGTGTATTGTTCACAGTGCGTCAGGCCGCATCCACGAGGCCAACAAACGGGGTCATGGAGTAGGAGAAGGGTTGGCATGAGAGCACTCAAACGAATCGACACAAAGGAGGCACCAACAAAGGGGTTCTGTGATGAGTGATTGTGAACGAATAGACATAGAGCCTCCCGATCACCTCTGTGAACGATGTGGACACTTCAAACCCCGACTCGTTTTTGATCAACTGAGCCTGCTCTTGCTCTGTGAACAGTGCCTGGAATGTGTGCAACGGTCACAGGCGTGGTCTTTACTCCGCAAGGACGAAACGGCGTGAGACGTGGCTAGACTTCACACACATGTTCCCCAGATCAACCCGTCTTATGAATCCCGGATTGCGGAGGAAGAGGCAACCCTCCGCTTGCTCATTGCTCGCCAACCCCGCAGCCGTGAACTCTCCTATTACCTCCTCTACCTGCTCGCGGCCAATGGGAAGGATGAGCAAGCGATTGAGGAATGCCTGCAAACTCTCAAGAGATACCCGGACGATCAGATTGCTCACATGTGGAGAGACGATCCGTCTGAGAGGGCACCGCTCCGCCCGCCGACAGGTCTCAGCGTGCCAGATCACGAGAAACCGGTACTGGCTCGCCTTTCTCATCGCACCGGCTAGGGAGTCCACTGCAGTTTTTGCAGCTTGCGCGCCGGTGGTCGGCCAGGCAGAGGTTCGAGCGATGAAGTTGATGTGTTCGTTTGTGATGCGTGTCTTCGTGAACTCAATGACCGAGCAGTATCCCACGATAAGCGCACGTTCAAGGCATTACCGCTACTTCGTCGGCTGTCGGAAGGGAGGAGGCTCATGCTCAACCAAGGGACGCATATCGACCTAGCGACTCGATTGCGGACGATGAGAAGGGTTCTCGACATTCTTGTTCCTGAATCCACCAGCGCGGCTTCGGAAGAGGCCGGTGAGGCGGCTTTGGAGGCGGTTGGGCGGCGTGAGCTGGCCGAATCCATCGTGCTCCTTGAAGCGGGAGTGCAGGCCAATCCGTTCTGGCTGCGAGGATATCTGTTCCTCGCCACTATCTATGAATACGCGCAGAAAGCCGAGTCGGCCATCACGACAATCGAACAAGGGCTGGCCATGTGCGCCAGCGGTCTTCGTCTATTCAGTGCCCAAAGAGGGGCCGAAACGCCGGAGCGGATCAACGGACCGGTCGTGCATAGACGCATGTGGAATCATGGAGAACGACTCAGACAATATGAACGCATGTTTCGACATCGAATGGCGATACTGCAGATCCACTGCGGCAGGTTCGATGAAGCGATTGCACATTGGTCTGCCATCGAAGAGGTGCATTGTGCCTAAGAAAGTGTGAGCTAACCACCGAGTCCGTGAATGTCCGAGGCGAATACAGGAGGCACCACGAGTGAACCATTTCCCTAGTCCATCGAGCGAAGTCCAGGCAAGCGCAATGAAATATTGTGACCGGTGTGCCCGCCGCTCCACGGCACTCTTCTCTGACGATCTTACGTTGCAGGAGCTCTGTCAGGATTGCTGCGACCGGTTGAAACGCAAACGCGGATTGGCCGCCCATCCAGCGAAGCCGAAGATGTGAGAGGACCCTCGTGTCTACACATCTCGTGAGAGAGATATGTGCCGGTCATTCGATGATAGTTTGTCCTTATGCTGTTTGAGGATACCCAATGGGTATTCAACAACCTGCCGTTATTCCCCTGAATGAACCACATGCCTCCACAACGATCAAGTAAAGGTTGGCTGGAAGCAGCTTCTGGGGCGATCTCGCCAGGCTTGGGCTCCTGATGGCCTCGAACAACGAGTCCTTGCCTCGTACTTAGAGTGCCCGGTGTACAGCCCTAACTCTGCGTGTTAGCATGTTCGCGTTTGTACCTTTCTTATGTGACGCTGCGATGTTTAGACCTATTCCAGAAGCCACCGTTTTCCGAAGGATTCCCTATCGGCTGATCACGGCCGTCCTCTTGATTCTGGCTTTGGTCGTCTCCGTCATTTTGCTCTTTAGTTTGGAGCAGGAGAAACTGCTGCTCCAGGGAATCACGCAGGGCAAGACCGTTCCGATCGAATTGTTCCCCGCGCTATGGCAGTCGCGCCACGATCTAATCGTCGTCACCCTGCTGGTGTTTCTGGTGAGCGCGATCGGAATCGCGGCGGTCATCACCTTCCTCCACTACGACAGCACCAAGCGGACCCTCGAAGAAGTGAAGGGGCTGGCGCGGAACATCCTTCAAAGCATTCCGACCGGCGTGCTCACAGTGAATCCCAGCGGAGTGATCACGGCGGTCAATCCGACGGCAGAGGCAGTCCTCAAACGATCGGCGGCGGATTTGCTCGGTAATTCTTACGAATCCGTATTTGCCGAGGGAGAGACTATCCGGGCGGTGCTTGAAGGGGCACTCAGACATTACCAGCATGTCAGTCAGAAAGATTTGCCCTATGAGAGCCAGGACCGGACCCCGCACACCATCCGGGTGAGCACGGCCGAGCTTGCAGGGGACGATGCCGAACCGGCCGGCGTCATCCTGCAGGCTCAGGATGTCACCGACTGGCTCGCGCTTGAGCAACGAGTCCGTGTCGCGGATAAGCTGGCCGCATTACACACGTTGTCGGCGGGAGTGGCCCATGAGTTGCGGAATCCCCTGAGTGCCATGGACTTGAATCTCCACCTATTGGAAGAGGAACTCAGAGAGCGCGCCTCCCTGCCGGGGCAGGCAGCGCATTATCTCCATGTCTTGAACGCGGAATGTCACCGCCTCTCGGTCATTCTCGACAATTTCATGAAGTTCGCCCGCCCTGGGTCGGTCGGTCTCCACGAGGTAAACGTCTCCGCCCTGATCGAGCACATCATGGCGCTGATGCAATTCGAGGCGGAGGAGCGGAAGATCCGTCTCGAACAGGCTATGGAGGAACCGTTGCCGTTTGTTCTGGGTGACGAGACGGCCATCAGTCAGGTCCTGGTGAACATTGTCGTCAATGCGTTTCATGCCATGCCGAACGGCGGGCTCTGCCGCGTCGCGGCCGAGGCACGTCACGCCAACGGCACGCGCTGGCTCGTTGTGTCGGTGAAGGACACGGGAATCGGCATCAAGAAAGAAGAACTCACGCGGGTGTTTGAACCGTTCTATACGACGAAGTCCAGCGGAACCGGTCTGGGTCTCGCCATCGCCTATCGCATCATGGAAGATCATGGTGGAACCATCCAGGTATCCAGCACGCCGGGGATCGGCACCATCGCGGTGCTGACGTTCCCTGTCGCAGTCGAAGATGCGCAACCTGTGGCGGTGACCTCATGAAGCCACCTGCACACATTCTCGTCGTGGATGACGAGATCAATATCCGTGGGGCGTTGGTCACGATGCTCGAGAAGAAGGGGCACCAGGTCCGTGGAGTTGCCACGGCAGAGGAGGGGTTGACGCAACTGGAAGCGGCCCCTGCCGAGTTGGTCATCACCGACCTTCGGATGCCGGGGATCGGGGGTATGGAGTTCCTGTCTCGGCTCAAAGAGACATGGCCGGATACGGAAGTCGTGGTGATGACCGCCTACGGGTCCATCGATACGGCAGTCGAGGCGATGCGCTGTGGAGCCTACGACTATCTCACGAAACCCATCGATCGCGAGCGGTTTCCCATTGTGGTCGACAAGGCGCTGGAGCGACACGCGATAATGACCGAGAACAAGCAACTCCGAGATCGCCTCGAAACCAGGACGCGATTCGATCAAATGGTTGGCGAGAGCGAGCCTATGCAGCGGGTCTACAGCCTGGTGGAGATGGTGGCGGACAGCGATGTCACGGTGTTGCTCACGGGAGAAAGCGGGACCGGCAAGGAACTCATCTCCCGTGCGATCCACCATAAGAGCCCCAGAGCCGACGGCCCGTTCATCACGATGAATTGTGGAGCCCTGCCGGACAATCTCTTCGAAAGCGAGTTGTTCGGCTATGAAAAAGGCGCGTTTACCGGCGCCATGGCGACCAAGATGGGGCGGTTCGAACTGGCCGACGGCGGCACGCTGTTACTGGATGAGGTGGGCGAGCTGTCCCTCAAGTCGCAAGTCGATTTTCTGCGCGTGTTGGAGACGAAGGAATTCAGGCGCCTGGGCGGAACGAAGCTGCTCAAAGTCGATACCAGGATCATCGCCGCCACCAATCGTAACCTTGAAGAAGCGGTCAAGCAGGGAGACTTTCGGGAAGACCTCTATTACCGGCTCAATGTCGTGCCCATTCGCCTCCCGCCGCTCCGTGATCGAGCGGATGATATTCCCCTGCTGGTAGACCAGTTTCTCGCGGAGTGCGCTGCTCAGCATCACCGTGAGCCGAAAGACGTATCACGGGAGGCGATGCGGCTCTTGCGGTTGTATGGGTGGCCCGGAAACATTCGCCAACTCAGGAACCTCATGGAGCGGTTGGTGGTTACGGTGAAAGATGCGATGATCCAGCCGGAACACTTACCGGAAGAAATCCAGGCCAGCAAGGAGGATGCGCGTACGATGGTGGTGACTCTGGGGATATCTCTGGATCGACTTGAGCGAGAGGTGATTCAGCGGACGTTAACAGAAATCACGAATCATCGAGAGAAAGCTGCCAAGCTGCTGGGTATCAGTCTTCGGGCCCTCCAATATAAGATCAAAGAGTACGGTATCCGGGACTAAGCACGCGTTCTGTTCGGCCGTTCGATTCGAACTCCCCTCGTCTGACCCGTTGCCCTGCCTGATGCTCAACTTTTACGTCTGTGCACTCGTCCCTGTGCTGATATGCGTAGGATTATTGCTGATTTTACAAGAATGACAGTGTCTGCTTGCCTGGGAGAACGCGCGATCTGCAATTCTTGCAGAGTCGATGAGCTATCAGAGGGTGGGAGGTATTGCCCATCTTCAGAAGCACCGTAAGCCCGCAATTTGTTTCAAGCGCACTCAGCAATATTGACAGGCCCATTCACGGCATTTCTCCTGCTCTTGTTCTCGTACGCGGGAGCGGGTGATGACCTACACGAACGAGACCGGAGGGATCTTGAAGGAAGAAAGCGAGCAAGAAGAGAGGGCTGCGAGCAGGGCGATGAACATCGGCACCCCGTCAGCACAGCCGAGTCCGACCACAGTATCTGAGCGGGCACGTTACCGATGATAAAATGGGTTCCCCTGTTGCAGACGCGGTTGACGGACTGTCCTACTGATACCCTGACACAATGCACACTCGCCTCGTTGTGGAAGAACTAGGACAACCGGAGGAAGCCGTGTGTCATTGGAATGCAGTTCTGGTCTGCAATCCCGACAATCTGAAGGCTCGAGCGGGGGCGGTTCGGTTCCGGCAACGAATCGGGCAACCTCTGCCGCCCGGTCTGTGAGAAAACTCACGCGGACGATTGGCTGTCAGCTCCGAGTCATAGGTATTGCCGTAGATCAGGCAGCGCCAATCGCGAAACTGTCTGAGGCTCAGCGCAGAGTCGGATCCATACGCCCGCCCCAAACCTTCTTCTCTCACCATGAGACCACCGCATTGTTGGCACGTCATGGCGCTTTCGCCATAGGCTTGATCCCCCTATGCGTAGCTAGACTGCCTTCCGTCGACGGGACCGGAGGACTTGACGTCATGCCACGGGGAGATGGAGTTGCTTGAGGAAAGAGCAATGATCCTCGTTTACATAGAGAGCGCTGACCCACTCCCCAACCTCGTCAATGAGATCGGCGAGAACCCTGCGTTCAGTACCAGCGATGATCTTGCTGTCCAATCTGATGATCAGGCGGCGAACGCGCGTTCCGTCATGCTTTGACGGTTGGATCATGATGCTGTGATGAAGGAGATCGACACCGACCAATGTGCCATGCAGCGTATACGTCCTCTTGGTCGAACGCGTAGGACTTATAGAAGGTTCCATGGCGCACCTCTGGTGGTGAAGATGTGAGGGTCGGAACTATCTCATGCTGCTGACTGACCCAGCATAAGCCGTGCCTGCGTGGAGAATGAGAGTGAGACCGGGTTGCCTTCTGTCTGGGTATCTTTGCGAAAGGACGGTGAAAAGAAGCGGGCTGCACCATCTGGACGGAAGATTCTGAGATGCCTTGGAACTCGCGCTGACTTCGTGAATGAGTGCAACTTTTGCACGAAGAGCCTCCGTTTATTCTGTTTTCTACCAGTAGGCAGCCTTTTCGTACTGATCTGTCAGGTTGAACGCCGAGTTAGGAGCTACAGGAGACCACCGTGCGATGAATGACGTAGGGTATGAGAGTTGCTCGTACGCAATTAGAATTTAAGGAATAGAAGTTAAGGAAGTCACACGATGATTGCACAGATTCAAGGAAGGGAGTGAAGGGCCAACATCATGACGATCCGGCTGCTCATCATCGGTGACGAAGTAGGCACCTGCGAATTGGTGTCTGGATTCTTGTGAGGCTATAACCCGTGCTAACCATCCTCCTCTTTTGCCTCGTGGTGGTCACTGGGCTCCTGTCGTTGGGAGTGATTGTGTGGTTCGTGGTGCTGGGAATGGAGGAGGGTTGGGGTAAGCCAACTGTGTTTACTGTGGTCTTGGCCAAAAAGCTTATATCAGTCACGAACTAGTAGCTCGTACGAAGAGACGGTCTATGCTCAACTCACAGAGAAATTCAAGCACTACTGCTACGAGTGGGAGAGCATGGCTTTAGATGAAACGTGTCCAGAACTTGAGGCGTTCCTATGTTTCACAAGATAGAGAAGGAAGGCGATTAGGTCGGTCGCTAGGCGAATTCTTGTGGCCGTTGACGAGCCCGAGAACTCCCAGCGCGTTGCCCAATATGTTGAATCTCTCTTGTGTTGAACACCTGATGTCGTCGTCACACTCTTTCATGTGCTCAAACCCATGCCGCGGGGGCTGCTGGAGCATGGTGGATCGGAAAATCCTGCTGCTGAAGCGCAATTAAGCGTGTAGTTGCGCGATGAACAGAAGCCCTGGATTCGGAAGGAACGGGCAGCCGAGTGCCATGTCCTGATTCAGGAGTGCGCGACACTGCGACAACTTTTTCCTCTTCACCCCGATGCTGCACGAAGTCGCGGCGAGCGACCTCGATATCACCAATATCGTCAGCCCGATCTGCAAGCTGTTGCGCGGGTGACGTTCTTTCATGGCGATATCGAAGCCATCGATCTCGTGCATAAACGAGTCGGCCTGTCGCATAGGCACGAGGAACATTGCCATTCTCTGCCGTACGATCACCTGGTGCTCGCCCTCGGGTTGACCACGAACTTCTTCAACCTCCTCGGCTCGGCAGACCGCGCGCTCACGATGAAATCGTTGGATCACGCGATTTTTCTGCGCAAGCGCCTGATCGCTGGTCAAGCGCTTGACCACACCTCGATTTTGTAAGAACTGCAGAGGCCACACGCTTGCGAAAAACCTTGATCTGCAAATAATGCAGAGGGCTCTCCAAAAGTTCTCACACAATCCGCCTTGCTCTTCACACTGATGTCGTAAGTCCACGATTTTGATCGCCACAAGCCTGGCGATACGCTGATTTTATCTGCGGCACCTTCTATGCAGTCCCCATTTGTATCACGACCAGTCGATCAGAGATGGAGCGGGACATGTCCAAAAGGAACGCAGGAGAACTTCCTCTCTTGTTGAGAAAGTTATACCGAACTCAGCGGATATCTGGCCAACAGGGCGTGGCAGGCTAGGACTCCGCCTGGTGGGTGCCTGCCCCACGACTCACAATGCAGAAAGGAACGGCTCATGAACCTATTGGGTAGTGCACAGCGTGAACGTCTGATCGACGTAGGCCCGGCAGGATTCCATCCGCCCTGTGCGATGCAGCTTGGTGTCACTCATCCCGATTCCGGATTCGGGTTGTCGTACGGTGATCATGCCCCGGAGGATGAGGTTATCGCTGAGTCCGCAAGGCAACTATTTACCCGGAAGAATCCGACGATTTTCCCAGGGCCGTTGTATTTATGGGCCTGGCATGCGGAATGGATGGCGAAAGGGCAAGCGTTGTTAAAACTTGCGGCGGAGATTCCGGGCGTCATGATCATTCCGATGCCGGACTATCGGCCCAAGTATCCCAAGATCGATCCGGAAGAGGTTCTCAACCCGAATCATCCGAACCTGACGATCTGGGGAAACAAAATCGAAGTGGCCCTGTTCATCGGCATTCACTGCCATTACGCCAACCTAGCGTTGCGGATGGTGCGGGCCGGAACGAACTGCCTCACGATCGCTTACTGCCATGACATTCATGAAGATGCGATGCTCAGCGTGCAGGATCTCGATGTGAAGAAGATGGACCATGTCATCGACATTTTTCGAACCGTCCGGAAGGAACTGGGCATTGAGATGCCGAAAGACGGGAAAAATGTCCGGCTGACCGGGACACAGGTCCGCGCAAACCATGGGGTTGAGCGAGTGAATCCACAGCCGGCGTAAAGGTTGGAGTCCGGCGTGGGAAAGAAGGCTAAACAAAAGAAGAGCGCGAGCATGGCAGTGAAAGCTGAACGCTCAGTGCAACCACCAGCAATCTTGCCCTATGCGTTGAGCGAGGAATGGGTCGCACGAATCGGTCGACTTCAGGATGCGCTGGCGGTTTGTCCGGCGGATAACTTGGCACGGTGCGAACTAGCAACGTTGTTGGAGAAGCTGGAACAACCGGAAGAGGCCTTGTTCAACTGGAACGCGGTCCTGACCCGCGATCCCAACAGTCTGAAGGCTCGGGAGGGGTTGGCTCGATGTCGGCAACGAACAGGGCGGCCACTCCAGTCCGCCCTGCGAGAGGGATCATGAGCACAATCTGGGGTTATGTTGAGAAAGTAGACGAATGGTAGGGAGGAAGGTTGGATGTTGACACGATCTACGTTCGACCGGAGCAGAACGTCTTTGGCTAGGGCAGTCACGGGCGGTTCGATCTTACCATTCGTCAGTATCGAGTGAATAGAGATCATCATGCCGGTAATCTGGGGCTATGTCGAATCGGTCATGAACCAGCCGACATCTCCTCCGAGCCTGGTGCTAAACACGAGTACATCGTTTGCGACTCGCCGCTCCAAGTGCATGGTGGGAATGGATACCAGGATTTTGAAAGGCTTTGAGCGGCTGAGCCTCGACGAAATTCGTCCAGGCGATTTCGTGATAGCGACCATTACGGAGCATTTCGATTGGCTGGAAACCCAAAGGATCGAGGTCATCGTGTTTCGAAAATGATTCAGTGATGGGAGTGAGTGAAGGTTGATGCCGGCTGACTCCAATTAGTTACGTCCGGTGAGCGGAGCAAGAATTATGACAGTGAAGAAGGGCTGTACGGTGGTTCGAACCGGAGGATGCGCAGCAGTTGGTCAACGACGTGCTGAACGATAGCTTCAATCAGTTGCTGCACAGTACCGGAGTGGAGGGCAACATAGTCAGGCTTCACGAGTAAGCGGGATGATCGTCATCCACACAACACAGTGGGAACTCATGGCAGTCAAGCATAAGGCAGTAGCGAAAAAATCCAAGTCGGCGGCGAAGACATCCAAAAAGACCACTGCGGCGAGGAAAAAGAAAAAGTAATCCCGGAACCACCGTCATGTTCATGAAGAGAGAGACCGACATTCTGGTCGTGCAGTATCCGAGAGGCTGTACGGCGATCATCTGGTTCGATCCGGTCGCAGGGTCGATCACGACGAGTCATGCCGGTCTGCGCGCCACGCTTCGACGAGGAGTTCAGACCTGGGAAGGGTGTCTGGTCTCGCCTCACGATGGGCACGCCTTCCTGGTTGCGGTGTACGACCACCTTTTCCTCAACGGGTATGCAATTCAGTGGATGAAGGTGAAGGCCGTCCTAGAGGTGGGAAATAGGTATCGTGTCTAGTACGGAACAGATCGACATGGCCCCGTTTTCAGCATGGCTTCCCGCACGTCCCATTCAGGACTTCGATCTGACGGTGAAGATCGTCGGGAGAAGCGCCTCGGGTCTCATTGATGAACTTGAGCCCGTCGCCCAAGCCTTGACCCTTCATGGCTGCCAGGTGATGGCTCAGACCCGCAGGCTGCATAGTGGCTCAGGGCATTTGGTGCTGCGACTCAGGATCGCGTCGCGCCCGTTCTATTCGATGGGGCATGGATGCGATGTGGTCGTATATCTGGATCAGGATCCTCTGGAATTCCGGCAATTCGGTGTGCAGTCGGGCAGCGTGCTTGTCTGGGATCCGCCTGAACAGTTCCGTCTTCACCCTCAGCTGCCTGACGGGATCATTGCCTACCCGGTTCCCCTCCGGGAGCTGAACGCAAAGCACAGCCAGGACACAGAAGGGAAAGGGTTTGTGGCAATGGGAGTGCTGGCCTATCTGCTCGGGTTCTCCGAGGAGGCCCGGTGGGTCTGTCTGAAATCCCTCAGGTCATCCCATTTGTTCGACAGCGGTTATCAGTTTGCGTCCCTCTCGCTCATCAAACACGACATCTATTCCCTTCCACTCGCCGCGAGTGGTGATGCGCGCATCGTATTGAGTCCGGAAAACGCCGTAAAACTCGGGTTTGCCGTAAGTCACTGCGGGTCTAGAACGGAGTGCGCCGGCGAGCTGGAACGATCACCGACACAGTGGGTCGCCAGACACCTCGCGATGGCCGACAAGATGGTCTCGGGGCTGCACAGCGAACAGTTTCCAGACACCCAGGTCTATCGAGGCCCGCACGGAAAAGTCTTCGCGCTGCTTGGCGGAAACGGTGCCTCGATCTTGTCATCGCTGAATGGCTGTTCCGATCCGAGAGCCCTTGTCGCGACTGATGCAGCCGACGCACTGCGACTGTTGATCATAGGACATCGATTGATCGAGACGAACCAGGCCGGTGTGGTGGGAGTCGTGCTCGAAGAGGCCCTCACGGCACGTCTCGAAAGTGTCGGGGTCGAAGCCTTGGCGGCGGCCATGCGCGGGGGACAATTGGATGCCGGAGACGGATTCGATGGAGGTGCAGAAGTTGGGAGCGCGCCCATGCAAGCCGAGCGTGAGGGGGAGGATAACGCGGAGGTAGGATTTATCGCCTGGGGGGCGACCCAAGGTGTGGTTCGTGATGCACTGATGCTGTGCCGGAATGTTGGCATGAGCGTAGCCGCCTTGTACCCCAAGCAGATTGTGCCGTTGCCGGTGGCGCAGTTGGAGTCGTTCGCAGATACGGTTAAACGCGTGGTGGTGGTGGAGTCCGGTCAGACGAGAACGAATGCGGATCGCATCGAAGGGGCCTGCTTATTTCAACCCTCCGTGGTGATGCCAAATAAGGGAACGGCTCTGACGCCGATGGACTTGTTTATGAGGGAAGACCTTGGAGCAACACGCGACAACCGATCGAAAGGAGTCCAGGATGAGTCAGCATGAAATGACCGTCGGTCCGGAAGGTTATTTAGCCACCCCCGTATCATCACGGGGAGTCGTATTGCCGTCGAAGGGAGAAGGCCTTGTCTTGGGTAAGATCGTCCCCGAGCAACAGGCGATTGACGAGGCTGCGCGGCGGCTTATTAGTGCCAAGAATCCCACAATTTTCCCTGGACCGTTGGTGCTGTGGGCTTGGAATGAACAGGCCAAACAAGAAGCGAAGGTCGTCAAGAAATTAGCCGAGGCGATCCCAGCCAAGCTCATTCCGATGCCGGATTACCGACCGAAGTACCCGAAAATTGAGCCGGAGAAGGAGATCAACCCGAACCATCCGAATTTGACCATCTGGCAGAACAAAATCGATGTCTGTCTCTTCGTCGGCGTCCATTGCCATCAGTCCAATATCGCCTTGAAGATCATTCGTGGCGGGACCAACTGTTTCACCATCGCGCTCTGTACCTTCAATGGTGATGATGAAGCACACATTACGATCCGTGACCTGACCGCCGCTACAATTCAGCGTATAACAGATTCGGTCCATCGACAGAAACGAACGCGGGCATCGTAAATAAGTACAAAGAACGTCGGACCTGGTATTTACCTTATTAAAAAGAGGGCATGTCATGCGATTCCTTCTTGCTGTAATTCTTGCCGTGATGACTGCAATGGGCTCATCTACCTGGGCATATGAGGAGAGTTCTGTGACGGACGGCGGGCGATTAGTAGGCACAGTTGCCCTCGACGGCCAAGTGCCCAGGCCGAAAGGCTACAACCTGATTACGCTTCCCGATCAAATCTACTGCGGGAGGATTTCCGATGGCCAGGGGTGGCGACTGCTCCAGCCCTTCAACGTAGGTTCCGCCGGACAGTTCCGCGACGTGGTGGTGTATCTCGAAAATGTCGAGAAAGGGAAATCATTCTTGCACGAGCAGACGCCGCGCATCGAAGCCAAGGATTGCCGGTTCGTTCCCTTCACGACCGTGATGCGTGAGAAGAGTGACGTGGTCGTCGTGAATATGGATCCGGTCATGCATGATATTCAAGCCTACGAGACTTCTCAGCTTGGCCCGCGCATGCTCTTCAACGTGCCGCTCCCGATAAATCCGCACCATCCGCGAGACCTCAAGGATCGGGGCGACGCCGCCGCGATGTATCATAAGCACCAGCCCGGCGAACCGATGAAACAGCTCGTCAGCGTGACAAAAGCACGCAAGGTGTTCGTCATGCAATGCGGCTTCCATGCCTACATGGAGAGTTGGGGGCTGGCGATGGAAAATCCCTACTATGCGATGACCGACCAAGATGGCCGATTTGAAATCGGCGACATTCCTCCCGGCACGTACAAGATGTTGATCTGGCATCCATACCTCAGCGGCACGAAGGAGCAGACTGTCACAATCCTGCCGAAGAGCCAAGTGAAGGTGGACATAAAAATCCCCGCCCCCACCGGTCGCCTCTACGCCAACGAGAAGCCGGACAATAATTATACCCGGTTTGGCATCACCGACGATGCCCTGAGCCATCTCGTGCCAACCTTAATCCGCCAGACGCAATAAATAGTGAGTCGCCATTATTGCTGGCGCACCTGCTTCATTCGGCGCGAAGGTGATGGAGCAGGCTTCTGATTGGTGATGTGTAACTTAGGGGCAAGGATCTTTGGTGGAAAACTTTTGAGGAGAACATGACCGATAAAGAAAGCAGCAGTTGCCGAGTAGATGTGCTGGCCATCGGTTTGTTCGACCTCGCTGTCGGGCATTGACCGTAGGCATGGCACAAATCGGACAAATTCCAGAGGTGGGTAGAGCGAGGGTAGCGAGGGTGTTGGTCATCGACTTGGTGTTTGGCGGTCTCATTCAGGTGCTCGCGGGGGATTGCTGAAGTTCGATACACTGAACAGCTTGGAGAGACGGCACTCACGATGTATGGCTATACTGGATCACAGTTTCTATCGCCCAGCTGATCAGCATGAGCACGACATTTCATTTTGATAGCTCCCTCTTTGTTCCTATAGACCTTGTGTATGTCTGTTTCTCATCGGTCATGGTCTATCTGACCGCATACCGGTCTATTGCGCTAAGTCTCCTCCATGCTATACCATCGCCAAAACGTTTCTCTCCATCCGTTTGCATGAGACTGAATCTGATATCGGAAACCCTACCAGGGTTGGCTCATCTGGGAGTCGGAATGCTCGCCTTTTATCACGCGATTGGTAGTTTCTCGCAGGCCTATACTGACAAGGCGCTTTTCCCACTCGGGCCTCCCCTCCTCCATCATAAAAAGAGAATCAGGGAGCCAGTCGAATTGGAGCCGGCACGGTTCCATGGAGGAACCTAAGTTCCTATGATTATGAAGTGAGTTCGTGGGGTCAATTCTATTTTTCGTGCGGGGACGCTTTCGGATAACGTGTGATGTGTCAAGCCATTCCTTTTAATTTGTCTACAGACTGCCAGAATTTCCCAATTCACACCTCGAAGGCTTGTGGGAGCGGCGGGGTGCGATATGCGTTTGGTTGCAGGGTCTGCTTCTTTAGGATCTTACTGCAACGATGACCTTCCTACTCATCAGCCTGCTGGCGATCTATACGGCCGGCATCGTCCTCCCACTCTGCTTTCCCGGGAGACCGAGGATCCAGAACCTCATTGCGCACGGGCTTGCGGCTGGGGTAGGTCTCGTTGGCATCGTCCTCGGGCTTGCCGGACTCCTCGCGCCGGAGCCCTGGACTGCCTCCGCTGAATCCACAATTCCCTTTCTCAGCTTTGCAATCCGCCTCGATCCGCTGGCGTCGTTCTTCTTGCTGACGATCTCCTTGGCTGGTCTGGCTGCATCTATCTATGCGATAGGGTATCTCAAGGGGTATTGTCAACTTAAGTCGAATAGGGCTGATTTCCTACCTCGAGCCAGGAACCTGAATGTTGAACAATCAATGAGTTATGAATTCGTGTAGGGCCTAAATTTCGTTCAAATTCACTTAACTTGACAATACCGTTTCAGCATAACCGAGCTGAGCCGTTGTATCCATACGCGCCCAGAAGTCAGAGCCATTCATTCATTCCACCACCCGCTACAAGGTGTATGATCTCCGTTTGAGAGTAAGGAGAAGCCAGTGCGTACTGAGCAGTTTTCCGAACAACACGGCGTAGGCACCCAATTGGGAGACGCCTCCCAGCCTGCGCTGAACGAGGCAGAGCGTGAGGAGCTTCAAGCCCTGGTGTCACAGGCGGTCGAGGTCATTCCTCCGAACTGGCCGCTTCGGACGTTCGCCTATCGCAATCCCTTGATCGGGTTCGAACATTTGCCCTTTGATGAAGCTGTCTCGCAAGCGAAGAAACTGTTAGGAGGAGAAGGCTATCTGTCCACTGCGGAGTACCGAGCCTGTTACGCCGAGGGACGGATTTCCGAGAAGGAGCTGTTGAGCGCCCTGCGATCGCGGGTGCCGGAGCTCGCATCGCAGGACAGTGTCCGTGCCGGTGAACGGAGTCTCCATCCTGAAGAGATCCTCCTAGTCCACTTTGTGTACGGCATCGATCCGCTCGACCCAAAATTATTGCCATGGCAGCTAACGGAGGAAGACGCCACCCACCGTATCCGTCCTGATGTTCCCCAGTCCATCAAAGATCGGCTGAGATCGCACGCGGCGGGGCGCGACCCTGAAGCGGTCTACATCCGTTCGCTGTGGTCCGGGGCCTTGAAGGCGCTCGATCTCTCCGAAGATGGATCGACTGGCAACCACGGGCATTCCCCCACAACGGCCAAGGCTGGAGGGTCTGTGCACGCCGAGCATGGACCGACGCAGCAGCGCATCCGCACCGCAACCGAGATCATCGACGATCTCACCGGCTCTGATCTGAAACGAGAGATCAACGAACACATGATCAAGTGGTGCGCCGCATTCGTGGATGAAGGCATGGCGGATTGGTCGATGCCCTCACGCACGCACGGATTTTATCGTGCCTGGCGGGATCTTGCGCCGCGCGAGGCTTCCCGATGGACCCTCGGGATCTCCGACTGGGCTCGAAGGGTGGAGGCGCTCCCTGACCGCCCTGAAGACGCCCTGGCAGCGAGCCTTCACCGCTTGCAGGTCCCCGACCAGCAACGGGAAGATTACCTGCGTCGGCACCTCGCCCAGTTGCCGGGCTGGGCCGGCTTTATTCGCTGGCGAGACAAGAACCCGGATTATCCTGAACAGGGCCGTCACCCAATCGATCCGCTGGAATACCTGTCCGTGCGCGTGTTTTACGAGGCTGAGCTGGCCGAGAAAGTCTGTCGGAGCACGTTGAGCATCAACCCGGCACTTCCCGATCTCCTCGAACGCGCACGATCCCATGATCTGGAGGACGTCGACTCCCATGCCCACGCGCACGACGCGTACACGGAAACTGTCTGCCGGGACGTCTGGCGCCTCTTCCATATGGCGCAATTCCTCGAGTTTCGCCCGGAGGATCTACAACACCTGCCACCAGCGGATGCCAGGTCGTTGCTGTCCTGGCTCGATCGGTTCCCTTCTGACGCGCTCCGTCCTGTTTGGCACGAGGCATACGAGAAAGAATATCGAAACTCGCTGATTACGAAGCTGGTGAGTGAGAGGCAGAGATCTGCACACGACACAAGTAACGAGCGTCCGAAACCCCGAGCGCAAGCCGTGTTCTGTATCGATGCCCGCTCCAAGCCTTTCCGCCGTCATCTGGAAGTCCAGGGCGAGTACGATACGCTCGGATTCGCTGGATTCTTCGGCACGCCGATCGACTACCGAATACTCGATCGGGAGGAAGATCTCCTCCTCTGTCCTGTGCTGATCAAGCCAAAATATATGGTGAAGGAGAAACCGCGGTGGACTTATGACCCCGTGGTCCAACGCCACAGGCTTGGAGACCGCTGGAACCAGCTCGGCCGGCACCTGTTTCACCAGGTCAAGGCAAACCCCGCCAGTTCCTATCTCACGTTCGACCTGTTCGGGCTTGTGTTCGGACTGGCGATGCTGGGAAAGACCCTGTTCTTGAAGACCTATGAGAGTGTGCGCACGGGGTTGCGTCACTGGCTCGCCCCACCTATCTCGACCCGAATCCCGGTGGAGAAATTCCCTGAACAGGAGCGTGACGCCTTCATTGCCGGCAACGAGCGGGCCTGCATCGCCGAGGTGCTCGAGCAGCGGCTCGACCGTCGGAACGTCGCGGTCACCCTCTCGCAGAAGGTACTCGAAGAATTCCGGCTCGCCGCCCTTCGGGAGCCGGAGGATTGCAGTCACGCGATGCGACAGACCAAAGCGTCCGAGCGGCTCGGTCTTTCCGTAGAGGAAGAGCATGCCGTTCTGGAGGAACTCCGATACCAGTACGGGCTCAATGCCCGCAACCACCATGTGTCGCTCGAACGCTTCGCTGCGCGCAGGTTTTCCCTGGCAGAAAAATCAGCGGTGGTCGAAAACGCGCTCCGTGTCATGAGCCTGACCAGAGGTTTCGCGCGGCTGGTACTGCTCTGCGCCCATGGGAGCACCACAGAGAACAACCCGTACGCGTCCGCGTACCATTGCGGGGCGTGCGGAGGGAATCCTGGTGGACCCAATGCCAGGGTCTTGGCAGCCTTGGCCAATAGGGCGAATGTCCGCCAGGAGCTACGGATCGTGGGAATCGAGATTCCAGAGGACACGTGGTTTATAGCCGGTGAACACAATACGACTACGGACCACGTCACCTTGTTCGATCTGGAAGAATTGCCCGAGACGCACCGTCCGGAGGTGCTCCAGTTGCTACATGACCTGGAAGCGGCAAGACTCCTGAACGCTCAGGAGCGCGTTGGTCGATTGCCGAGGGCTCCCAGCCGGCCCTCGCCCCTGGCTGCCGCCCGCCATGTAGGGCAAGTCAGCCGTGACTGGGCACAAGTCCGACCGGAGTGGGGACTTTCCAGCAATGCGGCGTTTATTATTGGACACCGGTCGCTGACACGAAACCTCAAGCTTGACGGTCGGGCCTTTCTCCACAATTACGACCAGTCCCAGGACGAAACCGGCAGGGTGCTGGAGGCCATCATGACCGCCCCGCTGGTCGTGTGCCAAATGATCAATTTTCAATATTATTTCTCCGCGACGGACAGCTGGGCCTATGGGAGCGGGACCAAAGTCTTGCACAACGTCGTCAGCGGAGTCGGCGTGATGCTAGGGAGGCACAGCGATCTGCAAACAGGGTTTCCTTTTCAAGCCCTGACCACGGGCACTCGCCGGTTTCATGAGCCGCTCCGTCTGCTCACCGTGATCGAGGCGGACACGGGAAGAATTTCCCAGACCATCTCCCGCCATGTGGTGCTTCAGAATTTTTTCAACAATCAGTGGATCTATCTCGTCTCCTGCCATCCCACCACGGGAGAGTTTTCGGAGTATCAGCCAGGAGGAACCTGGAAGACGATTTCACCACCGATACCATGATGATGAACACGGCGTATATTCTGATCCCGGCCCTTCCTTTTGCCGCCTTCCTGATCATCGCGCTGGGCAGCCGTTGGGTCGGCGAGGCGAGCCATCGGCTGGCAATCCCGGCGGTCTCCGCCTCGTTCATCCTCTCGGTTCTGGCCTGTATCGACGTGTACCAAAACGGAGCCAGGTCGATCCCGTTGTATACCCTTATCACATCAGGCAGTCTGACCGTCGAAGCAGGCCTCTACGTAGACGCGGTTACGGTGGTCCTGCTGTTCCTCGTCACCGGGGTCAGCAGCCTGGTCCATGTCTTTTCCAGCCGATACATGCAGGCGGACCCGCGCTACGCACGCTTCTTCGCACTGATCGCGCTCTTTACCTCTGCCATGGTCATGCTGGTCATGGGCGCGAATCTGTTTATGTTATTCATGTTCTGGGAAATCATGGGGTTGTGCTCGTACCTGCTGATTGCCCATTGGTCACGCCGTCCGTCGGCCTGCGACGCCGCGACGAAAGCTTTTCTCGTGAATGGGGTGGCGGATATTGGCCTCGCATTCGGAATCTACCTGACGTGGGCCACCTTCGGCACGCTCGACATTCAGGCGATCTTGTCGGCTGCGCCAAACTACGCCGATCAGACGGTGAACCTCCTTGGATGGCTCGGTCTTGAGTGGCAGGCCCCCATCCTCTCCGTGATTGCGTTGCTGTTGTTCATGGGCCCGATCGGCAAGTCAGCGCAGATTCCCCTCCACGTCTGGCTCCCATTTGCGATGGAAGCCCCCACCCCGGTCTCCGCGCTGATCCACGCCGCGACCATGGTCAACGCGGGCGTGTACCTCCTGATCCGCATGGGGCCGCTGTATGTTCTGGCCCCGACCATCATGACCGTGGTGGCGATCATCGGCGGCGTGACCGCCCTCTTTGCCGCTGCGGTGGCCCTCACTGCATTCGACATCAAGCGCATTCTGGCGTACTCGACGATCAGCCAACTTGGGTTCATGGTTCTGGCCTGCGGAGTCGGCGCATATGGCGCCGCAATCTTTCACCTCCTCACCCATGGCGCCATGAAGAGTTTCCTGTTTCTCTCTGCAGGCAGCGCCCTTCACAATCTCGAGGGAACCCACCATGGCGAACACGACGGTGATCACGCCGAACATGGGCATCCATCACGAACACGCATTTCACGACAACAGGTCCCCCTGTACGTCGGTGCCCTTATCATGGCGTTGATTCCTCCGATCATCATTTTCTGGGGGCCCTACGAACAGTTGTGGGTCATGTCGCACCTCGCCCAGGCACGCGTTGTCTTCTGGATCTTGGGGCCGGCAACCGTGTTTTTTACAGCGTTCTATCTGTTCCAGGGGACCATGGACATCTTCACGCCATCCGGTCGCGTCGACTGGTCCGAGGGATTTCGACCGGGGATGATGCGGCCGCAACTGTTTTCAGCATCGCTGCTCCTGGGACTCATTCTCATCACGGCAGGACTCGCCGTGCTCCGACTTCTGATCTGGAGCGACTTTCTCATATTCATCTCTCCGGCACACCCAGAGGGAGCCGCTGCTCTGGCAAGGATTTCGCTCGAGGGCTGGTCCCCTGCGAACCTTCTTCTTGGCATCGGCGTCGCGATAGCCGGCTGGGCCACGGCGTTCTATTTTCATATCTTTCCGGCCCATCCCTCGGCATGGTGGTCAGAGCGCAAAAAAACGTTCTACGTGTTCCTTTTGAACAGAGGGTACTTCGACGAAGTCTATGCGGCCCTGATCATTCGCCCCTACGTGCGGTTCGCTTCGTGGCTCTGGCAAAACGTGGATGTGCTGCTCATTGATCGGCCCGCGAGCGGGCTTGCAAACGCATCGTTCAAGATGGCGACGGGACTCTCCAGAGTCGTGGGCGTCAAGAAGACCGATGACCACGATCCTCTGTACCGACTTGGGGGGGCTGTACCGCACCATGCCACCGACCCCCGGTTTCTCCGTATTCTTCTGGTGCTTCTCGTGGTGCTTCTCGTGCTGATCGCGGGAATCGAACACGTGTTCTCGCTGGTCATGGCATGAAAGGGTGAACATGGAGAATTCGTTCTTGGTTTCCCATCTCGTGAGCTGGATCGTGCTGACCCCCGTTATCGGGCTGGTCATCGTGGGATTCCTCCCTGCCCGCGCAGGCGGGCGCCATGCGGAGATCATCCGCTGGACGACCCTCGGCATCACCTTACTCGCGCTGGGGCTCACGGCGGGGCTGTGGGCGAGCTTTGACTACGCGGCTGGCGGGATGCAGTTTGTGGACCGCGTGCCATTACCGCTGGTCTCCTTTCAATTCGTGGTCGGCGTCGACGGCATCAGCTTACCGCTGATCTTTCTCACAACATTTATCATCCCATTGTGCGTCCTGGTCTCTTGGAGAATAGACAACACCAAGGCCTTCATGATGCTCATCCTCGTGGTGGAATTGGCCGTGACAGGCGTGTTCACCTCCTTGGACGCCTTCCTCTTTTTACTCTTCTGGGAAATCGCGATGATTCCCATGTACTTCGTGATCGCGTTCTGGGGAGGACCCAAGCGGATCCACGCGGCTATCAAGTTCCTCTTATTCAGCGTGGCGGGGAGCCTGCTGCTGGGTCTTGGGATTGAGGCGCTGCACCGCGAGGGAGGGCATACGTATGATCTGCAGGCGCTGATGCAGGTGGAGTACGCGCCTGAGGTCCAGTTCTGGATCTTCCTGGCGTTGTTCCTGGGGTTTGCCATCAAGGTGCCCATGATCCCTGTCCATGGGTGGATCGCTGATGCGCATGGAGAGGCCCCGGCTGTGGGTCATGTCATTCTTTCCGGGTTGCTGCTGAAGATGGGGGCCTACGGGCTTATCCGGTTCTGCCTCTCCATACTCCCTGAGGCCTCGGCGGCGTTCGCCCCATACATCATGTGGCTCTCCGTGCTGGCCATTCTCTACGGCGGAGTTTTAGCCATCGCGCAAAGCGCAATCAAACGATTCATCGCCTATTCCTCTATCGCGCACATGGGGTTCATCACCCTGGGCATTTTTGGGTTGAACCAAGAAGCGATCCAGGGGGCCGTTTTTCAGATGGTTAGTCACGGAATGACTTTGGGAACCCTGTTCCTCGCGGCCGGGATGCTGTACGACCGCACGCATAATCCGATGATCAACGCCTATGGGGGGCTGAATCAGGTAATGCCGAGGTTCGCGGCGCTCTTGACCATCTTCATCATGGCATCCATCGGCTTGCCGGGGACGGGCAGTTTCATCGGGGAGTTCATGATTCTAGCCGGCACTTCCTATCACAGCTACCTCCTCGTCCTGCTCGCTCTTATCGGGATCGTGGTGGGAGCTGTGTACATGCTCTGGCTGTTTCAGCGGATGGTGCTGGGACCCGTTACCCCCTACGTGTGCCACCTTGCCGGACCTGACTCGCCGCGAGATGGTGGCCGTCATACCAATGGCGGTCGTTGTGCTTGCCATTGGCATCTACCCGAAGATCCTGCTGGATCCGATACAGGCGAGTGTCACCACCCTCGCGCAGCACTTCGCGCAGGTGCAGCCGCTCCGGATCCTGGCCGTGTTCACCGCGCCATGACCGTCCATGCGCGTCTCGTCATACGCCGGGTCCGTGCACAATCCAAGCGTTTCAGCAAGGTGGTACAGTCTCCATCGACCTTGACAAACAACGGTGCCTGAGAAAGGAGCAGGGTATGCGTGTAGTCGTGGCAGTCGATCGATCCGATCCGACATTCAAGCTGGTGCAGGCGGTCACTCGACTCTACGCCCCGGCTGAGCTCACGCTGGTGCATGCGGTCGATCACGGGCTTGCGCGGTATCCGGATAGGGGGCCTATAGGTCGAGGAATGGCTCCAGAAGAGCTGCGTCCCCTGCTGGACTCCGGTCACAAGTTCCTGGAGCAAGCGGCGAAATCCGTCCCGTCTGAATTGAACCTCGTGGTCAAGCAAGTGTGCGAGCTGGGGAGCGCGGCGCGCGTGATCATCAACACCGCGCAGATGGAGGCGGCTGACTTGATCGTCACCGGCTCGCGCGAGCTCAGTAGCGAAGAGAGAGAGTTCACAGTCGGCAGCGTCTCCGACCGGATTGCAAGCCATGCCCCCTGCTCGACGCTGGTCGTCAAACACATGCCGGAACAGATCCGCCGCGTGCTGGTCGCCATTAATGGGATTGACGACGCTGCAGCAATCCAGCGCTGGCTCTTGGCCCACCCCTTTCACGACCCGGTCGAGATGACCGTGCTGCATGTGGTGCCGACGCTCAAGGCGTATCGCAACGATAGCTCATTGGCCCATCATGATCGATTTCATGAGAATCTGCATGAGGATTCGGTGAGCTGGGGACAAAAACTTGTGGATAACGTCGCGGCAAAGCTCAGCGCTACTCCTGCCCACGCCCCTGCAGGCGGGTGCTACAAGGCGCATGGCCAAGTTTCCAGTGGTGATCCGCCTGAGGTCATCGTCGAGGAATCGGCCCGGCAGGACCTCGTGATTATGGCATCCCATGGCTTTCAGAGCGCGGTCCGGTTCATCTCCGGGAGCGTCGCTCAGAAAGTCCTCCACCGCGTCGCCGTCCCCGTCCTGATCATCGGATAAGAGGACGTATCAGAAGAGGACGGGCTTCTTTTGGCCCGCGATTCAGTATGCGGTAATCGACAATATCATTCCCGATTTTCCCGTGATCAACAAGAGCTTCAACATGTCGTATGCAGGGACCGATCTCTGAAGAATTGACGAGAGGAGTGACGGTATCATTTATTCACTGATGGGTGTCGCAACGACGAAATCACCACATGAATACATGATCATATTATCGATGGAGGCCTATGTATCGTATCGTCAAGAAAAGTCTCAAGACAGGCGTGGTCACGGGGCAGTAACCAAAAAAGCTGAAGCCTCCCAAGGACCAATTGATCCTGAGGCAGTCGGAAAGACCAAACCTTCCCGCGCTCTCTCGCCATACACGAAGTGGATACAGGCTCCTGCAATGCCTGCGAGATGGAGATGAACGCGCTGGCGAATCCCGTGTATGACGTAGAACGGTTTGGCGTCCATATCGTGGCGTCGCCGTGACATGCGGATGCACTGGTGGTAACAGGGCCAGTCACCGTCAATATGGAAAAAGCGTTGAAAGACTTGTACGAACAAACGCCGGACCAGAAAATTGTCATCGCTCTCGGCGACTGCGCTATTAATTGTGGAGCATTCAAAGGCAGCTATGCCGTGACCGGACCAGTGGATCGCCACATTCCGGTCGATGTCCACATAAGCGGGTGCCCTCCACGTCCGACTGAGATTATCAAGGCGCTTGCGGATCTGCGTGGGCACGTGAGCTCAAAAGAATGAGAGTGGGAACAAGCTGTACCGTGCGTGGGTTGGAAAGGATGTGTTTTGAGATGTCGACAAAGCTTTATGGGTGTCCACAGCTATAGCGCATCAATCGTTAGGTATATTTATCACAGCTGTTTAAGATATTTTTGCTTTCCGTCCCTGTTCAGTTCGCCTCCGGTGACTCCCCGCTACTCGGGAGGGATGATTTCGAGCTTGCGCGAACGCCAATCGAGCACGGCGGTACGCATGTGCATCTTATGAGCAAGCTGCGGATGTTTGGCATATATGACATCCGCGGCAAACTTTGAAAGGAAACGCGACTTCAGTTCGGCGCGGGCACGGTCGACGCCCACTTCCTGGTAGGGCACTGAGGCCAGCAGCAGGAAACCATCGTCGGGAATGCGGCCGGCGCGCATGTTGTCTTCGATGATGCCGGCGGCCCGGTCGATCGGATCGTCCAGGTTGGGGCTGTAGGGGCCAACGATGAGTGCGAGGTTGGGAATGTGCAGAAAATCGAATCCGCGCCCGACGCAGATCACCCACTCGTGGTGCTCGATGTCCAGTGCGCGTTCAGTCTTGCGGAGCTCAACGATACGTTCCATGTTGCCGAACACGAGTGGTTCGAGGTCATAGCGGACCTGGCTGTGCATGTCCGGAAACATCTCTTCCAGGCGCGGGCGTAAAGTATCCTTCTCGTGGGCTGCAAACTGCGATATATCCAGCATTTCGCCGTTCGAGCCGTGCAGTATGATAGCTTCCTCGTCTGTTTCGAATCCGCAGACGATGGGATAGACCGTTCCGTGGTCGGCACCGAAGACATGCTCGACCTGTTTTTTGATGACGTATGTGGAGGCGCGTGCCGCCTGGGTGTCGTAGTTGAACCCGGCGCAGCCGCGGTACTTGTCGCCTTTGGAATAGTGATAGGTGATCAACAGCAACACCCGATGCCCGTTGCTGACCACGGTTTGCACGTAATGAGCCAGTACTTCGCCCAGGTGCGGCCAGCCCAAATCAAACATCCCGCCGAGATTGCGGAAAGGTTGAATAATACCGAACGGCGTGTGGGTATCAACGGAGAGGTTGATGCGCCCGTCCATGCATTTGAGCGCAGCGATCGCCGACGGATGCTCGGCCAGATAGCGCCGCCGGGCAATAGAGGCCTCGGGACTGGAAAACATCGCCGAATACTGGCGTGCATGCTCCATCAGCCATTCTATGCGCAGGGCAATGGGTTTGTGGGTGCCGTTCATGGGAAAACTTATACAGGTTTTGTGTATAAACGGCAAATTCGAAAGTCCTCTCACCCCTCAGTCACCCTTCATCTGCCTAAGAAGAAAGTGGATCTCCATGGGCGGGTCTATTCCACCTCGACCGGCGATGTGTGGGGCTATGACTTCGACTCCGATCAATTCATCTCTCTGTTGGATAACGCCGCTCCTTGCTTGAAAACGTCGCACTAGTCCTGTCATGCTCATAAAATGAGCAGACGCCAGTTGGAAACACTTTCGTTCGATAACTCCTACGCCCGCTTGCCCGAGGCATTCTATGCGAAACTCAACCCGACTCCGTTTTCCGAGCCTCCTCATCTCGTCAGCTTCAATCCCTCAGCAGCCGAACTGATCGACCTCGATCTGGGGCAAGAGAAGCGACCAGAATTTGCCGCGGTGTTCGGCGGGAGCATGCTTGTCCCAGGGATGGATCCGCTGGCGATGCTCTACTCCGGCCATCAATTTGGGGTCTATGTCCCGCAGCTGGGAGATGGGCGCGCCATTCTCTTGGGCGAAGTGCGGAACGGGCGGGGTGAGAAATGGGATTTGCAATTAAAAGGAGCAGGTCTCACACCCTTTTCACGCGATGGTGACGGCCGCGCGGTGTTGCGCTCGACGATCCGTGAATATCTCTGCGGCGAAGCCATGCATGGGCTCGGTATTCCGACGACAAGGGCACTCTGCATCGTCGGCAGCGGCCATCAGGTTTACCGCGAACAGGTCGAGACCGGCGCGATCGTACTCCGTATGGCGCCCTCGCATGTGCGGTTCGGCTCGTTCGAGATTCTCTACTATCGGAAGCAACACGAGCTGCTCAAAGTGCTGGCTGACTACGTGATCGCACAGCACTATCCTCATCTAGTCGATGTGTCGGACAAGTACGCCAGATTTTTCTCCGAGGTCGTCGAGCGCACCGCAAAGCTGATTGCCCAATGGCAGGCCGTCGGTTGGGCGCACGGAGTCATGAACACCGACAACATGTCGATCCTGGGGATCACGCTCGACTATGGTCCATTCGGGTTCATCGACGACTACGATCCAGGATTTATCTGCAACCACTCAGACCACAACGGCCGCTATGCTTTTAATCAACAGCCCTATATCGGTCTCTGGAATCTCAGCTGCCTGGCGCAGGCGTTGCTCCCGTTGGCCCAGAAGGAAGATTTGAAGGCCGCACTCGACCGCTATACCCCTCTCTGCGAAGGACGGTATATGGAGTTGATGAGGGCCAAGCTCGGACTCATCGAGATGAAGGAGGAAGATGCGTCGTTGATCCAAGACCTCTTGGCGGTGATGCATCTGCACCATGTCGATTACACGAGCTTTTTTCGCGCATTGGGACTGTTTCAGACTGGAATTGAATCGCTAAATGAACCGCTTCGAGACTTCTTCCTGGATCGTGAGGCTTTCGACCAATGGGCTCGTCGGTACAAGAACCGGCTGTGCGAAGAGGGGAGTCGAGACGACGACCGTCTGGTCCGCATGAACCGCGTCAATCCCAAGTACGTGCTCCGCAACTATCTGGCGCAGACCGCCATCGAGAAGGCTCAACAGAAGGACTTCTCCGAGATCGATCGGTTGCTCACCCTGTTGCACAATCCCTACAGTGACCAGCCAGGCATGGATGCCTACGCAGCCCCGCCACCTAACTGGGGCAAACACTTGTCCGTTAGTTGTAGCTCCTAGCACATTCCCGCCTTGCAGTCCCCCTCACTATCTGTTGTACAGTGGCACGATGACCGAGCGAGTGCCCCGCGCTCGCTCGGCGGCTGATTACAGAAGACGGACTCCTCTATGGCAAAAGGAAGTGGAGAATCGAAGCTCGCCCTAGTGGGGGTGGTCACCCTCGCAGTTGCGCTTGCCGGCGTGCTGTTGGTGAAAGAGCCTCTACGCAGTTCGCGGCCGGTAGGGACCGGGTTGGATATAAACCAGACCACTGGTGAGGAATCGGTCCGCGCGCGGCTGTGGGAAGATCCGGTGGCTGCGGTGCAGCGGGGTCTGCGAGGAACTCGGCCACCACCAGCCGGGTCATCCAAGCCCGGCCAGTCGGGTGAGTCATCTCTCTCGCAGCGTCTGAGGCCACTGCGGCAGGCGATTGCCGATCGAGTCGAGATGGGCGAGCGGATTACAGTCCTATTGGTGACCCTGAGCGGCGATCCCTATGCAGAGAGTACGGAGTCCCGCATTCGAGATCGTTATGCGGTCGGCACCGCACTGGGGGTGGCCTGCTATGTTCCGGAAGACGAAGGACATCTCTCGTTCGTCGAGGGGGACGCTCAGGCGGTCGGTCATGCGTTGCCGTACGAGTGGTATCGGATCCGCAAGACACGAATATGCGGCGAGGAACGGGGTCGAATCCAGAGCACGCTCGTGGTCTGGATTCCCGACGACGCCCTGAGTCGAGGGTACTTGGCGACCCTGACCTCCTTGTCGCAGGCCATGGTGTGTCAGGAGTCGAAACAGAAGAATGAATGCATACTGACTGACGACCGGCGCAAACTGGTCCGTCTGAATCCTCTGTTGCAAAAGGCCGTCACGTTCAAGCTCGTGGGACCCCGCAGTTCCTCCGCTCTGCGCGCGCTCCTGGAAGAGGCTGGAAGCTTGTATGGCGAGCCCCATGAAGGGGGTGGGGTCTGGCCGAACGCGGACAGGACCATCGAACTGTATTCGCCATGGGCCAGTGCGATGAAAGGGCTCATGGCCTATGGGCTCAAGACGGAAGGGGGAAGGGGTCCCGCGTGTCAGACCTATGAAGCCTGTGAGCTGGAATTTTTTCATCGGTTGGCGGCGGCAGATGTGCGGCTTGTCTATGAGACCGGATCCGACGACCGGCTCTTCGACACGCTCATAAAAGAATTAGAACGTCGCCAGGTACGGCTTGGTTGGGACGCGGTGATTCTCATCGGGGAGTGGGATTCGTTGTATGGTCGAGCGCTGCCCATCGAGTTCCGTGCGGCAGCTTGTGCGAAAGTGGCGGCTTTCACGGAGGTCGAGCTGAAGCAGATTCAGGTGCCGACGACGATCAAGTCCTGGTGTCCCACGGTCCCGCGCGCGATCGATTTGCAGATTCAGCGCCCGGCGGACTATGAGTCCCTGACCTTGAACGTCTTCCGCTATAGCTATCTGAGCGGTCTCGACGGCGAAGTGCCGGGCGACGACAGCGTGAAAGCCGCACGTGCAGAGAAACCCAAAACCAGTGAGACGGCGAAGGATGCACTGGCCGGTGGTCTAAAGGAACGGCCCGAAGGCACCAGTCAGCTTGATTATGTGCGCGCCTTGGCCACGCGGATTCAAGACGAAGGAGAAGGCGCGAAAGCGATCGGTATCCTGGGCTCGGACCCTTACGACGCATTGCTCATTCTGAAAGCACTACGGCCGGCATTTCCTTACGCCGTCTTCTTCACCGTCGACCTCGATGCACGCCACCTTCAGGCGAGCGAATATAAATGGACCAGGAATATGGTCATCGCCTCGCCATTCGGCTTGCAGCTGGATGGTGGTTTGCAACGCGATGTCCCGCCGTTCAGGAGCAGTGATCAAACGGCCACCTATTTTGCCGTACTCCGGGCGGTGAATTACGTTACCTGTCGTGCAGTGGGTGATCGACAGAACCCGGCGGCCCTCTGTCCAGGGGGATATCACGTTGCGATGACCCCGGATGACCGAATCTACGACGCGGCTGAACATTCTCGGATCTTCGAAGTGGGTCGAGAGGGCGCCGTGGATCTCAGCGTCGTGGATATCGAAGGTGTGAGAACGATCCATCCCTTACGGGCGGACCTCGAGCATACGGACAATCTGGGACAGTTGAAGCAGGGCATCGGTCCCGGCAGCGCAACCGTGATGGCGTCAGTCGCGATCGGGCTGTTCGTCGGGACGGTGCTCGCCTGGACCAATCAGCGACTCTGGCTCCGGGTCTCGCGCTCCTGGCGTCTGCTCGCCGTGACTGGCTTCCTTCTTCTGGCCGGGACATCGGTCTTTTGGGTCATGGGTGGCGGGACAGCCCTCATGGCCCACCACGATGAAGGCGAACCCTTTTCGTGGACCGCAGGCGTGAGCATTTGGCCCGGTGAGTGGCTCCGGCTTCTCGCGGGGATCTTGTGCGTCGTCTTCCTGGTCAAAGGATTGCGGGATCTCGTCAAGAACAGCGACGATCTCACCGATGCCTTCCAGTTCCGTATCGATCAAGGCCAACGCTCCCGATTCACCTTGAAGACGTTCTGGACGAATCTGCAACGGGTCTATCATTCGGCTGCCACCAGAACGGCCACCACGGTCGATCAAGCCTGGGCCTGGTACCTCGATGCAGCAGAGCCGTTGCAGCGGACCGCGCGCATCCTGGTCCTGTTCCTCCTTTATGGCGCTGTCATGATTTCCCTGGGTCACTGGGTCGTTGACGAAGAGATGATCCATCCCTGTCGGGGGTGGCTGAGCTGTCGAGTGGACGAGATCATGACGCTGGTCAGCGTGAGCCTCGTCGTGTTGCTGAACCTGGCGGTGTTCGATGAGGTCATGTTGTGCCGTAGGTGGGTCGGTTGGGTGAACAGCTCGAGTGGGGGGTGGTCGGAACAGGTGCAGCAGGAATACTTGCGTGAGTATGGGTTGAGCCAGAGCCACAAGACCGAGTTCGAAAAACTCAAGTACTTAGCCGGGATCGATCTGATCAGCCGGCGGACGGAAGCGGTCAATCGCCTCATCCGGTACCCCTTCATCGCCTTGCTGATCATGATCGCCGCGCGCAACGACTACTTCGATATCTGGAATTACCCACTCCTCCTGCTGCTATCCTGGGCCGTGAATGTCGTTCTGGCACTGAGTGGAGCGTTATTGCTCTATCAAGCTGCCGATCGGGCGAAACAAGCGGTCTTGGCGGGACTGAGCAAGCAAATGATCCAAGCCCTTGGGCTCGGCAAGGACCACGAAATCCGTGCGAAACAGGTCCAGTACATCATCGGCGAGGTTGAGGCCAACCAGAAGGGCGCGTTCGTTCCCTTCTACCAGCAACCCGTCGTTGAATCGTCGCTCTATGGCGTCGTCGCATTGCTGCAATATCTGTATATGAGATAACGGGTCGTTCATGCGTGAAGAACACATAGGCGGGTTACGGGCACGAGTCACGGGCGGCACAGATGGAAAGGGTGGAGGTCGCGGTCCGCTTGTCCTGCTTCTGCATGGCTTCGGCGCGCCAGGGGACGATCTCGTGTCGCTGGCTGACGTCTTGAACGTGCCGGCTGGCACGAGGTTTGTCTTTCCCGAAGGCCCGCTCTCGTTGAGTTTTGGGCCGAGCAATGCACGCGCCTGGTGGCTCATTGACATGGCGCGCATTGCAGCGGATCAAGCCGCAGGCCGGGTGCGTGATCTCTCGCAAGACATTCCCAAAGGCCTCGCTCCGGCGCGCGAGACGATGCTGGCGTTTCTGAAGGAAGTCGAACACAAATTCGGTGCGGACCCGCGGAAGACCATTCTCGGGGGATTTTCCCAGGGCGCCATGCTTTCTTGTGATGTGATGCTCAGATCGACGCAGTCCTATGCCGGGTTGGTCCAACTGTCCGGAACGCTCCTCGCCACACAGGAATGGACTCCGCTGCTCCAGAAACGCAAAGACTTGCCGGTGTTTCAAAGCCACGGGATGCAGGACGAGCTTCTGCCCTACGTGGGGGCAGAAAGGCTGCGCGACACTTTGATTCACGCGGGTCTTTCGGTTGAATGGCACAGCTTCCGTGGTGGCCATGAGATTCCAAGAATGGTTCTGCAGCGGCTGGGGCCGTTCATCACCAAGGCGGTCACTCACACATGAGCAGCCAGAACTCATTCGAACTCGCAGGTGCAGACGGCAAATTGATCCGCGGGGATCGCTCAATCGGCCAGGATCGCCAGATCCTCTTCATCACCGGCTTCCTCTCTAAACGCTGGGGCAACAAGAGCAAGGCACTCGCACAGTGGTGTGAAGAGAAAGGGTGGGGGTTTTGTTGCTACGATGTGCGGGGGTTCGGAGAATCAGAAGGGACCTTCACCGACTACACGTTGTCCGATTGGATAGCCGATGCGCGGCTCGTGTTGAATATGCTTCAAGACGGGCCGCCGGTTACCATAGTCGGCAATTCACTCGGAGGCTGGATTGCCTGGCTCATGGCGCAGGAGTATCCCCTTGTCGAGAAGCTCATCCTCATCGCCCCCGCCTTCAACATGATGGGCGTGCGCGCGAAATCTATTGATCCTGAACGGCAGCATGATTGGCATACGGCCGGCTGGATGCCCTGGGACGATGAACCGGCACATCGTGATTTTCCTCTCGCCTGGAAGTGGGTTGAAGAGAGCGAGGCCTATTGGAAGACGAGCTTTGATCGACTCAGGCCGGTGAAAACGACGATCCTCCACGGTCTCCAAGATACAGTGATTCTGTCGAGCGGGAGCCGTGAGTTCGTCGAGCAACTACTCTCTCGCGACCCCGCGTTTCCGATCGAACTCGATCTGATCCCCGGCGATCATCGATTGAGCAGTCCGGAACATGTCGAGCGATTTCATCGGCTCGTCACCGAATCACTCTGAGGCCAACGATGCTGACATTGATTCATAAAGAATGCGGCGGGCCGGCCCTGGACGAATCACCGGTCGGTGAAGTCTGTGCGATCCCCATTGATCGGTTTCCCTTTGCCTGCTTCAGTTGTCTTGAGGAAATTGACGACGAATCGGAAGTCCGGCTCTCCGAAGAATTGGGCATTTGACGGAACACACCCTTCCTCTCAGGCTCCATCCAACTGGTTGTGCAACAGGATAGGCTTTTGTTATCGTGAGCTCTTCAGCAGGGCTCATTACAAGGAGAACGGTGTTCCATGGCAACCAATGACAAGCAGGTTATTTTCTCACTCGTGAATGTCGGCAAGGTCTATCCGCCGAAGAGGCAGGTGCTGCGCGAGATCTACCTCGGTTTCTACTACGGCGCAAAGATTGGCGTGTTGGGTCTTAATGGATCGGGGAAGAGCTCCCTGCTCAGGATCATTGCCGGAGTCGATCAGAACTACACGGGAGAGATTACCCGTTCGAAGGGGTACAGCGTCGGGTTACTTGAGCAGGAACCGCAGCTCGATCCGGACAAGACGGTGAAAGAAATCGTCGAAGAGGGGAAGAAAGAACTCGTGGCCATGTTGCACGAATATGACGCGGTCAGCAACAAGATGGGCGAGGCCGGTCCCGATGAATTGGAAAAGCTCCTCGAGAAGCAGGCCCAGCTGCAAGAGAAGATCGAAGCGGCGAATGGGTGGGAATTGGAAAACGTGCTCGAGCTCGCCATGGACGCGCTGCGTTGTCCACCGCAGGATGCGAAGGTCGGGGTGCTCTCCGGCGGCGAGAAGCGCCGGGTGGCCCTCTGCCGCCTCATGATCCAGGAGCCGGATATATTATTGCTCGATGAACCGACGAACCATCTGGATGCCGAGTCCGTGCAATGGCTTGAGCAGCATCTTCAGCAATACAAAGGCACGGTCATTGCCGTCACGCACGACCGCTACTTCCTCGACAACGTCGCAGGTTGGATTCTCGAACTCGATCGTGGCCATGGCATTCCGTTCCAGGGGAACTATACCTCCTGGTTGGAGCAGAAACAGGTGCGGCTGGAAAAGGAAGAAAAAGCCGAATCGAAGCGCCGCAAGTCTTTGGAGCATGAGTTGGAATGGATTCGCATGTCGCCGAAAGCGCGTCAGTCGAAGGGCAAGGCGCGGCTCAATCGCTATGAGGAGTTGGTCAATCAGAGACAGGACGAGCAGGCCGCAGATTTAGAAATCTACATCCCGCCTGGCCCACGGCTGGGCGATGTGGTCGTCGAAGCCAAGGGCCTCAGCAAAGCCTACGGGGACAAGGTTCTGTATGAGAACGTGAATTTCAGTCTCCCCAAGGGTGGCATTGTCGGCGTGATCGGTCCAAACGGAGCCGGCAAGACGACGATGTTCCGCATGATCATCGGGAAAGAGAAGCCGGATGCGGGAACGATCAAGATCGGTGAGACAGTAATGCTAGGCTACGTGGATCAGGATCGCAGTCTGGATCCGAACAAATCCGTCTACGACATCATCTCCGAGGGCCACGAGACCATTCTGCTCGGCAAGACTGAAGTCAACGCCAGGGCCTACTGCGCCCGGTTTAACTTTGCAGGCACCGATCAGCAGAAAAAGGTGAAGGACATCTCCGGCGGCGAACGCAACCGGGTGCACTTGGCGCGTATGTTGAAAGAGGGGGCGAATCTCATCATCCTCGACGAACCGACCAACGATCTCGACATCAACACCTTGCGCGCACTGGAAGAAGGATTGGAAAGTTTCGCCGGCTGCGCCGTCATCAGCAGTCACGACCGCTGGTTTCTGGATCGCATCGCGACCCACATCATGGCGTTCGAAGGCGACAGCAAGGTAGTTTGGTTCGAAGGGAACTACAGCGAGTACGAAGCGGATCGAAAGAGGCGGTTGGGCAAGGAAGCCGATCAGCCACATCGCATTAGGTATCGCAAGCTGACCCGCTAGTAAGTCACACACCATGGCACCTCGTGCGATCATCACCGGGGCGGCGGGATTGATCGGACAGTATCTTGTAAAGACCGCCACGAGATGGGCTCCCGGTTGGGATGTGCAGGGGCTGACCCGCGCGGAGCTTGATCTGACCGAGATATTGAAAGTGGAAGCGCGGTTTCATGCGCTGAAGCCCGACCTCCTCATCCATTGTGCTGCGCTTAGCCGAACCAAGGCCTGTGAGCAAGATCCTGAACAAGCCCGCCGCATCAATGTGGAGGCCACCGCGCACCTCGCACAACTGTCCCAGGACATTCCTTTCATATTCTTGTCCAGCGGGGAAGTTTTCGATGGGAGGACCGGCTGGTATGGCGAGACGGATGAACCGAACCCGATCAACGTGTATGGCCAGACCAAGCTGGAAGCCGAACAGGCCGTCTTGCAGAATCCCAGACATTCAGTCGTTCGGATTGTCCTGACTGCCGGAACTTCTGAGACCGGTGACAGAAGTTTTGTCGAAGATATGTGTCGGGCTGCGAAGGCCGGCAAGGACGTGACACTCTATGCCGACGAGTTCCGCTGCCCGCTTCCTGCCGGGGTCATCGCCCGAGTCATCTGGGAATTAGTCGATCGCAAGCAGCCTGGGCTCTATCACCTGGGCGGGAGCGAACGGCTCTCGCGCTGGGAAATCGGTGAAGCCTTGCTGCCTTGGTATCCGGAGTTGAAAGGCCACCTGATAAAAGGTTCCGCGCGGAACCACGTCGGG
Source organism: Nitrospirota bacterium (assembly GCA_963782735.1). Taxonomy (GTDB): domain Bacteria; phylum Nitrospirota; class Nitrospiria; order Nitrospirales; family Nitrospiraceae; genus Palsa-1315. The sequence goes on from CAWAKW010000011.1 coordinate 100,644, forward strand.
AGCCTTAGGCCTGCCGACCTTTCACTCCGCTGCGACAAGATCCAGAGCCTCCTGTCGTTTCGTATTCCGGGGTTTTGTGAATGGCTCGCCGGACGTTCACGCCGAGGTGCCGACCCGTGGGACTATCTCAATAGAAGTCCGTGAGGCGTGAAATGCAGGGATTGGAACATCGGAGGACGCGATGGTCACGGCCATGATAGGCCTACGTTGTCAGGGGAATGAGCATGCCTGGATGGCTCCTGACCTGACCCGGATTGGTTGGGCGCTACCGAAAGTCACCGGCATTCCCTGGACGGAGCGACAGGCCCTCGCGAGCCGGGGAGAGGACTATCGAGAGTATCAACGGACGACGAACGCATTCTTCCCATGGTTTTCTCGGGGCTTGCAGTGAATGCAGGAAAAGTGCGCTACCAAGATCTTGCCCCCACCAACTCGCAAGACGATTCAGTTCCCACCTGATCCAGAAAACGATTCAGCCTAGCACGCGATGTCGCATCAATCGTTTGGATTGTCCACCCGGCATCGCGTCCTTTCGACCATTGGACGATAGCGGAGTCGATCAGTAAATACTTGGACTCTCCACCATCGGTAAGTTCGAGGTAAACCGGCATACTCATACCCGGTGTGACCGGGTGGTCTCCCGTGGCTCGCCAGCCGGATGCCGACAGATCCCAGAGGTGACCTTTTCCGTGGAATTCCTCGCTATGGTACAGAAAGGCACAGCAGACCGAAATGCGCTGCCCCGCTCGAACGACATAGGTCCTGGCCATCTCACCCTCCCTGTTGATCGCCTTTCCTTCCAAGGTGTCTGCTCCAAACATAGCAAGGCTGCTCTTTGGCGCTATGCCTCATAAGAGGGGGCAAGGGTGATCTTGAGAGGGACATCTTGCCGCAGTTTGATCAGAAGAAGTGAGTGTAAAGGGGACCAGGAGATGGGCAGAGTAGGTGATCTACTGGCTTTGCTTGAGAGCGGCGAGGCGAGCTTGGGCCGTGGTTGCTTCTTGGCTGGTTGGATAGAGACGGATCACATCTTCGTACAACTGCTTCGCGTGGGGCAGATTCATCTGGCGCTCTTCAAACTGGGCGGTCTCAAGCAGTTCCTTGGCCTTGTCGCCTGAACAGCCGAGCAACAACATGCAACAAAACGCACAGAGTATGAGGCGTGTCGTCATTCTAGTCGCCCTTTCTGGACGCATCCTACCGGCCTGACGCGTTGCTGTCCACTCGACCAGATGGTGATCCGACCGAATCGATGCCGTAACGCGGAGCAGTGATGCCTTCGCTTCGACAATGCGGGCAGCGGCTGGGTTGCGTGAGCCGGCGGCGGCCATGGAAGACAAATTCGCAATCCTGGCAACGCGATGGTTCCAGGATGAAGCGCCGTATCCTGTCGCGCTTGATGGTCTTAACGACGTGGGCCAGATGGTCCTCGACCTGTCGCTCGGGAATGCCCAGCATCTGTGCCAAGAGGTGAGACGACAGCCTGGTGCCAGTGATCAAGTCGATGATCCGTTGACGCGGCGTCCGTTCGGAGGGCTGCATCGCGTAATGGTAGGTGAGAGGACTAGGAAAATCTAGCCCGCGGAATCATGGTGCCAGGTAGGTGGTGGCAACGATACAGGGCTCGGCCAATGCTGGCGGTGTTACGGGGAGAGGGAGGCACACATACGGAGCTGAACGTGGTTGCCAACGTTCGGACTGGCCGTGCCGGGCTGCAGCGGGGGCATGGGGACGGGAGGAAGCCAGGGTGATAAAGAGAACCTGCTGCCTGCTTGTCGCACCGGCTGAGATTCCCTGATTTCATTGTTGCTGATTAGGAAAATACTCCGTAGAATCCGCTCACAGTCCGTCTACAAAAGGTGGTTCATGCGGCATCTCGTACTACCAATACTACTCAGCCTCCCGCTTGCCGCTTGCGCCAGCAACATCAAGGATTCGGACCTGCTGGCCAGCAACACGCTCATGCTGCCGCCTACGACGGCAAACACGGTCTTCCTCCAGAATCGCAATTCCTCAGACAACCAAGCCGTGACTCTCTCGGACTTAGGATCTCGCCTCATTGCCAAAGGCTATCAGGTCGTACAGGACCCAAATACCGCGTATTACGTGGTGTTGACGAATATCGTCTATTGTAACCAGACAAAGACTGAATTGTCGGTCGAAGACATGGTGGCGAGCGGTTACGGCTCGGGAATCGGTTCGTCAATTATGGGCGGGCTGCAAGGGCTCACCAGCATGGCCAGCATGGCCGGACCAGCAGGGATGATGATCGGTAGCGTCGCGTCGGCGGGGCTCGATGTAGCCAGTTCCGTGGGCAGTTTGTTCAGCGGCGGCCCCTCGCGCCCTAGTGCGAACGAGAATATCAATTACGCCTGTGTCGCCGATCTGCAGATTACAGAGCGCAAACTTGGCGAGTCCCTGCCCACTGCGCAGCAAGGTTCCCCGTCACCCGGTGTGTACCAGACGCGGTTGGCCGCCAGTGTGAATCAGAAAAAACTCGATGAACCAGAAGCCACGCCTCTGGTGCAGCAGAAGCTCAGCGCCGCAATGGCCGGACACTTTTAAGTTGCCTAGAAGGTTCACGATGATGCGACTACTGTTACTCCTCGCTCTGATCTTGATCACCACCGGCTGTAGCAATGTACTACGGTCCGGCCTGATGAACGACACCTCGATCCAACTTCCGGCAAATCATGAGAAGACGATCTATGTCCAAGTCCGCAACACTTCAGAAAATCTGCAGGTGACGCCAACGGATTTCGCCCCCCGGTTGAGCGCGAAAGGCTATCAGATCGTCGCCGATCCACAGCAAGCCGCCTACTGGCTCCAAACGCAGATCGTGTATTGCCACAAGCCAGGAGACGACGTGACGCCGGAGGCGATTGCGAAATCGGGATTCGGGTCCGGCCTTGGAAGTGGCGGCACTCCTTTACTGAGCGCTGGCGGCGGCGATTTGGTGAGCACCTTGAAGGCCCAAAATGCGATGATGGCCCAAGCCCTGCAATCCGTGAAGGCGATGTTGGCCCAAGTCAACCGAGGTGGAGGGCCACCACCAAAACCGGAAGGGTTCGCCTATCTCTGCGTGGCTGACGTACTGGTGACGGAACGGGGCAAGGTCGCACCGGCTGCAGGCACGCAACTGAAGACCTACAAAATGCGCTCGGTCGCGCATATACTGCAGAAAGATGTGAACGTCGAAGAGGCCACGCCGATCCTCAGAAACAAATTCAGCACCGGCATCACGGGATTGTTCTAGCAGATCCTCGCTCACGTCATGTCCTTTCGGATCCTCTGCGATCTTCCCCATGATCCTGTTATACTAACCCCGTTCGAAACTTTTTCACTCCTCGCAAAGGCGATCACGCGATGAGCGTTCCCGATTGGGATGAATTCGCCGAACTCGCGCTGAAACGCGTGGTGGCCTCCGGGGCTGAGTACGGCGATATCCGCCTCCTCGACAGTACGACCCAGGCCATTCGCGGCGAAGACCGCCGCATCGCGTCCGTTCGAGAAGCGCAAGACAGCGGGTTTGGGATCCGCGTCCTCTATCACGGGGCCTGGGGCTTTGCGGCCAGTTCTGTGCTGTCGCTGGAAGAAGCTCCGCGTGTGGCTGAATTGGCGATCGAAATCGCCAAAGGCTCCGCGTCCCTCGCGAGCGGAAGGGTGAAACTCGCTGATGAGCCGGTCCATCGAGACCGGATCGTCACGGCGCGGCGGATCGATCCGTTTACCGTCGCGCTCGACAAGAAAACGGCGCTGCTCCTGGAAACAATGGAATCTGTCCATCGGCAGCCTGGCATCGTGCGGAGTAGTGCCAGCCTATGGGCCCGTCGGGACCGTAAGCTTTTTGTGTCGACAGAAGGGTCGCGCCTGGAATTCGATCTCCTAGCCCTGAACGGCGATTTTGATGCCACGGCGGTTCATGACGGGAGGTTCGCCTCACGGAGCTTCAATACGCCGCATCTTCGGATGGGCTATGAATTGATCGAGGATGCGAATTTCCTGGCTGAGGCCCCGCGCATCGCGTCTCAGGCTGTTGAGAAAGTTCAGGCGCCTACCACCGAGCCAGGCCTGTACGATCTCGTCCTCGATCCTGAACATCTGTCGCTCACCATGCATGAGTCCTGCGGCCATCCGAGCGAGCTCGACCGCGCGCTGGGGTACGAGGCCAACTATGCCGGCACCAGCTTTCTCACGACCGAAAAGCTCGGGATCTTTCGATACGGTTCTCCGCACGTAAATCTCATAGCCGACAACTGCGAACCGGAAACTCTTGCCGCAACCGGCTACGACGACGATGGTGTGGCCTGCCAGCAGTGGGACATTGTTCGCGATGGCATCTTTGTCGGCTACTGTACAAACCGCGAAGTCGCAACGAAAATCGGAGAGACGCGTTCGCGCGGATCCAATCGGGCGGACAGCTGGGGCAGCGTCGCGATCGTGCGCATCGCCAACATCGGTCTTGAGCCGGGCACCGCTACCCTCGATGAGCTGTTCGCCGATGTGAAACGGGGCATCTACATCGAAGGCCACGGGTCCTTCAGCATTGATCAGCGACGGTATAACTTCCAGTTCGGCGGCGACGCATTTTGGATGATCGAGAACGGGAAGCGGACCCACATGGTTCGTGATGTCATCTACCATGGGATCACGCCGGAGTTCTGGGGCAGCTGCGACGCGGTCGCAGATCGGTCGCACCGCCGGCGGTATGGATTCATCACGTGCGGTAAGGGCCAGCCTGCCCAGTCCGGCTGGATGACACATGCGGCCTCCCACGCGCGGTTCCGCAACGTGAACGTCATCGGAGGGCAGGCCGGATCATGAGTACGACCGGCCACAAGACTTGGCCGAAACTGACGAGCCGGGACGAGTTCCGTTTTCTCGCGGACCTGGTTCTAAAACATTCGCCCGGTGACCACACGCTTGTGTCGTTGCACGATCAGCAGAGCGGGACGACGCGGTTTGCGAACAATCAGATTGTCCAGAACGTCGATACGAGGTGCGGGTCTTTGCGTGTGACGGTGGCGTTCGGGCGGCGTCACGGCACCGCCGGCACGACGGACTTCACCGCGGGATCGGTGCAAGAGACGGTGACCAGAGCCACGCAAATCGCGCGCCTGTCGCCGAGCGATCCGGAATACCTCCCGCCGGTGGGGCCACAGCAATATCTGCCGCCTCCTACGACGCGAGCCGAAACTGCCGCGGCCGGCCCGGCCCGTCGGCTGGAATATACGAACGAGGCGATCGGGCAATGCCGGATGGAAAACCTTGGCGCAGCCGGTATTGTTTCTTCGTCGATGGCGACGGTCGGAGTGGCCGCGAGTACGGGACTCTTCGCTCATGAAGAACGGACCGATGCACGGTTCAGCCTTACGGTTCAGGCCGGCGAGGCCACAGGCTGGGGTGCCGCGGCCCATCGGTCCATCGATCATCTGAAGGTCCAGGAGCGGACACTCACCGCGATCGATAAGGCCAAGCGGGGCCTGGAGGTGCGCGAGCTGCCGCCGGGGCGCTATACCGTGATCCTTGAGCCGGCTGCCGTCGCGGGGCTGTGGTCCTCGCTGCTCTGGACGCTCGATGCGAAATCCTACGAGAAAGGGACGAGTGCACTCTCAGGCAAATTGGGACAATTGATCGTCGACAAGCGATTGACGCTGCGCAATCTGCCGGTGCACGAGGATCTCTTGGGCATTGGGTTCACCACTGATGGATTGCCGACCGTGGCATCCGACTGGATTGTAGACGGGATACTCACACAGCTTGCGTACGATCGGTTCACTGCAAAGGAGCGTGGGATCGACAAGATTCCCACGCTCGATGCCCCCTGCCTCTCAGGAAGAGGATCCTCCTTGCCGAACCTACAGGAGTTAATCAAGAAAGAGGAGCGCGCTATTCTCGTGACGAACTTCTGGTACATCCGGACGGTCAATCCGACCGATCTTACCCTGACCGGTATGACGAGAGATGGCACCTTTCTCGTCGAAAATGGAGCGATCATGTCGGCGGTGAAAAACTTTCGGTTTCACGAGAGCCCTCTGCGAGTGTTCAACCGGATCGTGGCTTTCACCAATCCGGCTGAAGCGATCACGTCCGAAACCGGCAAGCTTCTCGTGCCGGCGATGACGTTCCGCGACTTTAACTTTTCCAGCGTCACCCGATTCTGAGGTTCGCCTGTCCGAGCGGACAACCTCCCAGCAGTTTGTTGACTCGGCGGGAGAGCAGAGATACACAAGAGTGTGGGGAATGGAGTGAGTCTGACAAGATGGTGTCTCATGGCGGTGCTGGGAGCGAGCTTGTTAGGCGCCGGTTACAATTTCGCAAGAACTTCGACGCAAGAGGATCTCGGACAAGGAATCGTGCGGGGCACGCTGGGAGCCCAACAGAGCGGCGATGTGCAGCTCGCTATGCCGACCAATGTTTTTTCTCTAACTAATAGGACAGGTGACGGCAGTCGAGGGTGGGGCCTATGTGCTTCGAGATGTCAGTGGCATCGAACGGCGTGTGGCGCATGACGAAAATACTCGAATCGATCGACCGGCCCATATTGGAGATCGGATTGAAACTTTTGTGGATGACAGAGGACGCGCAGGCCTTATTCGGAACATTGATCGAGGCGAAGGATCGTACTAAATCAAGCTCGGGTCGGATAAACAGGCTCATGCAGGTTAGGAGAGGATCGATGTTCGCTACACTCTTGGTTGTAGGTATGGCCTGTTGGCTTGCGATATTCTCATTGGCGGAAGACGCGCTTGCTGACCAGACTGATGCTCCGCCGCTCTTCGACAATCTGGGCTCCCTCCACCATCCCATCACCACCACATCGGAACAGGCCCAACGGTATTTCGATCAGGGGCTCCGACTCGTCTATGCCTTCAACCACGAAGAAGCGATCCGGTCGTTTGAGGCTGCGACCCAACAGGACCCTCGGGCACCCATGCCTTATTGGGGAATTGCTCTGGCACTCGGCCCCAACATCAATAGTGCGATGGAAAAGAAACACGAACGTCGCGCCGTTGAGATGGTAGAAAAGGCTCGACGACTAGCAGATCACACAACTCGTGGGGAAAAGGCCTACATCGAAGCGTTGGTCCTGCGGTACGTGAGCCGGAAGGGGGCCAACCGCCAGGGACTCAATGAGGCCTATGCGAAGGCCATGCGATCGATGGCGCAGCAATTCCCCGAGGATGATGATGCGGCCACCCTTTTTACGGAGGCGCTGATGGATTTGCGGCCCTGGGATTATTGGAAACTGGATGGGCGACCACAGCCTGGCACAGACGAGATCGTTACTACGCTCGAGTCCGTGCTCGCGCGAAACCCTGATCATCCGGGGGCCTGCCACTACTACCTGCATGCAGTTGAGGCGTCATTGGAGCCGGAACGGGCCTTGCCCTGTGCGGAACGGCTGCCAGGTCTCATGCCGGGTTCCGGCCATCTCGTTCATATGCCCGCACATATTTACATGCGGGTCGGGAGGTACCACGAAGCGGTGGAGCGGAATCAGCAGGCAGTCCACGTCGATGAGCAGTATATGGCCAGTCAACACCCAACCGGCGAGTATGCCGATGGCTATTACAAACACAATCTACATTTTCTCTGGGCGTCCCTGGCAATGGAGGGGCGTAATGTCGAAGCCATGAAGGCTGCTCGCGACTTGACGGCGACCATTACAGCGGAGGAAGCCAGCAAAGACCGCTCGAAGGAACTCTACCTCCCGACGCCGATTTTTTCGATGATTCGGTTCAGTCGGTGGGAGGAGTTGCTCAGGGAGCCTCCGCCGCCCAAGGGGTTACGTTTGATGGAAGGGATGTGGAGGCTGGGGCGAGGGCTGGCTCTTGTTTCAACCGGCCGACTCCCCGGGGCTGAGGGTGAACACGTTGTCCTTGCCGGCCTCACAAAGCAGATCCGTCGGGATCGCACGACAGAAGAAAAGACCGAACGGGCGCTTCTTAAGATTGCTGAGCGAGTTCTGTCAGGAGAGATCGCTGTCCGCCGCCAGCGCTACAATGACGCGATTCGGCTGTTTGAGGACGCGATCAAAATAGAAGAGGCACTTCCATACTCGGAGCCGCCTCTCTGGCCGTTATCCGTGCGTCATCATTTGGGAGCAGCGCTCTTGCTGGCCGATCGCCCGTCAGAAGCGGAATCGGCCTATCATGCGGACCTTCTGCGACATCCGGACAACGGGTGGGCGCTGATCGGATTGATCCAGAGCCTGCGAGCCCAACAGAAGGATGATCAGGCAACTGAGGCCGAAGATCGGTTCAAGAAGGCCTGGGCTCATGCCGACTTCACTCCGGCTGCGTCTCGAATGTAAAGCATGAGCGAGACAAACATGACGTGCGCGACACAAACCGTCCCGCTTTTCTCACAAGTCTCGCACGTGAGGTGTAAGGTTTCGCAAAGCTATTCGACCGAGTCAGTGAGGAAGGTTGTTTCATGAGAAGACAAATCACCCGATCGGTTCTTACTGTGGCCATTCTTCTCATCGGAGCTTGGAATGTGCAATCGATCAGCTGGGCTGCAGCTGGTGCGACTCCGGTCAAAGCGTACTTCGCGGGGGGGTGTTTTTGGTGCATGGAAGAAGTCTTCGAGAAGGTTGAAGGGGTGCTGTCCGCAACCTCGGGATATATGGGGGGGACGGTCGCCAGTCCGAGCTATGAAGAGGTGTCAGCCGGACGAACGGGGCATGCTGAATCGGTCGAAGTGATCTATGATCCAGCCAAAGTGAGTTATCAGAAGTTACTGGAGGCTTTCTGGCACAACGTCGATCCGATCACACCGAACGCACAGTTCTGCGACCACGGCAGTCAGTATCGCTCTGCCATTTTCTTTCAGACGGATGAAGAGAAACGCGCGGCGGATGCCTCCAAACAGGGGATCGAGCAATCGAGGCGATTCACAGAGCCAATCGTCACACAGATTGTGATGGCTTTGCAGTTCTATCCTGCCGAAGAGTACCATCAGGACTTCTACAAAAAGAACCCCGTCCGCTATAAATTCTACAAATATAATTGCGGTCGCGCCCAGCGGCTGGAAACGTTGTGGGGAAAACCTTAACCCACAAGTCTTACTTTCTATTGCCCTGACCCATCGCAAGAGTTTCGCGACAAGCCTCCCGCCCTCGGTGTATATTTCTGATCCCAGCAACTTGTGCCGATTTCTTTACCCAATGAGGTGCAGTCCGTGAAACGTCCGATCCGGCAATCAACTAGAAAACCTGTGATCGGTGTCATGGGTCCGGCCAAGGCCGGCACCAGAGAATTGGCCGATGCCAAAATCCTGGGAGAACTCATCGCGCGTCAAGGATGGGTGGTGTTGACAGGCGGGCGCGCGAGCGGCGTGATGGACGCGGCTAGTGAGGGGGCGAAGTCGGTGCCCGGCAGCTTGACGATTGGAATTCTTCCGGATGGCAAAACGCAGGTGTCTCGGTATGTGGACATAGCGATTGTCACGGATTTAGGCCAGGCGCGCAACAACGTGAATGTGATGTCTAGTGATGTCATTGTGGCCTGTGGGCTCGGCGGCACTGGAACGGTTTCAGAGGTTGCGCTGGCGCTGAAGGCAAAGAAGACTGTGATATTGTTGGGAGCCGATAAAACCGGGGTGGGCCTGTTCAAAAACCTCGCGCCGCATCTCGTCCATGCCGCTGCCTCGCCCGAAGAGGCGGTCAAGCTGATCGGCGATCTCCTGTAGCGCGTGAAGCGTGAGAGAGACAAGCAAGACGTGCACGATAGGCGCAACTCGGAGTTCGAAGTTCCGAAAACCTCAGCCGTCAGATTATCTCACCCGTTCCGCTTTTCCCTCCAGTCTCGCGTGGCTATCCTGCGGGTATAGGCAACAGTTCTCAAACGTCCATTTCGAGCACATTAGGCCATAGTAAGCACTGTGGCAGATATGCCGCTTTCCCTGTGCCATCAGCAGGTTAGTGGAGGCTTGCCCAGGCATGGATCTTGAGGCCTTAACAGGCTTCTATGAAGGTTGTCTCGTGCACAGGGATGTAAGCGCACACTATGGCCACCGACAACACAAGGAGCGGGCTGCTCTGTTCACGCCTGCTGCGCATCACCGTCTGTGCGCTGGTGATGCTGTGTCTGCTGATCGCCGCTGTCCCCACGCCGACGCGGCCCGACTACGACGGCGCCTACCCTCGGTATTCTAAACAGGAAATCCGTCGGGCCATCGAGTGGTACGCCAAGAAGTATCGTCTCGATCCTGCCCTGCTGCGCGCAGTCATCAAGACCGAATCAGATTTTCGCCAGCATGCCGTGTCTCCTAAAGGGGCAGTGGGCTTGATGCAGCTGACGCCGGCTACCGCAGCCACGTTGCGTGTGAGCGACTCCTACGATTCCGTCCAGAATATCCGCGGAGGCGCCAAGCAGCTGCGGCATCTGCTGAACCTCTACCAAGGCGATCTTCCCTTGGCCTTGGCGGCCTATAACGCCGGGGTCCACCGGGTTAAAGACCACAAAGTTCCGCGCATTCGAGAAACCCGCGCCTACGTGAGGAAAGTACTGCGGCACTATGAGGTGTTCCGTTCTCACCCACAGCCTCATCCCAAGAACGAAAAGAAGTGAGGGTAGGGCGCTGACCAGGTCGAGCTCCCATCCTTACGCATACAAAGCAAGCTACTGGTACCCCAGATTGTCCTCCACCAGTGTTTTCCATCGCCGGCGCATTGGGCTAGTTTCATCTTGTGGCGGATGTTCCAGGAGCCTGTCCGACATTAACCTTCTTTGCCTCGTCACGAAGGCAATGTCGGACAGGCTCTTAGGCAACGAATGGGTCATGACACAGAGCGATGGTGCGAGGGGGAAGATACCCTTTCGCGCGATAGAAATAAGGATAGACAGCGGAGCGGAGGAAGGATCTAGGTTAGCGGTTTCTTAAAGCTTGGCCTTTATAATGATGGCTCGTACTCGTTCTCGCGGGGCCGGCCTGATCCCAGTAAACTCAAGACCGAATTTTTCACCGTTGACCCACCGCACCAGGGCTTCGTCGATACGTAGCGGCCATTTCTGGTCGTCAAGAAACAGGGATAGGCGGAGCACCATGCCGACCTGCACCTGGGTAATGGACGTCGCTCGACAGCCGTTCGTGGAGAGATCGAGAACCGTCGCCTCACCCTCAAAATCATCTTCTCCAAAAAAGAATAGACGGCAATTCAGAATGAGACGGCGGCCTCGACGTTCCGCCATCTCGGACTCCTGGTCAGAACTCGAAGCGCGAGAGGATCTGGGATCCTGCGCGTTCATGAATTACGCCCTTTCCCTCAATCACCCAGAGAAGAAATGCATCGACGGTAAGACTACTTTACCGGACATGTTGTTGGCCTGCCTTCCTCAAGTGGAGTAACCCGAAAGAGGGTACAACAGGGCTTTGATCGCAGTATAGCCAATTAGTTTGTGTATGTAACAAAAACCTCATAATCCGCAATCGCAACTGAACGGACCTGTTCCAAGGTCTGCCAGAAAAGAGGCTTGACCTATCTGGAATCGGTCTGCGACAAAAGAGACTCATCGATCAAGGAGGAGTGCGACGATGGAACGACACATTAACCAACGAATGGCCGCATTGGCCCAGTCGGAGATTCGAGCGATGACCCAAGCTTGTGTCCAGGCGAAGGGTCTCAACATGGCACAAGGGGTTTGCGACACGCCGGTTCCACCAGTGGTGCTTCGAGCCGCAGCGCAGGCGATGGAGCGCGGGAAGAATGTCTATTCGCGGTTCGATGGATTACCCGAACTGCGGCAGGCGATCGCCAAGAAGCTCGCGCAGTACAACGGCATCGTGGCTGATCCGAAAACGGACGTGACGGTCAGCGCGGGAGCCACCGGATCCTTTCATTGTGTCTGCCTGGCGCTGCTCAATCCCGGCGACGAGGTCGTCCTCTTCGAGCCCTACTACCAGTATCACATCAGCGCGCTGCTGGCGGTTGAGGCGGTTCCGGTGACGGTGAAGATGCGGGCTCCGGACTGGACTTTTTCCGTGGCCGAGGTCGAGCGCGCGATCACGCCTCGAACCAAGGCGATCATGGTGAACTCGCCTGGCAATCCATCAGGAAAAGTGTTCAGCAGGCAAGAACTGGAGAGTATTGCCGCGATTGCACAACAATACGATTTGTTCGTGTTCACCGATGAAATATACGAATACTTTCTGTATGACGGTCGGACGCATGTTAGCTTCGCAACCTTGCCGGGCATGGCCGACCGTACGATTACCATCGGCGGTTACTCCAAAACGTTTAGTATCACCGGCTGGCGCATTGGCTACAGTGTCGCAGCGGCGCGGTGGGCGCAAGCGATAGGAGCCATGAACGACCTACTCTATGTCTGTGCCCCGACGCCGTTGCAGGCGGGGGTGGCGGTGGGTATCCAGGAACTTCCGGATTCGTTCTACCGCGATCTGGCTCGCGACTATGAACAGAAACGTGATCGGTTCTGCCAGGCTTTGGCGAAGGCCGGTCTGACGCCGTCGATTCCACGGGGCGCCTATTATGTCCTGGCTGATGCGTCGCGGTTGCCTGGCACAACAGGAAAAGAACGGGCAATGTTTCTCCTTGAGGCGATCGGTTTGGCCGGCGTGCCGGGTGAAGCTTTCTTTTCCGGGGTTGATGGGAGGCAGTTCATTCGATTTAGCTATGCGAAAATCGACTCTGACATCGACGACGCTTGCCGGCGACTTGAGCGGCTTGGGTAGTATCCTGTTAGAATGCGAATGACCTAGATGGTGGATTTACGGAGCGCGTCATCTCGGCAAGAGGACTGCTCTCATTAATCATAGCGATACGACATCGGCACCGTGAAAAGTTTCTCACGCTATAACCGATGATCTGCAGGGAGTCCCATGGAAGGACGCAAACATACCCGTTTCGCAGTGCAACTTCCTGTGTCGTTCAGTGGAGACCAGCTTTCCGACAGGGGCACTATCTTAAACTTGTCTGCGGAGGGTTGCGCCATCACGTCGGAAACCGTCGCGGGCGTTGCAGTCTATCTGCAATTGACGATGCAACTCCGAGAGCGAGATGAGCCGATCCAGGTCGATCTGGCCGCGGTTCGGTGGATTTCCTCGACGCGGTTCGGTGTTGAGTTTATCAAGATTCGTCCTGAAGAAGGGGAGCGACTGAAGCAGTTCGTCAATGTACTGGAGTCGACGACCTGAGCACAGGAGTTCGCAACAAGATTCGAGCGGCTATTTCATGGCGACGGCCCGGACTTGTTCATAGGTAGTCAGTCCGGCGAGAATTTTCAGGATTCCATCCTGCACGAGTGTCACCATCCCTTCCTTCTCAGCCAGGCGCTGCATCTCCGTCGTTTTGGCGCGGTTCTGGATCAGGCTTCGCAGTTCATCCGATCCGCTCAGGAGTTCGTGCAAGGCGATCCGACCTTTAAGACCTGTCTGGCTGCAGGTTTCACACCCCCGCCCTCGATAGAGCTGAAAGTCGTCGCGATAGCCTATTCCGAGCGCCTCCCACATGTGCTTACCGTACCTACTCACCAGTCTATCGTACTCTTGCACTGTTGGATGGTACGGTTCTTTACAATTGACGCAGATCCGCTTGCAGAGGCGTTGGGCGAGCACTCCTTGCATGGCATCGGCGAAGTTGAAGGAGTCGCATCCCAGGTCGAGGAGCCGAACCACAGTCTCGACCGCCCCATTCGTGTGTAATGTGCTCAAGACCAGGTGGCCAGTCAACGAGGCCTCGATGGCCACATCGGCTGTTTCCTTGTCCCGCATCTCACCGATCATAATGACATCCGGATCGGCTCGTAAAAATGACCGCATGGCGGCGGCAAAGGTAAACCCGATTCTTGGATGGACCTGCACCTGACGGAGGCCTTCCTGGGTGATTTCAATGGGATCCTCCGCCGTCCAGATTTTCCGTTCGTCTGTGTTGAGATGGCGAAGCAGGGCGTGCAGCGTCGTCGTTTTTCCGGATCCAGTGGGGCCCACGCACAAAATGATGCCATGCGGTTTCTCCGCGATGTCCAAGAGTGCTGTGAGCGTGGCTGGAGCAAACTCCATGGAGTCAAGAGGGAGGGGCTCCTTCGCTGTGAGCAATCGCATGACGATGTCTTCGTTGTTGCCGGCGGTCGGCAGAGTCGCCACCCGCAGCTCGATTTCTCTATCCTGACTCAGCTTGAACCGGATCTTCCCGTCCTGCGGTTTCCGGCGTTCAGAAATGTCCAGATGGGACATGATCTTGATACGGGAAACTAAGGCTCGGCGATAGATCGCGGGAATCCGCATATAGGTGGAACATGTGCCATCTACCCGAAAACGAATGGCTGTTTCCTTGCGATCCGAGTACGGTTCGATATGGATGTCGGATGCATCGCGTCGGTATGCCTCGACAATGATCTGACTTGCGAGCCGTACGATCGCGGAATCGTTCTCGTCGATGCCGTCAGAGTTGATGTCGAGTGACTGCTCCAGGTGAGCGTCGTTGACCAGCTCGCCCAATGTGTCCGCAATAGACCCGCTGTCGGTGTCTCCAATCGTGGCGTTGAGGAACCGCTCGATGTCACGCCGCAGGCCCAAGGCATACCGTATCGTCAGGCCTGGAAAGGCGCGCTGGATGTCATGACCTCTATCGAGATCATGGGGGTTGTCGATCAGGACATCCAGGATATCACCCTGCTGCTTCAGTGGGAGCCAGTGATGCCTGCGAAGGTAATCGTGACTAAGATTACTGAGGAGTTGGGGGTCAGCCAGGGTTCGTTCGTCGAATGGAATATAGGGGCAATCGAAGAACGTGCTCAGTGTTTTGCCTAGCACTGCTTTCGGAACTCGGTATTTCTCGATCAGCAGGCCTTCCAAATCGGTCGATCCCTGCAAGGACTCCTGAACAGCTTTCACGAGGTCCGGCTGTCGGATGAAGCCCTCGTGGATCAAGGGATCGTAGGCGCGCGGTTCAATGGTTCTGTGGGCCGCCTTCTGCATAGTTCCTATGATGTGGGCTCCGGAAGGGGGTGGATGTCCGTTTAGATCCCGCAGTCGATCGCCACCACTGTCAGTATAGAAGTATTTTTGTCGTTCTCAACGAATATCAAAAAAAGCGCGATCCTTCGCGAGCTTATCGGAGGCGGAAACTGGCAATGAGCTTGCGGAGAAATGATGTGGCTATGGAGTCGTGAGCGAGACAAACAAGACCTGCGCGACAGGCGAGACCCGCGAAGATGACACTTCCGACCAGTCCCGCTTTTCTCGCACGGATATCAAGATATGCTCTTCGACGGGCTCAGGACATCCCGAGCCTGTTGAGGGACGTCTCACGAGGAACGCGTTCCGCGAGATTTTTCAACAAACTGCCACGAGCGTGTGGAATAACAGGGTGATGGTTATGGAACGGTTCGTTTCCGCTCTGATTTCGAGCTGGCACGGTTGGCGTGAGTTTGGAGGTTGGCGTGCAAGTCTTTGCCAGCGGTGGCTGCCACAGCGATGACACCGCGAAATCTCGGTATCGGTTGATTGAAGGCGAAGGGTTTCCCCTCCGCGTCGCTGATGGCGCCGCCGCTTTCTTCGATGAGCAGGACTCCGGCTGCAAGATCCCACTCGTTCTCCGGCTCGATGGTGAAGGCAGCCTGGACGCGACCTGCGGCGACCAAGGCCAGTGCATTGGCGATGGAGTACATGGGGCGGCACCGAGCGGTCTCGGCGAGTATCGACCATCGGCCGATCCGGAATTCCCCCGCACTGACCATGATGGCCGGATCGAACTCATGAGTGGGGGAGGGGGTGACACGTTTGCCGTTCAAGAAGAGTCCGCCGCCGCGCACCGCGGTGAAGAGTTCGTCGGTCGAGGGATTGAGAATTGCGGCGACGACCGGTGTGCCTCGTTCAATCAACGCGGCAGAGATGCAGAACTCCGGCATCCGATTCACCAAGGCTTTTGTGCCGTCGATGGGGTCCACAATCCAGACGCGCTGGTTGGTGAGTCGAGCCGGATCGTCGGGAGATTCTTCCGAGAGCCATCCATCCTGCGGAAACTCCCGGTGCTGCATCTCATGTAGAATGCGGTTGACCTCATAATCCACGGTGGTGACTGGCGAACGATCCGGCTTCGTCTGCACTTCGAACCCAACCCTGATCAGTTCACGCACCTTCGTACCGGCGTTCCGGATCGATTCGACCAACGTTGCCAATTCTCGTTCCATGTTGCATGCCTCGCTGAGTGGACCAGGAAGAGTAGCAGGTCTTACAGGATCAGCAAAGCGTAAAGATGGCAACCGGCGATCAGCGCCGATGGTCCTCTTGACCATCGCAGAGAACCTGCGTACAAGCAGGGGGTTCTGCGAGGTCTCTACCATGAAGCTGGTCCAGAAACGATCCAGAAAGACGGGGCTTCCCCCAGGTACGCTTGTCCATATCGGTGAGAAAAAACCGGCCAAGGTCACTATCACGGCCTTTAACTACGCCGGCGCTCGCTGCGACGAACGCCAGGATCTGTCGCTTGAAGGGCTTGCGCCACCGACCGATGAGTCCGTCACATGGGTAGATGTCGGGGGCGTTCACAGGATGGACATTCTGGAATCGTTTGGGAAGCAGTTCCAGCTCCATTCCCTTCTTCTCGAAGATATTGCTAACACCGATCAGCGTCCGAAACTCGACGACTATGAGACTCGCTTGTTCCTCGTGATGAAGATGCTCTCTGTCACCGACCGACAGGAGATCGTCGTCGAACAGGTGAGTCTGGTCCTCGGGCCGAACTTTGTACTGTCCTTTCAGGAAAATGGGTCCGACGCTTTCACACCGGTGCGGGATCGACTTCGTGGGGGGAAGGGACGCTTGCGGCAGTCCGGGGCCGACTACCTGCTCTATGCGCTGATCGATGCCATTGTCGATCAATACTTCGAGGTGCTGGAGGCGCTAGGCGAGAAGATCGAAGCGCTTCAAGATCTGGTGGTCAGCGATCCGAATCCAGAGACGCTGCACAAGATCCACGGACTCAAACGGCAGTTGCTGTTTCTGCGGCGGGCGGTGTGGCCACTCCGTGAAGCGGCGAACAGTCTATCCCGATCAGAATGCCCATTCTTACAGGAATCGACAAAGATATTCTTCCGCGATGTCTACGATCACGTGGTTCAGATCGTGGATACCATCGAGACGCTTCGCGAAATGGTCTCAACCAGTCTCGATATCTATCTGTCGAGCATCAGCTATCGGCTGAACGCTGTGATGAAGGTGCTGACGATCATTACGACGATTTTCATGCCCCTGACCTTCATCGTCGGTATCTACGGGATGAACTTCGAACACATGCCGGAGCTGAAGTGGGAATGGGGCTACCCGCTGGTACTTGGACTGATGGTGGCGATCGTGATCGCGATGCTCGGGTTTTTCAAAGGAAAGAAGTGGATTTAGTCCGGGCTAAAAGAGGGAGTGATGAGGAGACGACGAATTCTCACTGTCATGATCGGCGCGCTGTTGCTTGGTGGGTTGCTTGTGACAGGCTGTGAGAGTGCGGGCGCACAAGGAGTGCCTGGCGATCTGTCGGGTGTCAACAAGAATCGGGACAAAACTCTGTCGGCGGCGCAGCGGTTCGTCGTCCTTCCGGCCTTCAACAGCGAGGCGGTTTTGGATAAAGAAACCAATCTGATCTGGGAGAGGTCACCGCAGACAACGAGCGCCAGATGGATCGCGGCTCGCCGTACCTGCATCGAGAAGAATGTCGGAGGGCAGAAAGGCTGGCGGCTGCCATTGCTCGAGGAGCTGACTAGTCTGGTGGACCCCTCCGTAGCTCCTCCGGGTCCGACTCTTCCGCCGGGTCATCCATTCCTGACGGTCCAGTCGACCGTCTACTGGTCAGCGACGAGGGTTGATGAGGACGCCAGGGGTTCGTGGGCCGTGCATTTCGGATTGGGCGGCGGCGCGACCTTCATCAATTGGGCCCACAGCATCCAAAGCTGGTGTGTCCGTGATGGCATGAATGTGAATCAGCCTTGAGGCTTCGGTGTTAGAGCGAGGTAGGTGCTTGGACGTGCCGGCAGGGGAGGCCAAAATGAGAGAGTTTATTCGGTGACCTCGACGCGATCGACGAAGTAGGCGGTCTCTCCGAAGCATGTCGTAGGGAGGTAGCGATACTCTTTGTAGTGCAGAACCAATCGTTTTCCCATGGCCTGCGAGATTTGTGACGCCACTTTCTCATCCCAGACTGAAAAGTTCCACAATATCGGGGCCACGCCCGGCACCGTGGTCATCGCCAGCTCCCCTTCATGTGACTTACAGATCCAGCCCTTGCTGGAAAACTTCTGGGTATAGCCGGCTCGACTGCCGTCGGAATAGTTGTAGTTGAAGACGACGAGCAAATAGGCCGAGCCGATAAACAACATGATGGCCAGAAATGATTTTATCATCTTTCTCATCACGCTTTCCCTGAGTTAGAGAGAAGATCCGTAAATAACCAGGGGGCCTCAGTCTTCCGTCGCGCCTCGTATGAGGAAATGGTGGTTTCGTGTTGCAACGTCAATCCGATGGCGTCGAGACCCCGATACAAGCAGTCTTTTCTGAAGGGGTCGATCTCGAAGCGAGAGCGGGTGCCGTCTGGGGCGGTCACTGTCTGGTCTCCAAGGTCCACCGTCAGTTGGTACCCGGGCGTTTCTAGGACACCGTTCATCATGGCCAGGACTTCGTCGGCCTTCAACACCACGGGCAGCATGCCGTTTTGGAAACAATTGTTGTAGAAGATGTCGGCAAAGCTCGACGCGATGATACAACGGAATCCCTGGTCGAGGAGCGCCCAGGGGGCATGTTCACGCGACGATCCGCACCCGAAGTTATCGCGGGTCAGGAGAATCGTTGCCCCCTGGAAGCGCGGTTGATTCAAAAAAAACTCCGGGTCCTGTGACCCGTCTTTCTGCTTGCGCCAATCGTAGAAGAGTCCTTCCCGGAGCCCGGTCCGCTTGATCGTCTTCAGAAACTGCTTCGGGATGATTTGATCGGTATCAACATTGACGCGGTTCAGTGGGGCCACTAACCCCGTGAGTGTCGTAAAGGCTTGCATCATGACCCTCATAAAACGTGAAGCGTGAAACGTGAAACGTAAGTAAGCTCTTGAAATCCGTTCATCAATCCTCTCATGCAGACCCCCGTACAGTTCTCACGACCAATGGCGAATGTCGACGAAATGGCCTTCGACCGCTGCGGCTACGGCCATCGCCGGCGACACGAGATGGGTCCGGCCGCCGGCCCCCTGGCGCCCTTCGAAGTTTCGATTGCTGGTCGAGGCGCAGCGCTCTCCGGGCTGAAGCACGTCGGCATTCATCGCCAGACACATACTACAGCCGGCTTCCCGCCACTCGAAGCCTGCTTCTTTGAATAGTCGGTCGAGCCCTTCCTGTTCGGCCTGTTGCTTTACGAGGCCGGAACCGGGCACGACCATCGCATGAACGGTCTTCGCGACATGCTTACCCTTCGCCAAGCTCGCAGCCAGACGGAGATCTTCGATGCGCGCATTCGTGCAGGATCCGATGAAGACTTTGTCGATGGCGATATCGGTCATGGGCATGTTCGGAATGAGGCCCATGTATTCCAACGCCCGCGCAGTAGCCTGGCGCTGGTTCTCGTCGGTGATCGTACGCGGGTCCGGCACTCGTTGATCGATGCCGGTCACCATCCCGGGGCTTGTGCCCCAGCTGACTTGCGGCGCGATGTCCTCGGCCCGCATCGTGACGGTCGTATTGTACGTCGCATTCACATCGGTCTTGAGCTGCTGCCATGCTTGTACGGCCTGCTCGAACAACTCTCCCTTCGGGGCCAACGGACGCCCCTTGACATAGGAGATGGTGTTTTCGTCCGGCGCCACCATCCCAGCCCTTGCGCCGCCCTCGATCGACATATTGCAGAGCGTCATGCGCCCTTCCATGCTGAGGGCACGGATCGCTGAGCCGGTGTACTCGATGACATAGCCGGTTCCGCCAGCTGTACCGATTTTTCCGATGATGGCCAGAATTACATCCTTTGCCGAACAGAGATTCGACAGTACCCCGTCGACGCGAATCTCCATGGTCTTGGGCCGTTTCTGCACCAAACACTGGGTGGCTAGCACATGCTCCACTTCACTGGTGCCGATACCGAAGGCCAATGCGCCGAACGCTCCATGTGTCGACGTGTGAGAATCACCGCACACGATTGTCGTCCCCGGCAAGGTAAAGCCCTGTTCGGGCCCGATCACGTGCACCACGCCTTGGCGAATGTCGTTCATGCCGAAGAGTGTAATGCCGAAGTCATGGCAATTCTCCTCCAGCGTCTTGATTTGTTTCGCACTGAGGGGATCAGCGATGCCAAGGGTCCGGTCGGTGGTTGGAACGTTGTGGTCCGGCACCGCCAATGTGGCGCCAGGACGGCGAGGGCGGCGGCCCGAGAGTTTGAGTCCTTCAAACGCCTGCGGCGATGTTACTTCGTGGACCAACTGACGATCGATATAGAGCAGAGTGGTCCCGTCCGGCTCCGCACGGACGACGTGAGATTCCCAGATTTTGTCGAAAAGGGTTTGAGCAGCCATATATGATCCTCAATGATCGTGTCTCTCTCGGAGGGTACCTCCGAGCGGATGCATATTATACAGAGTCCTCCCATGGTCTGTACAAGAGTACTCAGCGTGTTTCTTGTGTTGACCGAATGGACGTGGTACACCGCGCGGTGGGTGGATACCAGGCTCCTTTCTTACGATTGCCCCGGAGGATTGTGCCGTGACTTCTCAGGTATGGACCAATCCCGCTATCATAGAGTGGTCGCAACTGCTCCTCAACAGTTTCCGTCACTGGACGGGGCGTGAACTGCTCGAACGAGTAGGCGCTCCGGACTATCAGGCCCACGCGCTCTTCCAGTCTCCCTTAGTCGTCGTATCCCACGGGATAGAAGAGGATCCACTCCTCAATTACGGCAATCAGGTCGCGTTGGAGTTATGGAAACTGACCTGGGCGCAACTCGTGACGACACCGTCGCGGCTGACGGCTGAATCGGTCAATCGAGCTGAGCGGGAATGGATGTTGGAACAGGCCAGAACGCGCGGCTATCTCGACACCTATCAAGGCGTAAGAATTACTTCAACAGGACACCGCTTTCTCGTCGAGAACGCTCTCATCTGGAATGTCGTGGATGTAGAGGGACAGAGAGTCGGGCAGGCTGCGACCTTCGCGAAATGGACCTGGTTGACCTGACGCGCAGGTGCGGGAAAACTGTTCTGCGAGTTAGAGATGGATGGATCACATGATGTCAAGGGCTAGTGGAACGTTTCCCGCAGGATGCTCAAAAAGGCCGTCAGCAAGACCGCAGCGAGTGAAGGGCCGAGGCGTATCCTCGGGATACGTTGAGGATCTGAACGATGCGAGAACGAAGCTGGCGGACATTTTTCAGCATCCTGCGGGCTAGAAGGGGAAGTAGATCTCAAATCCTCCATTCAGATGCCGCTGTAGAAGGTCGTGTTGTATTGGTAGCCACCCCTGACGAGCACAAACACGTTACCAACCTGAACTTCGCCGAGGGGTCCAGTCATGACCCCTCGGAAATCGGCATTACATTACCCATTCCGGTTACGTCCCAGCCAACATATGTTGCGCAACAGCTCATCTCGGGCTTATAAGCCAGAACCTTTCCGCGTAGCCGACTCCAGAAGAAATTATCGAGGTCAGTGTATGACCCTATGGCGTAGAGGTTCCATTTTTCATGCCAATAAAGCGCTTCAAGCTGGCCATACACGCCGGCCTGATAGGTGATCGTATTACTCGCGTCCAGCCGCTGTTCTTCGATTCTACGCAGCTGAGGGCCGGCAAGGGCAGAGAGCGTCCAGCCACCGAGGGTTGCGGTGATGCCTAGCGACGGGACAATAGACTGGATGTTGGCATCCAGGAGTTGCCCATTGGTCTTAAAGTTATAGCCGAACCCAGTAGTCATAGCCTGAACAAACAAACCGGATCCTGCTGAATTCCGCAAGATCGGGGTCCGGACACCGAGGTAGGTAAAGTACTGGCTCTTATTGTCGATCTGAAATCCGGTGAAGACCTCTCCCACCTCGCTCACGAGAGGCAAGCATGTCAGGATACATGAGGCCAGTAGGAGTCGTGTCCGTCTCGCCATCGCTCTTCTCTTTCGTTGAAACTCAATGTTGGAGACCCGCCTGAAGTCAAGCACTGTCACGCACAGGCCTCGACATTCACAGTCTGGAAACGAAAAAACGTTTTTCAAGGAGTAACAATTACGAGAGCGAGTGACGGGGTATCTGCTTCCTCAAGATGGGGGACATGAAAGGGCACCCGAGGAGGAAGGTCATTTAGCCTGTAGATTCGTCCGGGAGTCGTTGGAACCGTGGGCGCGGAAGACCCTCTACCATCACGGTTTCCACAAACATGGCCATTGGTCTGACCCACAGATCTCGTTCGCCGTAGAGTGCGCGATAGACGACGAACTCTTCTTCCGTTTCCGAATGCCGCGCCACACCGAGCACCTCGTACTCGTGGCCCTTCTTGTAGTGCCGATAGCGGCCAGGCTGGACCATCGTGTCTCCGTTTCCGCTCCGTACTATACGAGAACAAACTCTGGAATTACAGAGCTGCAAGGTCCAGCCTTTCGGCTGAAGCCCTTGGCTGGAATGAGCCATGAAGAGGACGGGCGCAGTACCTTGTTAGGGCTTGTAACGTGGGTACGCGGAAATTCAAGATTCTGTGGGAAGTAATCAGAG
The DNA here is from genome assembly GCA_963782735.1 of Nitrospirota bacterium. Classification (GTDB taxonomy): domain Bacteria; phylum Nitrospirota; class Nitrospiria; order Nitrospirales; family Nitrospiraceae; genus Palsa-1315. Next base: position 123,322 of record CAWAKW010000011.1, read on the forward strand.
CGTTAACCCACATTATTCATGACGGTTCGTGGCGAAATCGTTGAGCCGTGAGAATCCGATGCGTACTCGTGTAGCACGGTGAAGGTTCGAGGGTGAGCCCGTTGGCCCAAGGTTCGTCGTAGCAGCAGATCGGCGATTGCAGCAGAAGCGCTCATGAATAATGCGTGATAAGGCGTTGGTTACGTCCGGAGATCGAGTGGGCTACGGTGGACGATGGCTCGGAGAATATCACTGGTTGTCAGAATGCCGACCGGGTGACGGGAGCTGTCGAGAATCGGAATTGCACTGATCTGTTCATCGAGCATGACATGGGCGATCTCGCGGATCTCCGTCGTCGGGGTGGCGGACAAGACCCGGCTGCTCATCACATGGGCGAGCTTGTGCCCGACGGACTGTCCCGGGGAACTGACGGATTCCAACTCATGCGCATAGGGCAGCAGGTCGTAGTTCGATATCATTCCGACCAACGTGCCATGAACCGACATTACAGGAAGATGTTGAATCCCCTTGTGCTTCATGAGGCTCCATGCCTCCAGCAGCGTACTGTCGGACGGCAACCATATGACGGGCGAGGTCATTAAATCCTGTGCAAGGAGGGCCGGTTTCGATGCAGGGGCTTGGTTCACCTGTTGCTGGTAGGCCTGTTGAGCGAGGCGTGCTGCTTGGTCGTCAGTCTGCCGTTCCTGACCCTTTGAGCGATCCTCTCGACCAGCCGCAACAACCTGTTCGGCTGGTGGGCGTGGAGCCACCGGTAGGGCAGGATGCATTTCGACGATGCCATCGACCGCACGTATAATCGGCATGGCTGACCTCGTAACGTCTGTATCGGAGGCTAGCAGTAAGTACTTAAGCGGGGAAGGGTTTGCCTGAGCGACCGTTGAAGGCAAGCGGGGACCAGGATCGGGAACAAGAAGCAAGGGCCTGAGTGGAGATTACGGGATAGCAAGGAATTGAAACAGTGGACAAGAGTGACCATTAACGATCACGGTCTCCAGGAACATTGCCTTTGGTCTGATCCAGGGCCCGCGGTCGTCGTAGAGTGTGCGATGGACCACGTGGACTACTTCTGTTTCTGAGTGCCGAGCCACCCTCAACACCTCATACTATTCCTGGGCATTATGTGTCGATAGCGACTAGGTTGTACCATCGTGTATTCTTCCACTCCTGACATCGTACGATAAAAGGGAACGACCAATGGAATCACAGAGTCAGGTTTCGATGAGCAAGAGACATGACGTGATTGTAATCGGCGGCGGGTCGGCGGGCTATGCCGCGGCACGGACTGCGCGGGATGCCGGAGCTGACGTGGCGATTGTGGATCAGGGTCCGCTTGGCGGGCTCTGTATTCTGCGTGGTTGCATGCCGACAAAGGCCATTCTGCGGTCTGCCGAAGTCGCGGCCCTTTTCAGGCGAGCGAAGGAATTTGGACTCTGTCCAGTTTCGGTCCAGGCCGATTTGTCAGCGATCGTGGATCGAAAGGATCGGCTGGTCCGCGAGTTTGCTGACTATCGCATTCAGCAGCTTCAAGACCCAAGGTTCACACTTTATCAATCGCGGGCAGTCTTTCGGTCGCCCCACGAGATCACCGTCGGAGACGTCGTCTTGTCTGCCGACTCGTTTATCCTGGCTACCGGGTCCAGGCCCAGCGAGGTTCAGATTTCTGGTTTGGCCCAAGCCGGATATTTTACGAGCGACACGATTCTGGATCTCCGCACTCAACCTGGCTCGTTGATTGTCCTGGGTGGTGGGGCTGTCGCCCTCGAACTCGGCCAGTTTTTTGCTCGACTTGGGACGAGGGTCACGATCCTTCAACGGGGACGCACACTCCTTTCTGAAATGGACGAGGATGTCGGACGCTCGCTTGAAGTTTCATTGATCAACGAGGGCATCGAAGTTGTCACAGGCGCACAGTGGCTGCGTGTGACCCAGGGCGCAACAGGGAAGACGGTGTGGGCGATGAAAGACGGACGTGAAAGGTCCTACGTCGGCGGGGAGATTCTCCAGGCCTTAGGCCGGCGGCCCAACATCGAAGGGCTTCACCTAGAATTGGCGGAGGTGACAGTAAACGGCGGGCGGATTGTGGTCGATGGCACGATGCGCACGTCGCAAGCGCATATCTATGCCGTGGGTGACGTAAACGATGTCACGCCCATTGTGCATCTCGCCATCCAGCAGGGAGAGATTGCGGGGTACAACGCGACTCACGCAGATCGACCAGCGAAAACGATTGATCATCGCCTGGATGCCGAAATCGTTTTTACCGATCCCCAGGTTGCGGTGCTGGGGCTCAATGAAATGTACGCGAAAGCCAGGGATATACCGTATCTCACGGCCTCCTATCCGTTCGCCGATCATGGCAAGGCGCTTTGTCTTGGTGCGACGCAAGGGTTTGTGAAGTTGCTTGCGGCGCCTCAGACCGGTGAGATTCTTGGTGCGCAGATCGTCGGCCCGGAAGCGGGTGAACTGATTCACGAACTGATCGCGGTGATGTATTACCATGGGACAGCAGCCGATCTCCTGCGTATGCCGCACTATCATCCCACGCTGGCGGAAATTGTGACCTACCCGGCGGAATCCATTGTCGAACGGTTGGGCGCACGATAAAGAGATTCGGTGTGCTCGCGCTCAACTATTATCCCTCGCGCTTCGAGGCGGACAGTCGTTTCAGGCATCAAGTTCACAAAGAGGCGAGAAGACCTTGCCAATGCTCTGTTGAACCGGCCTCGCCATCCAGTGTAGCGTACCCCTACTATGGCAATACACAATGAGCCGGCTCCCATCAACTTGCGTATGAAGGGGATGATCGCGCGATTCGTGGGGATAGTGGCGATCGCACTCGGGTTCGTCATCGGGATCTACGGATTGGAAGATACAGGAGCACCGTGGCTACAGACAGCGCTGGGCTTGCTGGTCACCGGCATGTTGGCTCAAGGCTATGCGCTCTATTGTTCCATGAAGCGCGTGCAAGACATCAAGGACCAGTCTAAGTCATGAGGCAAGCGCGTCAGCACCTGTTCACAGTCGGGATATTCCTCCTTGCTGGGGCGATGCTCGCCTGTGGAGGTCCGTGGCGCGACAGCTATTTCAAGAAGGGCGTGGATCGACTCACGCAAGACGAGGTGACGGAGAAATTCGGGCCGCCCCATACGGCGAAGACGCCGGCTCTCGGGGGGGATTCGGTCTGGACCTATCGGGTTTCGATCAGTGACAGGGAATTGGCCTCGGTGGACATTTCCCATCTGGGCGACACGGTGAAAGAAGCATCCGCATTAATGGGAAAGGCTGTCGAACAAGGTCCCAAGGCCATGTTGTACTGCTACCGCTATACACTGACCTTCAACGAACAGAAAATTCTGAAACAGTGGAAACGCGAAGAATGCGTGCCGGGAACCCATGATACGCTCAACGCCAATTAATGTTCTGATACGGTAATCCATGCCTGCTTGGTTGCCGCACATCGATAGTTCAGCGGTGCTCGATGGGCTTACCTCGCTTCTGCTGCTGCTCTTCCTCCTCATCGTGCGAGCATTGATTGTCCGAGCGATCGCAAAGAATCCGACCCTCTCAATGGAAGCGAAACGTCGATGGGTGGTCTCTGTCCGCAATACCATGGTGTTTGTGTTGCTAGTGGGGTTGGTCGTCATTTGGGCGCACGAACTTCAAGCCTTTGGCTTGTCCCTAGTCGCTTTGGCGGCGGCGTTCGTCCTGGCGACCAAAGAACTCATTCTTTGCTGGAGCGGAGCCGCGCTGAGAGTCGGCGGAAAAATCTACTCGGTGGGCGATCGCATTCAGATCGCAGGTCATCGAGGCGTCGTCTTGGATCATGACATCTTTGCGACCAGGCTCCTCGAGATCGGGCCAGGCCAAGCCTCGCATCTCTATACGGGCCGCGTGACAGTGTTTCCGAACAGCTTGCTGTTTGCGAATGCCTTGGTCAAAGAGAATCCCGGCCAGGAGTATGGGCTCTATCTCCTCGTGATTCCTCTCGGGGACAAGAACGACTGGCGGGATGCCGAACGGCACTTGCTCGACGCAGCAAAGGCTGAATGTGCTCCATTTATGGAAGAAGCAGGTCGTCAGATGAAGTTGTTGGAGCAGACAAATCTGCTCGAAGCGCCTTCACCAGAGCCCCGCATCACAATTCAATTGTCCGAGCCGGGACGCATCAATTTGGTGCTGCGCTTCCCGGCACCGGATCGCGGGCGTTCACGGGTCGAACAGGCCATCCTACGCCGGTATCTTACCGCGGTTGCGCCAGAGACCAACGAGCAGATTACTAAATAAGGTCCGCCATTGGTGTTCTGTTTATCCCTGAATCGTGAAGCCATGCCGAAGACGATTGATCCATCGACTTGTTGAATCAATTCATGCACCGGCTGACGCTCCAAGAACGACAGTAAAGAGGGCAGTCTTGGGAGCATTCTGTGAGGCCGGAATCAAATTGGCCTGTTGATTAATGCCCGGCCCTCGGGAACTTTTTCCTCCCGAGAGCCGTTCTATGTTGGGAACCTTTCGGATCGCAACCGGGTGTAGAATATTTCTTTGGAGGTGCAACTCTCTCGCCAACCGCTTCATCGGCAAGATCCTTCTCCTTGTTCCCCCGTGGGCCTTTTGCTAGGATGCGGCGGCCTGAGTAACGATATCGATGGGTTCCTGTATGAAGGTCGCTACGTTCAACGTCAATTCTCTCCGCAAGCGTTTGCCGATTGTGCTCGACTGGCTTACTCAGCAGAAGCCGGATGTACTCTGTCTTCAAGAAACCAAGGTCCAAGACAGCGAGTTTCCACTGCTGGCATTGGCGGAATCCGGGTACGAAATCACCTACAGGGGAATGAAGTCGTACAACGGCGTCGCGATATTGAGCCGGGAGAAGCCAGACGCAGTGGCCTACGGGTTTGACGATGAGGGCGATTCAGAGGACGCGCGGCTCTTGCGCGTAGTGATCAAGGGGATTCCCATTGTAAATACCTATGTACCGCAAGGCTTCGAGATCGACTCACCCAAGTATCAATACAAGCTTGGCTGGTACGATCGGCTCCGCAAGTATTTTGATAAGCATCTGTCGCCGAACAAACCGGCTATCTGGTGCGGTGATATGAATGTCGCTCCGCGACCGATGGACGTGCATAGCCCTGAAAAACATCTCAAGCATGTCTGTTATCACGAAGATGCGCGACGGGTGTATGAACGCACGTTGGCGTGGGGATTTCAGGACGTGTTCGTGAAACTCTATCCAGACCGGCAGCAGTATACGTTTTGGGATTACCGAGCGCCGGGCTCGCTGGAAGCGAATAGAGGCTGGCGCATCGACCATATTCTAGCGACGGCCTCGTTGGCAGAACACTGCGTCAGGGTAGAGGTGGACGTCGAGCCGCGGCGAGCGAAAGACCCCTCAGATCACACATTCTTATGGGCGGAGTTTTCGGTCTAACCACGAGCGCAACGTCCACACCTGCCCAATTCGGTGGTTCGGTAAATCGTCCGCACCGACCGAACTGGCTCATGTGTTCGAACCAACTATTCACGCCGCATTCAGAACCCGCTGTTTCGCACGCAACGGGATGACGCGATTCTGTTCAATCAATGGATCGAGGACCAGTCCGCAATTGATACAGCGGAGCACCGAGGCTTCCTGCGAAAACTCCGGTCGCCACTCTTTCACCATCAGCCCTTTGCATTTTTGACAGGTCATCGTGCTCACCTCCTGTTCACATATGTTCCAGCGCCGACGAGTTGACCGTTCACAAGGGAAACTCTAACATCGCAAGATTAATAAGGTGTTAACTGGCAGTTAAAACTCTCTAATGTATATACATGACGATTTGCATGATGTTGCGGTGGTCGGTGCAGGCGCCGCCGGTCTGGCAGCCTCGATTTTCGCGGCAGAGACGGCCGCGAAGGGCGATCGTGCCCAGAGGATCGTGCTGCTTGATGGTGTGAAAACGATCGGCGCCAAGATCCTCGTCTCCGGAGGCGGGCGCTGTAATGTGACGCACGAGGCAGTCATCCCCACCGACTACTTCGGCAATCGCCGGATCATCAAGAACGTGCTGGCGGCGTTCTCCGTTGAGCAGACGGTGACGTGGTTTGCCTCGTTAGGGGTCGAGCTTAAACGCGAAGAGACCGGGAAGCTCTTTCCCGTCACCGACAACGCACGAACCGTCCTGAACGCGCTTGTTGATCGCTGTCATGCGCTTGATGTTGCCATTTGCCAGGACCATCGGGTAACGAGCATCGAAAGTCGAGGTGGGCTAGAACCTGGATTTGTCCTGCACCACACCCACGGGACTCTGTATGTGAAGAAGGTTATTCTGGCAACCGGAGGCCGATCGATCCCTAAATCGGGGAGCGATGGATTCGGCTACGAATTAGCGCGACGGTTGAGTCATTGGGTGACGGCCACCGTCCCGGCACTCGTGCCACTAGTGCTCGACGACCAGATGTTTCACAAGACACTCTCCGGTCTCTCGCATAACGTCGAGTTGACCACTGTGGTGAAGGGTCGCGTCGTCGACCGCCGGACGGGGAGTTTACTCTGGACCCACTTCGGCATCAGTGGGCCAGTGGTCATGGATGCGAGCCGCTTCTGGACACTCGGGCATGAGCAGGGAGAAACCGTAGAGGTTTATGGAAACTTCTTGATCGGTCAGACACAAGAACAGGCGAAGTCGTGGATTATGGAGCAAGCGAAGGACAATCCTCGGCGATCATTGCTGAAGACATGGGCGCAACAGATACCAGAGCGGTTTGCCGAAGCGCTCTGTTCCCATGTCGAATGCGATCCCAAGACGGCGATTGCACAACTGCCGCGAAAAGACCGAGATCGTCTGCTCGCTGCGCTGACCAAGTTTAAATTCCCAGTCAAACAGGATCGAGGTTGGAACTATGCCGAGGTCACAGCCGGTGGCGTGCCGCTCGAAGAAATCAACTTTCGGACTATGGAATCCAAGCTGGTGCCGGGCCTCTATCTGATTGGTGAGATTCTCGACTGCGACGGCCGGATCGGCGGGTTCAACTTCCAATGGGCCTGGGCGACGGGATTTCTGGCTGGCCGTGCGATCGCGCTCTGTCGCGGATCAGATCACTCGCAAGGTGGCTGAAACGTCCTTTCCGGACCAGACGACGTCCGGCAGGGTTCCTTTCTCTCAGGCCGCATTGACTTGTGGTCTGGCGTCGTCCTTCAACACCCCAAACTTGGACTCATATTCGGCGACCACACGATTGAGCACAGCGGCCAACCGCTTTGCCGCAAAGGGGTTCAGCACGATACGATTCGTCAGCTGAACCTGGATACTCGCCTGCGCCCGCTCCCACACGTTATTGACGCCAAATGCCAGCACCACTTCTTCACGGGTCGAAGACACGTTGCACACGTTGGCGTAGGAACTCTGAAGATTGGAGACATCAAACTGGACCGTCGGAGTGGCATTGGTTGGCTGGCTTGGCTGTGACGGGCTTGCCAAGGATAGGCTCGTTGCATTCGCTGTTGATCCTGCCTCTTTCATAAAGACCTCCGTGGTGATGGGTGAAACTGTTCTCAACCGAAAGAAACACATTCCCAACATCTAGTACGCAGGCTAGCAAGAAATGTGGCGCACAAAAAGGAAAAACAGGATTTGTGCGATCGTTTCCGTGCCACCGAGGATGATCATCGCGACCACGCGGTGAGGGGATGTACAAATGCGAAAAAATGATGACAAACCACAGCAGTCAAGTACTCTGTTAACAATCTACGCAGGCATTGAGCCGATCGGTGGTCGGGCAGCAGAGCGCTGTTGCCTGTCGCCGCGCGAAATAGGTCTGGCTCAAGTGGTGCGCCTATGCAGAAAGTGACATGGTGAACGAACCGAATTCTCCAGCTGACCGATCTCGCGGCATAGCTAGTCCGTTACTGGTGGTGCTGACGATTCTCGCCGCCATAGGTCTCAGCAGTTGTGCCGTCACACCGATACCATTGACGAGGGAAGAGGTGCGATCACGAGTGCAAGAAGACCGGGCCGTTCTAATAAAGGATCAAGAGCCTGTCTCGGGCCCGATCGATCTCTACGAAGCAATGGCGCGGGCGCTGAAGTATAACCTCGACGCGCGTGTCGAGCTGATGCACAAGATGCTGGCACAGACGCAACTCGATCTCTCTCACTATGCCATGTTGCCTCGTCTCGCGGCGAACGCTGGATTCGACGGTCGCGATAATTACTCGGGAGGAGTTGGGCGGTCCTTGGTTACAGGGATAGATAATCTCTCACCTTTTACCTCTTCCGAGAAAAACGTATTCTCCGCCGATCTGTCGCTCAGTTGGAATGTGTTGGATTTCGGAATGTCGTACATCCGAGCGAAGCAGGCAGCCGACGACGTGATGATCGCTGAAGAAGAGCGTCGGCGTGTGGCTAATCGGGTGATGCAGGATGTGCGGGCCGCCTATTGGCGTGCCGTCAGCGCGGAACGAATTCTCCCCTCACTCAAGATGCTGGATGAATGGGTGAAGACCGCGTTGGAAAAAGCCCAAGCAGTTCAGGACGAGAAACTGAGTACGCCACTGGTTCCCTTGCAGTACAGGCTAGAACTCCTCAATACCCAACGCTACATTCAACAGTTATTCCGGGAACTCAATATCGCGAAGCTTCATTTGGTCGCGCTCATCAATCTTCCCCCAGGCCAGGAGCAAGAAATGAAGCTCATGGTTCCGGAGCGAGAGGCCGGAACGCTGAACCTTCCGCTCGATATGACGATGCTGGAGGATCGGGCTCTGGAAGCACGCCCGGAGCTGAGGCAGATCGATTACCGTCGTCGCATCAACGCGCGCGAGACTAAAGCGGCGATTCTCGAAATGATTCCCAGCCTGAATCTCCAAGTCGGCGGGAACTACAATGGCAACGCGCTTCTCTTCCATCAGCATTGGGCCGCCTATGCCGCACGAACCAGTTGGAATTTGCTGAACATCTTTCGGTATCCAGCCCGGGCGAAGACCATTGAGGCTCAAGATAAGGTGCTACACACGCAGAACCTCGCGCTGACCATGGCCATCATGTCGCAGGTGCATGTCAGCGTGGCACAGGTGGCATATGCGAAGAAAGAAACCTCGACGGCGAAGCTCTATCACGATACGCAGTCCCAAATTTCCGAGCAGACTCGATTAGGTTGGCGGATCGGACGGCAGAGCGAACAGGCTGTGCTGCGCGAGCGAGTCAATCAGGTGGCAGCACAACTGCGATACGATGCCATAGAATCCGAACTCCAAACCTCCTGGGCCTCGCTCCTGGCCGCCATCGGAGAAGATGTACTGCCCAACGATCTGACGCGGGAACAGAGCGTGTCCGACCTCGCCCTCGAAATTCGTACGCGATGGGCGAAAAGCAAGGAGTTGATCAAGTGACCCGTCTCAGCTGGCCACTAGTTGGTGGCTGTATCATGGGCCTGTGGTTCCTGATGCCGATGTGGCTCGCGACGGCCGGCACCAAGTCAGATCCCAAGCCCGCCAGCAGCGCGGCAGAACTCAGCACGATCCGTGGGCTCGTGAAGGCGACCGCACAAGCCACCTTAGCCAGCCAGGTTCAGGGCCGGATCAGCCAGCTGCCGTTCAAGGAGGGGCAGCGGTTTAAAAAAGGAGCCATTCTGGTTGCCCTCGACTGTTCGAAGTATGAGGCGGAACTGGCGAGCGTCCAGGCGGAATATCGCGGCAAGAAGAAGACCTACGAGAACAACGTCCAGCTCGCTAAACACCAAGCCGTTGGTGAACTCGAACTCGTGGTCTCTCAGGCCGATGCGGAGAAAGCGTTTGCCGCGGTGAAGGTCGCGCAAGTCAATGTGACCGGCTGCACCGTGCGTGCACCGTTTCCCGGACGTGTCGTCAAAATGATCGTGAACGAACACGAGAATGTCTTTCCCAACGACCAGCTCATAAGCTTGTTGGATGATAGCCTGCTGGAGATCGAGCTCATTCTGCCGTCGAAGTCTCTCGCGTGGCTGAAGGTCGGCACGCCGTTCGAGTACGCCGTCGATGAAACGGCACTTCGGTATTCCGCCGTGGTGCAGGACATCGGCGCGAACGTCGATCCTGCCAGCCAGACAGTGAAGGTGAAGGGCCTGTTCCGCACCCAGCCGGACAATGTGCTGGCAGGCATGAGCGGAACCGCCTCCTTCGCGGAGCTCCCACGCTAAATATGAACGCAGCAGAAAGTAAGCCACCCAGCCTGCCGAAGAACGCGGTAGTCTACACGTTGCTTCAGGTGGAAGGGAAGATTCGCGCCGTCCAGAACCAGCAAGAACTACAATTTCTCTTCGTCAATGAAACGCGCCGGTTGGTTCCCTATCAACAAGCAATACTGCTCAGCCCGCCGACCCCGTCGACACAAAGTTATCAGGTAAGAGCCGCATCGAGCGTCCCGGTGGTGGATCGCACCGTGCCCTTGATGCAATGGACCGAGCGATTGATTGGAGGTCTGCGCAAGACTTCGACAGGGCCGGACATGTGTCACGTCACGGAAGCGGATTGTCCTGCCGAGCTCAGACCAGACTGGAAAGAATTTACTCCAGGCTATGGATTGTGGTGCCCTCTCAAGCACCCCGGGGGACAGATTATTGGCGGCCTGTGGATGACGCGGGACCAGCCCTGGGCAGACCATGAGGTGCCGATCCTGCAGCGTCTCAGCGAAGCCTATGCCTACGCCTGGCATGCCGTCGGCCGATCGAACAGCCGTCGGTGGAGATGGGGACTGAGCCGGACCACGACGTGGATACTCGCGATTGCAACGCTGGGCGCACTGGCCATTCCCGTCCCCATGTCGACGCTGGCGCCTGCGAAGATTGTCGCAAAGGATCCTCTGATCGTGAGCGCGCCGATCGATGGTGTCATCGCCGAGATTCTCGTCCTCCCCAATACTGTCGTGTCCGAAGGCCAAGTGTTGTTCAAGTACGAAGACACCACGTTCAGAAGCGAGTATGACGTTGCGGAACGGAACCTTGATGTGGCGATGGCGCAGTATCGGCGCGCGGCGCAAGGCTCATTTGTAGAAGCCGACCAAAAGGCCGATGTTCCGTTGTTGAAAGCCGAAGTCGAGTTGCGAGAAACCGAGCGGAACTATGCCCATGAACGATTGACGAAGGTCGAGGTGAAGGCGGAGCAGGCCGGGCTGTTGCTCTACTCGGACAAGTCCGATTGGATCGGAAAGCCGGTCGTGGTCGGCCAACGCATCATGGAACTGGCGAACCCACAGCAGCTGGAGGTGCGGATCGATCTGCCGGTGGAGGATGCCATTGTGTTGCGCGAAGGCGCATCGGCGACGCTGTTCCTGAATGCCAATCCTTTTTCCAGCGTTCCTGCCACGGTCAGTCATGCGAGCTACCATGCCGAGGTCTTGCCGAACAATACGCTGGCCTACCGTGTGACGGCACAGCTCGAGCAGGGATCATCGGAATTCCGCATAGGCTGGCAAGGCAGCGCAAAAATATACGGAGAGCAGGTACTGCTGTTCACTTATCTGTTCCGTCGCCGATTTCCGCCATCCGACCATGGATCGGCCTGTGAAACTGACAACGCCGCCCACGCAGGATGTCGCGTTGCCGCCGTTGCGCGGGGATCTCCAGCTCATCGAGGGTGGCTCGGCCGCCGACGGTTCGCCGACTTGGGTCATCGTCGATCCGGTCCGCGGGAAATATTTTCAGATCGGCTGGGCTGCCTACCAGATTCTGTCGCGCTGGGACGCCCAATCCGCGGAGGCCATCCTCGCGCAGATCCATACGGACACGACCTGCCGAGCCACAAAGCATGACGTCGAGGATCTCCTCCGGTTTTTGTATGCCAACCATCTGATGCGCGATCCGCCGCAGGGCGGGTATCGGGCCTATGCCGAGCAAGCAGAGGCTGCGCGGCCATCTTGGGTGACCTGGCTGGTGCATCACTATCTGTTTTTCCAGATTCCACTCCTCCGGCCGGATCGGTTTCTTCGTGCCACGCTTCCGTTCGTGGACTGGCTCTATTCATGGACTGTGGCCTGGGCGATCGGCGGTATCGGGTTCATCGGGCTGTATCTGGTCTCGCGCCAGTGGGACACCTTCATGGCCACCGCCCTGCATTTTTTCACCCCCCGTGGCTTCGCGCTGTACATCCTCTGTCTGGCCATCGTCAAGGTATTCCATGAACTCGGGCATGCCTATACGGCAACGCGCTATGGCTGTCGGGTTCCCACCATGGGCTTTGCCATGGTTGTAATGGTGCCAATGCTGTATTCAGACACCTCCGATGCGTGGAAATTAACCTCCCGTCGCCAGCGTGCCGCGATCGGCGCTGCCGGTATGATCGTTGAATGCGCGTTGGCCGCCCTGGCGATCTTCGCGTGGAACTTTCTCGACGACGGCCTGGCGCGGAGCCTGGTGTTTATCGTGGCGACCACGAGTCTAATGGTCGGTGCTGCCATTAATTTGAGCCCGTTCATGCGATTCGATGGGTACTATGTGCTTTCTGACTGGCTGGGCATTCCCAACTTGCACGATCGAGCCTTTGCCTTCGGGCGGTGGCAGCTACGGCGACTCCTGTTTGGTTTAGATAGGCCGATGCCCGAGCCGGTGACCGCTGCCCGACGCCGATTCTTGGTCTGGTTCGCCTGGGGGGTCTGGGCGTACCGTTTCACGCTGTTTCTCGGCATCGCGCTGATGGTGTACCACTATTTTTTCAAACTTCTGGGCCTGATTCTATTTGCCATTGAGATTGGGTGGTTCATCGTGCTCCCGATGGTGGGCGAACTGAAGATCTGGTGGGCCTTGCGCGGAGAAATCATCGAACGTCGGAGGGGGTGGCTCTCCACCGGGGTGCTGGCCTGTGTCATCGCCGTACTGTTCGTGCCCTGGTCCGATCGTATCAGCCTCCCTGCGGTGTTGGAGTCGACGCCGCACGCGACAATCTATGCGCCAGCGCCCGGGAGGATCGTCGAACTGTCGGTGAAAGAAGGGAGGCTGGTGGGAGTGGGGGATAGGCTGGTTGTATTGGAGTCTCCCGCACTTGAAAAGGATATGGCGTTGACACGCAAGCGGATCGAGGTTGAGCGATTGAGAAGCCAGCGGCAGTTCGTCGATCGAGAAGAGCTCGCGAAGCACCAGGTAACGTTGGAAAACCTGAGGGCGCGCCTCTCACAGCTTGAAGGCCTGCTCCAGCAGCAACAGAACCTGTCACTCACGGCGCCGATTGCGGGAGTGGTGACCGACCGAGTGGAGGCCCTGCACGTGGGTCAGTGGATCAACAAGCAACTGCCGCTCGCATACGTGATCGATCCGGCCGGTGAAGAACTGCATGCGCTGGCTCCCGAGACAGACGTCGGCTATCTCCACGCGGGTCAATCAGCCCGATTCATTCCAGAAGGTCCGGATCGGCCTAGCTTGGAGGCGCAGGTTGCCGAGATTCGAGGCATCGACGAAAGCAGCTTCACGGTGCCCTACCTCCTCTCCGTCTATGGCGGAGATGTGTCGGTTCGTGAAGATGCCAATCATAGACTGAAGCCCGAAACCTCTGTCTATCGCATCACGCTGCATCTCGTCGAGCCGCCGCCTCGATGGAACCAAGCCGTGCGAGGAACCGTGCTGGTGAAAGGCCCTCGTATTAGCTTTGCCCAACGAGCTTGGGAACAGACCGCCCGCATTTTCATTCGCGAAAGCGGTGCGTAGGAGAAATGTAGAGGATCAGCCCTCACTGTCGACCCCCCTCTAAAGTGTCAGACCAGAAAAAGTCGTCCTAGGGCGCATTCTGTAGCCCTCAGCGAACCTCCCTACCAAGAGCACTGTAACTCGGCTGCACAAAAGAAGAAATTAGTAAGAGGAATGGCACCCTCCTTGCTACAGTATTGTGGGTAATAATGGACGTATGCTGTCTCCAGCCATACCATGAAAATACTACGTAGGCAGAAGAAAGCGGCGGTCAAACCAGCGCGAGGGCAGCGTCCTGCCTCCGCGGACACACGCGTCACCCTTTCGACGTTCGGTGGCTCGTTGATTGCGCTCGAATCGCGCATCATGTTTGACGGCGCTGCCGTGGCCACGGTCAGTACTGTGACCACCGAGCAAATCGCGCAAAGCCAGGCTGATGCGTCTCACTCGAATCATGACGCGGCGGCAGCCGACAGCGCGCCTGCTGCGCCGACGGGCGACCCCCACTCCACCACCAACGACCAGGCGTTGTTCGATGCCCTGGCGGCATACGATACATCGGCCGCCCGCCAGGAGGTTGTGTTCCTCTCCCCCAGCGTCCTTGACTACCAGCAGCTCCTCGACGGCATCAGCCCCAACGTCGAAGTGCACATACTCGACCCTGGCCGCGACGGCGTTCAGCAGATGGCGGAGATCCTCGCCGGTCGTACGGGCATCGACGCGATCCACCTGATCGGCGATGGCACCGAAGCCGAGATGCATCTCGGCGCGAGCTTCCTGACGCAAGATTCGATCAGCACGACATACGCTGAACAGTTTCAACAGATCGGTCAGAGCTTGTCGGCAAACGCCGACCTCCTGATCTACGGCTGTAACTTTGGCCAGGGCGTGGACGGGCAACTGGCCATAAACACGTTGGCCAACCTCACCGGCGCCGATGTGGCCGCGAGCACGGATCGGACAGGCAGTGCCGCTGAGTATGCAGACTGGAAACTGGAAGTCTCCACCGGAGCGATTGAGACCTCAGTGGTGATCAGCGCCAGCACGCAGGCGGCCTGGGACCATGCGTTGGCGACCTTCACCGTCACCAATACGAACGATTCGGGTGCCGGATCGCTCCGTCAGGAGATCCTAGCTGCCAACGCGGCCGGAGGCACCGACACGATTGTATTCAACATCGCCGGAGCGGGTGTACATACGATCAATCTGGCCTCCGCTCTGCCGACGATCACGGACAAGGTCACGATCGACGGCTACACGGAGGCGGGCTCATCGGTCAATACGCTGTCGATCGGCGATAATGCGGTCCTCACCATTGAACTCAATGGCACCGGCGCCGGCAGCGCCAATGGACTCTGGCTTGGCGCCGGCAGCGATGGCAGCACGATCCGCGGCCTGGTCATCAATCGGTTCAGCCTCGATGGCATTCAGATCGACAGCACCGGCAACCTGATCGTCGGCAATTGGATCGGCACCGATAGCACCGGAACCTTGGATTTCGGCAATGGCGTAGACGGCATCACCAACAGCGCAAACAACAACACGATCGGAACGTCAGCCGTCGCAGATCGCAACGTGCTGTCGGGCAACGACGACGAGGGGGTGGACGTCGATCCCGGCATAACGGGGATCGTGATTCAAGGGAATTATATTGGGACGAACGCGATGGGGACAGCGGCGGTGCCCAATGGAAGACCTGGCAAATCCCAATTCGGGCGGTGTCTTATTGGGAGGGAACGGTACCCTCTTCGGCGGCTCGTTACCCGGCCAAGGAAACCTCGTGTCCGGGAACCTTATTGACGGCATCCTTATCGACGGTATCGGGAACGACGTGGTCTACGGCAACTTGATCGGCACCAATGCCGCCGGCACGGCAGGCATCGCGAACAGCGGGCCCGGCATATGGATTAATGGAGGAAGCAACAGTAGCATCGGAGGCACCGCCGCCGGCCAAGGAAACACGATTGCCTACAACGCCGACAACGGTATCCAGATTGCGCCAGCGACCTCCACAGGCAACGTCATTCTTGGTAACTCAATCTTCGCAAACACCGGCCTGGGAATTGACCTGAACAATAACGGCGTCACGGCCAACGATGCGGGTGACGTCGACACCGGAGCCAACAACCTGCAAAATTTCCCGGTGCTGACATCCGCCACAGTGATTTCCAGCACCCAGGTGAATATCGTCGGCTCGTTAAACAGCACGGCCAACAGCCAATTCCGCATTGAGTTCTTCGGCAACACCGCCGCGGACGGAACCGGCCACGGTGAAGGCCAGACCTATCTGGGCTTTGTCAACGTCACCACCAACGGGAGCGGCAATGCGGCCTTCAACACGACGTTGACGGCCACCGTTTCCGGCCCCAGCTTTGTCAGCGCCACTGCCACCAGGAGTAACGCCACGTTCACGACCTTCACTGACACATCTGAGTTCGCCCTAAATGCTGTGGCACCGAACATTGCACCAGTTCTTGATGCCAGTAAGAGTCCAGCCCTGACAGCGATCAACGAAGACCCCGGCGCTCCCGTGGGCGCGGTGGGTACGCTGGTCTCGAGCTTGGTGGACTTCGCCGTTCCGGCCGGTCAGGTCGACAACGTGACCGACTGGAATAGCGGGGCGCTCTTGGGCATCGCCGTCACCGCAGCCGACACGACCAACGGCACCTGGTTCTACTCGACCAACGGCGGTACGACTTGGAACGCGCTCGGAGCCGTGGCCAACAACAGCGCCTTGCTACTGGCCGCCGATGCCAACACGCGGCTCTATTTCCAGCCCAACGCCAACTGGAACGGGCCTGTGGCCACCGCCATCACCTTCCGGGCCTGGGACCAGACCAGCGGCAGCAACGGATGTCGGGGGTTCAATACGCAGGGAGCGTTTAACGGCGGCTCGACGGCCTTCTCCACAGCGACCGATACGGCCTCTCTGGTCGTGACGGCAGTGAACGATGCGCCGGTGGTGGATCTGAACGCGGCGGGGGCGGGCCAGGATGTGACGACGGCGTTCACGGAGCAGACGCCGGTGCTGATCGCGCCGGTGGGGACGCTGACCGACGTGGATTCGGCGAACCTGAGCTCGTTAACGGTGACGCTGACGGCGCGGCCCGATGGCAATGCGGTGGAGTCGCTCTCGCTCAATGCGGCGGCGACGGCGGCGGCCTCGGGGGCGGGCTTGACGGTGAGCTACACGGCCGGGACGGGGGTGCTCTCGATCACAGGGGCGGCCACGAAAGCGGTGTACCAGTCGATTCTGCAGGGGATTCTCTACAACGACACGAGCGACACGCCGACCACGAGCAACCGGTCGATCACCGTGGTGACGAACGACGGGGCCATCAATAGCGCGACCCAGACGGTGACGCTGACCGTGGCGGCGGTGAACGATGCGCCCACCGCGACCAACCTGAGTGCCGCGGAGACCTACACCGAAGACACGGCGCTGAATCTGATCAACATCGTGGCGAGCGACGTGGACAGCGCCAACATTACCGCTACCCTGACCCTGTCGAACGTGGCCGCCGGCAGCCTGACCACCGCAACCTCGGGCGCGGTCACCTCTACCTACAACGCCGGCACCGGGGTGTGGACCGCCAGCGGCGCCCTTGCCAACGTCAACACCTTGCTCGCGGGCGTGACCTTCACTCCGGCGCTGAACTTCAACAGCAACTTCACGATCGCCACCAGCGATCAGCGACGGCGTGGCACCTGGCGATCACCGGCAGTCAAGGCGATGACCGGCACCGCGGTGAACGATGCGCCGGTGGTGGATCTGAACGCGGCGGGGGCGGGCCAGGATGTGACCACGGCGTTCACGGAGCAGACGCCGGTGCTGATCGCGCCGGTGGGGACGCTGACCGACGTGGATTCGGCGAACCTGAGCTCGTTAACGGTGACGCTCACGGCGCGGCCCGATGGCAATGCGGTGGAGTCGCTCTCGCTCAATGCGGCGGCGACGGCGGCGGCCTCGGGGGCGGGCTTGACGGTGAGCTACACGGCCGGGACGGGGGTGCTCTCGATCACAGGCGCGGCCACGAAAGCGGTGTACCAGTCGATTCTGCAGGGGATTCTCTACAACGACACGAGCGACACGCCGACCACGAGCAACCGGTCGATCACCGTGGTGACGAACGACGGGGCCATCAATAGCGCGACCCAGACGGTGACGCTGACCGTGGCGGCGGTGAACGATGCGCCGGTCAATACGCTGCCGGCATCGTTTACGGCGAGTACGAGCGCGCCAATTCCGTTGTCAGGTCTATCGATTGCAGACGTCGACGCTCTTTCGGGAACCATCACGACAACACTGAGCGTGAGCTCCGGCACCCTTTCCGCGACCTCGGGCGGCTCCGTCACGGTGACCGGCAGCGGCACGAGTTCCATCATGCTCAGCGGAACGCTTGCCAATGTCAACGCCTTCCTCGCCAGCACTGCACCCACCTTTGCGTCACCGGCAGCCGGCTCCGTCACGTTGACGATGTTGACCAATGACGGTGGCAATACCGGCGGCGCCGCGCTCACCGACAGCGACACGAGCACGATCCAGGTTCTCGTGACACCGATTGTGGATCTCAACTCCGGGCCGACGACGGTAACGACCGGCCCGGTCGTATCGACGTCAACGTCAACGACCAATCTTGTCACAAACGGAAATTTCGGCACGGTTGCAGCCGCTACTCCTCCGGCCCCTTGGGTCGAATCTGGCACTGCCGGGAACGGCTCAGTCGTACTAGGGGCGGCGCTGGATGGGCGGTATGACTTTATCGGAAGCGGGACGACGATCACCCAGCCGCTGACGGTTCCGGCAAATACGTCGAACACCACGGTGACAACGACCAATACGGCCACTGACACGACCGTCGTGACGACGACGGTCGATACCACAGATGCGATCACTTCGATTGCGTTTGGCATGGCCTGGCAGAACACAGATACCTCCTCGCCGAACGACAACAGACTGGTCGTCTCTTACAACGGCGTCACGTACGCCACATTCCAGACGTTCCAGGCCGGCGTTGCGAACGCTGCAGGACTTGCAGGCACCTGGACCTATTCCAACGGCGCTACGGGACCAGCTACGACGGCATCGGTGGCGAATGAGGCTACCGGCGCACTGACGTCCATCACGATCAATCTTCCAGCCGGAGTGACGGCATCCGGCTCGCTCGCATTCTTCTACACAAACGGGTCTACTGGAGCTGGGTCCGACGATCTTGCCGTCGACAATGTGGTCGTCACCAGCACGAAGACCACGACCACCACGGTTACCACCGTGACCACGACAGCTGACACGGCCGACAACAACTGGACAGCGACCTACACAGAGAACGGCGCAGCCGTCTCGATCGCCGATACCGACAGCTCCATCTTTGATGGCGACAGCGCCAATATGGTGAGTGCGGCGATTGCGCTCACCAATCCGGCCACCGGGGATCGTTTGCTGGTCAACGGCTCGGCTGCTGCCAGTGGCACCTTGGCAAGCGGCATTGCCTGGACGCGCACGGACACGGCAGTCACGTTGTCTGGTTCGTTCACCAAGGCCCAGTATGCCGATGCCATCGAGCTCGTTCAGTTCGAGAACACGACCGACACGCCCTCGACTACACCGCGTACCATCACTGTCACGGTCAATGACGGCACGTTCAACTCAAATACGGCAATTGCGACGATCAACGTCACGGCAGTGAACGATGCGCCGGTGGGGACTGAACACGGTGGGGGGGCCGCAGGACGACGGCGTCGGAGGAGACGGCGCTGGTGATCGCGCCGGTGGGGACGTGACGGATGTGGACGGCAACCTGAGCACGGTGCCGCTGACGGCGCGGCCCGATGGCAATGCGGTGGCGTCGCCTCGCTCAGTGCGGCGGCGAGCGGCGGCCGGGGGCGGGCGACGGTGAGCTACGGCGGGGACGGCGGTGCCTCGATCACGGGCGCGGCCCGGACGCGGTCTACAAGTCATTCTGCAGGGGATTCACTACAACGACACGAGCGACACGCCGACCACGAGCAACCGGTCGATCACCGTGGTGACGAACGACGGGGCCATCAATATCGGATCCCGAGTCTTGCCACGAATGCGGGCTCGACGGTCGTCCAGGGATTGACCGATCTCATTACTCTAGGCGAATTGCAAGTTACGGACGCGGACAACACTCCGGCCCAACTGATTTACACGGTGACCGTGGGACCGGTGCATGGTCATCTCGAACTGACAACAGCCCCTGGCGTGGTGATCGTGAGTTTCACGCAAGCGGATATCGATGCGGGGCGACTGGTGTACGTCAACAACGGAGCCAACAGCACGAGTGATAGTTTCACTTTTACGGTTAGCGATGGCGCCGGGGGCATGATCGGGGCGACAGCGTTTAATATCACGGTTACACCGTTTTTCCCCCAGCCCCTCCCGCCCCCACCACCTCCCCCGCCCCCGGACCCAGTTCCCGTCCCCATCACTGTACTTGGTCCTCCTGGACCAATCCCCGACGGTGTTGTGCCGCCTGTGTTGCCACCACCACCAGTGCTGGTTACGACGGTTGGCGCAATCGACGATCCAGCGCGGCGAGCGGCAATGCCGAGTCGAACGTTTGCCAGGGTGGAGCAGCCGGATATCGTACTCGAAGAGCCGCCGGCCCTTGAGCTGGAGCCGCTCTCGAATCCGGTTAAGACAATGTTGGCCGCGGGCCATAAATTCGCTGAGCATTTGACCAGGCTGGCCGATAACCTCGAACGAGCGAGTGAAGAGCGTGAAAACCAGGCGCGCCTCATTGGGCGGGTGGCATCGTTCGCCGGGATGGCCTTATCTGTAGGATTCGTGGCGTGGATCCTGCGCGGCGGAGCTTTGGTGGCAAGTTTTCTCGTCTCGATGCCGGCCTGGCGCCACTTCGATCCTTTGCCGGTACTGGGTTCGACTGGCAGAGATCGCCGGAAACGCGATCGCAAGGTGCGTGAGGAACATGAACAGGAGAACAAGGAGTTCCGAGGTCTGGATCGGGTGTTGAAATCATCGCCAAAACCGACCAAGCAGCAAGAGACGGACCGCGCGAGGAGACCGAAGTCATAATGCGAGTGACGCCGTTGGTGTGGATAAGTTTTGGACTGGTCGGTCTTACGATCAGTGTCATGATGGCGGGCGATGTGTTCGTCGACTTGGTGCCAAACCGCGATCGCCAAGTATTCGAATATCGGCGTGATTTGGCGGAATCGTTGGCGATTCAGTACTCGGCGCTGGCGGAGCGTGACCAGATCGAGACGGTGAAATTTGCGATGGAGACGCTGGTCAAGCGGATTCCGGATATCTTGTCGCTGGCGCTTCTCCATGAAAACGGGATAGTTGTCGCGCAGATTGGCGACCATGCGGGAGTATGGGTCCAGCCGCCTGGTAAAGAGTCCACCCTCGAGTTTCTCCAAGTTCCGATCTTTTCCGGTGACCAAAGGTGGGGCGTGCTTCAGATTGCGTTTCGCCAAGCGAACGTGTCCGGTCTTCAATGGTTTCTCACGGATCCGTGGGTACGCTTCCTGGCGTTTGTCAGTGTGTCGGGATTCGTCGGCTACCTCCTCTTCATGAAACGCACCCTCCGTCAGCTCGATCCCTCCGGCATTGTTCCCACTCGGGTGAAGTCCGCGCTCGATGCGCTTACGCAAGGCGTGGTTATGATCGATACACGGGATTTAATCGTCTTGGCGAACGATACCTTCTGCCAGGCTGTGGGAAAGCCGGTGACGTCGTTGATCGGATCCGACCTTAGCACCTTGTCGTGGACGTCTGCCGCTTCATCCGACACGGTGTTGGTGCATCCCTGGACAGAGGCAATCATTGAAAAGCAACCCCAAGCAGACAGGCCTCTTCTTCTGGGGCTTCCTGATGGTGGATCGCGAAAGTTCATCGTCAATACCGTGCCGATTATGGACGACGCGTCCACGATTAGAGGGGCTCTGGTCTCCTTCCACGATGTCACCGAACTCGATCGAGCGAATTCTTCCCTCCGGGAGGCGAACAGCGAGTTGGAGTTGTCCCGCTTCCAAATTCTGGAGAAGAACCAGGAACTTGAAACGACAAATACGAGCCTCCATGTCGAGATGAGAGAACGGAAAAGAGTTCAGGCAGAGAAAGAAGAACTGCATCAGCAACTTGTGCTGGCGTCGCGCCAAGCCGGTATGGCAGATGTGGCGTCGAGCGTGCTGCATAACGTCGGGAATGTACTCACTAGCATTAACGTGTCGACTGATACCTTGCTGAAGACCCTCAAGAAGCCGATGGTGGGAGACGTTTGCCGAATTGCTTCGATGTTTCATGAGCATCAGGACGATTTAGAGGCATTTCTGACACAAGATTCAAAGGGCAAGCAGATTCCCTCGTACTTGGGCATGGTTGCCGAGTCTCTGAGCGGAAGTCACCAGACCATCCAGAGCGAAATCGACTCTCTCGTAAAAAAAATCGACCATGTCAAACAAGTGATCATGTCGCAGCAGGATATCGCCCACGCAGGGAATATCCGTGAGGCGACGACGGTCGAGGACTTGATGGAGGAAGCTTTGTTAATGGGGATGCCCGAGCCGGAGAAGTACGGTATCCGCGTCGTGCGGGAGTACACTCATGTTCCAGCTATCATGACGGATCGACATCATGTCCTCCAGATTCTGGTGAATGTTATTACCAATGCCAAGAACTCCATGGTCGAATATCCGGCGAACTCGCGCTGCCTCACGGTCCGAATCGTGTTGCCTACCGACCGCACAGGATCCGTGCGATTAGAGGTGATCGATACCGGTGGCGGCATAAAAGCTGAAAACCTCCCACGCTTGTTTAGTCAGGGTTTTACGACGAGAAAGGCCGGACATGGCCTTGGTCTTCACAGCGCCGCTATCTCCGCCAATAAGCTTGGCGGAACCATACAAGCCCGGAGTGAGGGAGAAGGGCGCGGCGCCACCTTCATGCTCGATCTCCCATTGGTTTTAGCGGAGGCCGCCGCATGAAGCACGACGAAAGGACCGACAATCGACGCATTCTGGTCATCGACGACAATGTCTCAATCCATGAGGACTTTCGTAAGATCTTAGTGCCGCTGAAAGATTCTGACGCGCTCGAGCAGGCGCGGGCGGTCTTGTTCGGAGAGGCACCGAGCCTTCCTTCACAGGTGAACTACGAGCTCGAGGTTGCGAGTCGGGGGCGAGAGGGGTGCGGTATGGTCCATACCGCTTGCGGGGAGGGCCGCCCCTACGCGATGGCCTTCGTGGACATGCGTATGCCGCCGGGGTGGGACGGTCTCGAAACGATCGAGAACCTGTGGTATGTCGATCCCGACCTCGAGATCGTGATCTGCACTGCCTATTCCGATCATCCATGGGAAGATCTGAGTCGCCGAATCGGGAACACCGATAAGCTGCTCATCCTGATGAAACCCTTCAACAGCATCGAAGTCGTCCAACTGGCAAATTCGCTCACGAAGAAATGGAACCTGACACGTTCGGTAAAGCTGCAGATTGAAAGCTTTAAGTCCTCCGTGAGCCAGCGAGCGACCGACTTGCGTGAAGCGAACGACCGTCTCAAAGCAAACATCGCCCGGAGGATCCCGGAGATTATGAAGGATCAACCTCAGAGCGATGCCTCGGCAGCGTTCCGTCAGAAAGAGGAGTTTTTAACGATTATGAGCCATGAAATACTCACGCCCATGAATGAATTGGTCAACAAGGTGAGCCTGTTGTCCGACGGCCCGCTCAATCCTGGGCAGCAAGAGCATGTGACGACCATACAGAGATGTGCGCAAGATCTCCTTGCCCTCCACAACGACATGCACGAGTTCATGGCTGGCCGGAGACAAGAAGCTCGGACTGGAGGTCGTCAATGATGACGGCTACCCCATCGGCGTGGACAGAAAGAAATACATGACTAAGGATACCGATAATCAAAACCTTCGAGTCTTGGTCATCGATGACAATAAGGCTATCCACGAGGACTTTCGCAAAATCCTTCAAGCGAAAGCCGAGGAGGAGAGTTTCGATCAAGCGCGAGCGGCGTTGTTCGGCGATCCGCCGCTCTCGGAGGCGTTCGAACGGTTCGAACTAGACTGCGTTGATCAGGGGCAAGCTGGTCTCATCTTGATGCAGAGGGCACTGAATGAAGGCCGCCCTTATGCGGTGGCGTTTGTTGATATGAGGATGCCGCCTGGGTGGGACGGCCTGGAAACCATCGAACGCCTCTGGAAAGAGGACGCAGGGCTTCAGGTGGTCATCTGTACAGCATATTCCGACCAACCGTGGGACGAAATCACAAAACGTATAGGCCGGAATGACAAGTTGCTGATTCTCCAGAAACCGTTTAACAGCATTGAAGTGTCACAACTTGCTACCGCACTCTGTCGAAAATGGGATCTTTCACATGAGGTAGCAGGACAACTGAATGAATTGAGCAGACAGGTCGACAAACGCACGGCAGAACTCCAGGGCGCGAACGAGCTACTGACTCAATCCAATGCGGCCCTGGTGCGAACCGTGGCAGATCTTGAAGTGGCTCAAGCGGAAATTTTGCGACAAAACGTTGAACTGGAACGGCTCGCGTCTCGAGATCCGCTCACCGGATGTTTCAACCGCCGCGCCTTTTACATGCAATTTGAGAAAGCTTTTGCCGAGAGTCACGCACATAACTCCGAGCTGTACTGTCTGATGGTTGACATCGACAATTTTAAACGTGTTAACGACCAATTTGGACATGCGGTGGGGGACCAGGCCATCCAAGCGGTAGCCAGCTGCCTGAGCGCCGGGCTGCGATTGACGGACGCCGTCGGCCGCTATGGCGGAGAGGAATTCTGTTTGATGTTTCCGCGCACCACGCTGGCAGAAGCCTCTAATCTGGCAGAACGTCTTCGGATTCAGGTCGAAACAGAGGCTGGGGACAGGGTGCGAACGGTATCCCGCCTGGTAATCACAGTGAGTTGCGGCATTTCATCTACAGCACTTGGAGCGCGAACGCCTTTGGAGCTGATCGATCAAGCGGACAAGGCTCTCTATGCGGCCAAGGAAGGTGGGCGCAATTGTGTCATGGCTCTTGATGCGATTATCGCCGGGGCGAACGCATCCGATCAGTTTGAGCCGCAAGTCAGGCGGATCACTCCACGGGTGTCGAGCCCATCGGCGTCCCGGTAAAGGAGTTTTGTCCTGTTGTCGATGTGAGGCAGCAGGACCCGATCGGTTCCGCCAACAACCCTCCTATTTCATATCGCGCTTATCCAGACAGATTCGACAATCTCGAAATCGTGTGTCCATTGTCCGCAATGCCGAAGTCCGCCTTCTTGGCATTAGAACGTGGGCCTAGACCCTGAAGCACGAGTCATCAAATACTCTACGACGTATGCACTCTTCACTCTGGACGCATGAATATCCATGCAACCGCGACGAAGAGAGCGGAACTTCTGGCTGGCCAGGCGGTTTCCACAATTGTGTGTGCTGACGGCGAGGCTCACCGATGAAAGCCTCGTTTCTCTCAACATGACTTCCGCACGGAACCTTCGATTTCTTGACAGAGAGAAAGAGATCGTCTATCCGTGGACAAGAGAGGGCTGGTCTGTCGGCAAGTCCGAGCGAGAGAATGAGAAAGAACAGATGATATGAGCCGCATCCTTAGCTGTCCGCGGTGCCAGAAGGATGGCCTTTTGCGGTCTCACCCGCAATCGCCACGCGAGCACCTCGCCTCCATCCTCTTCGTGGCGCCATTCCGCTGTCCATCTTGCAGTCACCGCTTTCTGGCGTCCCGTCTTTGGCTGGACCATTCCACGCATCCAATCGATCGACGCGAGCACCTCAGGATTCCAGTGCGACTCTATCTCTCGTTCTCCGGGGGCAAGGTTCGTGGTGAGGGAACAGTGCTCGATCTCTCGATGGGCGGCTGTATCATCAAGAGTGAAACACAGGTTCATACGAACGACATCTTCTATCTGCAACTATCCCTTGACGACACCGAACCTCCTCTTGAAGTGGCCGGGATGGTCCATTCTGTAAGCGCTCGTGGCATCGCCTTCAAGTTCCTTAGAGCTGCGCAAGAGAATAAGCGCCTGCTCACTTTTGTCCAAGCCCAGACGCAGGATCAGCCGGCCAAATCCTCGGACAAAGCTGTCGTTGCCGCCTGAACAGGCCGGTGGATCCCATGTCCACCATACCATCGCCAACAGAAAAGGATTCGACGCGAATAGCGGGCTTGCTCAAATCGGCCGTTCAGCGATCCGTGAGACGTTTCGGAGGAAGAGCACCCGGATGTCACACGGTTACACCGTTCACGGTTCTTGCGGTAGCCGAAAGAACGTAACGGGGGACTTTTCAGCATCCTGCTAGGTTGGAGTTTCCCAGGCTGAATGAAGCGGATGGTTGTTGATCAGTTCCTCATGTGCGGCAAGGTCATAGGGTTCAATGGTGAGGTCGTGCTCATCGAGCGGCTCCGGGCAGGCAGGGGAACAGAGGTAGGTGCGATAGGATTCAGCTTTCTCCTTCGTGGCAAATCGGCACAGCCCATATTCCGGCATCCCGGATGAGGGATACCAAAATGCCAACTCAATCGCACTTCCTTGGTAGATGCCGAGGGTGCGATGGTTTATCTGAAACCCGCCTGGTAGATGTGAAGAGGGCTCAAGCGACATCGGGCGGCCTTGCCTCCGTATCATAATGGTTTTTCTCATGATAGCATGAGCGGTACCCAGCGTTATAGATCAGCGCGGGGGGAAGGAGGGTAGCCATGGGCAGTCGCAGTTCTGTATTCACCGCCATTGCGATCACGGTGTTGTTTGTCGGACTCCCAGGGTGCGGCTACAACGATCTCCAGGGATTAGACGAAGACACCAAGGCCGCCTGGAGCGAAGTGGTCAATCAGTACCAGCGGAGGGCCGATCTGATCCCGAACTTGGTTGCTACAGTGAAAGGCTATGCTGCGCATGAGAAGGAGACGCTCGAAGGGGTAGTGCAGGCGCGGGCACAAGCCACGGGGATTCAAGTGACGCCTGAAACGTTAAGAGATCCAGCCGCTTTCGAACAATTCCAAAAGGCGCAGGCTGGCCTCACCTCAGCATTGGGCCGCCTCATCGCCATTGCAGAGAATTATCCCAATCTGAAAGCCGATCAGAATTTTCGCGATCTCCAGAGCCAACTCGAAGGGACGGAGAATCGCATTGCCGTCGCGCGCAAGCGTTACATTGAGAAAGTGGCGGAATATAACAAAGGCGTCCGCTATTTCCCTACGAACCTGACGGCCAAGTTCCTCCTCCATATGGAAGAGAAGCCAAACTTTACCGTGGCGGATGAAAAGGCTGTAGCGAAGCCACCAGAGGTGAAATTCAACTGAACCCAGGTTTACGATGGATGCAATCAGCATGAGCCGTGTCTGGCGAGAGCCGGCGCGGCTCATGGTTTTTATCGGGGTGATGCTCATGGCGGCCCCGGCCTGGGCGCTCGATGTGCCGCCACTCACAGGCCGTGTCGTGGACCTCGCGCAGGTGCTGCCGGCCAATGTTGCCGCCTCACTCACACGCGATCTCGAAGCCCACGAGGCAAAGACCAGCAATCAAGTTGCCGTCCTGACACTTCCCTCACTCGAAGGCGAACCACTCGAAACCTTCTCCCATCGCGTTGCGACCACCTGGAAGCTCGGCCAGAAGGGAACGGAGAACGGCGTGTTGCTGCTCCTCGTCATGCGCGAGCGAAAGGTTCGTATCGAAGTGGGTTATGGTCTGGAAGGCGCCTTGACGGATCTCCGTTCCGCACACATCATTCGGCAGGAAATCGTGCCACGGTTTCGAAGCGGAGATCTGCCGGGCGGCATCGCCGCAGGGGTCAAGGCCATTCTCGATACCATTGAAGGCACCTACAAGGCTGAAGAGGTGCTGCCGGGTCACGACCGTTACGGCCAAGAGCCGACGGCGTTTGAGTATGTGATCATCGGGATCGTCGTCGGAACCCTGGCCGGTATCGTGTTAAGCCATGGACTTCAACGCACCCGTGCATTGATCGGGAGCCTGCTCGCATTCCTCGTCGCGCAATTCGCGAGTGTGGGATTAGGGCTTGCCGCAGCCGGGATAACGGCTTTCTTACTTTGGTTGATGCTGCAAGCGAATCGCGGCGGAGGCCGGCGTGGAGGGTGGGGAGATGGTGTTGTGATGGGCCCGGGCGGGGGATTCGGTGGTTCATTTGGTGGAGGCGGCGGCGGATTCAGCGGCGGGGGCGGTTCATTTGGCGGCGGCGGTGCCTCAGGAGGTTGGTAGATGAAGCCTTTCACCGACGGAGAACGAGAACGGATTAAGCAAGCGGTTCAACAAGCCGAACGGGTCACGAAGGGTGAGATTGTGCCGATGATCGTTCCGGCATCGGCGCTGTACCGCGAAGCCGGCTATCGAACGGGACTCATACTCGCGCTGCTTGCGCTGGCCCTCCTGCTGACGATCGAAATCTACTGGCTGCCCTGGGGGTGGCACGCAGGCAACGCGGGCTGGCTGTTGTTGGCGGTCGTTGCGTCGTATGGACTCGGGCAATGGATTGGCAGGGCTCCGCTTGTCATCCGCCTCGTCACGTCGCGCGAGCGCATGGCGCATAAAGTGACCCTTCGCGCCGAGCAGGCATTCTACAAGCACGGGTTGCACAACACACAAGGCCGTACAGGAATCCTGATCCTTGTCTCGATGCTGGAGCGGCGCGTGCACGTATTGGCGGACAAAGGCATTAACGACCACGTCCCAGCCGGCACCTGGGATAAACTGGTCAACGGCATCCTCGACGGCATTCGAACGGGGCAAGCGACCGACGCCATCTGTGCGGCGATTGCAAAGTGCGGGACCCTCCTCGCAGAAGTCAGTCCTGTAGATTCTGGAGAAAACCCCAATGAGTTGCCGGACACGTTGATTCAAGAACCATAATCTTGGGCTTGATAGACTGCCCGGCATCGTTCCGCTAGAATCCCAATATTCATGTCCGATCCTACGAGGGTATCCCCAGCTCCAGCGAATACGCAGGACGAGACTCGCTCGGTGGTCAAAGCGGCCGGTGTGATCGGCGTGGCCACCTTCTCCAGTCGAATCCTCGGGTTCATCCGCGACATGGTGTTGGCGAGAATTTTTGGCGCGACACCCGCGGCAGATGCTTTCTTCGTGGCCTATCGTGTCCCCAACTTGCTTCGAGAGTTATTTGCGGAAGGGTCGATGTCTTCCGCCTTCATTCCCGTTTTCACAGAATATCAGACGCTCAAGTCGAAACAAGACGCCTGGGAACTGGCAAGCGCCGTCTTTACCACGCTGCTTACAATTGTGATCGGTATCACGATCCTGGGCATAATCCTCGCGTCCGGAATCGTCTGGCTCTTGGCGCCGGGATTTCATGACGATCCAGCGAAGCTGGGCATGACGACGTTGCTCACGCAGATCATGTTCCCCTATCTGATCTTTATCAGCCTGGCTGCGCTGGCGATGGGCATCCTGAATTCCATGCGCGCCTTCGCAGCGCCGGCGTTCTCGCCGGTGTTCTTCAATATTTTCATCATCGGCTGCGCGCTTTTTTTATCGCCGACGATGCCGGAGCCTATCCTCGGCGTGGCCATCGGAGTCGTAGCGGGAGGTGCGGCGCAGTTCGCCATGCAGTTGCCCGGCTTGCGTCTGCGTGGGATGCTGTTCGGATTTCGGTTCAAACCAAGCCATCCCGGCTTACGGCGGATCGGCGCGCTGATGGTGCCGTCGCTTCTCGGTCTCTCCGTGACCCAGATCAACATTACCGTGAGCACGATCCTGGCCTCCTTCTTTGCGGGTGGGCCGACCTATCTCTTCTTCGGTATGCGGTTGATTCAGTTTCCACTCGGGATTTTTGGTGTGGCATTGGCCACGGCCATTTTGCCGACACTCTCGGCGCAGGCCGCGCGCGGGGCGCTGGATGAATTGCGGACGACGTTGGGATTCGGTCTTCGCATGATCTTCTTTATCATCCTGCCGGCGATGCTGGGACTCATCCTTTTACGTCAGCCGATCGTCCATCTGTTCTTCGAGCACGGGACTTTTACGGCACACGATACAGCCGAGACCGCATTGGCGGTGCTCTGTTATTCTGTCGGCCTCTGGGCCTTCGGAGGCGTCCGTATCATTGTCTCAGCCTTCTACTCGCTGCAAGACACGCGCACGCCGGCTATCTCCGCGGCCATCGCCATTGCAGCCAACCTCGCCTTCTCGCTTCTGCTGATGTCGTCTCTTGGCGCGGCTGGCCTGGCCTTGGCCACAGCCTTGGCGGCGATGGTCAATGGAGGCATCTTGGTCGCGGTGCTGAACCGCCGGTTAGGCGGCGTGGAGTGGGGCTCTGTGGGACGATCATTGCTGCGTGTGCTGATCGCGTCCGTGCCGTTGGTGGTGATCTGTGCCTGGGTGGCAGCAGCGCAGCTCTGGACGCATCCTGGTGAATGGATTGAAAAATCGGCCATGCTCGCCATGGCCATCGGATTGAGCGTGAGCGGTTATCTAGGTGTCCATGCCTTGCTGCGATCAGAAGAACTTGGTCTGGTCTGGGGAATGGTCAGACGGAAACTCAAACGAGGAGCAGTCTGAGCCATGGGCAAGAGACAATCTTCGCTCAAACGTCTGACGCCTGATACCGCACACATCACAACCTGCGTTTTTCACACGCCATGGGGCTGGATGGGCATGTCCGAAACGACAAAAGGGATCAACGCGGTGGTGTTGCCGAAGGCGTCGCGCCAGGCCGTGCTGTCCGAGTTGCAAGCGGCTTCAGCCGCGCTGCTTGGCACCCAGGTCTCTCCACGATTGCGAGAGGCACAGGCGCAATTAATCGGCTATTTGGCCGGAACGCGCAGGTCCTTCGATCTGCCGCTGGACCTCTCACGAGGGACAAGTTTTCAGCAGAGGGTCTGGCGGATTCTTCAACGCATCTCTTACGGCCGGCTTCGGTCCTATCAATGGGTGGCCGCCAGTGTTGGAGGCAGACAGTATGCCCGCGCCGTTGGCAATGCCGTGGGGGCGAATCCAATGCCGATCGTGATTCCTTGCCATCGCATTGTGGCACAGGATGGGTCGCTCGGAGGATTTTCAGGAGGTTTGCCCACGAAACGAAAGCTGCTCGCTCTCGAAGGAACCCTGGCTACGCTTCGACCGGGACGATCGTCAGGATGAAGGCCGTGATTCAGCGGGTGACGAAAGCGTCGGTTCAGGTTGAGGGCCAGACCGTAGGACAGATCGAATCCGGCCTCCTGGTATTGTTGGGTGTAGCAAAGGGCGATGGGGAGACCGACGGACGGTATCTCGTTGAGAAGATTCGCATGCTCCGGATCTTTTCTGATCAGCAAGGGAAGATGAATCGTTCGTTGGCGGACATCGGGGGATCGGTCCTGCTGGTTTCCCAGTTTACCTTACTGGGCAGGACGGCGAATGGCCGTCGTCCGAGTTTTGACGAAGCAGCGCCTCCGGATGAAGCCAAGCGATTATATGATCAGGTCGTAGCAGGATTACGAGACCAGGGTACTCACGTGGAAACCGGGATATTCGCCGCGCACATGCAGGTCGAATTGCTGAACGACGGGCCTGTGACTTTTGTGTTAGACAGCCGTGAAGGGAGCTAGCAGGCTGTTGAAAATGCCTGCGGGCTCTGCTGATTCCGATCTATACTCAAGTCTGTTTCGTGCAGACCGATAGAAGGATCATAGTGGCGGCATCGGCACATCGACCATTGTCTGCTATACTGAGTTAATACGTTATCGGAATGTGTGAGAGGTGGATATGGGAACGCAAGTTCCGCCACGACATCCGCTCCGTCAGCTGTTCGGCGCCCTGACCGAGAAGAGTTTCACGGAACATCTCGGGTGGCCAGACCTCAACGTCACCAGCTACGTCTCCAACCTGCTTGTCGACTTTACCCACAGCGACCAACTGTATAAAATCAGAAATCAGCAAGACCAACCAGTCGATACGGTGGTGGATCTCTTGTTTGAATCGGAAGTGTTGCTCGAAGCGCAGTCAATGGATCGTGAACGGGACGTGCATCAGCATATCGGCGATTTCACGCTCTTCATGGCGGGACTGTTTCCGGAGTATCTGCGCCGCCTCAAGACAACCGGATTGATCTACCACAAGGATTTCCTCGTGGACTATATGAAGACGGGAAAGCGCTCCTATGGGATTGTCGCTCGAATGGCTGACAGCCCGTCAGGAGAAGAGCCTCCTCTGTTCAGAAAACTCTCCGACAACTTCGAGCTCTGTGTCACCGGCCTTGGATTCGTGCGGTCCGATCTGGATCGCATGAAAGATCCGGCGTACCGGCAGGCTCGGAAGCTTCTCCTCAATTGACCAGTTCCCGTCCTCTCATTCTTGCCCATGGAGGCGCCGGTTCCCGGCGTATGACGCCGGCGCAGGCCACTTGTTTGGCCGAAGCGCTCGTCATGGGCTACGCCATTCTTGAGCAGGGCCATCCCGCCGTCATCGCCGTCGAACATACGATCGGTCTCCTGGAGCAATCGGGGCTGTTCAATGCGGGACGAGGAGCGAATCGCCAGCTGGATGGGGTACAGCGGATGGATGCCGCAATTATGGAAGGGGGCCAACTCAAAGCCGGAGCTGTCGCCTCGATCGAAGGAATCGCGCATCCGATTACGGCGGCCAGATTGGTCATGGAAGAGACGGACCATGTTCTGTTAGTCGGACCGTTCGCCGGCAAATTTGCGCGGCATTTCAAACTCGACCGGCATCGTTCCACCGGCGCACCTCGCCGCCTCTCCTACGACCGGATTCTCGCAAGGCAGAAACGTTCAACAGCAGAACGGCACGGGACCGTCGGCGCTGTCGCCTTGGATCGGTCCGGGACAGTGGCGGCAGG
Organism: Nitrospirota bacterium; assembly: GCA_963782735.1. Classification (GTDB taxonomy): domain Bacteria; phylum Nitrospirota; class Nitrospiria; order Nitrospirales; family Nitrospiraceae; genus Palsa-1315. The sequence goes on from CAWAKW010000011.1 coordinate 155,782, forward strand.
GGCCTCGACCGGGGGCATCGATTCGATGTTGCCGGGGCGGGTTGGCGACAGTCCGCTCATCGGGTGTGGAGTCTACGCGGACAATCAGAGCGGTGCGGTGTCGCTGACGGGCATCGGCGAAGGCATCATCCGCCTTGTGATCGCCAAGAGTATCTGTGATCATCTGGCTATGGGAAAGAGTCCTGCAGTCGCCGCTCGACAGGTGTTGCGGATGCTGGTGTCTCGGATCCGTGGGTCGGCTGGAGCCTTAGTCCTCTCGCCGGACGGGCGATTTGCCATCAGGCATGTGACGCCCCATATGGCTGCGGGGTGGTGGAACGGGACCGGCCTGCCGACCATTCGAGGACAATTTCCATGAAGGATGCGCTCTTTCACCTGGCTTTTCCCACGCACGATGTGGCGGCGGCGAAACGTTTCTATGTCGATGGACTTGGTTGTACGTTGGGTCGGGAGTCGAGCCACGCCGTCGTGTTCGGACTCGCGGGGCATCAACTCGTGGCGCATCTGACGCCAGAACCGCCACCTTCTCAGCAGGGGATCTATCCGCGTCATTTCGGGTTGGTCCTGCCTTCTCAAGAGGCATGGCAAGCCTTGGCCGATCAGGCCAAAGCCAAGGAGCTGACGTTTTATCAGCAGCCGCGCGTGCGGTTCCCCGGAACCCGCATCGAACATCGCACATTTTTTCTCGAAGACCCCTCTCGCAATCTGCTCGAATTCAAACACTACACGCATGAGTCGGCCATTTTCGGCGAGCGAGACTATCGTGAGGTCGGCGACTCGTTGTAGTCTCCCGCCTGTCCCTGGCCTGTGGGCTCTGCCGAATGTTGGTCTGGTTCTGACTCTGGTTCTGAGTCTGGCTCTGACTTTGGCTCTGGTTCTAGCTGGGGAGATTGGGGAGATCCCCGAGTAATCCGTTTGAAGATACCTTTGTGGCGACGAGCCAAGGCGGTCGTTTTTCGCATTGGGTCATATCGCCGTGGCGACGGCAAGATGGCCGCCAGCCAGGCTGCCTCGTCGGCCGTCAGGTCATGCGAGGACTTCTTGAAGTGATGGCGAGCTGCGGCCTCAGCGCCATAGACGCCTTTCCCCCACTCAGCAACGTTGAGATACAGCTCAAGAATACGTTCCTTCGTGAGATGCTGTTCGAGGGAGCGCGTAATCAGCGCTTCCCGCGCCTTTCTGAGCAAGGACCGTTCGGATGACAGGTAGAGGTTTTTGGCCAGCTGTTGAGTAATGGTGCTCCCCCCACGCTTGAGTTCGCCCGCTTCGAGGTTATACAGAGCCGCGTCCTTGATCCCTTCCCAGTCGAATCCTTCGTGGGTGAAGAACGACGCATCTTCCGCTGCCACGACTGCCTGGCGGAGGTGGGGGGAGATGCGTGAGAGCGGCACCCACGTCCAATGGCGTTCGATGGTGTGGCCCTTGGCCTTGGCCTGAGTCCGTCGCGCTTCCATCAGGGCCGTCACCGTTGGATTGGTGGCGCGTAACGCCGAGACGTCGGGCATCTCAAGTAACCAGAAGAAGAGGACCGCTCCGACCGGGAGGCAGAGGAGGATGATCAGGAAGGCTTTCACGCGGGATCTGGATCGTGCGGTTGACTTCCGCATTAGAGGCTGCGTATCACAGAGGCGATAAGTGCCTGTGTCAATAACTTGGTGATTGATGTCTGAACGGCTTGGTGTAGCATGAGAATCCTTACGGCAGAGTTTATCAGAAGTTGTGCGGGGCCAGAGCAGTTTCTGAAAAGCGACCTCCCGGAAGTCGCCTTTATCGGGCGGTCGAACGTCGGAAAATCCTCTCTCATCAATTCTCTCTTGCAACGCAAGGGATTGGCCAAGGTGAGCCGTACGCCGGGAAAGACTCGCTTGGTCAATCTCTTTCGGATCACCAGTGACGATCCTGGGTTGGCTCGTTTCGTGGTGGTGGATCTGCCCGGGTATGGCTACGCGAAGGTGTCGAAAGCGCTGCGGGCTCAGTGGGCCCCATTGATCGAGCAGTATCTCAACGGCAGTGAACAGCTGCGCGCGTTGGTGGTGTTGGTGGAAAGCCGGGTGCTGAGCGAACAAGACAGTCAAACGATCGCATGGCTCTCGTCCGTCGGAAGGCCTCCCATCGTGGTGGCAACGAAAGTGGACAAGTTAAAAATGAGCGAGCGTGTCGGTGCGCTTCGCCGGCTGCAGGAAGGGCTGGGATTGGTCGAGCGCGATAAAATTATTCCTTACTCGTCGGTGACGGGCGAGGGGCGGGAGCGATTGTGGGCGGTCCTGAAAGAGCGGATTCGAACTTGATCTCGATGTAGGCCTTGTTTTTGAGGTCCGCCAGCCACGAGTGGAAGTCATCTTCGCTTTTCTGCTGAAAAACGAGACTCTGGATTTCATTGCGGACTTGCTCATACGGGCGGAACTGTTTGGGCTTCTTGTCCTCCAGGTGCACGATATGAAAACCTTCCGAGGTTTCGATCATATCTGAGATGCCGCCGGGCACCAAGGTGGCGATGGTGCGCTCGATCTCCGGCAAGAGCTCTCCCTGCCGCACTAAACCCAGATGTCCTCCGTGCGAGGCGTTCGGGCCGTCGGAAAATCGCAGCGCCAAATCCTCGAATGACTCCCCCTGCTTGAGCCGCGCCATCACCTCACGAACTTTCTCTCGCGCGTCGGCCGTATCGTTCTGCGAGCGTGGCTTGATGAGAATCTGACTGAGCGTGTATTCCTCCGAGAGCGCAAACCGATCGCGGTGTTCCTGGAAGTACCGTTTCATGTCGGAGTCCGCGACCATCACCTTGCTCCGGACCTCGCGGTCGACGACCCTGAGCAGCGTCAACTGTTCTCGGACGCTTTTCATATCTGCCGGGTTCGTCTCGTCGACCGTTCTCCCTTGTTGCTTCATCTGCCGAATTGCTTGTTGGACTTCCTGATCGGTGACCGTGACGCCTCGCGCCTTAGCTTCCTGGAGTTGCAACTTGTGTTCGATCATCAAGGTCAGTGCCATATACTCTGCTGTCTTGAGGCGACGCGCGAGGGCGTCGCCTCGATACTCTTTCTGAATCCGCTCCCGTTCAGGGGCGAGTTCTCGTTTTATCTCGGACAGCATGATGAGGTCCGAGTTCACGATCGCGACGATCCCATCTTCCACCTGCGCGGCTGAGAGAAGGGATGCCTGTGCGATCAGCCCGAGCGCGAAGAAGGCCATATGTCGGAGCCAGTCTGGTGCCATCGTGATGAACGAACGGACCGTGAATATGGATAGAGGCCTCGCCGTGCGTCGAGAGGATTGGCTAGTCGGCGAGAGCCCGACGGATTGTACACGAATTGTCAAGGACTTGAGGAGCCTGAAAGAGGGAAACTTCGATCCGCGACGCCTCAGTGTGTGCCGACGTCGTCGGTGATATAGCGAGAGGCGTCGGCAAGGCGGATGATCGCCTTCGTTCGGATGTCGGCGATCACGCCGTCAAAACGTTTTCGACGCTTCTCATTGAGCAATTCCTGTCGGAGGCGTTCCCGAACGGCCACGTCCGCCTGAATAATTTCCTTGTCGAGAGGCGTCGTCATGACGAGGTAATAGCCGGCCTCCGTCTTGATCGGCGCACTGATGAATCCGGGCTTGAGGGTATGAATGACTTCATCGACTTCTGGAACGACCAAGTCCTTGCGATAGGGGCCGAGATCGCCCCCGCTCGCTTTCGTTTTGCCATCGATGGAATAGCGCTGTGCAAACCTGGCGAAGTCCCCCCCCTGGTTGACTTGCTTTTCGAGATCTTTCGCGGCCGAAATATTGGGCAGCAGCATCTGCGACACTCGTACTTTCAATGGCGTGAGGAGTTCGTGCGCATGCTGCGCGTAGAAGGCGTCCAATTCCTCCTTCGAGAGTTCGACCTTGGCTTTGATCCGGTCCTTGAGGAGTTCGTCGAGAATCAGTTGTTCCCGGTAGCGTTGCGCTCGATCGCGGATCGCATCGTTCTGGTCGAGTCCTAGCTTGCGCGCTTCCTGCATGAGCAGCTCTCGAGTGATGAGCTCGTCGAGGAAGAGGCGCTTCCCTCCTTCTTTCTGGTACCGCGCCTTGGTGGCTTCGGCCAGTTCTCCCCAACGTGCATCGAATTCGGTCTGCGTGATCTGTCGGCCGTTGACGAGGGCGAGCACGCCTTCCTCTGGCGGTGGCGCGCAGCTGGTGAACAATAGGAAAGTCCCGCCGATGACGCCGGCAAGCAGGGAGACGAGGCGGCCAGCGACGGCATTCACGGGTCTATTCGACGATCGAGTCATTAGAAGCATTTAGACCTTGTTACCGAGATGATTGCGGGGGCATCGTGGTGTTGGTATCACAGCCTCCCAGGCTTTGCAAGGTTGCGGTGAGTTCTCGAAAGATGGAAGGCCAGTCCTGATGCGGCATCTGCAGCTCGAATGAAAGCGGAGACAGGAAGCACACCCGCTTCTTGTACCGGTCCATCATCCCATGAATCGCCTGGCTTGACACCTGGCTCTTGGCGCCGAGCGCGACGACGACGGAATGAGGCTTGAGTTCGATCGAGTCCACACGCAAGGCCTTGGCTTGGAGCCGCACCTGCATGACTTCGAACAGTCGCTCGACGGAATCCGGGGCCAGCCCATACCGATCCTGTATTTCGCCATGAAGTAAGGCAAGGTCTCCGACTTGGGTGCAGGATGAGAGCCGTTTATAACAAGAGAGGCGCTGGTGGGGGTCAGCGACGTAGTCATCCGGGATAAAGGCGGAGACGTTGAGCCGGAGGGTGGGGTCCGGTTCTTCTTCCACCACCTGGCCCTTGAGGCGATAGACGGCCTGTTCCACCATTTGCATGTAGAGATCGAGCCCGATGGCAGCAATATGCCCCGATTGCTGTTTGCCGAGGAGGTTGCCGGCGCCACGGATTTCCATATCTGCCGCGGCGATGCGGAAGCCGGCGCCCAGTTCGGTAAATTGTTGAATGGCGGTGAGGCGCCTTTGGGCATCTTCGCTCAATTGCCCCTCATCGGGAACCAGGAAGTAGGCGTAGGCTTGGTCGCCGCTTCGTCCGACTCGCCCGCGTAGTTGATATAGCTGCGCGAGCCCAAACATGTCGGCGCGATTGACGAAGATCGTGTTGGCATGAGGCACATCGATTCCCGACTGGATAATGGCTGAGGCGATCAGCACATCCGCCTCCCTGCGAAAGAATTTCAGCATCACGGCTTCGAGCGGCTTGGCGTTCATCTGCCCATGGGCCATCACGATGCGCGCATCGGGCACCAGTTGGTGGAGCCAGGCTCCCGTCTTCTCCATCGTTTCGACCCGATTATGGACGAAGTAGACCTGTCCGCCCCTCCCGAGTTCACGCAAGATCGCCTCTCGGATGAGTGTGTCGTTTGATCGGACAACCTGCGTGCGAATGGACAAGCGGCCTGCCGGGGGTGTTTCGATGATTGAGAGATCGCGCACGCTCGCCATGGCCATCTGCAAGGTTCGGGGGATGGGGGTGGCTGTGAGGGTCAAGACGTCGACCTGGGTTCGGAGTTGCTTCAATCGTTCCTTGTGTTTGACACCGAACCACTGTTCCTCATCGATGATGACGAGGCCTAGATCGCGGAATATCACATCCTTCTGGACAAGTCGGTGCGTTCCGATCACCACGTCGACGGCGCCGGATGCCACGTCTTTGAGAATGGCTTTGGCCTCCTTCGGCGATTGGAATCGGGAGAGCAAGGCCACGCGAGCCGGGAACGGCGCGAACCGTTCCGAGAAGTTGTCGTAATGCTGGTGGGCCAGCAGGGTCGTGGGGACAAGCACCGCTACCTGACGATTGGCTTCCACCGCCTTGAAGGCCGCTCGCATCGCCACTTCCGTTTTTCCGTACCCGACGTCACCGCACACCAATCGGTCCATCGGTTTGCTGGACTCCATGTCGTGGGTAATGTCTTCGACCGCTTTGAGTTGATCCGCCGTTTCTTCGTACTCAAATGCGGCCTCGAACTCGTGGTACATCGTGCTGTCGAATCCATAGGCATGGCGCGTCACGAGTTCACGGCTGGCATAGAGGTCGACCAACTCGTGGGCCATCTCCTCGATGTCTTGCTTCACCCGCGCGGTCGTTTTGGCCCAACTGGTGCCGCCCAAACGTTCCAGGCGCGGCGCATGGCCGTCCGCCCCGCTATATCGCTGCACATGGTTGAGCTTCTCCAGCGGGACGTAGAGCTTGTCGCCGCCGGCGAATTCAAGGATCAAATAATCGCTGTCGAAGTCTTGCACCGAGAGGCGTTTGAGGCCTTGGTATTTGGCGATGCCATGTTGGACATGGACGACATAGTCGCCCACGTTGAGATCTTCCAGCGAGGAGAGGAAGGTTGCGGCTTTACTCTTGGCCTGCGGCTTATGGCGCGCGCCTTTGGCAAACAGTTCTTCTTCCGTCAGGATGGCCAGGCGCAAGTTCGGTGCGAGGAATCCCGCGGACAAATCGCCGTGCAAGACGTAAAACGGCGATTTGGTTTTACTGGAAGCGGTCCAGGCTCCCACGGTCCACTCTGTCGCCGGCACATCGTGTTCGCGCAAGAGTGCCAGCAAGCGATCCACTTGGCCGCGACTTCTTGCGACGAGCACCACGCGGCACTCCTCTCGCAGGCGATCCATGATGGCGAGGGTTTGGCTGAAGGGCATCCCACGAGCCCCGATGCCTGCGCTGGCCGGGGTCTGAGCGGGAAAGGCCTGGACCGGACTCCAGGACGCATTGCTTGCCGTAAGGGGCTCGAGTGCGAGCATGGGCCAGCTCTGTGTGTGATCCATGAGTTCAGACCAGGAGAGAAACAATCGTTCCGGTGAAGGGTAGGGTACGATCGTTTCTCGATCGGCATGGCGGAGATAGCCGTCGTCGATCTTGCTCCCAGAGGTCCGCGCAGGACTCTTCCAACGCAGCCGGCTGATCCAGGACGAGTACAGGCTGTTCGGTGAAATAATCAAAGAGGGTATTCATGTCGGGGTAAAGGTCCGGCGCGCGCCACTCGGCATCCACCGGAATGGGAGCGAGGGCATCCGGCGAAGTCTCCGCACGCAGATATTCCCGCGCGGGAAGGACGACCGCTCGATCCAGCTTCGCGGTGGATTTCTGCGTGGCAGGATCGAAGAGGCGGAGCGAATCGACGGTTTCGCCAAGAAACTCGGCACGCAGCGGGTTAGCGTAGGCCGTTGAGAAAATATCTATAATGCCGCCTCGAATACTGAACTCCCCCGGGATTTCCACCACCGAAACCCGGCGGTAGCCGAGACGCAAGAGCCCTTCAGTGAGGGTCTCTCGTTCGATCGTGCCGCGCAGCTTGAACTGCAGGGTGGTGTGGGTAAAGGTTGCAACGGGTAACAGCCGCTGCATCAGTGCCGCAATGGAGGTAACCAGGACCGTCTGTGGTGCGGTTCGGACGTGATGCAGGGCATTCATCCGGCGCGCGATCAAACCGACATGGGGCGCACTGCCCTCGTAGGGAAGGGTTTCCCATCTCGGGAAGAGGACGAGGGGATTCGTCGGAAGGCCGATGAGGTCATGGAAAAAGTGCAGGTCATCGAAGAGGCGTTCCGCCGCTTCGTCCGACCCGGCCACGATCAACCACGGTCGATTCCCCAGTGTGCCCGACTGAGGATGCAGGAGCGTAGTGAGAGCAAGCCCAGCGGTGGAACCGTACAAGCCTGTGAGACAAGGACGCCCTCCTTTGCCGACCAATGCGGCTGCGATAGGAGAGAACCACTGAGCTGTTGGTGAAACGGATGCGGTGTTCGACACTTCTTATGTGGATTGTGAACGGATCTGTTGAATGAGAGACGTTGTTGACATGTCTGGCACCAGAGGAATCGTCCGCACTACCCCGCCTCGTTGTTCGACTACACCTCTACCGATGATGCGGTCAATGTCCCAATCTCCGCCCTTGACCAAAACGTCCGGCTGTACAGCAGTAATCAGGTTCAAAGGATCCGGCTCGCTGAAGATCGCCACGTAGTCTACGCATCCCAGCGCCGCGAGCACTTCAGCCCGCTGTGCTTCGGTCACGACTGGACGGTCTGGCGCCTTGTTCAAACTCCTCACGGACGCGTCGCTGTTGACGCCCACGACCAGCACATCGCCGAGGGCCTTAGCCGCCTGCAGATACCGAGTGTGTCCAATGTGCATGAGATCGAAACAGCCGTTGGTGAACACGATACGTTTCCCTTGGGTCCGTGCCGCTTGTAGAAGTGGAACAAGCTGGTCTTTGGTCATGACTTTCACGGACATATCTGCATCATACCGACTGTGCGCTCGGATGGAAAGAGAGGAACATTACTGGCAGGATGCTGAAAAAGTCCGCCAAGCAGTCGTTCTCGCATCGCTCAGATCCTCAACGTACCCCAGAGGGTACGCCTCGGGTCTTCGCTCGCTGCGGCCTTGCTGGACGGTCTTTTTGAGCATCCTGCGGAAGCGTGCTTCTGTTGCGCTTTACGTGCAGGCCATCGAAGTTCTGCTGTGCCTGAAACAGTTTTCCCGCAGTCTACTCGTCGTCGTGGCTCACGCCGCCTAATCCAATTACCGACGACCCGTGCTTGGCAATCAGCGCGTCCATCGTCTCGATGGCTTTCGTCCGCCGTTGGTCGAACAGCCCGGGCGGCGCAGGCGTCAAGGAGGAGAGCGCGAGCCCAGCCAAGCGGTACTCAGTGCCGGGCTGAATGAGTTCCTGTAGCGCTTGTTGGACGGTCGGCCACATGTCGGGATCGTAGCTCAGTGGGTGCGGAAAGCGATGTTGCTTGGTTGTGATAACGAAACGGGAGTTTTTCAGCTTCACCGTGCAGGATCCGGCGGCCAATCCTTCCTGTCGGAGAGCCCTCGCCAGGTCGCGGAGGAATCCGCGCAGGGTTCGCTCAAGAAATGGACGATCATGTGTATCGTGCTCGAAGGTGGTTTCGTGGCTGAGGCTTTTGGATTCTCGATCGGCCACCACCGGTTCGTGGTCGATTCCCCGAGCCAACTCACGAACCCAGTGGAGTCGTGCGCCGAAGATATGACGTAAGGGTTGATCCCAGCGTTGGTCCAACAGCTCGCCGATGGTCTTAAGTCCGAGCGGTTCCAGGCGCGCGGCGGTCTTGGGACCGATTCCCGGCAATGCACGCAGAGGCATCGGGGCTAAGAATGCTTCTTCCGTACCGGGCGGGATCATCGCCAATCCATCAGGCTTGTGGCTATCCGCGGCAATTTTGGCGACGGTCTTGCCGGTTGCGATGGCGATGGTGCAGCGCAAGCCCGTGGCTTTGTACAGCGCATCCTTCGCGAGTTGTCCAAGTGAGTGAGGGTCGGGATGGCGGGTCTGGAGCTGTGTCGTGTCGGCATAAAATTCGTCGATGCTGCTCCATTCAGTGAGCGGGAATAACTGATCGGTGACGGCCTGCATCTGTTCATGCAGCCGGCGATAGAGCGGTCTGTCGGGGGGAATGAGAATGAGCTGGGGGCAGAGACGTGTGGCTTCGCCTGTCGGCATGGCGGAGCGGACGCCGAAAGCGCGAGCCGCGTAACTTGCCGCCGCGATGATTCCTCGCGGGGAGGACCCACCGACGGCCACCGGTTTGCCTGACAGGCTTGGGTCAGCCAGGACGGCCGCTGAGGCGAACATCGCATCGACATCCCCGAACAGGATCTGTCGCGACCAACGCATTGTTTGCTCCTGTAACAGGAGCCTCAGAAGGTAAAGGACAATTGAAGCGGCTGCAAGGGGCATTGAGAGGAAGGCCTTGTTGTGTGGGAAGAACGTTCAGAATCAGTTGGAACCCGGCTGACCGATCCCACCAATTCCTGTAACGATCCCCGGCAGACACCGCAGTGGTGCCGCCGCGGCTGAATCGTTCTCCGCTGGCGTCGGTACAATCGGCCGCATTGCCGGCAGCGCCAGGAAAATTGCGTGAGGGCGAGCACTTCCTTCTGTAACGAATGGTAGATGGTGATAGCCAGTGTGCCGCCCCGATTCATCTCGGTCATCTTGCGGAGAAAATCCGCTCCATGATTCGGCCGCCGTTTCAGGATGTCGTATTGCCATTGATGAATCATTTCGTGGGCCAGTGTGTTGACGAGCTCCTGTTCACCATACTCGCTCCGTTGGAGTGCTTGCTGGAGCAAGGGAAGGGACAGGCGAATTTCGCGCTTGGCTGGCGGGCGAAGGCCATCCTGATTGAGCCGTGGTCTCGGTCCCCGCCGACTCACGAACATGCCGACTGAGGAAGTCAGCCGCCGACTCCAGACCAGATCAATTGGCGGTAGTAGGCCTCCGAAGTAGCGGCCATTCAGTTCGCTCCACATTTGGGTCAATTGCTGCTGGGTCGCTGGAGGGGATTGCTGTAGAGACATCCGAAGAGGGTCACCCCAATTCTTCGTGCACCGCCGCGGCTAACAACGGCACCATGATTTCGTGGTGGCCAATCAGGGAATAGCCTTTCCCGCCCTTCTGGGTCGGCCGACGCACCACATTGGTGAGCGGGCGGTAGTGAGCCAGGAAATCCATGTCCACGGTCGTAATGTTGGTCAGATTATGACCAAGATTGCGCCCCAGCGACACCGTTTTGAGGAAGACTTCTGGCAAAATGACGGCAGAGCCAAGATTGAGATACACGCCCCCCTCCATCCCTGCCACGACAGCCGCGAGCCGTCGAAAGTCCAGCAGCGAGGTCGCTCCAATGGCGGCTCCGTCCGCAGCGGGATGCATATGGATGATGTCGGTACCGATGGCGACATGCACGGTCACCGGAATACCGAGCTTTGCTCCGGTCGCCAGGATGCTCGTCTCGCGATGGGGAAACTGCCCCTGGCGTCGGTTGATATAGTGGCCGACGGATTCGCCGAGCCCCTCGCGATCGCGAGCCCCGCGGACGATCGCCTCGTTCAGCATGCAGCCGGTTTCTTCCGCCATTCCGAAGCGTCCCTCGTCGATCTCTGCGTCGACTTCCTCAGACGTGTGCCCCATGAGCGCCAATTCGAAATCGTGAATGATCCCGGCGCCGTTCATGGCCACGGCCGACACGACTCCTTGTTGCATGAGGTCCACGAGAATCGGACTCAATCCGACTTTGATGACGTGAGCGCCAAGTCCCACGATGACGGGCCGGCCTTTGCGATGAGCCTTCACGATCGCTTTGGCGACCGCTCGCAAGGTTTTCACGCCAAGGATATCCGGCAGCGAGCGATAGAATTGGCTGAAGCTGCCTCCACGCCGCCAGGGGCCGGCAAAGTCGGAGATGCGGACCTTGCTGTGCCGTTTTTTGAGCGGATAGGTTGTGAGATCCGTCACATTGATCGGCGGGATCAGGCTCGGAGTTGTGACGGGAGGCCGCTGCCGGTCAGGAGGCTTTGCCAAGGAGCTGTTCCTCGATGAGTTCACACAGGATGTGGCCGAGCGTGATGTGGCTTTCTTGAATGCGGGCCGTGATTGTCGAGGGCACGACGAACGGATATTCCACCAGACCAGCCAGTTTCCCGCCGGTCCCCCCGGTCCAGCCGATGGTGGTGAGTCCACAGGCCCGCGCAGCCTCCACACCCTTCAACACGTTGGGTGAATTGCCGCTGGTGCTGATAGCGATGGCGACATCGCCTTTCTGGCCATGGGCGCGGACTTGGCGGGCAAAGAGTTCTTCAAAACCGTAGTCATTGGCGATGCAGGTAATGGCGGCGATGTCGGTGGCGAGGGCGATGGCGGGGAGCGGATCCCGCTCTCGTTTATAGCGGCCGACGAACTCGGCTGCGATGTGGGCCGCATCCGTGGCGCTTCCGCCGTTGCCGAAGAGTAACACTTTTCGGCCTTCGCGAAAGGCCGTGGTCATCAACTTCACGACTTGTACGATGCGATCGGCATGCTCGCGCGCGAACTGTTGCTTGACGGTCGCGCTGTCGGCAAACGCACTGAGTACATGTTCTTTCATGTGAAGCGATTCTAGGCAACCCTCCATCATCTGTCAAACGTGACTTGCGGGTTGGTTAGGCTTTATTGTGGCGAGGGGACCTGTCTGTCGAATAGCGCTCATCGCCAGCGCAATCATGGAACCGACATCGGAGACCGTCGCCGGCAGGATAAGGGTATTGTTCGTTTTCGCCAACTCTCCAAATTTGCTGATGTACTGTTCCGCCACGCGCAGCTGAACGGCCTCCTGACCTCCCGGAACCTGGATCGTTTCCGCGACCTTGCGGAGGCCTTCAGCCGTGGCCTGTGCAATGGCGAGAATGGCCGAGGCCGCTCCCTCTGCTTCGTTGATCTGCTGTTGTTTCTTCGCCTCGGAGGCTTTGATCACTTGCTGTTTCTCGCCCTCGGCCTGGTTGATCGCCGCGTCGCGTTCGCCCTCGGAGGTGAGAATCACCGCCCGCTTTTCCCGTTCCGCCCGCATCTGCTTTTCCATCGCGTCCAGTACGCCCTTGGGGGGGGTGATGTTCTTGATCTCATACCGGAGGACTTTGACGCCCCAAGGATCCGAGGCCTTGTCGAGTTCATTCACCACCTGGATATTGATGTTGGTCCGCTCCTCGAACGTCCGATCGAGCTCGATCTTGCCGATCTCGCTCCTCAGTGTGGTCTGGCCAAGCTGGATCAGAGCGAAATTATAGTCGCTGATGCCATAGGACGCGCGCTGAGGGTTCAAGACCTTGAGGTATAAGATGCCGTCCACTGAGACCTGCACGTTATCGCGCGTGATACAGACCTGCTCGGGAATATCGATGGCCGTTTCCTTGAGCGAATGTTTGTAACGAATGCGGTCGATGAAGGGGAGGAGCATATGAAACCCCGCATCCAGCGTGGCGGCATATTTGCCAAGTCGCTCGACCACATAAGCACTTTGCTGCGGGACCACCACGGCGGTCTTGGCGATGATGATCAGCACCAGCAAAGCCAATATCAGCACGACAAATAGTCCGCCGGTCATCGTTACCTCCTCCATAGTCGTCGGCCCTCTAGCAGTTTGTGGAAAAACTATGTTGGCACGTGAAAATTTGTACGGTCTGCACGGATGACACAACAGGGGAATGCTCTCGCAGGATGCTCAAAAAGTTCGTCCAGCAAGGCCGCAGCGAGTGAAGGGCCGGAGGAGGTACCGACCGCACTTCGTGGGGCCGTTCGCCCGTACGATGAATCTTGGCGAACGGAAAAGCCCCGCCTGTATTTCCGACCTCCGAGAATCTCAATCGGTACGTTGAGGGTCTGAACGATGCGAGAACGACGACGCTGGCGGACTTTTTCAGCATCCTACTAGGCTGTCCTCAGTCATTCGGCAGTAATCCACAGGGTGAGCCCTTCGACCCGCTCAACCTTGCAGCGTTGGTTCTTTTTCAAGAGAGCGGGCCCGGCATTGTGGGCGGTCCAGGTGGTGCCGCGCAGTTCCGCCTTGCCGGTGCCACCCGGCGCCAGATCCTCGATCGGGATTGCGGTTTCGCCTCCCATCGAATCTACGGCAGGGGTCTCGACCTCCTGCGTCTTGATCCAGGCCAACAACGGTCCACGGAAGACGAGCAGTGACAGAATCGCAAGTCCTGAAAACAAGAGCCACTGGATCCATTCCGCCTGGGCGAACCCCAGGCCGGCCAGACTGCCAACGATCAGAGCAGCCAGTCCAAAAAAGAGAATATAGAAGCCCCCGGGCGTGGCCATTTCGACGCCGAGTAGCACGAGGCCGAGGAGCATCCAATACCACCAGATCATCGGGAGACCTCATTCAGTATTCGAGAGGGTTGCGGGGAATGGGAGATCGTCATGAAAGTCTAAGCGCGTTTCCGTAGACCGTCAAGCCGGAAGGCTTTTACGCCGTCCTATGTTATAGTTCGCGCGAAATGGCGCAAGACCAACCAGTCAAAGCCTTAGTGCTCGCGTTCACTGATCATGCGACGGCGGCAGTCTACTCGATCAATCGTCTGCAGCCGGACTCGCTCTGCTTCGTGTTGCCTGAAGGGGCGAAGTCGCTCATAGAATCCGAGGTCCAGCCGAAGATCGAACACCTGCCTAGACGGTGGGATTGGGTGATCCTCGCAGAGACCGGCGAATTTGTCGGTTGCTATCAGACTCTTGCCAGGACACTCCCGGAAATGTTGCGTACATGGGAGGTGCAGCCAGGCGAACTTGTCGTCGATGTGACCGGGGCCACTCCAGCCATGGCGGGCGCATTGACGTTGGTTACTATGCCGCTGAGTTCGCGGATCGTGTCGCTCGTGCCGGCACGAGAGGGGCAGGAGGAGGACAGGATCGATATTGCCGGGCAGCCGTTCATTTGGACGCAGGGAAATCCCTGGGATGAGGCGGCAACTGTCTCACGTCGCGAGGGCTGCGAGCTGTTCAATCGGAGATTGTTCGCCGCAGCGGCGAAGCTGTTCCACGAGATCGAAGCACGGGTGAGCGGCGGGCAGAAACCGCTCTATCGGGCCTTTGCAGACCTGGCAGATGGCTACGATCTGTGGGAGCGATTTCACTATCGTCAAGCCTGGGAAAAACTCAGGACCGCCGTAAAGGCCTTCGAGATGGCGTCCCTGTGGGGTGGACCACCAGGACTCACGTCGCTGTTACCAGCCATCAAAGCGAATGCGGGATTCTTGGAAAGGCTCGTCCTTGACCCTGCTCCCGTAAAAGATATGCAGGCCCACGATCTGCTGGCCCATGCCGGTCGGCGACTGCATGGCCTGCACGATTCGGAAGCAGCGATGGTCTCGCTCGTGCGTGCGCTCGAAGCTTTCGCCCAGCGACAGCTGTTCAAGCAACACCAGATCAAAACCTGGGATGTGCAGCCGGAGCAGTTGCCGCAGGCGCTGCAAGAAACCTGTCGATCTTGCTGGCTGGAAGATCTCGACGGCAAGTACAAGCTGCCCTTGCAGGCGCAGTTTCGAGCGCTGGCTGGATTGGGCGACCAGATGGGCCAAGCCTTTTTGCGCGAGTGGCCGACGATGAAACCCCTGCTCGATGCCGCAAATCATGCCGTCCTCGGCCACGGCTTCGAGCCGGTGAAAGCCGAGCGGGTGCAGCAGCTGTACGACGTGGTCATCAAGCTATCGGGCGTCAGTGAAACATCGTTGCCGAAGTTTCCGATGCTGAACGTTTAGCGCGACGTGTTCGGGGAAGTCTTGAGGACAGGGAACAGGGTTCAGAATGTCGTTCAGGGCGGTAAAGCCGGGTCTAACGGAAAATCAAGCGTTTATGGGTTGCCGAGATGCTGGGTTCCGTGAGTTCAAATTCTTATGAGTTTGAAAACTAATCTGACAGCCGTGCAGAGTTGACTGCGCGATCATTTCTTGCCGCACGCAAGCTTCCACAGAGTGTGGTCAAGACTATCTGATGAAATTCGTAGCCACTTGCCTTTTCCTGAGCTGCGATCAAGTACATTACCATTTCCCATATTGCCCGAAAAATACATGACCGCAAGCCCCTCATAGCGCTGTTCGGCACAGTCATAATCCATGTGCGCTTTTGCCGACGAATATGAGACTCCTTCCTTGGTTCGTACTGTCTTGAAGTCGAACAGTACCCACATCTTCACCAGATCCCCTTCTCGGCGTATGGTGGTTGGATCCGCATATACAGTCGTTCCTGAGTCGCTTTCGCCAAGCGACATCCAGTCTGCATACGCGGGTCCGTTACTCAGGAAGAAAAGGATGATTATAAGCAGTCGTGTCATGTATCTCACCTTGAACCGTGCAGCGTTGACTGCGCGATCACTTCTTGCCGCAAGCAAGTTTCCCCAGATCGTGAGAAACGCTCCCTGGTGCAACAGGTTTCCACTTTCGTTTATTTGAGTCCTTAGAAACCACCTTGCCACTCCCCATATTGCCAGGGAACTTCATAAGCGTAATTATCCGCTCGCGGTCTTTTGTGCAGTCGTACTCGTGTTGCGCCTTGACAGACAAGTACGAGATGCCATTTACGATTTGTACAGTCTTGAAGTCGTTCAAATGCCACACCTTCACCAGACTCCCTTTGCGGTGAATGGTGCCTGGATCGGCGTATACAGTCACTCCTGCTTCCTCGTTGCCACCAACCGCCACCCACTCCGCATACGCTGGAACGCTACTCAGGAAGAAAAGGATAAATAGAAGTAGTCGTGTCATTTGGTTGCCCCCGCGTAACAGATCGTCAGTACTGCGGGTGGAACTGCGGAAGTGTGCGCCCATTTGAGGGAGAGTTCAAATGCAACTTGGAGCAGCTTCGCGGCACCTTGTGGGGGTCAAGGGTTGGTCGCTACGGACGAGTGCGGAGAGTCTGAGGCGTGTCTACCGCGGGCGTGGCTCGGGGGTTTCGGTGAAGAGGGGACTGCGACGGACCCTACTCAGCAGCCCTTGAACTGCGTTGCCTGACACTGTTGCGAGAGTCGCTGGGCTTCGGCAAGCTGCGCGGGAGTCATACGACTGGAGATATAATCTCGATTGTTTGCTGCTTTGACTTTCTGAGCTTTTCTTCATGTAAAGCTCGATTGCGCCCTTGGCATTTGCCGCGGTAACAGTGTCCTTGAACACGAACCCGCTTGATTCAAGATGAGTCTGTTGCCATTTCTTACCATAGGCTCCGAAGACTACACACTGCACAACGCTTCCCACATTGATGATGAGATTGGCTTGCTCCATTCCAATGCTCGCAGCCGCAATACCCCAAATCGCAAAGAACGCGCCTAACACTCCAAAACCCAACGCCCACATCTTTTTGGACAGCGCCCAGAAAAGACCAAACCCACAAGCATTCCACGACCAACCTTGCTCAACAGCCTCATAGCCTCCTTGAGGATTTGCGTAGACCTTGAATTGCTTCATGTGTCTTTTCCTTCGGTATGGTCGATAACACGATTGCGAAGAGTCTGCGGCGTGACTACTGCGAGCGTGGCGACTAACGAGGAACAGGAAGTTCAAACAGGAAACGAATGCCCACTATATACATGGTGACGCAGCCGCTTATGGGAATGAGGCGAGTCCAACACACTTCCACCAGTTTGGTAATCTGCTCTTTTCTCGACTCTGAAGGCACCAGAATCTCGATCACCTGTCGTGTGTTCACTTTCTCAGGAAGCAAGAGCAACATGCCGCTACCGCTGCAATTGATCGAGTGACCATGCCCCTCTGAAAACTCCACAGTGCTGCTGTCCACAAAATTTGCCAACTCGTAGGAGTACGTTCTCCCGCAGGGTACACGCTCGCTATCTCTTCGCTCCTCTTGATTTGGCATATCTATTTCCAGGATTGTTGTAGGCGCTCACACCAGACTCATTAGGCGGGATTTTGCTCCCAGGTCGAGGACAATTACAAACCCTCTTTCGTATGGAGCCATTTAGCCAGTTCTACTGTCGTGCCCCTCATGTTTGACGCGATACGTGTTTATCGAAAACGCTAGAGAGTTGCGTCAAGCACTTCAAGCCCCAGTGGCATATGAGGGGTAGCAGATCATCGTGCGTCTAAAACATCGACTGAAAGTCTGTCAGAGAGAGACTCGCATCGACGATTGGAGCGGTGAGTACGAAGTTCTGCGAAGAGTCTAGATGCTCTTGAGGAAAGTTGTGTTTGTGGAAGGGGGGAGACGATCACTACTTCACAGTTGTTTCCCGAACATTGGTGTATTATCGTTGGGTTATCTCAATTAGAAAAGCAAAATATGGCATGAAATGTTGTAGTTTGTTATGAGCAGAAACAGTCAAACTCCAAGTCATTGATACTATTATGGACGTTCGCATCTACTACGAAGATACCGACTGCGGCGGGGTGGTGTACTACGCGAACTATCTCAAATATTTCGAGCGGGCGCGGACGCAGTATCTCGAAGAGCGTGGGTTGTCCGTGGCCGGGCTCATGAAGGAAGGCACGGTGTTCGTTGTGGTGCATGCCGAAGTTGACTACCGATCTCCAGCCCGCTATGGCGACAGGTTGGTCATCGAAACGATTGTTTCCGACATGACGGCAGCCTCCTTCACATTTTCACACGTGATCAGAGAACTGAAGAGCCGGCGGGTGGTCGTCGAAGGATCGGCCAGGTTGGCGGCAACGGATGGAAATGGGAAAGTGAAGCGACTCGACAAGGCGATGATCGCCGTATTAAAATAGTCGTCTTGAATAAGGAGTCATGAAATGGAAACGGAGTGGGTGGGTTTTGGATGGGCAGGGCTCGGAAGCTGGATCATCATGGCCGGCTGGACAATCGGTTTAGCCATACTTGCCTGGTGGTTTTACATGCCAAATCCGATGGCTAAAGATGGCAAGAAGGACAAGAAGAAGACGTAACCCAACTGTACGTATTCCCCTCCAGCGCAATCTTCGCCATCGCAAGGTTTATCCAACATGACGGGGCTCATCGTTCGCCAGAACGCGCTGCGCTAACCCGCATTATTCATGAAGGTTCGTTGCGAAAGCGTGCAGACGCGACGCGAGACGGGCACTTGGAGCCGTGAAACCCTGAGGCATACTCGTGCAGTATGTCGAAGGGCTGAACGGCGAGACTGCCCGTCGTAGCAGCGTATCCGCGCTTGCAGCAGAAGCGTCATGAATAATGTGGGTTAAGGGCGACCCAACAGCAAGGCCATTGGACGGGCTAAGTCAACTCTCTGGCCGGACTTGTTTATCGCGTATGTGCCGGTTTAGCGCTACGCCGAGTTCTTGGCACTTATTCATGAGGCCTTCATAGGTCTTGAGGTTGGCGTTGTACTCGGCCATCGGATACTTGCTGAGATCACCTTGGCTCTTCTCATAAAACCGCCTACAGATCTCCCGGAGGGCTTGGATAGTTTCGAGCAACGCCGCCGTGTATTGGCGGGAAACCTCCAACGATCCCGGCTCGGTTTTTAATGCCGCCGAAATAGCAGTCAGTTTGGAGGCTAACCGATCGAGGTCTTTAAAATGAGCCCCAAAATCCGTGGCCTTGAAAAGCCCTGGAATTGGGAGTGTCTTGCGCCATGAAAACTTAAAGATCGCGTCATGAATGGCGACGTATTCGCCAAGAATGGCATTCGTTCGGGTCAGCTCCTCGGGAAGGTCCGGCATATGTCACCCACGAGAGTGCGGCTGGGCCGTATTATTTATGCGCGCTTCGCTGCAATTGTATCCTCGCATGCGGGATACGCGGTTGGCTTCACGAGAAACGAGCTTTCTGGAGATGTCGAGACAAACCGTCATGAATAATGCGGGCTATCGACCCAAGCTCAGCGACCGGCTTATGAGGAGCGTAGATTCACCCCCTGCGCGATGGCTTGGAATGGTGCAGCTGTTGGTTAAGCGTTATCTTTGCTTCGTCTCTCCCGTTTCCACGCTCCCCAGGCATAGAAAAACCCCACCGGCGCGCTGATGATGCAAACCCATGCCAGAGGAGACGATTCTGCGAACAGCCAACCGGCAAAAGCGGTATAGAGAACTGCTCCTCCAAGGTAGACATACCAAGGAATCTTGTCTCTTTTTTCCGAAGGTGTATTGGATTGCGATGTCATCGAGTGCTCCGAAGCGCCTCGTGAGGCTTAACTATGTATTATCTGGTTCCGGATAACAAGCCACCGTCCTAGGAACCGTGAAATGTAAGACGTAAAGGCGAGATTGCCGAGTGATCTTCCTCCAAATCGTTTCACGTTTAACGATTCACGTCTCACGAATCGCCGGAAGGGTTAGCCATCGACTTTTCCGCCTGACTCACGAACGCGCTGCACAATATACGCCTGCGTTTCTGGCGGCAAGCACGCGAGCGGCAACGTGCTGAACTGTGCCTTTGAGTACAGCAACAGCCACACGCTCGGGAACTGCCACAACTCTTTGACAGCTGACCACTGAAGCGTGGTCGTGCCGATGTCCGAACTCATGGTGAACGAGGATTCGTCAGCACGGAACATCGCTCGAGGCTGGCCCATCTGACGGAACTTGTGCAGCGATCTACGATAGTGAACGACATAGACAACTATGGCGAACGCGATGCCCACCAACAGCACGGCTGCAAGACCACCGATGATCCAAGAGGACTGGCCTAGCGCCACGAGTACGACGAGCCCGAGTGCTGCAATAAGAAGCGCAACAAAAAATCCGACACCGACGGTGCGCCGCCAAAACGCGAATACCGCCTGATGTAACAACGCCTTGCTGTAAATGAGTGTGGCATCGTGGGGCATGGTGGCTACCGATCCAAGCTCAGCGACCCGGCCCACGCGGGGCGCAGATTGCCACCACAGCGCAATGGCTTGGTTCGCGGCAAGGCATGGCTAGGCGTCGTCATGCTCTCAATCTACCAACACAAAGTGATGGAATGCTACTGGGAACAACTCGACCAGCGTGATGCCGGGCAGCGGAGCAACTCGCGTACGTGGATGCGCAAAGAAGAGGAGAGGGGCTGGACTGATCAATGGTTTCTGGAACCTATATCCGTTCCTCAGCAGCTTCAGAGGCAGGATGGAACGTTTGGCGGCGGCACTAATTCATCCCAGGAATCGGAGGCACTTGAGAAAGGACAGCAAGCAATTCTTCTTTCGCGTCGGCAATCCAAAGCCATCGAAGAGCGTCATCTATTTTCCGGAAGATCAGCAGCTCATCGGGCGAGTCGTCAGACAAAATTTGGTACATGCGTGCCATGCCGAAGACTACGTCGCTGGTGATTACCACGGCGCGCCGGGCACCGGCCCCGAAGGGATTCAGCCTGACCATCTCTCTGATTGTGGAGACAGTGATCTGGACGTCTGTCACATCGCGCAGGTCGACGAGCTGGCGAAAGTCCCGCGCGAAGCGTGGGTCAGAGGTCAGAGTACGTACGTGTGCCAGAAGCTCGCGATCCGTCACTAAGTCCCATCCGCGGGATAGGACTAAGGACCGTGCCAGGTCGATTGTGTAGCCGCAAGGCATAGTGTGAAGCCTATGATAATTCACAGGACGACGCAAGAGGTGGGTGAACATCATCGTCGCACGGGTATCCTTGTGCACGAGAAACTCGAACCTCAGCTCCGACGACCGGCGAGTGAAAGTGTTTGCTGACGTACGGCTTGTTCAGGTCACTACACGTCAAATAGAATTTCAGCCTCTGCGCTCCGCCCTGGCAAGCTCTTTGATCGAACTAAGTTTCAGTTCCTTCCCACGCGTCTGGCTCCGGTGGCCGCGGCGATCTTCGCAGGCGAAGCTCTTCTTTTTCGAAGCTGAGCCGAAGACTTGTGTCCACTTCCCGCTTTTAAAAATGATCTGATAACCGCCGGAAAGGATCTGAAATGGCTTCTTGACCTTGTCGAGGTGATCGAACTGCGCTGACCC
The DNA here is from genome assembly GCA_963782735.1 of Nitrospirota bacterium. GTDB lineage: Bacteria > Nitrospirota > Nitrospiria > Nitrospirales > Nitrospiraceae > Palsa-1315. The sequence continues at coordinate 176,969 of CAWAKW010000011.1, forward strand.
GGCTTTGCGGAAGACTTCGAAGTAGGCGGGGTACACAAAATCGCTCATCGCAATGCCCTTGACGTCGAAGCTGAGCGCCTCGACCGGATCTGCGCTCTCGTAAGCATACATAGTTTTCGAGTCGGGGCCTGTGGTCATCATGTTGATGGCTGGGTCAACCAGCATCTCCACGAGTTCGTGCGACGCCGATACACTTACCAGATCACCGTTTTTCAGGGTTGTCTTGACGAAGACCTTGGACAGCGGCAATCCACCGGGTGTGAGATCGTGATACGCGAGGGCGCCGGGCTGATCAGCATTGTCGAGGAACACCATTGCCCAGGCGTCTTTCACGAAACCTGTTGTCTTGATTAACTTCGCTGGCGTGCCCCAAATAGGGACTATGTGTTGATTCACGTATGCTTGCATGGCCGTAATCAGGGTGTCAAAGTTGACGCCGAGAGCGACCGTCGCCCTGTTAAAGCAGGCGATGGTGGGAACTTGTCCCTGGTTGAATGCACCGAATGTGGGTTTTGCAGTCTTCATATGTTTGCCTCCATGTAGTAGACAGCGCCGCCTTGTCCAAGACGAGGTGGTCAATCATGGTACGGTAACCGAATAAATGTCAAGTTAGCAGAAAGTCTGCCATTTCTCACTCGACAGTCTCTCGGAATCGCGTCAACCTGGCATTATCTGGTTCCGTAGAAGGTACTGTTTGCCTGGGTTGTTGGATAAGACCTGTACGATATTCTGCATGGATTGGAACGCAAGCCCAAGTGGTTTCCTCTCGTGGTCGAGACGATTAGGACCAGGGATTTGCATAGCCTTCCTGAGCGAGCATGTCCGTCACATTGCGACCGTCAACGAAGATATCGGCCACGAGGTGATCGTAGACATCCTTGCTGTGCGTAGGCTTTGGAAGGAATGTTTTAAATACCCGGCTTAGTTATTCGGCAGGCATTCTTGTTTGTGAATCCCGCTGTCCCTGACCTTCCGGGGGCGTGAGGGGGCGACGAGGCAACGTCGATTTGAGGCTTTGGTCCAATGAGCGATGGGTTCCCTTCGCTTGTTTGTGCGGACGCAATCCTTTCTCGCGTCGGAGTCGAAGTGGCTTGATGTCACTCCCCGCCCGTGTATCTGGTTTTCTGCAGAGGTCACAAGACGGACGAAGTTCTGACTCGGTGGACCCAGGACCCAAGGGCCTTGTGGACAGTGAGGAGAGAGGGGCAGTCGATTGTTGTGCCGGGATCTGATAGGGCAAGACCAGAATGCAACTGACGGCTATGAGTGCGGCGAACGTGGTTCGGTCTTGTGCCATGCCTTCTCGTGGGAACGCACAGTCCATGCCAGAGCGGTCTGATTGACAATGCAAAAAGCCGCATGCTGTTATAACGCGTATCGCGTTATTCCCGCGGGGCTTGCGAGACTTGCGAGAAAAGCGGGATGGGTGAAGCGGTCTCAAGGCCAAAGGGAAGGCTGAAGTATTCAGAACTTTGAACCCCGACCATCGGCCTTCGGACCGCGCCTGTTGCGCACGTCTTGCTTGTCTCGCTCACAATTCACGGAGGCTTCTATGGATATGATGGGACGTGTGGGGCTGATCGAGATTCCGATCTTGATCGCACCCGATCAAAAAGTCTGGATGGATCGCATGATCAAGGAAGGCAAGATCGCCATTCCTCCAGGCGGAACGCTGGAAAAAGGCTCGCTCTATTCGATGTTTGTCCGAATGCTCCTGCATAACGCTATGGAAGAGCAGAAACGACAAGAGGTGCTTGACGCCGAAGACGAGGACGACGAATAACCAGGATGTTGAAAGCCGCCGCCAGCTGCGTTCTCGCATCGCGCAAGGCTTCAACGTGCAAGAGCACGCCTCAGCCTTGCGCTCCGCTGCGGCCTTGCTGGACAGCGACTTTGAACATCCTGGTGAGAAAAAGGCTGTATCGAAAGGGGCTGAAGAGTATCTCCCTTGATACAGCGGAAAGGGCCTACGCGATCAGTTCCTCAAAGTGCTTTGAACGCTGAGTGCGCGGCTTTGATTGTATATTCGATATCGCGGGCTGAATGAGCTGTCGAGAGGAAGGCGGCTTCGAATTGAGAGGGGGCCAAGTATACCCCCTGTTCCAGCATCGCATGAAAGAACTGCCCGTACCGTTTCGTGTCCGACAGTTTTGCGGTATTCCAATCCATCACCGGGTCTGATGTAAAGAAGGCTCCGAGTATCGACCCGACTCTGGTTTGCGTGAGCGGCACGCCTGCTTTTTTCGCGGCCACTCCAATCCCTTTGGCTAGGGCTGCTGATTTCTCTTCCAGCTGTTTGTAGACCCCGCGGGTTTTGAGCTGCTTGAGCGTGGCAATGCCTGCGGACACAGCCAACGGATTTCCCGACAATGTTCCAGCCTGATAGACCGGCCCCAACGGGGCGATCAGATCCATGATCTCTTTTCGTCCTCCGTAGGCGCCGACCGGTAATCCTCCGCCGATGATTTTCCCCAGTACCGTCAGATCCGGAGTAATGCCGTAGAGCGTTTGGGCTCCGCCGTAGGCCACACGAAAGCCGGAGATCACCTCGTCGAAAATCAGGAGGATGTTGTTTTCTGTGGCGAGTCGCCGGAGTGACGAAAGAAATTCCGGCGCCGGTGGCACGACGCCCATGTTCGCTGCGATCGGTTCTAGAATGATGCAGGCCAACGTGTCCCGCTGTTCCTTGACGATCTGTTGCACCGTTCGGATGTCGTTGTATGGAGCGGTCAAGGTATGCTTTGCAAAATCAACCGGAACTCCAAGTGAATCTGGAATTCCCAGCGTGGCCAGACCCGATCCAGCCTTTGCGAGCAAATAATCGCTGTGGCCGTGATAGCACCCTTCAAACTTGAGAATGTTGTCTCGCTTCGTAAATCCCCGGGCCACACGAATGGCGCTCATGACCGCCTCGGTGCCGGAGCTGACGAGCCGGACCTTTTCCATCGAGGGGAAGGCATCGCGGATCATGCGGGCGAGTATGACTTCCAGCTCAGTCGGCGCGCCGTAACTGGTTCCGTTTGCAGCAGCTTTTTTGATCGCACTGATGATCGATGGGGCAGCATGGCCCAAAATCATTGGGCCCCATGACAGGACATAATCGAGGTACGAGTTCCCATCGACATCGTAGAGGCGGGCGCCTTTAGCGCGCTTGATAAACCTGGGTTGGCCTCCAACAGAGCGAAAGGCACGCACCGGACTATTCACACCCCCGGGAATTACCTGTTGTGCATCGGCAAACAGCTTGGCGGAACGAGTGGTTTTCATAATGGGGGCGCACAGTACCATGCGGTCGAGCCTCGGTCAAGAATGAGAAGATTCATGTGGCGTGATACAACAACTGGGGCGTTAATGTGACAAAGATATACGCATCGTGACATTTTTTGATATAGGTTGTGTTGTTGCAAGGCAGGGATTTTTCGTAATCCATTGTAAATGCTCCGATTCATCCCACCAATCGAGCGCGGCTCGGATTTTGCGCTAACCAGGCGAGTATGATCAGAAATTCTAACAGGCAGCGGAAAAACTATTGTGGCAGGCTAACGCTTCGACTATCCGTACCTGTGGGACAACAGGGAGACAATTCTGATAGGCTGCTCAAAATACCGGACTCCTCACCCGCCCATTTTGAGTTTGCCAAGACAGACTTTTCCCCTGGGACGTGTCTCGTCTGAAGCAAGTCTGCGGCTATTGAGTCTGAGCCACGTTTCACCGTTCCTGGGGGCGAAGCAAGGCCAAAGCGGGCGGACCTTTTGGCGTCTGTTAGGCGGCGATTAAGAGATCGACGATGAAGATTATCTGTTCGTGGTGCCGGCATGAAGGGAAACCCGAGCTGGTGGGAGAGAAGGCCCCGCTCGACGATGCGCGAGAAACGCATGGGATTTGCGTCGTTCATCGCCACGACGTCAAAGCTCACTGGCAGGCATCGATTCACACCGCCCCACGTTCTGGAGGCGTGACCGGCTTGTCTTCCGCGCTCTTCCGCTGGACAGGCTTGCTGAATGTGACCAAGAAGATGCGTCCATAGGACAGGCACATCTTCTTTGTCGATCTACCGGGAGTTAGGCTCCCATTTTTCCCTGAAACATCGTGAGTCTCTAGTCGACTGTTTCCCTTACCGAATGTTGAAAAGCGCCGTCCGCGTCCATGGTCCGTGGCACATGGAGCGCGAGGATGGGCTGGTCTCGCTTGTCTCGCGTGACTATTCTGCAGGTTAGGTCCGTTTTGAGGGAGATCGACGCCGTAATCCAGGCTTCTGAGTCGGTTCCCCATTGATTTCTTTCATTCCCCAGTGGGGCCGCTTGGATTTTTCATGCTCCGAAACAGCGAACAGCGCGTGAAAGGGTGTCGCTCGTCGCGCGCCCATCCCTGCCTGTCCGTTTCCCCAAGCCTCTCCCGCATCGCGCAAGACCTCAAGAAAGGTTTCATACTCTGCTTCGTCGTTGGATAACACATGGGCCGCATTGGTGATGAGCAGGACATAGCCCTTGGCCGGCAGCCATTCCAGATCGGTCAGACATTCCTCCAAGGCGTCCCAGTTGTGGCCGAAGTAGTCGGGAAAATCCAAGGCGCGGGCACATTCGGTCAACAGGCCGGCGGTGGTCCGGCACTTGACGCCCTGGATGACTTTCATCACAAACTCGTTCGGTGGGCGCACCAGGGATTCAGCGCGCTGCCCGTCTGCGACCATCAGCAATGTGGTCCAGGGGGCCTTCGTCGATTGGAGATAGGCGGTCAATGTCTGTGAGTGTTTCGGGGTCATGGTATCTCATTCAGCGGAGTGAACGTTCGGTAGTGGTTACCGGTATAGTAGGCCCTGCCGGTGTCTTGCTCGATGACGATCCGTTCCGCGTCCCGCGAGCGACCGCGTATCTTCGGATTAACATCGTACTCGCGATAGTGACCGCGAGGCAGTAGTCTTTCCCGATTCTGAAACACCCCGCCGCCGACATATCCAGGGAGTGCTTTGCCCTCATGTTGCTGAATTGCTTCCAGCAGGTCTTTGGCTTTTTGCAGGGGATCCTTCGCGGCGCGATGTAATTGTCGATCGAGAGGCGGCGTGGCATTGTGAAGAGCTGGTCCTGTGGGCAGAACGGATGGGACAGAGTCAGACGGTACGGTCGTTTCAGGCGACGAACCGGCGTTGGAAGTGCCAGTAGGGCTGCCGACCAGTAGCCCACCAAGGACGACGAGTATTCCATAAATCTTCCAAGTTGGACCCATAGGTTCGCACTCGTATCGCGAGGCGAGGAAGCACAGTACGAACCCTAGCATGCACAATCTGGGAGGATCAACGGGCGTGAGAGGGGGCGGGCGCTCGAGGCTGGGAATTGTTGCTATCGCGTATCCGCAAGCGTAGCATCCACCTATTCATTTTGCTGAGAATGTTCTCCAGTCCGGTATTTCCCGGCCACCGAACGGGCAGGGACAATGCCCCCTTACACAGGGACGAGCCAACGAGGTACAGATTGGAATCCGCCGCAGACCGGCTTGAGTTTGTGACAGTCGAAGGGCTCTTGGCCTACGGGGAGATGCTGGCGCGTCGCACTGCCGGTGAGGGAATTGCGCTCCCACCCATCCCGAATTCCTCAGCCGATCGACCGCAGCGAACCCGTGACGCTATGGAGAAGATCAGAGCGTTTGTGCGTGGTGCGCAAGGGGGCTTTCCTGGGGCAGAGGAGTATCGGACTACCCGGCGCGCGCTGATCGAAGAGGGTTGCCGGGGTGACGAACTGGTGTTCTTTGCCGCATGGAATGTTCTCCTCGCAGCAGGCGAGTTGGCTCCGCTCCTCCGCATGCCGATCAGGTCAGTGCAGAAGCCGACCCATCGTCGACCGGTGGCGATCGTGCCGCGCGCGCAACTGACGCCGCAGTTGGTCGAGGATCGTATCGTGCTGGACTTGGGCGAGGATCGGTTTTGGCTCTTGCCGCGCGATCTAACCGGTCGCACGCTTCTGTTCACGATGCGTCACGGTATTTCACGCATGGAGAGCAGCACCTATCGAGTCGGGCGCCGCATCGCAAACGTGCTGGATCCTGAGCGAGGCGTCCCCAAAGCCGACGCGGTCGGTGCAGCCCTGGCCCGGATGCTGGGCCTGGTGGGGCAACAATTGGACTTCCTGCACATTCACAACTACCTCGATCCGCGCACCTTCGTCCATCTGGTGAGCCAGAGCCCCAATACACGGCAATTGTATGAACGGGTGATCGCGGCACTGATGCAGGCGCAGGCGGACCATGCTGAGGCACTCCCACCAGCCTGCGATCCCGCTTTAGACTCCCAGGATTTCGGTTGGGTCACAGGTCTGGAGAAGAAGGTAGAAGCCGAAGAAGCCGCAAAGGCATTCGGCGTGGACGTGCCCACGGCCAAGCGTCTGATTAAACATCCCCTCTACAGCTACCCGGGCGGGCATTCTTTCTTCGATGTCTATGTGGATATCGTCGACGGCTTCCGCCGGCTGGGTCAGTCCCACCAGGGGAAGGCCGTGTGTGTGTACAGCCACAGCTCCACATTGCGGGCGCTCATGATTTATCTCGATCCTCGTCCCTTTGGCGAAGCCTTTACCGAGTTTGGCGAATATAAGGAGGGACAGGATAACGTGGTCTTGCTGGCCTACGAACAGGGGCTCTTATCCGGCTATTCCACCGCTGTGGGTTTGTCAGCGCGGGAACGGGCGGTGCGGGAGACCTGGGTGAAGGTCGAGCGCGAACGCAGAGACCGGATCACGCTCAAGCCCCGACAGATCAAGCGGATCGTGGCATTGGTCTCGGGTGGCGATTTCGCCGGTGCCGGCGCCGCGTTGAAAGAGTTGCGTGTGACAGGACACCGGTTTGGTCTGGAAGTCCACTTCGTCCGTCACGGGTTCTTAGGTCTGGCCAACAACTGGATCACAGCCGTGACCGAGCAGGATACCCGCGGGATGGGCAGCCATGCGAGCAGTCCGATTGGGAGCAGCCGATTCGAAGATTTTAAAGACGAGCAGGTGCAGCAGGCCACCATGCGGCATCTTCGGCCCTATATGGAAGATGGAGCCTTGGTGGTCATTGGTGGGGACGGGAGTCTTCGAGGCGCGCGGGCGCTCTACGAAGGATTTGGGGTTCAGGCAGTAGGGATTCCCGGCTCGATCGACAATAATATTGCGGGAACGACGTCCCTGGGTTTTCATTCGGCCGTGTCTCTGGCGAATCAATCCATCGAGTCGCTGAAAGCCACCAGTTCCGCCATGGGCAGCGTATTTTTTGTCGAGATTATGGGGGCGGGGTCCGGCCATCTTGCCCTCGCCTGTGCGTATCAGGCCAGAGCCGAAGGCCTCTTGGTCAACGAGCATCCCGATCCCGACGCGTATATCGACGACTTCATCCTGGGCACGCTCACCCGCACCTTTGGCGTCCCGAACAAGAGTCATCTGTTTGTGGTGGCGGAACAGACGCCCCATCGCCATCACCCGGATGGCGGTGTACGCGGTCTGGTCGAGTATGTCGCCAGCACGCTCGCTACGTGGCCACAGTTTCAGGCGCACCCCGGCGAATATCGCCTTGCCCCTACGACCAAAGCCACGATCCTCGGGCACACATTACGGGGGGCGCCCCCGACCCCCGAGGACAAGACCATCGGACAAGATCTGGCCTATGAAGCGATTCGCCGTCTTGTCAAGGAGCCGGAGCGGGTGGTCGGGTGCATGTTGGCCTATCGCGGGCCAGGCACCATAGAGGCGATCCCACTCCACGCTGTGGCACCGAAGCAGTTCGACTGGGATATCTTCGCCCGAATGCACGGAAGCGAGCTGCCGTAGCGAGATGAGATGAATGGAGCGTGGCGCTTCACCGTGAAGGCCGTGCCCTGAGTCCATCTCTAACAGAATGCTGAAAAAGCCCGCCAGCCTGTCTCGTTTGTTTGGTTTGTCTTGTTTATTTGGTTGAACCAGACTAACCAGATAGACAAGATGAACCAAATCAACCAGATGAACCTGGCGGCCTGCGTCTGAAATGGCGGTTGCGTTGTGGGCTTGGTGGTCGCTTGCTAGAATGGCCAATGTCAGACAGGCTCCTAGACATCATCGCGAGCAGAGCGGGAAAAGCAGGATGCGCGCGAAATGCGGGATGAGTCAGAATCTCATGCTCCGCCCGTCCCGTCTGTCTTGCACGGCGCACATTCCGATTGATCAATGACCAGTGACAGCCTTGTCTATGCGTAAAGCCAAAATCGTCTGCACCATTGGCCCCGCCAGCTATTCGCCCACCTTGCTGGATCAGTTAATTGAGAGCGGCATGGACGCGGCGCGACTCAACTTTTCTCATGGGACTCACGAATCGCATGTGCGCGCGATCAAAGCCATTCGCGAAGCAGCGGATCGTCAGCGCGTGGCGGTCGCGATCATCCAGGACCTGCAAGGACCGAGGATCCGTGTTGGAGAAGTCAATCGGGATGGGCTCGATTTGGTTGCCGGCCAGACTGTGAGACTCGTGACGACGCTGCTCCGGTCCGGCGGTCAACTCGGCGCACAGTCGATCGCTCCATCCGGCATGCTTGAGATCCCGGTGACGTACCAATACCTGGTGCGGGATGTCCAGCCAGGCGCCCGCGTCCTGATTGACGATGGATTAATCGAGCTGATTGCTGATCGGATTATCGGCGGTGCCGTCGAATGCGGGGTCGTGACCGGGGGACGACTCACCTCGCACAAGGGAATGAACCTGCCGGATACTCGCATCAGCGCCCCAACTCTGACAGACAAAGATCGGGACGATCTCCGGCTCGGCATCGCGCAGGGGGTGGACTATGTTGCCCTCTCGTTTGTCAGAGGTCCCGATGACGTGATGGCCGCAAGGAAGTTAGTGGCCGACTGGGGCGGGGACGTACCGATTATTGCAAAGATCGAAAGGCCGGAAGCGGTTGAGTGCTTGGACGCGATTCTTGATCAGGCGGACGGTGTGATGGTTGCGCGGGGTGATCTGGGAGTGGAGATGGGGCCGGAGGCGGTTCCGCTCATACAGAAACGTATCATCGCCGAAGCCAACCGCCGCCGCCGCCTCGTGATCACGGCCACTCAGATGTTAGAGTCCATGACGCAGCACACGCGCCCGACAAGGGCCGAAGCGTCGGATGTGGCTAATGCCGTGCTTGATGGGACTGATGCCGTTATGCTGTCCGCAGAAACGGCGATAGGACAGCACCCGGTTGAAACAGTCCGTGTCATGGACCGAATCATTCGAGCCGCAGAAGAAGGGGCTCGATCATGGTGTATGCGCTCGTTCGACGCGCCACAGGGGGAAGGTTCATTCCCGGAGGCCATTTGCCATTCGGCCTCTTCTGCAGCCTCAGCCATCGGGGCAAGCGTCATCGTGGCATTTAGCGAACGGGGTGCGACTGCGCGCTTGCTGTCAAAGCAGCGACCCGACGCGTCAATTATTTCATTGACTCCATTTGAGTCCGTACGGCAGCGGATGGCGCTGTACTGGGGTGTGATCCCTCATACGATGCGGCAGATCGCTCAAACCGATGAGCGGATCGATGAAGCGGAGCGCCACCTGAAGACCGAGGGGCTGGCGACAACGGGGCAGCGGATCGTGATTTTATCGGGGACCAGGATTGGTCAGCCCGGGGAGACCAATTTGATGAAGCTACACACAGTCGGGTGAGCTGAGCAAGCTGAGCGGGCCCTGTGTCCGCACAGAGCCTGGAGGAGTGCAGATTGGGAGAAAATAGTACACGATGATGCCTAACGGTATGGGGCGGCTAGTGTTTATTCTGTGTCAGTTGCTTGTTCTGGTGTTGTCAGCCGGAGATGGGCTCGCGCAGACCGGATCCCTCAAGCACTCACCGGCGGATGTGGTAAAACGATATCTGGCGCTCGATTATAAGGGAGCGCGGCTCGATGCCATGTCGGCCGAAACGGTCGCGTCCTACACGAGTTGGAGTGAGGAGCCGGCGTGGGGGCATGTCGTCGTGACGCGAGGCTTTGTCGTGGCTGAGCAGTATCGCCAATGGGAGGTGATCGATAGGCTGGAAGTCGTGATTCCAGTCACCTTTCAGGTCATAGGCTCGGTGTATCTGGAAACCGCCGGGTTCATCCAGGAGACTGAGACAGAAGAGGTTCGATTTCGCGTGAAAGCCGTTAAGAATCGATGGAAGATTGTCGAGCCGATGCTTCCCCCTCATGTGGGACAAAAGCGGATGGCGAATTTTGTGCGCGAAGCCCGGGGGAAGGAAACCGACCCGGCAAAGCAAGACCGTCTGGGGGTGTTACAAGAAGAGTTGCGAAAGGCAAAGTAATGATGGGGAAGACCTCGGTCGAGCTGTTGATCTTCGATTTGGATGGAACGCTCATCGAGTCCAAATGGGACATTGCCGCGTCGGTGAATTTCACGTTGGCCGAGCTGGGACTGCCGCAGCGGCCTACCGAGGAAATCTTTGGGTTTGTAGGGGATGGGGTGAAACAACTGTTGCGCTTGTCGATCGGCGAGGGTAGCCGAGTCACCTTCGACGAGGCGTTGCGGGTGTTCAGAGGCCAGTACTTAGCCCATTGCCTCGATCGCACGACATTCTATCCCGGTATTGATGAGATGCTCACGCATTTCGCAGACAAGCGGAAGGCGGTCGCCACCAACAAGTCAATCGAGTACACCAACGTGATTCTCCAGGGACTGGGGGGGAATCATTTTCAGTACGTCGTCGGAGGCGATCGCGGGTTTGGATTGAAGCCGGAGCCGGGCATGCTGTTGCATGTGATGGAACAATTGAACGTGCCGAAAGAACAGACCGTGCTCGTCGGGGACAGCACCAACGACATCAACGGCGGGCATAATGCCGGGATTCGTGTCTGTGCGGTCGGGTACGGCATGGGGAATCGAAGCAAAATGGAAGCCTGCAAACCAGATTGGTTCATCGAACGACCGGAACAACTCATGGAGCTATTCGTATGAAAAACAGGTTGAGGCTAAGGTTGAGGTTGAGTAAAGACAGTAAAAAAAATGGTCGGTGCTTTCTGATTCTCTGTGTAATCCTTGGCCTGAACCTTAGCCTTGGCCTCGACCTGCCGCATGCGTCCTCGTTCGGGCTGGCGGATCGTGTGGTGGAACAGAAACTGGCAAATGGGCTGACCGTGCTCATGGTCGAACGGCATCAGACGCCGGTGGTTTCTCTCAACATGACCTTTGGGGTCGGGGGAGTCAACGAACAGGTGGGGAAAACCGGCCTGGCGCATCTCTACGAACATATGGCCTTCAAGGGCACGAGGACGGTCGGGACGAAGAATTACGAAAAAGAACGCCCTATTCTCGAAGAGTGGTTTCGAGTGGGGACCGAGCTGGAGCAGCGGCAACGGGAACTCGCACGGAAGAGTCAAGAGAGGCCCGCCAGTTCCGAAGATCGGGCAGCCATCGAGGGGTTGCAGAAACGATTTACCGAACTACAAGATCAGGCGGGACAGTTTGTCGCGGGCAATGAGATGGCCCTCCTCTACCAACGCCACGGGGGGGTCGGGCTCAATGCGGCGACCGGCAAGGATCTGACTCGCTATATGATCAACCTCCCGGCGAACCGTCTGCCTTTGTGGGCTGCGCTCGAAGCCGATCGCATGGCGCACCCGGTCCTCCGCGAGTTCTACAAAGAGCGCGGAGTGGTCATGGAGGAGCGGCGGTTGCGGAATGACGACAGCCCCAATGGACTGTTGTACGAAACCTTCACCTCAGCCGCCTTCCGCGCACATCCCTATGGCATTCCGACCATCGGTTGGGAGTCGGACATTCTGTCGCTCACTCCGGCCGACACCGAAGCCTTCTTCAAAACCTACTACGGTCCCGGCAATGCGACGATCGCCATTGTGGGCGATATTAATCCGAAGGACGTCATGACGCTGATCGAGCAGACGTTCGGCACGATACCGGCCTCGCCTTCGCAGCCCTCGATCGTCACCGTTGAGCCGCCTCAACGAGGGGAGCGCCGCGTGGAGGTGGAGTTCGATGCCGAACCGTCGCTGATCATCGGGTTTCACAAGCCGGCGCTGGGCCATCACGACGATTATGTCTTCGACGTGATCGATGCGGTGCTGAGCGACGGGCTCACGTCCCGGCTCTATGCGAAGCTGGTCCGTGAAAAACGGATCGCTGCCTCGGTCAGTTCCGATTCGAATCATCCGGGGGTCCGCTCCCCGAATCTATTCGTACTCAATGCCACGCCACTTGCGCCCCATACGACGGCAGAAGTCGAAGCCGCCATCTATGCCGAGATCGAACGGCTCAAGACAGAGCCGGTTTCTGCCAAAGAGCTTGAGAAAGTGCTGAATAATCTCGATGCCGACTTGGTCCGGGCGCTTCGATCCAACGGAGGCCTTGCTTCTCAATTGGCGCTCTTTCAGACGGTGGCGGGAGACTGGCGCTACGCGATAAAGTCCCGGGATAAGATTGCAGCCGTCACGCCTGCTGATATCCAGCGTGTGGCCACTGCGTATTTCACGAAATCGAACCGAACGGTGGCGACGTTGGTGAAGAAGGCCGGAGAAAAAAATGTTGCGGCGTCGCCGCAACGCGAGGTGGCGCGATGAGGAGCGTGAAACGTGAAACGTTCAACGTGAAACGAGGGTGTCTAACTCTGGCCGCGGTAGTCATGGCCTTCACCGTTCCCGTGCTGGCAGCCTGTGCTGGAGACCTTGCGCTGGGCGATCCCAGACAGATGACGTTTAAGACGGTAGAGTTTACTCCGCCTGAGCCGGATCGCGTGGTGTTCGAGAACGGGATGGTCGTTTATCTCCTGGAGGACCATGAGTTGCCCTTGGTCAGCATGACTGCGACCATGCGAACGGGAAGCTGGCTCGATCCAGCCGATAAGATCGGTCTGGCTTCGTTGACCGGTTCCGTCATGCGGACCGGTGGGGGAGGCAGTTTGTCGGCCGAGCAAGTGGATGAGGAGCTCGAACAGTTCGCCGGAGATGTCGGTATCTCGATTGGACGGCAATCCGGTTCTGCATCGCTCGATGTGCTCAGCAAGGATCTGAAGCGGGGGCTCCAGATTTTCGCGGGACTCATTCGGACCCCCGCCTTTGAGCCGGCGCGGGTTGAATTAGCTAAGTTGCAGGCCATCGAAGGGATTCGCCGCAGGCAAGATAACCCCGGCGCGATCGTTGGACGTGAGTTCGTCAAGCTCCTGTACGGAGAGGATCACCCGACAGCGCGCGAAAGCAGCATCGGGTCCATCACTCGCATCACCAGAGACGACCTGCTCGGCTTTCACCGGAAGACCATTCATCCGAACGGCATGATGCTGGGAGTGACGGGCGACTTTGACAAGTCCGCAATGCTGGCCCTGCTACGCGACGTATTCGGCGATTGGAAAAAAGGCGAGGTGCCTCTGTTGACGATTGCCGACGTACCTCAGAGCGCAACGGCGAAGCCCGTTGTCCGGTTCGTGAACAAGGAGACGTCGCAGACGCATCTCCGCCTCGGTCATTTGTCTATTAAAGAGCAGGATCCCGACTATGTGGCCTTGGCGATCGCGAACGACATTCTGGGGGGCAGTTCCTTTCGCAGCCGTCTTTTCAACGATGTGCGGACCAAGCGGGGCTTGGCCTACTCGGTCGGCAGCCGCTTGAACTCCGGGGTGCACGATCAAGGCGTCTGGCTGATGCGTGCGGAGACAAAGTTGCCATCGACGCAAGAGGTCATCGCTCGATTTATCGCGAACATGGAACGGATGCGGACCGAGTTGGTGACGGACAGCGAGCTGGCAGAAGCGAAAGAGGCCTATGTAAACTCGTTTGTGTTTTCCTTCGCCAGTTCGTCGGCGATCGTGGGGCGGTTGATCGGACTGGAATACGACGGGCTTCCCAAGGATTTTCTCCAGCAATTGCGTGCCCGCGTGATCGCATTGACGAAAGAGGAAATCCTGGCGGCGTCGAAGAAACATTTCAACCCCGAGCGACTGACCATTGTCGCAGTCGGCTCCGGCGAAGCCCTGCCGAAGTTGCTGTCGGGATTTGGGGAAGTGAAAGAAATAAAGTTAGTCGGAGAGCTGGGGTGACGTCTCGCGCACGAGAAGGATCCAGTCTGAGAGGCGAAACGTGGTCCGATGCTCCAGAAAGACCGGATTGAGAGAAGCGAGAATTAGCTTCGTGGACGCGCGGTGGGAGATCAGCCACCAGGCCTAGGGAATGAAAGCCTCGGAGCTGTGGTGAGGTGAGTCTGCATGGTGACCTATCTGATGCTCCTCAATTGGACGGATCAGGGAATCAAGAATGTGAAGGATTCGCCGAAGCGGCTGGATGGGGTGAAGAAGCTCGCGAAGGACTTGGGTGGCGAGGTCAAATCTTTCTATATGACGTTGGGGGAGTATGATCTGGTACTCGTCGTTGATATGCCGAACAACGACAAGCTGGCGAGTTTCGGCCTCAAGTTGGGATCGCTCGGCAATGTGCGGTCCACAACTCTCAGGGCCTACTCCGAGGATGACTATCGCCGCATCATTAGCGGCCTAAGCTAAGATGGCAGAGGCGTGGAACAGAATCGACAGCTGAAGGCTTGGTTATGCCACTTGAAGACGATTTCTGCGACATTATCAAGAAGGCCCGCATCGGACAGGCATGGTCCGTGGAGGATGTGGCGCGTGTCACCGGCCTTCCGGGGGCCGATATCACCGCACTCGAACGGGGCGATCAGCCGCGCGATCGGGCGGAAATGCGCGCCCTCGCCACCACGCTGGGGCTCCGTCTCGGTTCGTTGGAACAGATCGTTTTAGAGAAGTGGGTTCCTCAACCGATTCCGTCAATCCCGGGGATCGAAACTATACAGGGCGACATCAATGGCTATGCGGTCAACGGCTATATCGTGCACGATTCCGGCGAGGCGCTCCTCGTCGACACAGCATACAACGCTCCGGCCATGATCGCCTGGCTCGAATCCCATCGACTCCGGCTGACCGGCATCTGTCTGACGCATGGGCATGCGGATCACGCCGAGGGGATTCAAGCACTCTTGGCGCGATGGCAAGTTCCTGTCTATCTGGGGGCTGACGATGTCAGTCTCCTGCATTGGAAGCCCTCGGAGGATCGTCTTACTGCCCCGAACGACGGACGTACGATCTCGGTCGGGCGTTTGCATGTACAGTGCCTGGCCACGCCGGGCCATACTCCTGGCGGGATCTGCTATCGTGTGGATGCCGAGTCACAACGCGTCTGCTTCGTCGGCGATACGTTGTTTGCGGGGTCCATTGGCCGCTCGAATCCCAACACGTTGTATCAAACTCATCTACAATCGGTCCGGACTCACGTACTTGGGTTGCCGCCCGAATATCGGTTGTTGCCTGGTCACGGACCGGCCACAACGGTTCGGGAAGAGTTGGACCATAACCCCTTCGCCTGCAGGATCATGTGAAGAAGACGCCCTATGAATTTCGACCAGCGGAAGCGATGACCAACCGATCCGCAGCGGAGAGCTGCCGGTTGTGACAGGGCCATCCGAGGATCACAGTCATCTTTCCCCGGACGACGAATTCGAGGAGACCCCCTTTTCGAAATGGATCCTGCCAGTCAGCCTTTTTCTGGCGACGATCTTTACCACCCTGTGGGCCGGGGCCTATCAGGCTTACAACGGACCGATCCGTGGACCGGTGAATCTTCTGCTTGAACAGCCTGAAGTGCTCTTGCAGGGGATTCCCTTTGCCGCCACGCTGCTGTTCATTCTAGTGACCCATGAATGCGGACACTATGTGCTCTCCCGCATCCATGGCGTACCGGCGTCGCTGCCGTTGTTCATCCCGGGCCCTCCGTACTTTGTCGGCACATTCGGGGCGATCATCCGGTTACGTGGGCCGATCATGAGTCGGCGCGCACTGTTCGACATCGGCGTGGCCGGTCCGCTTGCCGGCTTCATCGCCGCGGTAGTGGCGCTGATCATCGGTCTGAACCTGTCAACGGTCGTGGATCGGGCGGCGACCCGTGGATTGCAGTTGGGCGAACCATTGCTCTTGCAGTTCATCGCCTGGCTGGTCGTCGGATCCATCCCTCCTGAGGCTGACATTGTCTTGCACCCCATCGGGTTCGCCGCCTGGTTCGGCCTGTTTGTGACGTCGTTGAATCTCATTCCCATCGGCCAACTCGACGGCGGACATGTGGCGTACGCCCTGTGGGGTAAACGCCAACGCACGATGGCGTTTGTCATGGTCCCGATCCTCATCGTGCTGGGATACGTGGGCTGGCCAGGCTGGTGGCTCTGGGCCTTCATGGCAGGACTCTGGGGTTTTGGACATCCGCCGGTACGCGACATCCACGTCCCGTTGGGCCAAGAGCGGATTGTTGTCGGATGGATTGCATTTGCCGTGTTTGTGGTCACCTTTGCGCCTGTTCCTTTCTCCTTCCACTAGCGGGATGCTGAAAAAGCCCGCGAGCGCTACTGGAAGGTTAAGGCTCAGGTCAAGGCTGAGATTCAGCAGAGTCGAATCTTCGCTCAACCTTGACCTCGACCTCAGCCTATCATCAGGAGCTGCGGCCTTGCTGGACGGCCTGTTTGAGCATCCGCGCAAAAAACTCCACACGGTACTCTGGATCAATCCAGAGATTTTCTTGTCCGATTGCGCGCTCGGCACTACAGTGTGCTTATGGAGTCAGCCGCGACCACGACCTTGCCGTGTCCCAAGTGCCAGGCCGACCAGCCTGACGGAGCGACGGAGTGCGTGAAGTGTGGGATCGTTTTTGCAAAGTATCGGCCGCTTGTCTCGCTACAGAGGCAGCAGGAATCACAGAATAACTCGCGCTGGATGTCCCTTGCTAAGGAGTGGCTTGTCGACTCAGATACGTCGACCGACTCGTTGACGTTCGGCGGCCGGGTCGCGGTGTTTCTGTTACTTCTCTGGTGGGGCCGAGCGTTCATTGTCACACCGCTCGAAACCAACTACACAGGGGAATCGTTCCTCCATCTGATCAATCTTCCGTTCCACGAAGCAGGCCATCTTCTATTTATCCCGTTCGGGCGCTTTATGACGATTCTGGGCGGGAGTCTCGGTCAGATCCTGATGCCGCTCGTCTGCCTGGCGACCTTTCTTATCAAGACACGCGATCCCTTCGGCGCCTCAGTGGCCCTCTGGTGGACAGCAGAAAGCTTGATGGACATCGCTCCCTATATCAATGATGCGCGGGAGATGGATCTCATGCTGCTTGGCGGGGTCACCGGGAAGGAAACGGACGGGCATGATTGGAACAACATTCTGACCATGTTGGGCTGGCTGGAGTATGACCATCGCTTGGCCCATCTCGCCTATAACCTCGGCATCCTCCTGATGCTGGCCTCGTTCGCTTGGGGCGGGCTGCTTCTTCTGAAGCATTACCGCCGGCTTTAGCCTGAAGATCACGAAGAGAAAGAGAAACCCCGCACCTCCGCCGTGAATTCGAACCGCACCTCCACGACGCTTTCCCGCATGTAGCTAATCATCCTGCACAGCCTTGCTTCCCAGGATTGCAATCCCTTCGTTCTTCAATGAGCTTCTGCCGTTAATTTTTATATCGTCTTAACACTCTCTCGGTCCGGTTTAACACCGTTCTGACACGGAGCTTGATAAGGTTCTTGACATGACAGGGGAGCGCATCACGAGGAGCGACGGCGATGATTACGAATATCTATCCCACCAAAAGCCGATCGTCTCATGTTCGTGTTGGCCAGCGCCATTTGGGTGGCGATCAGTACAGGCGAGAAATGCGTGCGGCGTTGCATGAGTTACAACAGAGGCTGGGACAGGGTCACAACGGCCCCAGCGTCGTGCAGCCTGTCGTCAAAGCTGGTCCGGCAGAGTCAAAAGAGAGTCGAACGAGAAGAAAATTGCTTCCGAGTCTCCGCGGTATTTACACCCTTTTTACTTCTTGCGGCCTATTATGAATGCGGACAAGTAGAGCAGGACATAGAGACAACATTTCCTTTGCCGTCGATTGAGGGGGTATGCACATGGATCTCGTCTATCTGGCTATCGTAGTGATATTTTTTCTGCTGTCCGGCTGGCTTATCTCGGCGCTGGAGCGACTGTAAGGAGGGCATGGCCATGAATGTGATGTACGTGCTCGGTGGAATTCTGTCATTGGGATTATTGGTCTATCTCATGGTCGCGTTACTGAAACCGGAGTGGTTCTGATGACGAGTAATGGATTGGTTCAAATCGGACTCTACTTTGTCGTGCTGCTCGCGCTGGCCAAGCCGCTGGGGTGGTATATGGCACGGGTGTATGAAGGTCAAGCCTGTGGACTCGACCGCGTAGTGGGCCCTCTCGAACGGCTTATCTATCGCCTGTGTGGAGTGCGTCAAACCGAGGAGATGGACTGGAAAACGTACGGGATCGCCATGCTGTTATTCAACGCGATGGGGCTGGTCGCGGTCTATGGATTGCAGCGACTCCAAGGATTCCTGCCGCTGAATCCAGCGGGGTTGGGAGCCGTCACGACCGATCTTGCCTTCAACACCGCTGCCAGCTTCGCGACCAATACGAATTGGCAAGCTTACGGAGGCGAAACGACGCTGAGCTATCTGACTCAGATGCTTGGACTCACCGTGCAGAATTTTGTGTCCGCCGCAACCGGGATGGCGATCCTGGTCGCGTTGATCAGGGGCCTGGCGCGACAGAGCGCCACGACCATCGGCAACTTTTGGACGGATCTCGTCCGCAGCACGCTGTACATTCTCCTGCCGCTGGCCCTGCTCTTGTCCCTGCTGTTGGTGTCACAAGGCGTCGTTCAGACGTTCGCGTCATACCAGACCGCCACATTGCTCCAGCCGGCCAGTTATGCCAAGCCCGTGATGGATGCGAACGGCCAGCCGGTGCTGGATGAACAGGGCCAGCCGAAAACAGAGCCTGCGACGGCAACCGAACAGGTACTTGCGGTCGGACCGGCAGCCTCTCAGATTGCGATCAAGCAGCTTGGGACCAATGGCGGAGGATTCTTCAACGTCAATTCCGCGCATCCGTTCGAGAACCCGACGCCCTGGTCCAATTTTCTCAGGTTCTCGCGATCCTGCTCATCCCGGCGGCGCTCTGTTACACGTTCGGGATGATGGTCGGAGATACGCGCCAGGGCTGGGCGCTCCTTGCTGCGATGACGATGCTCTTACTGTTTTTTATTCCGCTGGGGCTATGGGCCGAGCAAAGCGGGAATCCGGCTTTCACCGCTCTGGGGATCGATCAGGCTTCCAGTGCAGGACAATCCGGCGGGAACATGGAAGGGAAAGAGACACGATTCGGTATCGCCAACTCCGTCCTGTGGTCTGCTGCGACGACCGCCGCTTCAAACGGCTCCGTGAATTCGATGCACGATTCCTACACGCCCCTGGGAGGGCTGGTGCCGCTCTTCCTGATGCAGTTCGGGGAAGTGGTGTTCGGCGGGGTCGGCTCGGGTCTCTACGGGATGATCGTCTTCGCCATCATTGCTGTGTTCGTGGCAGGACTGATGGTCGGGAGAACACCTGAATATCTTGGGAAGAAAATTGAGCCCTATGAAATGAAGATGGCCTCGTTGTTGATTCTCATCATGCCGATGGTGGTCCTCAGTTTCACGGCCAGTTGCGTCGGTGACGAGCGTCGGCACCAGCTCGATTTTCAACCCTGGCCCCCATGGGTTCAGTGAGATGCTCTATGCCTTTAGTTCGATGGGGAATAACAACGGCAGTGCGTTCGGCGGACTGAGTGTCAACACGCCCTTCTACAATGTGACCGGCGGACTGGCGATGCTGATCTCCCGCTTCTGGTTGGCGATTGCCACGCTGGCATTGGCAGGAGCGCTGGCGAGGAAAAAGCTCGTGCCGGCTGGGCCCGGCACCCTGCCGACCCACTCGCCGCTGTTTATCGTGCTGCTGATCGGCGTCGTCGTGCTCGTCGGCGCGCTCACCTTCGTGCCCGCCCTGGCCCTGGGACCAATCATAGAACACATCCTGATGGTGAGCCGATGACGGCGCTGGCGTGGAGGATTTCGAAATGACAACGCAAGAAAAGAGAAGGCCATTGTTCGATCCTCAGATTATGCGACGGGCGCTGCTGGAATCCTTCCGGAAGCTTGATCCGCGCCACCAAATTCGCAATCCGGTCATGTTCGTGGTCGCGGTCGGGAGTGTGCTGACGACAATTCTATTATGCCAGGCGCTGTTCGGAAAAGGCGAAGCGCCAGTCTGGTTTATCCTTGCCGTCTCTCTCTGGCTCTGGTTCACCGTGCTGTTCGCGAACTTTGCCGAAGCGATGGCGGAAGGGCGCGGAAAGGCACAGGCGGAATCGCTGCGGAGTGCCCGGCGTGAAATGAACGCGAAGAAACTGGACCAGCCGGAGTCCGGCGACCAGTATCGCAGCGCTCCATCCTCCATCGTCCCGGCGAGCGCCTTGACGCGGGGAGACGTCGTCTTGGTGGAGGCCGGCGATTTTATCCCCTGCGACGGGGAGGTCATCCAAGGCATCGCCTCGGTGAACGAAAGTGCCATCACCGGCGAAAGCGCTCCCGTCATTCGAGAGAGCGGCGATCGCAGCGCCGTGACAGGCGGAACACGTGTCCTGTCGGATTGGTTGGTCATACGGGTCACGGCTAACCCCGGCGAGACATTTCTGGACCGGATGATTGCGATGGTCGAGGGGGCCAAGCGCCAAAAGACACCGAATGAGATCGCCCTCAACATTCTGCTGGCGGCACTCACGGTCATCTTCCTCTTGGCGACGGCCACGTTGCTCCCCTTTTCCCTCTACAGTGTGCAGTCGGCAGGTCAGGGGGCCCCTGTCACGGTGACGGTCTTAGTCGCGCTGTTGGTCTGTCTGATCCCGACGACGATCGGAGGATTGCTCTCTGCCATCGGCATTGCTGGTATGGATCGAATGGTACAGGCCAATGTCATCGCCATGTCGGGGAAGGCGGTCGAAGCGGCGGGCGACGTGGATGTGTTGCTGCTCGACAAGACAGGCACCATCACGCTGGGCAATCGCCAGGCGACTGCGTTCTTTCCGGCTGACGGGGTGAGCGATCAGGCGCTGGCCGATGCGGCCCAGCTTTCGTCGCTGGCGGACGAGACGCCGGAGGGGCGTAGCATCGTGGTCCTGGCCAAGGAAAAGTATGGATTGGGGGCGCGCGACATTCACGAGTTAGGCGCGACATTCATTCCCTTTACGGCTCAAACCAGCATGAGCGGCGTCAATTTGAACGGGCGGGAAATACGCAAGGGGTCTGATGGCGCGATCGAAGCCTATGTGACGGAACGGGGTGGGCACTTTTCTCAAGCGGTCCGCTTACAGGTGGAGACCATTGCGAAGCAGGGAGGCACACCGCTGGTCGTGGCGGAGGGGCCACATGTGCTGGGCGTGATCTACCTGAAAGATATCGTCAAGGGTGGCATGAAAGAACGGTTTGCCGAATTGCGACGTATGGGCATCAAGACCGTGATGATCACAGGCGACAATCCACAGACTGCGGCAGCCGTGGCGGCTGAAGCCGGTGTGGACGACTTCCTGGCGCAGGCCACGCCGGAAGCCAAGCTCAAGCTGATTCGAGAGATGCAGGCCGGTGGCCGGCTCGTTGCGATGACGGGGGATGGCACGAACGACGCGCCGGCTCTTGCTCAGGCGGATGTCGCGGTGGCCATGAACACCGGCACACAGGCCGCCAAGGAAGCCGGCAATCTGGTCGATCTGGACTCCAACCCGACCAAGCTTATTGAGATCGTGGAAATCGGCAAGCAACTCTTGATGACCCGCGGCGCGCTCACGACGTTCAGTATTGCCAATGATGTCGCGAAGTATTTCGCGATCATTCCCGCGGCGTTCGCCTCGACCTATCCCGCGCTCAGCGTGCTCAATATTATGGGACTGGCGACGCCGGCCAGTGCCGTGTTGTCGGCCGTGATATTCAACGCGCTGGTCATTATCGCGCTCATTCCGCTCGCCTTGAGAGGAATCAAGTATCAACCGATCGGCGCCGCGCGGCTGCTAAGCCGGCATCTCCTGGTGTACGGGTTGGGAGGGATCATCGTTCCATTCGTGGGAATCAAGCTCATCGATCTGTTGCTTGTCGCCCTGCGTTTAGTCTGAGGAGGTATTCATGCGGACCCAACTTCGCCCAGCCTTGGTATCACTTGCCGCCCTGACCCTTATTACCGGGCTTCTGTACCCGCTCGTTGTCACAGGTCTTGCGCAGGTGCTGTTTCCACGGCAAGCCAACGGGAGCCTGATCCTTATCGACGGCAAGCCGGTCGGATCATCGTTGATCGGCCAGCCGTTCGACGCGCCGAAGTATTTTTGGGGCCGTCCTTCCGCCACGGCACCGTTCCCCTACAACGCCGCCGCCTCATCCGGGTCCAATCTGGGCCCGACCAATGACGGGTTGATTAAAGCCGTGCAGGCTCGCATCGACGCGCTCAAGACTGCCGACCCCGACAATCCTCTTCCCCTTCCGGTGGATTTGGTCACCGCCTCAGCGAGCGGTCTCGATCCGCATATCAGTCCTGCGTCTGCGGCATACCAGGTGCGACGAGTCGCGCGTGCCCGGGGGATGGAAGAAGCCGTGGTTCACCAACTTGTCTCTCAGCATACGGAAGGACGTCAGCTTGGGATTCTCGGAGAACCCCGGGTGAATGTGCTGACGTTGAATCTTGCGCTGGAAACAGTGAAGTAAACGACTCGCTAGGGGATTCGTGTAGACCTCGATTTCATGGGCAAGCGACTACGAGGGCCTTATATGAACCTACCTGTCAGAACGATAGCCTTTCTCTTCGCACTGATTCTGATTCATGGGTGCACCGGCAAAGACGATGCCTCTACGTCCCAACAGAACGCAAAGGGAAATGCGATCACCCAAGAAGAAGGCCTCATCGTCACAACCCTCAACGAGGTTGCGACTGCTGAGTCACAATTTTACAGTATGAAAGACTCCCTATCCATTCTCCGGTTCTACGCGCAAGATTATGCAGGAATCAAAGATGGAAAATCAGAAACGCTCAAAGACAAAAGTAAATACCTTGCAGAGGTGTTGGAGCGGATTAACTCTGACGAACCCATTGGTATTTCATCCAAGGTCATGAACATCAAGCCTAGCGTCGCAGGGAGATCCGGATGGGCCACCTATGAGTATGAATACAAAGTCGGGAGGAGTGGAGGGAGGAGTGGAGTACTCCAGCAAGTTTCACAAGGTCAATGTACTGCCATTTTCACGAAGCAAGCAGATGCATGGCTGATACGGCACGAACATTGTTCGACGGCAAATCCGACACCATTCTTTCTAAATCAGAAATGATTCGGGACTTGCCTCAACGGGGCTGTTGTAAGGCCGGCAATGTTCCGAGTCAATGTACTGACGTTCAATCTTGCGCTGGACCATCACGTAAAAGAGATCCACTTACACGATCATTCTCTGAACCAACGAACAACTGTGCTCAGGTTGTCGTAAAACGGCAAGAGCGCTCGTTGACCGATTCTGGTATGTCTTTTACACTAATAAGAACGTTCCAATCTGGAATGAACTCCGTGTCACCGATCGCACACATCTGATGGACCAACGACGACCCGATCCCGATACCTTGCTGAGGCGCGTGCAGGCTGAAGAGACCAAGCAGGCGCGCGGCAAGCTCAAGGTCTTTTTCGGCGCCACAGCGGGCGTAGGGAAGACGTATGCCATGCTCGGAGCAGCACACGAGCAGCAAAATGACGGTGTGGACGTCGTCATCGGGTGGGTCGAAACGCACGGCCGTGCGGAAACGGAAGCGCTGCTGGAAGGGCTGACGATTCTTCCGCCACGTGTGGTCGAGCATCGCGGAATTACATTGAAGGAATTCGATCTTGACGCGGCACTCACCCGGCGCCCGCAGCTCATCCTGATGGATGAGCTGGCCCATACCAATGCCATTGGTTCTCGGCATCCGAAACGATGGCAAGACGTCATGGAACTGTTGAAGGCGGGCATCAACGTCTATACGACCGTCAACGTGCAACACATGGAGAGTCTGAACGATGTGGTGGCGCAGATCACAAGTGTTCGGGTGAATGAAACAGTGCCGGACTCGGTGCTCGAACAGGCCGATGATGTCGAGCTGATCGATCTTCCTCCAGATGACCTGTTGCAACGCCTGAAAGACGGCAAGGTCTATCTGCCGGAGCAAGCGCAACAGGCGCTTCACAATTTCTTCCGCAAGGGAAATCTGATTGCCTTGCGGGAGTTAGCCTTGCGTCGGACGGCTGAGCGAGTCGATCAGCAGATGGAGGTGTACCGCCGTGACCATGCCGTGGTCCGTACATGGCCTGCCGCCGAAACCATCATGGTCTGTGTGAACATGAAGCCCAGGGGACCTCGTTTAGTGAGGGCTGCGAGAACGATGGCGACGGGTCTCCATGCGAAATGGATCGCCGTGTACGTTCAGACTCCCAGGCATCTACGCCTGCCTCAAGCCGACCGCGACCGGGCAAATCAGACGCTTCGGCTCGCTGAGATGCTTGGCGCCGAGACGGTGATGCTGAGCGGAGCCAATGTCGTGCAGGAACTGTTGACCTATGCCCGCATGAGAAACGTGACCAAGATCATCGTGGGGAAGCCGGTGCGGGCCCGATGGAAGGAGGTGGTGTTCGGTTCGGTCGTGGCTGATCTCGTGCAACAGAGCGGGGAGACGGACATTTATGTGATCACTGGCGAGGCCGGTGAGAGCCGCCCGTTGACGAGTCAGGCGATGACACGGACCAGTGAATGGTCATCCTACGGGCTGGGCGTGGTGGGCGTCGCGCTCTCGACCGGCCTTGCATGGCTGATGTTTCCGTATTTCAGCACCACCAATCTCATTTTGGTGTACTTGATGGGAGTGGTTCTTGTGGCGATCCGTTATGGACGAGGGCCGTCGGTCCTCGCATCAGTTCTAAGCGTCGCCGCGTTCGACTTTTTCTTTGTCCCTCCGTATCTCACCTTTGCCGTGTCGGACATTCAGTATCTCCTGACGTTTGCCGTCATGTTGGTCGTTGCGCTGACGATCAGCGGACTGGCCGTCCGCACCAAGCAACAGGCGGACCTGGCTCGTCATCAGGAACGGCGAACGGCGGTCCTTTATGCCTTGAGCCGCGAGCTGGCCACCCATCGTGGGCTGGCCACCCTCACCCAACTGGCTGTGCAACACGTCCGAGAGGTGTTCGAGAGCCAGGCGGCCATTTTTGTGGCCGATCTCAATAAGCGTCTGGTCCTTCAACGGGGCGAGCAACTGATCTTCGACTTCAATCCAAATGAATCGGGAGTGGCGCAATGGGTCTTCGAGCATGGCGAGCGGGCGGGCCTGGGCAGCGATACATTGCCGGGTGCCAGTGCCATGTATCTGCCATTGGTCGGATCAAAGGGTCCGATCGGCGTGTTGGCGGTCCGTCCAACCCTCGCGACGCGTTTCCTGGATATGGAGCAACTGCATCTTCTTGAAGTCCTGGCTAACCAGATAGCCCTTGCCTTGGAACGTGCCCGTTTGGCCGACGAAGCGCAGCAGGCGCACGTCTCGGTGGAGACAGAACGAATGCGCAATGCCATCCTCAGTTCTGTTTCCCACGATCTCCGGACGCCCCTGGCGACGATTACCGGAGCCGCCAGCGGTCTCCTTGAAGAGCAAGACCAGCTTGGTCCCGCGGCGCGTCATGAGTTGGCACAGTCCATCTATAATGAGGCGCATCGGCTGGATCGGCTGGTTCGAAATTTATTGGACATGACGAGGCTAGAATCCGGCGCAGTGCAGTTGCAAAAAGAGTGGCACCCGGTCGAAGAGATTGTAGGAGCCGCATTGACGCGTGTGGAGAGTCGGTTGAGTGGGCATCACGTAGGCACCAATTTCCCTCCAGACCTGCCGCTTGTGCTCGTGGATGGTGTATTGATGGAACAAGTTTTGATCAACCTGCTTGAGAATGCCCTAAAATTTACCCCTCCTTCCACGGCCATCGAGCTATCTGCAAAGGCCTCCGATCACGAACTGGTTTTTGAGATCGCCGATCGAGGGCCCGGGATTCCACCCGGCGATGAACAGCGCATCTTCGATAAGTTCTATCGGGCCGGTCCGGCCCGTGAGGGGGGTGTGGGGCTTGGCCTCACGGTTTGCAGGGGCATCATCGAAGCTCATGGCGGACGGATTTGGGTTGAAAAGCGTCCCGGTGGCGGCGCCGTATTCCGGTTCACTCTTCCGATCGAGCAGGCTCAGCCGACGATGGAGCCGGAACAGGCCGAACGCCATCCGGTCGTGTGAGGGAATGGAAGGATACTGAGCTGCCATGGCAATTCACGAGGCGACCGTCCTCCTCATCGAAGATGAAGCGGAGATCCGGCGATTTCTTCGGACCTCCTTACCAGCGCATGGCTACCGCCTCTATGAGGCGACCACCGGATTAGACGGGCTTGCGCAGGCGCAGGCGAGAAATCCAGACATCATCTTGCTCGATTTGGGTCTTCCCGATGTTGATGGGACCGAGGTTATTCGGCGAGTCCGCGAGTGGTCCACTATCCCGATTCTCGTGCTGTCGGCCCGCGAACAAGAACAGGCGAAGGTTGCCGCACTCGACTTGGGAGCCGACGATTATGTCACCAAACCGTTCGGAGTCAACGAGCTGCTCGCGCGGATGCGTGCCGCGCTTCGGCATATCGCCGGACCGCCGGGAGAACCGGCCGAGCCGGTGTTTACCCTCGGCGATCTGAAAGTGGATCTTGGACGGCGACAGGTGTTTGTGTCGGCGAAAGAAATTCACCTCACGCCGATCGAATACAAGCTGCTCACGACGCTGATCCGGTACGCCGGCAGGGTGATGACTCACCGTCAGCTTCTAAAAGAAGTGTGGGGTCCGCTGCACGTGGAGGAAGGGCATTATCTGCGAGTGTATATGCGCCAGTTGAGAAACAAGCTTGAGGAAAACCCGGCCCATCCACGTTACCTGGTAACGGAGCTGGGAGTTGGATATCGGCTCCGGACGGAATGACCCACCGTCATTTTCTTTCTACGATTTCTTACATCAGCGGTGAGGAAGAGCAAGAGCGTGATCACCATGGAGGAGCGGAGATTTATGCCGGTGATGCACTCACATGGACTTTGCAGAGGTCTTCAAGCGCGAGCATCAAGGCATGGGTTCCGCTACGGCCATGTCCGAGCGTTTGGACGGTCTGGTAGAGCTGGTGCACCAACGTGAGACCGGGCAATACGAGCCCCATACGTTTCGACTCCTCCAGCGCAATGCCCATGTCCTTGATGAAATGCTCGACAAAAAATCCTGGGTCGAAGTTGCGCTGTAGAATTTTTGGCGCCAGATTGTCCAACGTCCAACAGGCGGCTGCGCCGCCACGGATGGAGTCCAGCATGCGGGTCAGATCGAGGCCCGCTTTGTAGCCATAGAGCAAACTCTCGCAGACGCCGACCATCGTGCCGGCAATCACGATCTGGTTGCAAAGTTTTGCCTGTTGCCCAGTTCCTGGCCCTCCCTGATGCACGATCTTTTTCCCCAATAGTTCGAACAGCGGCAGCACGGCTTGAACGGATGCCGTGTCACCACCGATCATGATGGAGAGCGACGCATGCTTCGCGCCGACGTCGCCACCAGAGACAGGTGCATCGATAGCCGATAGATCTTTCGCTGAGGCAGCCGCTGCAATTTCACGGCTCAATGAGGGTTGTGTCGTCGTCATGTCGATGAGGATCATCCCAGCTCGCGCGCCGGCGAGGATTCCAGTCTCGTCGAAATAGACGGTACGCACGTCTTGAGGAAATCCGACCATCGTGAAGAGGACATCGGATTCAACCGCTACAGTTCGCGGATGCTCGGCCCATTGCGCGCCGCGATCGAGCAATGGTTGCGCCTTCGACCGCGTGCGGCTATGGACAGTCACGCGATAGCCGGCCGTGAGCAGATGGCCACACATCGATGACCCATCACGCCGGTGCCGATCCAGCCGATCTTTGTTGCAGCCGGTATGGCAAGTTGAACGGTCATCGCTCGCGTGCTCGTTTATTCGGCGAGCGGAGTAATTCGATCCGCCACCGCTTGAATGACGCTTTCTTTATCTCTCGCCACCTTCACCCCTTGAAAACTCAAATAGTAGCCCCCGTGACTCGGCGACTGGATCGTGGCAGTGAGTTCAATTCGTTGCCCGTCTTCAACATCGGGGTCTTTGACGGTTGGGATTCCGCAACGTCCGTAGACGGCGACGTTGATCGAGGATGTTTCGTCTTCCAGGTAGAACAAGTAGGCGCCGTAGCACATCGTGCCGGCCTGGAGCTTGTAGGGATCGAGCGGCGTCACATTGCGAACCGTGCCCTGCAACGTGACCTGTTTCAAATGAAACGACTTTGGCTCGTCGACGATCTCGCGAATGGTGATGGGCTCCGCGGCTGAGGCACAGGAAGAGCCGGCCATCGACCACCCAAGCCAGAGGACGGCGAGGAAACTGACCAATGTTTGTGCACGAGAAGCGCTGCGGTGTGTCACGGTTCTATTTTACAGAAGGTCGTGGCAGAAGTCCCTTCCGCCCTCTCGACGAACTCGTTATAATCCGCCGACCTTTTCTGGAGAATTACCCATGATCGATTGCGCGCGCCTCGAACGCTATGTCACAGACAGCCGCCTCCGGTTTGAAGATCTGCTGGGCCAGATGGTGGAGATTCCTTCGATCAGCATGGACCCGGCCAAGTCTCCCGACATCCTACGCATGGCGGACTTCGCGCGGCAGGCTCTCACGGACCTGGGGGCTGAGGCCCAGATTGTGGAGACCGGCGGCTATCCGATCGTGTCGGGCGGCTGGACGACCGGAGCCCATCATCCGACGGTCACCATCTATAACCATATGGATGTGCAACCGGCGCAGGAGCCTGAATGGACGCAGGCGCCCTTTGCGTTCAAGAACGAGGACGGGCTGTACCATGGCCGTGGCGCAACAGACGACAAGGGTCCGGCGCTCTCGGCCCTGTTCGGCGCAAGGTACGCGATCGAGCAAGGAGTCCCGATCAACGTCCGATTTCTCTGGGAGCTGGAAGAAGAAATCGGCAGTCCGCATTTTGCCGCTGGGCTGAAAAATCGAGCGGCTATTCCTCGACCGGACTCCGTCGTGGTGTCGGACACCATCTGGCTCGCAAAGGGAAAACCTGCCATGCCCTATGGATCTGCGCGGTCTGCTGGGCGCACGCCTCACGCTTCGCACGGGAACGAAGGATGCCCATTCCGGCGTGACCGGCGGCGCCGCGCGGAATCCGCTCGCGGAACTGATGGAAGTGGCGCAAGCCTGCGTCGATGCCAAGACCGGCAAGGTAAAGATTCCCGGGTTCTATCAGGATGTGGTCGAACCGACCAAAGCGGAGATCAAGAGCTTCCTCGCCTCAGGTTTCCAGGTCAAGAGCTTCAAGCAGGCCTATGGATTTCAGACGCTGCGCACGAACGATCCCGCCGAGATCATGCGCCGGATCTGGGCCGCGCCGACGTTTGAGGTGCATGGCTTGACCGGCGGCTATCACGGGCCCAGGGGTGAAAACCATCGTGCCGGGCCATGGCGAACTCAAAGTGAGTATGCGATTGGTGCCGAATCAAATTCCGGAGAAGGTCTTTGCATTACTCAAGCGCCATGTGGCCAAGATCAACCCAAATGTGAAGGTGGAACGGGAAGGGATGCTGCATCCGTTCAAAGGCAGTTTCGACGGACCTTATGTCGATTGTGTGAAGCGGGCGGTGAAGGCAGGGTTTGGGAAAGAACCGGCCTTCGTCCGCGAAGGCGGATCGATCGGCGCCGTGGTCACGATGCAGAAAGCCTGGAAGGTGCCGATCCTGTTTATGGGGCTGAGCCTGCCGGAGCATGGCTACCATGCGCCGAACGAATACTTCGACTGGGGCCAAGCCTCCGGCGGGATGAAAGCGTTTGCGCATTATTTTGCGGAGCTGGCGAAGATGGGAAAGGGATAGGGCAGCCTGGTCGTCCTCCTGCTCGCAGAACGCGCACGATCAGAATGTGCTCGTTCGATGCGCGCAATCGAGGATCGACCAGGCTACCCTTGAAAATGAAATAGTGGAGGGGATAACTCGCGCAGAGGAGGGGATAGGGAGCGGCCAGGTGCCTTTCTTGCTCGTAGAACAGAGGAGGGGATGGAGCCTGATGATCTTCTGTGCTCGCGCAACGCGCGGTCGCGGACTCCCCTCGTTGGACGCGCGCAGTGGAAGATCAATCAGCCCCCATCCCTGAGAGAGAACGAGCGAGCTTGGAGGGAGCATTTATTTCGTTCGATGCGCGCAGTGAAGGCCAGCCCGGCCACTCCTTATGAAGCAAGTCAGGAAATGGATGCGTGCAGTTGAGGATCAACCAGGCTGCCCTCCAAGAACGGAGTAAACGTCGTCGAAAGCGATGTGCCCGAACCTTCGGATAGCCCCCGCATTGCTTAAGCGGTCGCCTCTACTTGAAACGTGTAGTTTTTTCGTCTCCCCCACAATTCGCGACGCAGAGGCCCAGCTCTCCGAAATACCAGTAATTCTCACAGAAGAGAGTTGACGCCATAGCATGAAGCAAGTAGCTTTCACCTGTGGCGGACTCAGATATTGATGAGATTGGTCCTTGGTCTGAGGTAAAGCTCGACATTGTACGAGAGTACGCACAGGTCTACTCTCAAATACTTTCAGCTCAAAAGAAGCCACGACTCCATCATGTATATATTGATGCTTTTGCAGGAGCAGGAGTTCATATATCTCGCTCAACAAAAGAGTTCATACCTGGTTCACCGCTCAATGCTCTGAATGTGAGCCCAACATTTTCAGAGTATCACTTCATTGACATAAACCAAACACGGGTTGAAGCTCTTCAGCAAGTTGCCCAGCAACGGGCGAATGTATTCGTACACGATGGCGACTGTAACCAAGTGCTTCTCAGGGAAGTCTTCCCGAGAGTCTTGTACAAAGACTTTCGTCGTGGGCTATGTTTGCTGGATCCATACGGGCTGCATCTTGATTGGCAAGTGATCTATACTGCTGGTCAGATGAAGTCGGTCGAGATATTCCTGAACTTTCCGATCATGGACATGAATATGAATGTCTTAAAGCACAACCAGGATGCTGTTCCGCCTGAGCAAGCAGAAAGGATGACTCGATTCTGGGGTGACGAGAGCTGGAAATCTGCGGCATACTCAACGACTGGAAATCTCTTCGGTTACGAAGAAAAGACTGACAATGAGGCCATTACAAAAGCTTTCCGAGAGCGATTGCTTAGTATCGCTGGCTTCAAACATGTGTCTCAGCCGTTAGCTATGCGGAACTCACGAGATGCCGTTGTTTACTACCTCTTCTTTGCTTCACCAAAACCAGTAGCCGAGCGAATCGTCAAAGATATTTTCACTAAATATGGGAAGAGGCTTTAGGCTAGAGCATGGCAGGTCTTACTAAGATTGAATGGACAGAGGCGACGTGGAATCCTGTGACCGGCTGCGACAAGATCAGCCCGGGATGCAAGAACTGCTATGCAGAGCGTCTTGCTCTACGGCTGCGAGCGGCTGGTACGGCACAATACAAAAATGGGTTTCTCCTCACGCTTCACCCTGAAGCTCTGGAAAAGCCGGTTAGCTGGAAGAAGTCTAAGGTTATCTTTGTGAATTCGATGAGTGACTTGTTTCACAAAAACATCCCTCTTGCATTCATCAAGCAAGTCTTTGCCGTGATGCAGGCCACTCCACAACATCAGTTCCAGATTCTTACAAAACGTGCCGAGCGATTAGTGGAGCTCGACGATCAACTCCAGTGGGGGGATAACATTTGGATGGGGGTCAGCGTTGAAAGTAGTGAGTACCTTTGCAGGATTGACCACCTTAAAAGAACCGCTGCGAAGATCAAGTTTCTATCCCTCGAACCCCTATTGGGTCCATTACCGCGCCTCGACTTAGAAGGGATTGATTGGGTTATCGTTGGGGGGGAATCCGGCCCCTACTCTAGACCAATGAGACCACAATGGGTTCGCCAAATACGGGCTCAATGCGTTGCTGCAAAGGTGCCGTTCTTCTTTAAACAATGGGGTGGTGTATTCAAGAGCAGGACCGGTCGGACACTCGATGGTAGAACATGGGACCAAATGCCGAAAGTGGAAAGATCTAAATCAGAGGAAAGGCTGAGAACACTTGTCGCTTTATCGAACCGCTGAAGAGAAATTCCTGCCCTAATGGTTCATGACCAGAAGCTATAGCCCCTAGAAGTCACAGGCCATCGAATTGCCAGTGCCCACGTCGTTCAGGTAGGGCGAGTGCCGCGGTCAGGTGATCGAGAAAATCACGGCGGGGGATGTCTTCGGCGCCGAGGGCCATGACGTGCGGGGAGGATTGCTGGCAGTCCATGAGGTGAAATCCCCAGGCCTGCAGTTGGCGCACGAGCGAGACCAGCGCCACTTTCGAGGCATCGGATGCACGGGTGAACATCGACTCTGCGAAAAAGGCGCCGCCGAGCGCTACGCCATAGAGCCCGCCGACCAACTGTCCTTCCTGCCAGGTTTCAACGGAATGGGCGTAGCCTTGTTCGTGTAAGCGTGTGTAGGCTTCGAGCATCTCCGCCGTGATCCAGGTACCGCCGTCTGGATATTGCGGCCTTGGTCCTGCGCAATGCTGCATCACGTCGCGGAAGCATCGGTCGAGCGTGACGCTGAATAGGCCGGGACGAAGGCTTCTCTTGAGGCTGCGCGAGATATGGAGTTTGTCGGGAAAGAGGACGGTCCGTGGATCGGGCGACCACCACAAGATGGGCTGATCGTCGCTGTACCAGGGAAAGATGCCGTGGCGGTAGGCTTCGAGCAATCGCTCAGGTTGCAGGTCACCCCCGACAGCGAGCAGGCCCTCAGGGGTGGACAAATCAACGGGCGGAAAGCGCAGATCGGACGGGTTTGCGCTGAGCCTGAACATGATGGCTACGACAAGGTACGCGACGCGAGCAAAAGGCTACGGTTTCTAGCAGGCTGCGAAAAACTCGGTTTATACACAAAACGCCGATAGAATCTTCCGTGGGCGCCGATGTCAAAATAGTCGCAGGATGCTCAAAAAGGCTGTCCGGCAAGGCCGCAGGAAGCGAGGTAGGCTGAGGTCGAGGTCAAGGTTGAGAGAAGATTTGATTGCCTTCATCTCAGCCTTAGCCTTAACCTTCCATAACGCTGGCGGACTTTTTCAGCATCCTGCTAGAACAGGACCCTCACCCTTTCTTTTCCTCCGCCTGAGCCAACAAAGGCTGGAAGATAGGGTCTGCGTCCAGCACCATCTTCAGCGATTCTGCTCCGATGAAGAATTGCCAGATGTCCGGAGTCTGTCCGGGAATTTCAACAAACCATCTTTTGGCTTCCGTCAGTCGCTCTAAGATCGCCCGATTATCTCGGTCCGGGGTGAACAGCAAACTGTAGGCTTTGGTGTATTCGGCCATGAATTTATCGAGCGGCAAGGTCGGCGAGCGTAAGCGCCTCGTCGGCATCCTGATAGGCAGCCCGAATATTCGAGTCGTCAAGGATGCGGTTCCAGGCCACTTTGTTGACGCGGGACCAGGCCAGTTGGAGCAGGGCTTCGGCTCTGCCGGCTCTTCGCTCAGCTGGAATGGCTTTGACCAGAGATTGGTGGGTCGCGATCGCGGGTTCTTGATCGTTATTCCAGCGCAATGCCACGCCCAATCGAAATCGGTTATCGAGTTGTTCCGGCCGTACGACGGCCAAGGTTTGCATGGCTGAGAGCATGCGGTACAGGTAGTCGGCGGTCGTCGGTTTGTCGAACCCTCCCATCTCCATTCCCAGCGACAGGTCCATGCGCACTGATTGGGAATAGATGTTCCAAAAATGCTCGTTTACCACCAAGGCCAGTGCCTGATCCTTCACCGTGAGTTTGTGGAAGGGGATAGCCTCGCGTAGGACGACGGCATAGAGGTGTCGGCTCAGCACCATGAGGGCCTCGACCTGATTGGGATCGATGATGAGCACGCGGTTCAACATGGCCACGCGGTCACGCAATTCAGGAAAAGTGGCGGCGCGAGCTGCTGCAGCAGTTAAGAGCCCCGGGCTGTCCGTCGGTCCCCACCAGACCAGCGAGTCGGTCAGGGCATGGCTGGTTTCCGTGACAAACGGAATCTGTTCCTGCCTGCCGCTACCGAACATGGCACCGCTGGTGACGGGAAGGTTCACGACTGCTGTGTCGCCTGCGAATCCGTGTTTCTTGAGCCCGGAGAGGATAACCCACTGGGTGGTGATGTCTTTCAGCGCGCGTCTGGTCCGCTTAATCGTACTGGTCCACTTGACCGAACCAGCTGCGTAGGTCACTGGAGCAGTCAGGGGATCTTGGTAACTGATGGACAGTTTCACCAGGGTCGTCGGCACCGCCACAATTGGGCCATTCGGTCGAAGGCGGAACGAGGCAGAAGGGAGCGGCGCGCTTCCAACAATGTGAGTATGGAATCCGGTTCCCGGTGGTTTCAGACCCAACGAGTCGGTTACGAAGGCCGAAGCGGGATAGCGGTTCACGTCTTCACTGAAAAAGACCAGTTCGCCATTACTCGGCCACAGGACCTCCATGCCGACGTCGGTTCTGATGAGGGTAGGGGCATGGGCCTCTCGCAGGCGTTGCCAGCAGGAGTCGTAGACGAGGTCGGAGTCGGCCGGATAGCTTTTGATGCCATGGGGGGCTGCGGCCACGACGGGATATTGGCAGGCGAAGTCGAGCTGGCCGACGCCCACCTTGTTTCCCGCTCCCAATGCTTCGGCGTAACGCTGAGCCGTCGCTTCAGCAGAGGTGATGGCTTGCTTCGACTTCTTCACAGCGGCAGCGGCTGATGCCGCTGAGGCCTCGATCAGGGTCATCGCAGTGACAATCGACAGGATTCCGGTGAGGAACAAGATCGTGAATCGGCCACGTTGGGGGATCTGCAGGCGCATCATGTCGGACAGGCTCCTAATATAAGGGACGAGAAGAAGGCGGTACTGTACCACGCTGCTTTAAGGACCTGAAATAGGCTAACAGGATGCTGAAAAAGTCCGACAGCGTGAGAAGACCGTTATTTGGTTTGTTTGGTCTGTCTCGCTTGTTTGGTTGAACAAGACCAACTCGATGAACCAAACAAACCAGATGAACCAGATAAACCACAGTCGTAGAGGACACCCTCTCTCCTGGTCATTCGACCACGATTAGGGCCTGCATGTTGTGACCTGGCATGTCGCACAGGTAAGAGAAGGTTCCTGTATGTGCCGGTGTGAATTGAAGCTCAATCAGGCCCTCAGCCGGGATGATCACCCGCTTGAGTCCGTCTGGACCGAACTCCGGGGCTCCGTTGCCCCCCACGTTGAGGTCGGTGCCGAGGAAGAGCTTCGTGGCGACCACGGTATGGAGTTCCGTGTCGTAGCTGCGGAACCGTAGCATGGTCTTGCGGTCATGATGTAAGTGGACCTGCTGTGGGATGAACATCCGCGAGCGGATCTCCACGGTGATCGACTCCACCTCGGCCTCGGCTGGGAGTGCGCGAGGAGTCTGTTCAACATTGCCGTTTGTGACAGTAGAAAGACCAATGTCGGATAGGCTTCTTGTGGGAGCTGTGAGTAGTAGGGCCAGACATATGAACCCGATCGTCCTTTTCACCGTGCATTGGCCCCATCGAGAATCGCGCGGCGCATGTTCGCCCGGTCGGCCGAGTTCAACGGTGGGACAGGATGATGTTGGCAGAGCGTCACTGTGTGCTGGAGGGAGGCGATGAAGACTTCGCAATTCGGGCAGGCTCCCAGATGTCGGCGTATCTCCCGGCAAATGTCGGAGGGGAGTTCATCGTCGATATAGGCCGACAACTGCCGGAGCAGATCCACGCAATGGCCTTGGCCATGCGTATGGCGGTGAGACGCTGGCCCGGGCCGTTTTTTTGGCGCTGCCGTCTTTTTCTTGGTCATGAGCGCAAGCCTCCAGACTTGTGGTCATCGTGGTGGGTGATGCCGCGGGCGCTGAGTTCTCGCCGCACAAACAAGCGTGCTCGGTGCAGTCGCGATTTTACGGCTCGCTCATTCAAGCCCATGATGGTCCCCACTTCTTTGGCACTCAACCCTTCCATATCGCGGAGCACTAGAGCCATCCGATACTTTTGAGGCAGTTTCTCGATCGCCTGGTCGAGGGCCTGCCTGAGCTCTTTGTTCTGCAGTGCCTCTTCGGGACTGAGCCCGTCCATCGGGATCTGGAGGCGAAATTCTCCCTCGGAGGTGGGCACGAACTCCTCGATCGACAACTCGTGTTCTGGTTGCCCTTTGCGCTTGCGCCGCATCCGTATGCAGGCCCGTGAGGCGATGGTGTACAGCCAGGTGGAGATCCGTGCCTCGCCTCGAAAATCTTTGAGTCCTTGGTAGGCATTAAGAAAGGTTTCTTGAACGAGATCCTTCGCCGACTCCGTTTCGCCGCACAGGCGATAGGCGTACCGATAAATCAGATCGACATGGTCTCGGTACAGCCTATCAAACTTGTCAGGCTCTTGCATGGCCGGGCGTTGGGGAGGCGTTTGGGGAGTAGTGGCGCGCATGATTGGGGCGGAGTCTAGGGGCTTGGCTGAGTACCTGTCAAGCAAACCACGGGGAGTGTATGGCCGCAAGCCCGGTCTGTCTGGTTCATCTGGTCTATCGGGTTGATCCAGTTAGTCTGGTTCCACCAGATAAACAAGACAAACCAAACAAACCAATTAAACGAGACAGACCAGCGGACCACTTTTAGAATTCTATTAGGGGGTTGGTGAGGCACTGCGCCGGGGAGTTAGCGTCTCTGTGGCTGGAACGGTGACGGTCACATGCTCATGGTCGATATGCAATGTCAACGGTTGTCCCACCTTCACACGAGGGACCCCGATCTTCGAGTTGAGCATGACTAGGCCGATGGGTGTGCGGACAAAGACGAAGTTGGATTTGAGCTTGGACACGGTTCCCGAGAGGAGGATCTGCACGTCGGCGCCGGCCGGCGGGGCCTGATTGACTTGGATGTCGAACTGTAAATCATGCACCTCACTGATGGTATTCGTTTCATCAACTTCAACGGTCAGAGGATCTCCCTCACGATAGCCGGTGAGGCGTTCTTCCTGTGTGCCGACATGGACAGTCTGGTCACCGTCAGGCCCCCACCAGTGTAACGTTCTTGGCGCATCGGTCCCGGACGTCATGGGCCCGCTGAGGTAGCGATGGACCAACGATCCGTCGGCCCTCTTTCGGATTTCGACGACGGAATGGCGCTCATGCACCCAAAAACGTACTTCCTGCGAGGCTTTGAGATCCTTCAACGTTGATTTGGAAGTGAGAGTCAGCAGTCCGATCGGGGTCTTGAGAAAAACGATCCCGGCCTTGGTTCGCCATACAGATCCCCGTAACTGTATGAAGGGATCAATCGTGACTGGGTCACCGGCGGCAGGAGTGGGACCAGGGGTGTTGGTGGTTTGGGGTGAGAGTGTTTCTGTGAGCGCAGATGGCTCCTCGGCACAAACTGATCCCAGGAAGCTGAGGATGATTGCCCCGGCACAAAGAATTTCAATCGCACCCCGCTGCAGCTTGCGAAACAATGAATCGCGCATCCCGAAGGCCTGCGGGTTGTCATGAGCCGCAGGGGGATATGTCTTTGTATGGATGGAATGACACATCAGTCTGTGCGAATAACATGATGCTTTCGAGGAGTCAAGACGAAAGCCGCCCCAGCAGTGACGTGGAGAACGATGCCCCTACGAGATCGAGCTATTGCTGGGGACCGGTACATCAGCCGGCGGGTAGTGGTGCTGCGAATCTGTGGATGTGCAAGGAGTGGAGGGCAGTGGGTCGAGGGTCAGGATGATCCGGATCTCGCGGTCAGATGAATTTGTCACCCCAAACCCTGTGAGCAGGAGGGATGGTGTGACCATGTGGCAGATGCGGCGCATTTCGAATTGTGCCCAGTCCTGTGCCTCGATTCGCCGTCGGAGCTGTGCCAGCACGTCGTAACAGAATTCCGTGAGGATGGACGGCATGGATTCGGGCGCCATCTGCGGCCAGCGCTCATGGGATGTACCGAACAACGCCATCAGCGCCCGGGCCGGTCCATTCATGTGCAAGATGCGAGCGGATGAGGAAAATACGATCATGCCAGAGTCGGGGGAAGAGAGGAGTGGCTGTGGCATCGCACATGTTCCATGCGTAGCCGTCTCCGTTGTTGTGGAGGCAGTATTCTGCAAGGAGTTGGTTTGGTTTTGTGGAGATGGTTGCGGCACGCGTGTCCTTATCAGGGAAATGGTCTTCGGACTGTGCAAGAGTTGCACCGAAGTGACAGGTGTAGGAAGCGCGATTATCCCACGAATACCGACTACAACGTGACGCTTTGAACCAGGTTGTGTACAAAGACGGTGTCGGAGTGGCGGAAGTTGAACCAGCCCGCATTATCCACGAGAGTTCGCGACGAAACCGCTGAGACGCCACGCGAGACGGGCGCGCGGAGCCGAGAAGGAAGGAAGCATACTTGACACAGTATGTTGACTGACTGAGCGGCGAGCCCGCCCGCCGTCAGGTGCGTCGCCACCGCGCTTGCGAGGTCGAGCGCCCTTTGTATGATCCTGGCGCGAAGAAAGAATACCGCAATAAGTTCTGATTTTCGTATCGGCGGTTGCAGTAGAAGTCTTCGTGAATAATGCGGGCTAACTATTTCTTGCGAACCAGCATACGGATCGGAGTTCCCTCGAATCCATATTCCTCGCGGAGTTGGTTTTCGAGAAAGCGGAGGTAGGCGGGTGTGATATTGTCCGGGTGGCCGACAAACAAGGCAAAGACCGGCGGTTGTGTCGCGACCTGGGTCATGAAGGCAGATTTGGTGATCTTCGTCGGTTTGCCCTTGCGCACCGGCAAGGGATGGGTGGCGAGGATCTCCTGGAGGAACTTGTTCAACGCTCCGGTCGGGATCCGTTTTGAAAAAGCCGCGAATACCCTGTCAATGGTGGGAAAGAGTTGGCCAAGCGAATCGGGATGAGCCGCGGATGCGAAGAGGACCGGCGCCCAGGTCAGAAAGGGAAAGCGCCGCCGAAGTTCCAGTTCGACCTCCTGGCGAGCTTGGCTATCGCCTTCCCGAAGGTCCCATTTATTCACCAGCAGGAAGCAGGCCCGCCCTTGCTTGATGATGATCCCGGCAATCTTGGTGTCCTGCTCGGTCACGCCTTCTATGGAATCGAGTAACAAGATCCCGAGGTCGGACCGGCCGATGGCCAAGTGCGATCGGACCACGCTATAGCCCTCGATCCCCCGGTCGATCTTTCCGCGCCGACGAATACCGGCAGTATCGGTGAAGAGATATCGCCGACCCTGATGGAGGGCGATCGAATCGATCGAGTCCCTGGTAGTTCCCGGCACATCGCTGACTACCACTCGTTCCTCTTCGAGCACGGCATTCACCAGCGTGGATTTGCCGACATTCGGCCGCCCCACGACAGCAATGCGGGGCATTATCGTCTGCTCAGGGTTCTCATCTGGGTCCGGGAGGAGCGGATAGATGGCATCCAGGAGTTCGGAGACACCGATGCCGTGTTCCGCAGAGATAGGATAGAGCGTGTCTGTGCCCAATTGATAGAAGTCCGCCACGAGCGTTTCGACCTTGGGCGTGTCGATCTTATTAATCACGACAAACAACGGCTTCGGCGTTCCGCGCAAGAGACGGACCACTTCCTGGTCCGGGGTCGTTAGTCCGGTCCGGCCGTCCATCAGTAGGATCAACATGTCCGCTTCCGCAATCGCGAGCTCCGATTGACGTTTGATGAGGGCCAGCATGCCTTCTGAGGCCGAAGGGTCCAGGCCCCCTGTATCCACCAGGCGGAATGGCCGATTCCGATAGGTGGCGTCGGCGTAGTTACGATCCCTGGTGACACCTGGGACGTCGTCCACGATGGCCGTTCGCTTGCCGAGCATGCGATTAAAGAGCGTCGACTTGCCGACGTTGGGGCGGCCGATAATGGCCACAATGGGCGGGTGAGCCGTTGAGGCTGACGGCGCCGGTGCTGTCTGTACGGGGGTGTTCTTGGTGCGTGGCATGGGAAATTGTATTTCGACCGTAACATAAGAATTTTGGCAAACACAACCATGGTCGGGTACACTCTCACCGAGATGACGCCATTTCAATTGAACTGGAATGAGATTGACGACGTCCTTCTCGACATGGACGGGACTCTGCTCGACCGCCATTTCGACAATTTCTTTTTCGAAGAGGAGTTGCCCCGGCGTTACGCCGCGCTCCATGGCCTGCAGTTCGAAGAGTCCCGCAACCAGCTGATGGCGATGTACCGCTCGGTCGAAGGTGAATTGGCCTGGACCGATCTACATTATTGGACCAAGCAGGTGGGCATTGATGTGGTGGCGATGCATAAGGAAATGGACCATATGATCGGTTTCTTGTCCGGCGCAGAAGAGTTTCTGCAACACCTTAGACAGCTGGGGAAAAGAGTGACGATTGTGACGAATGCCCATGCATCAGGCGTGGCGATCAAAGTCGCCAAGACCGGGCTCGATCGGCATGTCGATCGTATCGTGAACGCGTTTGAAGTGGGGTATCTGAAAATGCGTCCGGAGTATTGGCCTAATTGTGCGCAACTACTGGGATTCGACCCGACAAGGTCTCTCTACATGGATGATGACGAAGGCTGTCTGATTGCGGCAAAACAATTCGGAGTCGCCCATCTCATTCATAGTGCCAAGTCGAGTTCTCAACTGCCTCCCGCCCCGCTCGCTCAGTTCATCTCGATCGCCGGTTTTTCTCCTCTCCTTAATGGGCGATTTACAATCTAGTCCGGTCGGGTTGCTGTACCTCTGTACATCTCACCTCCGAGCCTGGGCACGCTCTGCATCTGGAAGCGATCGAGCGTCCTGATCTTCAAGCCGGCCTGGGCGATGAGTTGGTCGATCTTGCGGTTCAGGTTGCAGCCACATCCAATGATGTTCTGAATGGGATTCAGCCGGTCCTGCCAGGCTGCAATCTTTGTGTCCTCGCTCCGGCCATGCTCTAGAAACAGAAATGCTCCGTGAGGCTTGAGGATCCGACGGACTTCTCGGAGTGCCTTGACTGGATCGGGAATGGTACAGAGAGTCCAGGTGCTGACGACGAAATCAAAAGATCGGTCGTCATAGGGCAATGACTCAGCGGTGACATGTTGGATGCGAATGGGGAAGGGCTGATTGGTGCAGCGGTCCGTGACGATCTTGGGGAGAAGATCGGCGGGGTCAACGGCATGGAGTCGCGCAATGGTCTTGGGATAATGCGGCAGATTCAGCCCGGTTCCAATTCCCAGTTCCAGCACCTCACCATGGAGGCTAGAGAGCAGATCTGTGCGCAGAAGCCGGAACTCTTCTCCCGCCATGACCCAATTCATGAGGCGGGGAAAGATATGGTGGCGGTAGAGTCCCATGGCGGCGCGTAGTATAGCAAAGACCTCGCAGAGCAGGGCCGCGGAATCTTGTGACCCCGAGAGGGCTGTGTTAGATTCGCAGATCCGGTATCGAGCCATCAGTGTTCTGAGAGGGATCCTGCTGATAGCCGAAGGCTGAACGCTTCCCCGACATATTTATGAGCAAAACATTCGATCACAGTGCGATTGAGGCCAAATGGCAGGCTTATTGGGAACAGCATCGGATTTTCCGTGCCTCAGAGGACCAATCGAAGCCCAAATTTTATTGTCTCGACATGTTTCCCTATCCATCGGGCTCTGGCCTCCACGTCGGCCATCTTGAAGGCTATACCGCGACCGATATCGTGTCCCGCTACAAACGCATGAGGGGCTTCAATGTACTGCATCCGATGGGGTGGGACGCGTTCGGGCTCCCTGCCGAGCAGTATGCGTTGAAGACCGGAATCCATCCAGTTGTCACGACAGCCGAGAACATTGCGACCTTCAAACGCCAGATGAAACGTGTCGGTCTGTCCTATGACTGGGAGCGCGAGATCAGCACGATCGACCCCAATTATTATCGCTGGACACAGTGGATATTTTTGAGACTGTTTGAGCGAGGGCTCGCCTACGTGGCGGAAGTGCCGGTGAACTGGTGTCCTGCCCTGGGAACGGTGCTGGCCAATGAAGAAATTATCGACGGGAAGAGTGAAGTCGGCGGGTTCGATGTCGTGCGCAAGCCCATGAAGCAGTGGGTCTTGAAAATCACGGCCTATGCCGACCGACTCCTCGAAGATTTGAAGCTGGTCGAATGGCCGGCCAGCACGTTGGAGATGCAGAAGAATTGGATCGGCCGATCGATCGGCGCGGAAGTCGAGTTCGATCTGGCCGGTGCCCCTGGCATGGTTCGGATCTTTACGACGAGGCCCGATACCTTGTTCGGTGCGACCTATATGGTGCTGGCGCCTGAGCATCCGTTAGTGGCGGTTGTCACGACTGCTGACCGTCGCATCGAGGTCACCGCCTATCGCGAGTCGGCGGCCAGAAAAAGCGATCTCCAACGGCAGGAACTCGAAAAGGAAAAGACCGGAGTCTTCACCGGCGGCTATGCAGTGAATCCGGTGAACAAGGAACCGCTGCCCATTTGGATTGCCGATTACGTGTTGATGGGCTACGGGACTGGGGCCATCATGGCTGTGCCCGCGCACGACGAGCGCGACTGGGCCTTTGCGAAGACCTATGGTTTGCCGATCCGAGAAGTGATCGCGGGCGGTCAGGTTGAGCAGGAGGCGTTCGTCACGACCGACAAGGGAACCGTCGTCAATTCCACGACGCCGGACGGAAGTTTTACCATCAATGGGCTAACGCCGGATGACGCAATCCCGAAGATCACATCCTGGTTAGAGTCGCAGGGCAAGGGTCGCAAGGCTGTGAACTACAAGTTACGGGATTGGCTGTTTGCCCGTCAGCGGTATTGGGGCGAACCCTTTCCGATTGTGTGGGTTGACGGCCAAGCCATTCCGCTTCCGGAGGAGCAGCTGCCGCTGCTGTTGCCGGAGACCAGCAACTTCAAACCGTCCGGGAACGGCGAAAGCCCGCTCGCGAATTTAACCGACTGGCTGACGACCACCGACCCGATCAGTGGAGTGCCGGCACGCCGTGAAACCAACACGATGCCTCAGTGGGCCGGCTCCTGCTGGTATTATCTGCGATTTATCGATCCGAAGAATCAGGGCCAGCTCGTCGACCCGGCAAAGGAGCGCTACTGGATGCCGGTGGATCTCTATATCGGCGGCAGCGAACATGCCGTGCTGCATTTGCTCTATGCGCGGTTTTGGCACAAGATTCTGTACGATATTGGAGTGGTCAGTACGCCGGAGCCGTTCAAGAAATTGGTGCATCAGGG
Organism: Nitrospirota bacterium; assembly: GCA_963782735.1. Taxonomy (GTDB): domain Bacteria; phylum Nitrospirota; class Nitrospiria; order Nitrospirales; family Nitrospiraceae; genus Palsa-1315. The sequence goes on from CAWAKW010000011.1 coordinate 220,162, forward strand.
GATTGTGCTGGGAGAAGACAACCAGAAGATGTCGAAATCCCGAGGCAACGTCGTCAATCCCGATGAGATGATGGATCAGTTCGGGGCTGATGCGGTACGGCTCTATGAAATGTTCATGGGCCCGCTGGAGGCTGTGAAACCCTGGAGTACGAGGGGTGTGGAAGGGGTCACGCGGTTTCTCGAACGGGCCTGGCGGCTCATGGTCAATGAAGAGGGACGTTTGTCGAGTACAGTGATGGAAACAGTTCCTGCTCTCGAACACCGGCGGTTGCTCCACCAGACGATCAAGAAGGTGACCGAGGATATTGAAGCGTTGCGATTTAATACCGCGATTTCCCAGATGATGGTATTTACGAACGAGATGACGAAGGCTGAACAGCGTTCTCGGGCCTTACTTGAGCCATTTGTTCTTCTTCTGGCGCCCTTCGCGCCTCATTTGGCGGAAGAATTGTGGGAGGTGTTGGGTCACCGGCCGAGCATCTCTCAGCAGCCTTGGCCGATCTTCGATCCGGCGCTGACAGTCAGCGATCGATTGACCATCCCGATTCAGGTGAATGGAAAGTTGCGGGCCAAACTCGACGTGGGGGCCGATGCCACTCGCGAGCAGGTCGAAGAGCTGGCTCGTACGCAGATCACGGAGTGGTTGCAGGGCAAAGAGCCAAAAAAAGTGATCTATGTGGAGAAAAAGCTCATAAACTTTGTCGTCTAAGGAAGTGCTGAGTGCTGAGATCTGAGATCAAGAATGGTGCGATTCGGAACGAGAGGGCGCACTCTCTTTCTATACTCAGCACTCAGGTCTCAGCACTGTGCCTGTCCCTAGCCCTACTCGCCGGCTGCGGGTATCAATTCCGTGTGGAGGGAGCTGGGCCTACGATCGGGGGAACTACAGCGACCTCTTCTCCTACGTCACCGCCACCGCGATTAATTGTCCGGACGTTGGAAAACAAGAGTTTTGAGCCGAATTTGGAAACCCGCTACACCAACTATCTGCGCCATGAATTTTCATCCGGCAGTGGGGCTCAGGTCGTTCCAGATTCTGAGTCAGCCGATCTTGTGCTGTCAGGGCAAATCCTCTCAGTTATTCTTCCGTCGCTCAGTTTCACCCAGACCACCACGCTCGAAAGCCGCGCAGAGGTTATGGTGATTATCAAGGTGGAGGAGACCAGGACACAACGTCTCGTGTGGGCGCAAACGGCGAAAGGCACGTCGGAGTTCTACGTGACGTCCGATCTACAATTTAACCGCGTCCTGCAGAACCGGGCCTTAGAACAAGCTGGCCGTTTCATCGCCGAGGATTTGGCTTCCCGTTTTCTGCTTCAGCTGGAATCAGGGCAGTTGGCAAAGCCGTCCGCTCTTCCGGCGTCGGACAACGTGGACACCAACGTCAAGTAAATCGGATGTCTCCTATGGCCTCAACCATCTCTCACGTCCAACTCCTTGCGCAGCTTGCGCAAGGAGCAGTTGCGCCGCTGTACGCGATCGTTGGCGAGGAAGACTTACTGCGCGATATGGCCCTAGGTGCGCTGAAATCAGCGTTGTTGGGAGAGGGTGAGAGCGACTTCAATTGCGATCTGTTCTATGGAGACGATGTGAGCGGGAGAGAGATTGTCACCTGTGCTTCTGAAGTAGCGGTATTTGCAGCTCGACGAGTGGTGGTGGTGAAAGCGGCCGATAAACTTCCAGCCCGGGAGTGCGATGCGATCCTTCCCTATTTGAAGGAGCCGAATGACACCACGTCTGTAATCTTCGTCGCACCGAAACTTGACGGACGACTCAAGTTCACCCAGGCCCTGGCAAAGGCCGCGGTGACGGTCGATTGCTCTCCTCTCAGAGAGGCGCAGTGGCTTCCTTGGCTCAGACAGGACGCTGAACGGGTCGGGATCCTGCTCAACGGCGAAGCAATTGATTTACTTAAAGAGGCCTGTGGCGGCTCACTCTACTCGATTCGGCGCGAACTGGAAAAGCTGGCTGCGTATGTCTCGCCCGGTCAGGCTGTCACTGCCGGCGATGTAGCGACGTTGCGCGGCACGGAGCCTGGCGCTTCAGTATTTGATTTGACATTGGCGATCGGCGGCAAAGACCGCGGGCGGGTATTGGCGATCCTGGCCAGAAATCTGGAAGCGGGGGAGGCTCCATTGAGAATCCTTGGCTCATTGGCCTGGCAATATCGGAGACTGTGGAAGGTCAAGGAAGTCGTACGGCAAGGGGGCCGTGAGGGGGAAGCCGCTCGGACTTTGCGGATGGATCCTTACAAGGTGCGAGCATTTCTCGATCAATTTCCAGACGCCCACCTGCATGAGGCGCTTCGGTTATTTTTGGATGTCGATGCCAAGCTGAAGGGTGGAAGTGGTGGACGTCCTGCGCGAATTCTAGAAGACGTGTTGTTGCGGTTATGTGATCGTGCGGTGCCGAATGCAATCCCAACCTCGCCGAGTCGCGGCTCTGAAGTGCCGCAACCAGTGAGGGCAAGAACCATATCGAACGTGCGAACGATTACGCGCGGGAAGCAGACAAGGAGTTGACGTGGAGCGTGAGGCGAGCAATTCGGCGCGAGGCCGTGTTCGGTTTCATCACGCCTTTTGTCACAGCCTTGCCGAGGGCCGACGTGGCTTGGCGCAGGGATACCTTCGCATCCTCGACCTTCTTCTCAGTCACGGCCGCTTGGACTTTCTTTACGAGGCTCTTGAGGGCACCCAGCGTCGCACGGTTACGGTCGTGCCGCTTGACGGCTTGGCGGGCTCGGCGAATTGTCGATTTATGTATAACCGGCATAGTAGACTCCTATAAACAAGAACGAACTTGTACCACACGGCTCTCTGAAGCGTCAAGGTGAGCCATTTTTCAAAAGGACAAGCCTGTGTCAACCATCATTGCCCGTGACCGCTTAATCCTGGCCCTCGACGTGCCCTCAAGCGATGAAGCCGACCGGCTTCTCGATCGTGTGCATGATCAGATCGTGTTTGTGAAGGTCGGACTCGAACTGTTCACCGCTGCCGGACCGGAGATGGTCCAACGCCTGATTACGCAAGGAAAGCGGGTGTTTCTGGATCTCAAGTTTCTCGATATCGAGGAAACGGTTCGTCGGGCCACTGCGCGGGTTGCGGCGATGGGTGTGGATTTCTTAACGGTTCATGCAAACCGCAAGGCGCTGGCCGCAGCCGTCCAAGGCCGTGGAACGTCCACGATGAAACTGTTGGCGGTGACGGTGTTGACCAACTTTGACACCCATGATCTCCGCGACATGGGCATTCAACGGAGCGTCCAGGACCTGGTCACCGCGCGAGCCTTATTGGCATCCGAGGTGGGTTGTGATGGGGTGGTGGCCTCGGGCGAAGAGCCGGCGATTCTCCGTCCCAAGGTCGGTCCACGATTTCTGATCGTCACACCCGGTGTGCGTCCTGTCGGCAAAGATGTCGATGATCATGCACAGGGCGACCACGCCGACCCAGGCGATTTCGGCGGGGGCTGACTACTTGGTGGTCGGCCGACCCATCAGAGATGCGTCGGATCCCGCCGCCGCCGCCGCCGCAATTCTTGCGGAAATGCAGGCGGCCTTCGATGCCAGGGTCTGACAATGGTCATTTCCCATCAGTGGAAATAAGAGCCGAGCAGAAGGCTCTTCTCGATTGATGCTTGACGTCAAACCTGGTTGCGGGTCTTCTTCTCTCTTTGTTAAGATCCCTTCCACCACGGAAATTGGTCGAGTGTCTTCTCCGTATGGTGGGTGTAGCTCAGTTGGTTAGAGCGCCGGATTGTGGATCCGGAGGTCGCGGGTTCGAAACCCGTCACTCACCCCATATCCCTTAATTGCGTAAGTTGATGATCAAAGGTCTGGTCTCCCAATAAAACCTTTGGCTTCATCGCTTTCCGCAGATGAACCACATTTATATCTCTTCTAAGTGTTCTATTGTTTCGATCCGTTCAACCCTTGTACCGACACAATTTCAGCACAGCACAGCTTCATAGAAACGTAGGTTCCTATTTGAACCCTTGGGCCAAGTAAAGAAGTGTTAGTGCAACATGCGCTCGCCCCGTTTGAAGAATTAAGAAGTTAAACTCGACTGGCTACTACGTTCGACTTATCCTTGCGCAACTGTTTTACCATCCAGTGGAGGTTTGGGTGTGTTAAGCCAATCGCAAGAAGAACTACGTCTCACGCTCAATGCATATCAGACTTCTGCTAATGAGACGAATGTCATTTCTGAGAAGCCAGTGATATTGCTGCTTCTTGGGCTTTTTGGTGAAATTGGAAGTCTTGTAAGTGAACTAAAGAAAAAGCAGCGGGATGAGGATGCGTATGTCGGATTTGAGGCTTCTGTTATAGAAGAATTGGGGGATGCGCTGTGGTATTTTGCATGCTTTTCCACGCACGTCAATCTATCCTTAGAAGCTTTGGCTCACATTGCATTTAGAGATCAAATATCGACGACAATAAGTGATTTAACATTTGCTTCAATTCAAAAGATTGCTGGAAGGAGCATTCCAACGACATCTCGCCTTCAAGTCACGCTTAAGCTGTCGAGTGAGGTTGGCATATTAATGGCGCTGTTTTCACACAGCGCCACTCTGGATCAGGAAAAAGTCACTTTTCACTTGGCTCAAGTATTTAGGGCGCTAGTTGAGGCTGCAAATCGGGCACAAGTGAGCTTATCCGACGCAGCCATGGGAAATCTTATAAAGGTCTTTGATAGATGGCCTCGTAACAAGGAATATCCTTCGCATTTTGATGATGGTCATGAGCCGGAAGAGCAACTCCCACGACGCATTGAGATCAATGTTGTGGAAAGAACCGTTGGCGGGCGCACATATGTTTATCAGAAGTGCAACGGTCTAAATATTGGAGATAGGATTTCAGATAACAAGCTAGAGGAGGATGACTACCGCTTTCATGACGTGTTTCACTTGGGTTATGTAGCCCTGCTTGGCTGGTCTCCTGTTACCAGGGCACTCTTTAAGGTAAAGCGTAAAAGCATTCCAAAGATCGATGAGAATGAGGATGGCGCTCGTGCAATCATAACCGAAGAAGCCATATCAGCATGGATTTTCAACCATGCCGCGCCTCTGAAATATTTTGAAAATATTAAGAGACTTGATTACGGACTCCTAAAAGCTGTGAGGAAACTGTCTGAAGGTTATGAAGTGCACAAATGCCCTTTGTGGCTCTGGGAAGAGGCAATTTTGCAGGGCTATGTGGTCTTCAGACAACTACGCTCTCATCGGCGAGGTTTAATAATAGCCGACATGCATAATAGGACGCTCCAATTTCAAGAGATATTAAAATGACTCCCTCTCAATTTGTTGATGCTCTTGCAAGAGTCCAGATGGAATCTGTGTTTAACCCTTACAGTGAGCGATGTCCATTCTTTGACCGAGAAGATGCTGCAGAGATAAGAAAAGCAAATTTGTTATTGTTATTAAAGGCTGGCAGCATGAGAGGGATTCACTCGGTATGGATCGGTAGAGACTTGGGATACAGAGGGGGCAGGCGTACTGGAATACCCTTAACCGACGAAATTCATCTGCCTAAAGTAGGCGCTGCATTTGGAATCAATCTATTTCAGGCGACTGCGGGACCGCCACTATCGGAGCGAACTGCTACAATAATATGGCAAGCCTTGCATTCTATCCCTCAGCAAGTCTTTTTTTGGAACGTGTTTCCTTTCCACCCTTTCGAGCCGGGGCAACCGTTGTCCAATCGCTGCCACACACGAAAAGAAGAAGCGGACTGCGCACAGTTTCTACTGCAGATATTGGAGATGTTGCGGCCAGCCCAGGTGGTTGCAATTGGACGAGATGCTGAAGCAGCATTGTTCAAACTAAAGCTTCAGTTCTATACAGTTAGACATCCGAGTTATGGTGGGCAAACTGAATTTATAGAGGGAATTGAGAAGCTCTACAACGTACCGATCCGGAATAAGAGAGTGTCGCTATTCCAAGAGTCTTAACTAAATTTTCATGCATGCGTTTATCAGATCTGATAACTCAACTCTCCTCCACAGATCTGTATCCACTGTGGCGTGCGTGGAGACGATTGTTAATGCGCCCATGCCGGCCCCTGTTTCAAGGGCGACGAATTCTAGAAGACGACCCAACCCGATCATATTTCCTAAGAGTCGAGCGATGTAAGAGTGGTTGCGATACACAGCTGTAACGGACAATTCTTTCTTTCCATTTAACTTGAAGCTGAGAAAACTAAGACATTGTCGGTTCCTAAGACGGTTTGCATCACGGCCTGGGTCATAAATCCTTATGTCTAATGCTGGATCGTAGATGCTCATCTCGTATATGTTATGAAAGACTTTCCCACCCCCATGTATCTGGTGCCGAAGTTTTGTGATCAGTTCTGCTAGCGGGTTAATTGTTTTGCCACCTGTCTGACAATTAATCATTCGCTCAAAGTATCTTCCCCAATCACGGTGCTTTACCTTCGGGTATATGCTTTTGAGATAAACCTCATACAACTTCGGAGCACCGTGTCTCTTATAAGTCGAGTATGGAAAGATTGTGTTAGCCACTGTTTGCAAAGGGGGTGATTCATGTGCTTCTAAAAATGCGTTTACCCGATCTATAATTTGTGTGTCAGAAGGTGATTCTTTCAGCGGGTCAGCAATGTCTATAACAACATTGTATGCTTCATGGTCTTGTTGGGCGTCTACTGTCGTTACGGCTGAAAGCCATGCAGCTGCGCATGTTTTCTGACTGGGTATTGCCAAATACATTAGTGGGTTAAATCCTTTGTCAGTTCTGCGTAAGCTACCAACCTAGGACTGAGATACTGCTCAGAAAGCCATGCATATCCTTTTAGGCCCCACGAATGCCCCCAACTATTTCGAATAAGCACCAAACGTTCCTGACCACAAATAGCGTGTCCTACTCCAACCACTGCGTGACGTCGTGATACGTCCACCGGCTCATTTCCAGAAATAACCCCATCTGCTCCTGGTCGATAAAATGCGTTCGAAATTGTCATTCCGATTACGATAGGTGCTGCACGATCAATGCACTCAAGAATCCCATCCACGTTAATCGTCTGAGTTTCGGATTCTCGTCGGTATAGAGGTGTTACGTTTTGAGGAGGTTCCCAAGCGGTCATGTTGGATGGAAGAGTCGTGGAGTAAGGCCAGCATTCTTCTGGTGGCTGCCCATTGGTACGGATGGTACACAAAATTGAGTCAAAATTAACTCCACGGCTACGGTCTCCATGTGATGATTGAACGGCATGGTAGAAAGCATATTCACATGACAATGGCTCCCAGCCAGGTCGGACTCCAGCATGTACATCGCTCACAGCAAATACCATACAGGTGGGCCTAGCTCCCTGGTCTCGAACCGCTCCAAACATATGGCGTAGATCATTCCTAACGACCATCAAGCAGCACCCCAAAACTGCTTTCTCTCGGCTCTAGATATTCCTATAGTTTCGGGTCCGCTCAGATCGTATTTGAACCGAAGAGAGGATAAAGATTGGCCGTCTGAAAGCCATGGTCTTCTCTCTGCAAGGGCAAGTTCTCCACTGTGGGAAGTCTTGGATTGAGCGGATATCCAACGAATTACATCTCCACCATATTCTTCCTCGTTAGAGGCGATCCGCTCATCTCTTACTATGGCAAAATTAGCATTATCCAATTGGTCAAAATTCCATAGGTAGCCAGCGCCACTATGCTCACGAAGTTTCAGGATAAAGAGGTCTGTTCTTCCCCCTTCGATAATGGCTCCTTCATCATGTTCTGATAATAGCCATATGTCACTCCAGCCTGGCTCCTGGTCGTGCCCATCCAGCAATTCCTCTTTAATGCGTTTCGGGGGTACCTCAAGGAGCTGTTCTCTCTTACGAGGTGTTATGAACTTATATCGTTCCAATGCACGGCAAGTCGCGTCATAACTAGCTCCTAATCGCAGGGACAACTGATAAGCCATATGTGCTTGTTCAAAGTCCTGAGCTTTCCATCCATGTCTGTGAGCCTGCATTGAGAGAAGCCACTTAGGAAGGAGGAACTCTACAGCGAAAGCATCCGCCTCGATTTCCTGGAGATCATAATTCACGTCAGCAGCAAATGGTGACCTGCGAAGGATTTCTTCGTTGTCCAAGCTAGTCTTATGTCCAAGACAGTAATGCCCTAATTCATGCGCGCCGGTGAATCGCTGAACACTCAAAGGTCTCTTAGTTGTTATCAGAATGCCAGCCATTGAATGCGGCATATATACTCCTAAGAGAGAGTCTAGTGGTCTAAACAGCAGAGGCAACTCGAGTTCAGCAATAATGCCGAAGACATCAACCCTTCCTCCTCGCGTCTCGAGCTGTTTGCGCAGTTCTAGTTTCTTGTGGAGGCGAGATGCGGCTCGTGTTCCGCGAAGAATTGCCTCACGAACGTTACTCATTCGACTTCTTCCTTGTCTTGCCGCGCGCGCTTAAATACTCAGCAAACCTACTTAGCTCTTCCCTGTCTGTTTTTGAAAGTTTCTTAACTGCTCGTGCGAGATGAGCAATATCCTCTGGAATGTCACGCTTTATAGTCGTTTCTCCGGTGAGGTAGGCCATTGGCAACTTATAAATTTCAGCTAGAGCCTTTAGCTCTAATGCGTCTATGCCACGTTGTCCTAATTCGATAGACGATAATGCTGAACGGGGGATTCGAATCATTTTGGACACTTCTTCTTGAGAAAGTCCCAGATATTCTCGTTCACTTTTTAGGCGCTCGCCTAATTTGTATCTGTCCTCTTTAGGTTGGCTCATGTTCTGTCCTTGTCGAATTAAGCTGCGTTAACAGTTCTTATGATTTTCGGGAGCAAGTCGGCTACGGCATCGTTAACGCTATAGTATCCGCCCTTTCTTATTAGGCTTAAAGGTAGATCGCAATCGACCAGAGCTTCGACCTCAACCAGAACCTCGACAATTACAAGGGAGTCCACTACAGGCCGCAACGGATCCTTATGTATTCCGAGGCTGGATTCAATAGCCGCTTCTTGATCTAAGAATGAACGTATACATTCTTCGATTTCTTGAGTTTCGACGTTGGGTAAAGTTCTGGCGACTTTCATGGTTCACCTGTTGTCTTAATATCAGACAGTATAAAATATGTATGTCTGAAAATCAATCAACACCTCCCCCCTGATCTGCCGCCCAAATTAGACCGGTCCAGAGGTGCGCTACGGTCTTGGCAGGTTTAAGGAAATGGAACTTAATCGGTCGCAGTTAGTCAGGGATAGACAGACCGAAACCAACCTTAAATGTCTAATCCAGTCTTAATTGTCCCCTCCTGTCCTGAACTGTCCCCAACTGCCTAATTCCCTTCTCCTCCTCTTTGCTCTACGCTCGTCATCACGCCGAGCGGATGCAGGCTTGATCACCTGAGCGCGATGGAATGCGCACTAGAGCGCACAACAGGATACATCAGCATACATCTGCCTAATTCCCAGGACAGGATCTCCGGCGTAGGGTGGGACAAGACGTTTGAACCAAGGAGTGCGCATGAAGACAAAGAATCTGTCGATCAAGGAACTCGCGGCCTTCATTGGCGTGAGCACGGATACCATTCGGCGAGCGGTTCGCAAAGGTGAGATTCCGGCGACACGGGTCAGGACCGCGTTACGGTTTGATCTACAGGAAGTCCACACCTGTATGCAGCGGAACGCGGAGGCCAGGTTTGGGGCACGCTCGGCTCGCGCGCCGGGCGGCACTGCCGGCCGCGCGCAGGCCGACCAGCCCCCGTCTGGTAAAACGGGGGCACTACCCACAGGGATCGTTACAGGAGGTCTAAGGATTCCATGAGTTCACCCTTCACCCTCACCATTGATTGGCTCGCCTTCACCCTGCCGTCAGGGTCCGCCCAGGACACGATGCAGATGCTAGGAGGAGACTGGACTAAGAGCGACACCGGTTTTCGCGGCTATCCCGCGTCCTGGATCACTGCGAGTGCAAGCCGGGGGGTGGGCAAACTGGGAACGCGCGCGCCTCGTGCTCCCCTCGAAGTCCATGTCGATCTCTCCGCCGGAATTGTCGCGCCGTGGCCGTCAGGGAAGGTCCGGACGGTCCTCCAATGGATCTTGAGGCAAGACGGTCACCTGACGCGCCTCGATTGCGCGTTAGATGATCGAAAGAGCTGCGTGCCGCTCTCGACGATCAGACAAGCCATCGAGGTCGGTCAATGTGTGACGCGGGCGGACCGTATGCAACGCATTTCGTCGAGCTCGATCCACAGAGCCACTCCCAGCGGAGAGACCCTCTATCTCGGCAGCCGTCAGAGTCAAACCCTGCTGCGAGTCTATGACAAGCGCCTGGAGAGTCAGGCGAAAGAGCGCGAGGATTGGCAGGACTACGGCATCCGGTGGGAGTTGGAGTTGAAGAAGGATCGCGCCCAGGTCTGTGGACAGGTCCTGTCCTATCTGGAGGAAACAGACTGGCTCGAATTCATGGTCGGGGTGCTGCGGGGCTATGTGGACTTTCGAGCCACGACCCGAGACGAGGAGGACGAGTTTCGGTATCGGGCACCCTTACTGGACTGGTGGCTGCTGCTCACCGATGGATTCAAGAAAGGCCGACTCGTCGTGGAGAAGGAGCCCCAGACCTTGGCCAAGGCGAAACTATGGGTAAGTCGGGCAGTGGCCCCGACGTTGGCGATGTGCGTCGAACATCCCGGTGGACTGGCCTGGCTGGAGCAGGTACTCGTCGCGGGGAAGAGCCGATTGAAAGAGAAGCATCGGCGATTGTTGAACACCTCCCCCCACGCCGACCCGTCCACATCGGATGGGGTGCCGCAGTGATTGGGATCGCGCTCACCGCGTCCGCCGGATCTGGGTCCTCCGGCACGTGCAAGCCTCAGTCCTCACGCGCTAGGCCAGCCCTGGTCGGCAAAGCTGTAGCAGCGCTCATCGGTGAGGATGAGATGATCCAAGAGCGTGATGCCGAGCAGGTCGGCACCTTGCCGGAGTCGGCTGGTGAGGACGCGGTCCTCCTGGCTGGGGGTGGGATCGCCGCCGGACGGGTGATTATGCGCACAAATCCAAGCGGCGGCGTTCATCAGGATCAGCGGTTTGAACACCTCGCGCGGATGCACAATGGCCAAGCTCAGGGAGCCGATTGAGACGATGTTGACGCCGATGATGGCATGCTTCGCATCCAGCCCGCAGACCAGGAATTGTTCTCGGTCCAGTCCCGCAAAGAGCGGTCTCAAGATGGCTGCAGCGGCGACCGAGGTGGTCAACGGTGACGAGGGTGGCATGGCTCTGTTCTCGCGGACCAGCGTGACCCGGTATCGCGGCACGGCGTATTGATTGCTCGGCTTCGGCTGCCGTTGCCCATTGAGAATGCCCTGGGAACCGTGAATGGCCATATCCGCCTCCTTCTTCATCACGATGTTTAGCCCCACCCTTCACAGCACAGGGGTGGGGCGTCGAAGAAGAAGGCGGGCTGGCGCGCTCGCGGGGGACAGGCCTGAAGTGGCACCCGGAAGGCCTGGTCCCTGCTCCCCAGCGCCGGCTCGCACCCACTGAGAGTGCAGTCCGAATCCGACGCCGGCGGACACGAGGGCACATGTCGGGGGGATGGGGGGCGCGAGAGTCCCTCTAATTCAGAAAGAAATGAATGTTATTAACTATCAAACAGCTTTCCGAGTTGCTGAATATTAAGCCATCCACGCTTTATTCTTGGGCGAATCAAGCAAGAATTCCTTGTCGAAAGATTCACGGATTAATTCGGTTTGACGAGGGAGAGATTCATCATTGGTTAGCTTCCTTTACTCCTGCTCACGGCACAACCATTTCTATTCCCTCGCCTCCTAAAGCCCAAAGGGATGTGGAGAGCCTCATTGCGGCTGCGAAACGAGACGTTTATACTCCGCACCGGGAGACCAGACCCAGGGAAAAGAAAGGAGTATCCCCCGATGGGTCTGTATAAACGAGGCCCGGTCTGGTGGATGAGATTCACCTACAACGGGACGTTGACGCGGAAATCAACAGAAACCGTGGACCGGAAGTTAGCGGAACGGATTTACCACAGTGTTTTAGGGAAGATCGCGGAAGGCAAATGGTTTGATCGTTTACCGGGTGAGGACACGACGTTTCGTGACATGATGGAGCGGTATCTGACAGAACACACGGATAGAAATAAGGCGTTGAGTTCTCAGCGTCGCGACCGTGGGATGAGGGACCGTCTGTCAGAGTTTTTTGGAGACATGATGCTAACCGCAATCCGGCCAAGATTGATTGCTGACTATAAGTCCAAGCGACGTGTAGACGGCGTCTCGCCGAAAACCATCAATAACGAGCTGACCTTGATGAGCCATGCTTTTACTCTCTGTGTAAAAGAATGGGAGTTGGTCAGGGACAATCCTGTGAAACGAGTGTCCAGAGAAAAGGTGCGAAATCACATGGCACGGTGGCTGACGCTGGAGGAAGAAGAACGATTGCTCGCTGCTTCTCCTCCGTGGTTACAGCAGCTGATCGTGTTTGCAGTCAGCACCGGTCTCCGTCATCGGGAAGTGCTGCATCTTCAGTGGCCTGAAGTTGATTTTTCACGAAGGACCATCACGATCCTGGAGCAGAAAAACAAGAGCATCGATACGCTACCGTTAAATGTTCGAGCGCTTGACGTGTTGAAGGAGAGGGCAAAGGTTCGGCATCTCACGTCCAAGTACGTCTTCTTCACCGCCACAGGGAATGCCATCCTCATCAATAACGTGCTGCGAGGATTGTACGCGGCAATCGAGAAGTCAAGCATTGGGCACCTGCGCTTTCATGACCTTCGACATACCTTTGCGACTCGCTTAGTCCAAGCCGGGGTGGATCTGTACACCGTGCAGAAGCTCGGTCGGTGGAAGACGCTATCCATGGTTATGCGCTACGCGCATCATCACTCGGAAAGTCTAAGAGCGGGGACAGAGGTGCTCGATAGGGTCACAAGACGCGAAAACACAACGGCAGCACAATTACACACAGGGGGGTTAGCGGCGGTATGCTAAGTGACTGATTTCAGAATAGTCATTTAGCAAAAGCGGGGCAAAAAATCCCCCCTTCGAAACCCGTCACTCACCCCATATCCCTTACTGATGAGACCGTCAAAGTGTGCGCGTACAACCTTCCTCGCAAGGGGCATTTCCCCAAGAAAACAGCGGATTTTCAAGAGTAGACTACGCACTATTTGGATGGGTCTCGCGTTATTTTTCTGATCAGGAACTGTCCTACCTCTTCAAGCTGTTGTTAGTGTGCCAATTCTAAACTGTCTCAGAAGAAAGGTTTTCCCCAGTGTGCTGTGTCCGGTGCACGAGCATTCGCTCGCCCGTCCATTAATCATCTGGTTTATGACCATGACCGCGCTTTCAGTTCACCTCCTGATCTAACGCCCACTTCGCGCACGAGAATCTGACACCCTTTGTAGACAGCGCTCCTTCCGTGCCTTTGGAGGCTCACTCGGCTCATGACCACTTATTTCTTATTTCGTAAGGTGAAGAGAACTGGTAGGTATTGCGCGATGGGGAGGGAACTCTATCTGTGTATCTGGCTCTGGCGGCGCATGCGCATTTTCGTTGCGCACATGTCCATGTTGATTATCTTAGCTCCTCGAAAGAATAAGCCCGTCGCGGGCCGCGAAATGGTGCCAGGGACATTGTTCTTTATCCGGCCCTACCAAAGCGCTTTGTGAATCATCTGATGAGAGGGCTTGCCCTGGATCGTGGTCACGATCTCAGCCACCACGTGCAGGCAACCCGCGTTCTGCATCAGTGCGCGCTGTGTCGCTTTCGTTTCGCGCTGCGATGGCTGGTCGTCGATGCAGGGCGGACGGCGCTGCTGCGGGCTGATCTCGATCGGGTGCGGAATCGGGCCGGCGGAAGGCTGAACTCGCGTTTGAAGGCGCGGTTAAAAGACTGCTCCGATTCATAGCCCACCTCCGTGGCGATCTGCGCGACGCCAGCGCTCGTAGCTGTGAGCATTTGCGCGCCAAGCTGCATCCGCCAGCGTGTGAGGTAGGCAATGGGGGTTTCCGAGAGGTAACGCCGGAAACGCTGGGCCAGTACGGATCGCGAAATTCCGACCTGGTTTGCGAGTGTGGCAATCGTCCAAGGATTGGACGGCGTGCGATGCAGGAGGGCCAAGGCTTTCCCGACTTCCGGGTCGCGGACGCCGGCGAGCCACCCGGTTTGTTTCTGCGGGAGCTGCGCAATGTAACGTCGTAGCGTTTCAACGAACAAGACTTCGGACAACTTGGCGAGCACGGTATCAACACCGGGCATGGAAGCATCAGCATTATCCACCGAATAGCGGATACAGTTTTCCAACCATTTGCCTGACGGGTTGTCGCGGATATTGACTTTCATAATCGGTGGCAGCCCGCTAAGGAACACCCGACTCAGCTGCGGATCGCAAGACATGTAGCCGCAGATGAACTTGGTGAGTTCCCCCCCTCCTCCCATTCGGGAAACTTTAAGACCTTGAGATAAAACTTGTTCCAGGACTTGTTCTCGCCGCACCGGCGTGACGGACGGACCGTTTCCCAAGATGTGTGCATCGCCGTGCGGAACAATAAGGATATCTCCCGCGTTCAGAGGGACCGGCCGGTCGTCACCCTCGACATGAGCATAGCCGCGGCCCTCGGTTAGTAGGTGAAAGATGATCACGTGCTGGGAGTTCGGTAAAAGATACGAAGTCACGGTGCGCGCGTCGACCGAGCGGGCGCACCAGGGCGATGAAAACTCAGCATTGTAAAACATGGCTCCGTCAAGCTTCACGGCCTTGAGGACTTCGGACAGGATTTCCATGCGGGCTCCACACTGCAGCTTCGGCGTTTCGGCCAAGTATACCGGACGCCTAACCAAGGAGAATGAACCGTAGCACATCCCGGTCAAAGGAACCAGACTCCCAGACAAGGCGGTCGCAAACAATTGTCCTATAGTGCGACCGGTCGGTGCAACAGCAGTGCTGAACAGTTCTTCGATTTAAAAACACAATGGAGGAAACCATGCTTGCCAGTGTAATAGCGCCAGAAGTGGAGAGTATGAAGACTCGTCTCAAGCACATCTGGATGGTCGGCGACTACGATCGATTCTCGCGGTACATGGAACACAGCGCACGCGAGTTCTACGAGCGACTCCTCGTTGTTCCCGGATACCGATTGCTGGACGTGGGCTGTGGCTCCGGCCAGCTGGCTCTGATGGCCGCGAAGGATGGTTTGGCCGTGACCGGTGTAGACATCGCGAGCAATTGGGTGGAGCGGGCTCGGGCGCGCGCGCAAGCGGAGGGTTTGCACGCGCGTTTTGAGGAGGCCGATGCCGAGGCGTTGCCCTTTGAGGATGCAAGCTTCGATGTGGTGGCGAGCTTAATCGGAGCAATGTTTGCGCCGCGGCCGGACCTGGTTGCGAAGGAACTGCTGCGGGTGTGTAAGCCTGGCGGAACCATCGCGATGGCCAATTGGACTCCACAGGGTTTCATCGGACAGATGTTCAAGACCGTCTCGACATTCATTGCGCCGTCCGGGATGCCCTCGCCGGTCTTATGGGGCGACGAAACCACGGTTCGTGAACGGCTCAGCAATGGCCTATCGGAGCTCAACCTGGTCAGGCGCCACTGTTCGTTCAGTTATCCCTTTCCTCCTTCGGAGGTGGTGGAGTTCTTCCGCCTCTACTACGGACCGATCAATCAGGCGTTTGCGGGTCTGGACGCCGACGGTCGTGAGACTCTTCGTCATGAGCTCGAAGCGCTTTGGTCTACTCACAATCGGGCAGGGAGGAACTGCACGACGGTCTTCGCTGAATATCTGGAAGTGATCGGCATTCGAGCGTGAAGCGCTCAATGGAGGAATAGTACGACAAGTCTTTCACCAACATGAGAATCACAAGATTCCCTAGAAAGGAAGAAGAACACCGCCATGTCATCACTATTCTCTTGTAGAAGCCCTTGTCTGTAACGTCGGGTGGAGCTGAACTGAAACGCTGCTTTCACACAGGCCTCTATGTGAAGAGGCCAATGTATCTCTAACTATAAGGAGACTGACATGATGAAACATCTGAGCATATTTGCAGTGGCACTCGTGACATTATCCACTGTGCCTGCACTGGCACAGAGCGGCACCGTTAACACGGGCTTCCTTCCGCCGACTGTGTTCCAGGCGGCCGGACCAACCGTAGCCTCGATTCAGGGCTCGGTCGATCAGTACAGGGCCGCGCTGGGAGCGACCAACAATGGCAATGCGGCAGGGCCGCTTGCAAGCGGTCGCCGCGAGATCAACTGGGACGGCGGAGGCTCTACAGCCACCGCCATTGCGGGAACGCCGTTCACCGGCTTCCTGGTCAATCGCGGGGCCCTCTTTACCACACCGGGAACGGGTTTCGTGCAAGCCCCACTTTCTGGCCTGGCTACGACCTTTGGCAACCCGACCTACGAAACCATTTTCCAGCCGTTCAGCCCCGTGCGGCTCTTTAGCCCGATAGAAAGCCACGTCACTGAGGTGCACTTCTTCGTGCCTGGCACCGGCAGTGCACACGCGACGACCACCGGGTTCGGCGCGGTCTTCACAGACGTGGACCATCCGGATGGGGACGGGCCAGCCAAGAAACACGGAAACCGGAAGGCCAGCACGCTGATCGAATACTTTGGCACTGACGGCGACCTGCTTTTTAGCAGCTTCGTCCCAGCCTCGCCGGGCAATGCCGGCCTTTCCTTCTTTGGCATTGTCTTTAGCGACCCGCGCATCGCTCGGGTGCGGATCACGAGTGGCAACGTTGCTCCAGGGTCAGATGATGATGAGAAGCGAGATGTCGTCATGATGGACGACTTTCTCTACGGTGAGCCGCAGCCGCTCCGTTATTAATGTACGGATGAGCGAGCCTCACTTTCGTGGGGTTCGCTCATCCCGAACCCCTTTTCTTTCTTAGGTGTGACATGAACTTTTCGCCGGAGAGTGATCGGAAAACACGCAGGGTACAGGGTATTCGGAAAGGTCAGGCAACCGCGATGGCTGCCGCCATGGTCCTGCTGTACGCCTGCGGCGAGCCGATGTTTGAAAACGCCGGCAGCCGGAACAGTTTGCTGGAGGATCGAGAGGCCTGTGCGGTGGAAATAAATAATAGCCCGGCTGCCACGGCCTATCGCCAGAACCCTACGGCGCATCCGGATTTTGCAACGCACGTGTTTGAAGACATGAATCGATGCATTGAAGGGAAGGGATGGAAACAGGTGCTGTCACCTCAAGAGCAAGAGCGATTGAAGGGAACAATTACGTCCGAGCTGACTCATGTGCGTGTGCCCGTGCCGATCACTGAGCCCGAACAACCGGATGATTCTACTTTTTAAGGGTTGTCCCGGGCTCTCGCTGTGTGAGGTGAGGGCGATACAGCGGCTGGAACGGCGTGTACGGATTATATTCGTTGATGGGGTTTAGCGGGCTCCTGGGAATTCCCTCAGAATATGATTTCTCGATAGGTGTAGAAAGAGCAGAGTTCATTGCCATCGGTGACCTGTCCCCAGTTGTCAGGCCACTACGCCAGTTCGGTTATGCCGATAAACTTAGGCTAGATGTCAGGAATGGCACCCTATCCATTGACATACAAAAACCTTCCGACGGCTGAAAATGAGTCCTTACGATCAATGTCCTCTTGTCAAAAACCTGACTCAACGAGTTGGGAATGTTTTCTGAGCAATCATGATGTCATGAGTCTGAAGAAGTAGGGTCAAAATCAAAACTCTTTGAATAGGGGAGGTTTCCATGAGCACTGTCACGGTTCTGCCCCGGACAATCGAAGCCATCATGAACCGTTACGCTCCTCATCTCGAGGGCTGTCGTGACCG
>CAWAKW010000012.1:0-191299 GCA_963782735.1 Nitrospirota bacterium
GTCCTTTTCCTTTTTATCGTTGAAAATCATGAGCTTGCTGGCGTTCTACTGATTCCATGGCTTCTATCTAGTTCGGTCGTTTGTGAAGAATTTGCGCACAAATCTAGCACAGGTCTGAGACCTCAAAAAGACTGCAAAGGCCCGCTGATCGACATTCAGCAGGCCGTCGTTCTCCTGCTGTTTTACAATGAACGGGTCTCTTGTATATATGCCACATGTGGCATATCATGGTATGCGATGTGATGATTAGGAAGCGAATGAAGTCGGTTCATTTTGTCGGGACATCACGTGGAGATATTCGCCAGATTCCTGGCAGTGCCCAGGAAACGGCTGGTTTTCAGCTATTCAAAGTCCAGCAGGGGAAAGAGCCGGATGATTGGAAGCCGATGCCGACCGTCGGACCCGGAGTCCAGGAAATCCGGGTTAGGGATGACCGCGGGGCGTTTCGAGTATTCTACGTGGCCAAGTTCGAAGAAGCGGTCTATGTCCTCCATGTGTTTCAGAAGCGTTCACAGCAAACAGCACGTGCTGATCTAGACCTCGGCAAAAGTCGATATGTCGATCTGCTGAAATGGAGAAGGGAGGAAGGCCTATGAAACGCGCCACAGTGACGAAAGGCAGTGGGAATATCTTTCGAGACCTTGGATTTTCGGAAGAACGGTCCGCGGAACTGATTCTGAAAAGCAGTTTGCTGCAGGCTTTGCAGGAAACGATCAGGGAACGAGGCTGGAAGCAGGTAGAGGCGGCCGCTCGCCTCGGAATCGATCAGGCCAAAGTGTCCAAGCTCTTAGCAGGACAGATGGCCGGATTTTCGGTCGAACGTTTGGTTCATTATCTTTCTGTACTAGGCCAAGATGTGGAAGTGACAGTGCGGCGTGCTCCACGTGGACAGCGATACGGTACGGTCCGCACAAAGGTATCGAGACGATCGCGTACGGTATCGGTATCTCGATCGGAGAAGGTGTCATGATTAAGAGCGCAATGCGGCTGGTTCATCCAGGAGAAATCCTGATCGAGGAGTTCATGAAGCCGGCAGAGCCGCCGATCAATGCCAATATGCTCGCCAAGGCCCTCGACGTTCCGGCGAACCGGATCACGGCAATTATCAAGGGACAACGAGGCATCACGGGCGATACCGCGGTCCGTCTGGCAACGTTTTTCGATACCACGGCTGAATTCTGGATGAATCTGCAGAAGACGTATGAGCTGCGTCTTGCTGAGCAAGCTCTACCGAGTAAGGTCAGGAAGCATATTGAGCAACACAGGGGAGCCCTCATACCGGCTTAATGAGGGAAGAATCCGTTCCAGGCTTGGAATAATCCGCACAGTGTCCCTTCTCCACTCTCTGCTGGAAACTCTTTCGAAATAAAGAGAAGCCCCCGGAGGGCCGGAGGCTTCCCATGGAAGCAGCTCAGCGCTTCAAGACGTGAGTGGCAATCCATTCCTTGGCCTCACGCGCGACGGTGACTAGGGCCTCAAGATCATTGAGACCGAATGAGGTCCCATTGCGCCATGTCGCCGGACTGATCCTTAAACGGGCGGGAGAAGGTCGTCGAGAAGAACGGACCCTTCTCGCTGACATTCTGCGAGATCGTCGCTTTGATGTTACCGCATCGCAGCGGGTTCGCGGGTTGAATGTTGGTGGCCATCTTGTTCCCTCCTTGTTGAAATGAAGTTGGCTCTCTCACAGGAAGAGGAGAGCCAGCGCACAGTTCACGGAGGAAACGTAAGCCAGGATTATTCATGAATGCCGTCGCGAGGTGTTCGAGACCGAAGCCCACCGGGGCTTCTCGCAAGTAAGGCTGACGCAGGCGTACTGCCAGTCCGTCGAGGAGGCCGAACGAGAAAAGCCCCGCCGGGCGAAAGGATCGGACGACGTAGCAGGTATTCATGAATCGTCCGGGCCAGGCAGAGGCCGGCGCCGGCATGCCGAGAGGACCAAGCGGCGGGAGTGACAGTGTAGCTGGCACGAGCGGTGCGCCTCGCAGGTGCTAGCCGGTCGGCCTCTGCCGGGTCTGGCTACCACAACCAGCCTGTGCCGCGTTGTGGGACCGAGTTATCAAAAAGCAGCCAAGAGATCACGTGGAGCGGTTCAGCGGCTGGATCAGCGTCCTTCAATTCGGAGGCCGCGACCATAGGGATTCGTGGGACTGCTGGGGTTGTAGGGACTCCCGGCGCCGTAGGGATTCTTGATCGAGTCCGGCGAGAACGGAGAGCCCTTGCTGGTCTATTTGGTCTATCTGGTCTCTCTGATTTTTGGTTGAACGAAACTAACCAGATGAACCAAGTAAACAAAACAAACCAGATCAACGAGATAGACCAGAGAAACCAGAGAGACCCGCGGGGTTCGCGCTCAGATCCCCGAGATCTTCAGCATGGACGGAGAACGGCAGGGGTAACAACAGGATGAGCAGGAGTAAGGACATCGGCATAACGAGCCTTTTCACTCGGTCTGAAGCAGTGCCCCTCGACTCAGCACTCTCGAAGTGAGCGTACTTCCCTCTCGGAGATCAGCGCAAGCGGCCGACAAGGCTATGCTTGCGCAGGGACCTCAGACCTAATCGGTTCCTGACACCGTTTTCTCTCGCGAGCTGTTCAAACGCCCGCCCCCAGTGATGCGCACTCCCGCACGCCTCCATCCCGATCACACAGGGCGGCAGACTCGCCACGGTGTGTACCAACTGATTGCGCTTGACGCGTCGGCTGAGCACCGCGCGCCCTCGCGCATCCACCCCGTGCAACTGAAACACGTTCTTCGCCAAATCAATCCCCAATGTCGTGATGTGCATAACAGCCCCTCCTTTCTTCCTGACGATGAGTGTGGGTTGCGCTCAACAACACCCATTGTGCCTCGTGTGAGGCTGGTGTGGGAAGAAGGCTGGGTCCATTTCATTAGCATAGCGAAGGCCCCCTGATTAAATCGAGCATTCGCCGTGTGAGTTGTTAGCTGTCTTGCTTTAGCTTGCATGTGTCGCTTCGATGATCTTCACGATTTGCGGAGCGATAAACACTCGGTTGCGCTGCTTGCCAGTGGCCTCTTTGAGAATCCCCTTGCGAATCAGTTTTTCAATGTTCAACTGAGCCGAGCGATGGGTTACCTTTAACAGCTTTGCAGCCTGGTTTGCGGTAATTGCGGGGTACGCAAACAGCTGGTCCACCAAGCGAAGTTGGAGCGCCGACGATCGAGCTGACTGGAACTCACCGCGATAGTTCTTCCACAATTGAAGTAATCGATCAGAACGAACCAGCGCGTCTCGTGATTGTTCAGCGACTCCCCGGAGAAAGAACGAGATCCAGTCGATCCACTTGCCCGACTGGCTCACAGCCAGAAGAAGACGGTAATATTCATTCCGGTAGCGTTCAAAGTAGGCGCTTAAATACAACAACGGTTCCGGGAGAGCGCCCTCTTTACATAGCAAAAGGGTAATGAGGAGTCGTCCGATTCTGCCATTGCCGTCCAGGAACGGATGAATCGCCTCAAATTGGTAATGGATGACTGCGAGGCGAATCAGGAGAGGCACCGTTGAGGGCGCATGCAAGTAGGCCTCGAATTGGCCTAAGGCTTGTTCCATTTCTTCGACCGGAGGTGGAACGTATGTGGCGTCCATCAGCGTGCAGCGATCTGGGCCAATCCAATTCTGGGAGCGGCGAAATTCTCCGGGGGTCAAATGTTCCCCGCGTACATCATGCATGAGATGCTCGTGCACTTCTCTGATGAAGCGGAGGCTGAGCGGAAACTTCTTCAGACGCACCAATCCGTATTCCATCGCTTTCACATAATTGGCTACCTCCCGAGCATCCGGGGCTTTCGGATCGACCGATCCTGACGCTTCAAAAAACAGAAGATCGGACAGAGACGCTTGGGTGCCCTCGATGCGACTGGAGAGCACGGCTTCGCGTCTGATGAACGGCCCTATTAACAAGTGTGGGTTGGGTAAGGTGCGCGCTGTTCCTGCGAGTTCGCTGAGCGCCCGATCGGCCTCAGAAAGTTGGTTCACCAAATCCCAGCTCAGAATTAGCTGGGGAGGAAGGGGATTCGGGAGAAATGCCCAATAGTCACGCTGGGTCTTAATTAATTGGCCATTCTTTTCCTCTGTAAAATCAGCAGGATTCATACAGCAGTCCGTACTATGATACTTTCATTTCCTTCCACAATCGCAGCGATACATTGGCGGCTGAAAGTATCATTGCTAATCCACTATGTCAATTTGCTACGAGAAGGGGATGGGAAGTTCTTCTAAGTCTATGCCCAGCCGCGAGGTGAAATCATGATAGGAATCCCCCGGAGGGCCGGAGGCTTCCCAATGAAGCGTCTTAAAGCTTCAAGGCGTGAACTGAGTTGTAGGACCGCGGTGTCAAGCAGCCATGAGATCAGGTGGAGCGGTTCAGCGGCTGGATCAGCGTCCTTCAATTCGGAGGCCGCGCCCGTAAGGATTAGATGGACTGCTGGGGCTCAAGCCCGCATTAATCATGAACACTTCTGCTGCAATCGCCGATCCGCTACTACGACGAGCCTTCGGTCGGCGGGCTCGCCCCTCGTACCTTCAACGTACTGCACGAGTACGCCTCAGGTCCTCCTGGCTCCGCGCGCCGCTCTCGCGACGCGGCTCAGCGATTTCGCGACGAACTGTCATGAATAATGCGGGCTAGGGATTCCCGGCGCCGTAGGGATTCTTGATCGAGTCTGGTGAGAACGGAGAAACGAAACTGGTCTATTTCGTTTATCTGGTCTATTTGGTCTGTCTTGTTGACCGGACCGGAAAATAACCAGAGAAACCAAAGAGACCAGACAGACCAGAGGGACGAGCAAGGAGCCGAGGCGCATCGGTGGCGAACGGATTCGTCGCCGATTGATTGCTGAAAGGACTGCCGTAGGGACTGAAGGGATTGTTGAGGCCGTCCGACTTGAAGGGGCTTCCGGCTCCGAATGGATTGGACGTGGAATCAGGATTGAACGGGTTCGCACTCAGCTCACCGAGATCTTCCGCCCAAGCCGGAGCGGCACAGAGGAAAAACAGAAGGAGGAGCCACATGAAAAGCCTCCGAGCTCAACCTTGACCTGAGCCTAAACCTTTCAAGACGGCCAGCCTCTTTACTGAGCCTTAGCCTCAGCCTCAACCTTTCTTTCTCACCGCCAGCCTACTCCCCGCCTAGAGATCAGCGCAAGGCGGCTAGAAACTGTTCCTGGCACCATTTCCTTCTTCACCGTTGCTGGTAAAAACACCTTTAATTTTCCTTGCCATCCACTTCAAAAATCCCTCTTGAAGTTCGGACACTTCCTGAACCGTAAACTCTTTGCTCGACATGGCTTCGACACAGGGATTATTTTTGAGGGTGCCGATGGTCGTTCCTGCGATTTTTGGTATAACAATGGTGAGGCCGATGGGACTCACGAGTCCGAGTAGATACCAACCACCCCCCTGGGCAATCCGTAACTTGTCGCTTGTCACATCTGGGTCTGAGAGATGACCGTGGATTCGGACGGGGTGCGCAAGAGTGGCCAACGTGGGGGTTTTGGGTTGAGGAGACAGGATAAGGTCAATTTGTTCAGTGCCTAAGTTGAGTGTGCCAAATCCTCCGACGGTAATGTTCTGGGTATCAAAAAGAATGGAGTCGCTCTGTATTTCCCCTTCCGTAATATCGAAATAGCCCACCATACAATTGAGCTTGGTGACTTTCTCTTTTCCCCAGGCTTTCGTTAACGTGAACGTGAAGATGTCTGCCGCCCAAGCATCCAAATATTTGTTGGTTAGCTCGAAAGGGCCCTGCACAAACTCTGCCTCTCCGTTGGCTCTGTTCAAGACTTCATGTAACGTGGTTCCCCGACTTTTCAGGTTAAGCTTAATAAGGTCTATGTTCCCTGTTACCATATCTGTCACACCCACCGTGTCGTCCAAAAAGCCCACATCGAGGCCTTCTAGCGTGAGTTGAGCAGTCAGAGTTGGAACATATTGCGAGGCATCAAGTTTTATTTTGCCGTCAAATGTTCCATGCCACAGCGTTCCCTTGAGAGGTCCAATGTTCAGGAGGCCGTCCTCTAGCGTCAATTTATAGGAAAGATTCCCCAAATGGACTCCCTTCCTTTTCACCTTTTGAATTTTCCAATCGAAGTCAAGATCAATGGCACGAAGCGAATCAACGGGAAATTCGTAGTCAGGGATTAGGCGAGCCACGCCTGTTCCCTTCCTGTCATCGCTCTCGTCATCCTTCTCCTCCACACCCACTGACTTGGTGGACACCCCGCTAGCTTTTGAGCCAATGCCTGCTACCGACTCGCCGGCTTTTGTGCCTATTTGGGCCACTGCGCGAGCAATGCTCTTCAAGATTGTTCTGCCAGGTCCTGGCTTGGTGGAAGGAGCAAGTTCTTTTGTTAGGAAGTCGATTTCATTGGATTCGGAACTCAGCGATGCAACCACTTTCGGTCGCGGACCGTTTGTCATGAAGGTGGCATGACCTGCCAAATCGTTGGGCCCCCACTGACCTTTTAACTCTGTAAGACGGTATCCCTCTTTGATTTGAGTCAGTTGGCCCGTGAATGTGAAAGGTCCGAGGTATGACAATCCCATTTTCGGAATAAAGGATAAATCATGCGAGGTATCTCCCTTAACTGAAAGCTGGAAAGTGATATTTTCGCTATTGATTGGAAAAAGGAGGTGTCCTTTCAGATCGATGGATAGCTGTGGAAAATTTACGACAATGGCCAGCGGCCATGGTTGGTTGTCTTTAATAAGTTGGCTTAAGGCACCTGCAGATGATGCGATTGTAAAAGGCCTCTCCTTAAATGAGCCTTCGGCACTGAAGAGCAAAGGGCCTCCACCTTTTGAAGAAAGGGTAGCCTGGCTGACGTTCAAGAATGGTTCAGTTTCATCCTGCTGGTCCTTCAAAGTGACGCGCAGTGCTTGTGTACCAATCATGAAGTTTGGTTGGGCTAACATGGTAGAGAGGGTGTTGCCCTTACTGGAGAAATGCGCGTCCAGGTTTGCGACACCACTCAGCTGAACATTGCGTCCAAAGCGTTGGAGCAGGTGACCATAGTCCAGGTTGTGAACCGATGTCTTTCCGGATAAAGTCGGAATAGCAGCCGTCGTGTCGAGTGTCAGTTCACCTTGAAACTCTGCGTAGGTCTTTTTCCGTTCAAAAAGATTCCCTTTGAGAGTAGTGAAGGTCAGCCGGCCATTTTTCAGATTCCCATCTATGGTGAGATCTCTGAGTTGAATCGTCTCCGCTCTCATACGTTTGATCTCCCACTTGATGTCCGCGTCTAGGGCCTGTAGAGATTCCACGGGGATCAGAATGTCGTCGGGAGTAGCGTCACTGGGAGTAGAGAAGTCTGCCATGTCAATGTATGAAGAAGAAAATGCCGCTGAGAGTAGCGGGATGTCTGCTTCCATGTTGAGGCTCAAACTGCCGACCACATCGCTCTGACCCAGTCGACCTTTCAAGTCGTTCAAGAAATATTGACTGCCGCTGTTAATCAATTGGGCTCTAAAAACATAGGGCCCTGACGGAGGAAGATTGGGATCAAGGCGATTGAGTTGTTGGCCACTTAGAGAAACGGCCAAGGCGACTTGCATGCCCTCAGGCTCGGATCTCATCCCGCCTTTTATGGTCAAAACAGCATCATCAGTGCGGGCTAACAAGGAGATTGACCAGGGTTTGGCCGGTGTAATTAATTGGGAGAGGGACCCGGTGACAAGCTCGACGTCTATGGCCTTTTCCCTGAACTTCCCCTTGAGCCTTGCTTTGACTGTTTCCCCTGGTGCCACCTTCACGGAAGCCTGGCGGATGCCAAAAATGACGTTGTCACTGGTTCCCTCATTTCCAAACATGAGCGAAGAAGGCCCCGCGTTAATAGACAACGTCGTATGATCCAGGAATTCTTGCAATGTAGCGCCTTGTCCCCGGATGGCGATATCCAGATAGGATGGTCCAGCGATCTGGCTCGTCACATCAAAGGCTTGAAGGGCCTGTCCGTAATTCAACCCTTGAGATTTTACGTCAAATGTGACAATCGGTGCAGGATGGTTTAAGTCAAGCGTAAGATTGGCAGAAATCATTCCTCCGAAACTTTTGGCTTGAAATGGAACGAGGCTGAGGTGTCCTTCTTTAAGTTTTGCAGAGAACGCCATCGTCCCAAGGTCCGTCGCGTCGTACAGTAATCTATTGACGGCTAACTCCAAATCAATATCAATGGCGTCCAGGCCGGTCTGGCTGGCAAACGTTCCCGACGAAGAAGGGGTATCCGGGGAATCGATTGGGGTATCATTTGAAGTGATATCCGGTTCAGAAGTGCGAAAGTCGTTCGCCTGAATAGTGTTGGCTGTCAATTTGCCAGAGAGTAGAAGCTTTTCGGCCTGGATCAACAATTTTAGATCACCCCCGAATTCCGATTCACCAATCTTTGCGGCTATGCCACTTAAGCTGATTGTCTCCTCGGAGAGCGAGAGGGAAGTCGTCAACTCATATGGGCCATAATGTGGTAAATCCATGTCCAAGAGGGGATTGAGGTCGCTCAAGCGCTCACCATGTAGCGCACCTGTCAGTTCAAGAGACGGAGCCGAGAGAGGCCCGATCAAGTGTCCCTTCACATTCAGAGCGGAGCCAGCAGCTGTAATTGAGCCATCAAAGGGCCATGGTTCGGCCAGATCTACTAGGTCAACAATTTTCCCTCCTTTCAGTTCAATAGTGAATGGAGTATTTCGGAACATCCCTCGCACAGAGAATTGTCGAGTACGAGCCTCCACTGAAAGAACCATTCCTTCTATGATTGTCAGTTGTGATTTGGGGCCCGACGCCATATGCGGCTGATAGCCGATCGTTACGCGTTGAATTCCTATAAAACCTGCCTCGGCGATTGTGGCCGAAATGGGAGATTTTGTTTGGGAGGAACCAGACGGTTCAGATGGAGTACCGAACGTCCAATTATTTGATTCGTTTGGTCCTTCCTCAAGAAGAATATCCACGCCGTCAAAGAAAACCTTGTTGATCACGAGCTCGCGCCTTAGGAGTTCCAGAAATGACAGTTGCGCTTCTAACCGTGAAGCCTGAAGAAGATCGGGCCGGGAAGACCAGGAAGGGTTGGCGATATGCACATCTTCCAGCACGAGCGTAGGGTGCAAAGAAAGACTGAGTGAGATAGGGCCTTCAATAGTGACTCGGCGGCCTAGCGCAAAGGAAGCCCTCGCCTCTAGTGGTCTCCGATACTGTTCCTCATCGATAAGAAATGGGAACAGTGCATAGCCCAGACCGGCTAGGAGAACGAGTACAAGAACACCAATAAGCCAACGTTTGATTGGTCGACTACGCATGTGACGCTTCAGTGGAATGAATACCTTCTGGGAATGTTGAAAAAGTCCTTTGTTGTTGGAACTAGCCGCTCGGCCTCTGCCGGAGGCTACAACAAAAACACGATGGGATGCGCAGGAGTCGAACCTACGGCCTGCTGATTAAGAGTGGCAGCAGGGCAATAATTCGAACCGCTCGATGTTGCGAAGGTTTCCCCGTTTATCGTTGAAAGTCATGGGCTTGCTAGTGTTCTACTGATTCCATTGCTTCTACTGAATTCGGTTCTTTGTGAAGATTTTGCGCACAAAATTAGCACACATGGTTGGGGTGAACCCCTCCATTGAGACAGTTTGAAATGGGTACACGTAAAACGAACTGACGGAACCTTCCATCTCCGCACCGTGGGTTAAGTGCAACTCACAGAACGTCGAGTCC
Organism: Nitrospirota bacterium; assembly: GCA_963782735.1. Taxonomy (GTDB): domain Bacteria; phylum Nitrospirota; class Nitrospiria; order Nitrospirales; family Nitrospiraceae; genus Palsa-1315. The sequence continues at coordinate 9,721 of CAWAKW010000012.1, forward strand.
ACAAGCCTACATCAGGGGCGGATGGACGGTAGTGGGCTATTTTGATTATTCGCGATGATATGCCGTCTCTCATATTTCATATCGGTAAGTTCGTTTGGCCCTCATTCATCATTGCTCGATTGATCATTTTTTGAACCTCAGGACGTATATTGACGGGTATTAGGCGAATAGATGGATGCTCATTTTTGAATACACGGAAAATTTCGTCAGCAAAAGCCTGTCCAATATCCGTGACATCTCTGAAATCCAAATAGACCTCTTTGAATTTGTCCAGCCGGTTCAGAATTCGCTTAGCCTGGGATCGTGATACCAAATGATCGCCTTCATATTTTGCGAGTTGGACCGATAGGTGTGTTTTGCTAAATCCGAAATCGTCAAACTCAGCCGTAAAACGATCGAATACGGCCTTGGGGGTTTGTTCTGAGTCTAAATGGACAATCATGCTGACATGTGTGCCTGGACCAGCGGATTGTTCTTCTTTCACATCAAAAAGCCACTCATCACCCTCGTGAAAACGGCAAAAAGTCAGCTTGTCGGACGCAAGCATAAATCTGTCGAACATGCGCGAAGTGAAAAAGATTCCTTCTCCGGTATGTCTTCTTGGATCTGTAGTCAGCTTCCCCTTGGTAAGCTCTAGAAGTGCATGCCGTGGATCATCTAAGTGAAACGCCTCCTGCAATTTCTTCCAAATTCCTATTCCATGGTCTTGAATGACCATCCGGACAACGAGAGCATCGACCGTGATCCATATGTCTGCTGTTCCTGATAGGGAATGGTCAATTACATTGTTGAACATCTCTGTAAAGCCGTACTGACAAATTTCCCGCACATTACTCTTGAGATCCTGAAGATGTGGTGCGATTGACTCATTCCATATTTTGTTTTCTTGCGTCTCAGGCCCAACTTGGACAGTTATATGTACTTCCTTTAGCGGCTTGAGCCTGTACGGATGTTCTGCTGATTCCGTCTTTACTATGGCTCCAGACGCAACCAGCTCTCTGATATTCTTAAACACCGCCTGACGGCTAACTTCAAAGGTTTTTGCAACTACGCCAGTCGAGACTTTCCCTACGTTATCTATCTGTTCCAATATAACGTGGCGAATTTCCTTGGTTCTTCGTTTCATATTCAACGAGACAACTTTACAGCCACATAGAGTAAACTTTTACATTTCAAAATGTAAACTTTTAACCATAATTGTGTCAACTAAAATGTTGGTGGATGGAAACTTTCTGAATGAAGATGAATGGCGAGGTATGACGTTGCCGCATCGCAGCACAGAACTCCTAGCACAGGCTATGTACCGCAGGGATGTCTCTATAGAGACATGCATTTTCTCAACATATACTAAAACAAGAATGTATTCATCATGTTGTAATCATCATATATTTAATGATATATTGTTTTATATAAAGTATTGTTAGTTTAATGTAATATATTGTATTAAATATGATATTTATTATATGTTATCGTGTATAAATAAATGGTGGGTGAGTTGTGAAGAATCGATTCCCAAACATTGTTGATGATATGGCTCTTTCTCGACTTGAGACTGGGCTTCCAGAATCACAGTGGGCTCCATCCCATACTGAATGGATCCGTATGTTACGGAACCGTCTCAGGATGACACAAGAAGAGCTAGCCAAACGAGCGAAGATTACACAGCCCCATCTGGCAGCAATCGAAACAGGCAAGATTGACCCGAAGATTAGCACGCTAAGAAAGATCTTCCACGGTCTATCCTGCGATCTCATAATCGAGCCGCGTCCGAAAAAACCATTCGACGAATTGCTGCGTGGGCAGGCACGTAGTCTCGCGTTACAGCGGCTGAAGCGGACAATGGGAACCATGGCGCTAGAAGGTCAGGCCCCTGAAGCACAAACCTTCAGGCATTTACTAGAAAAACGAACCGACGAGATCCTGCACGATCACCGCGAGCGCCTATGGCAAAAGAAAAATGACTGATTCAACAGAGCCGCTAGGAGCAACGCCGGGGCAAGATATCTCCGGCTTGCTCCTACACAACCAAAGTTCCCGCGACGAAATCAATGCAGCCGAAACAGAGGCGATTGACAAGGCCTCTACCAAACATGTGCATCGAGCCAGAAAGAAAAGCCGTGATGCTGAATGGCTTACAGACGAGTTTATCCGCAAAGTCCATCATGACATGTTTGGGGGGATCTGGGATTGGGCCGGAAAATATCGAACGATCCGACTAAACATCGGCGTTGAGCCCCATCATATCCCTGAACAAATACAACTCTTGTGTGGAGATTTTTTGCTATGGAACTCCGGCACATCACCAATGTCAGTGCTGGAAACAGCCGCTCGACTTCACCATCGGTTGACCAAGATACATCCATTCAAAGATGGGAATGGTCGCCACGCCCGACTCATAACAGATATTTTTCTGCACTCACGTGACCACCCGTTGCCGAAGTGGCCGCAAATTCACCGCCTCGCTCAAGGCGATGTAATCCGAAAACAGTACATCGCCGCACTGAAGAAAGCTGACGAGGGAGATTACAGCGCTTTACGGAGTCTTTTAGAAGATTGGCTCGAAGAGAAAAAGTAAGCGTGACGGGTTCTGCCCCACTTTTACGGACACCTAATTAAGGCTCATAATGGGTTAGTATGGGTGTCATGGCCCAACGGCGGAGGTTTTCAGCGGAGTACAAGTGTGAGGCGGTGGGGACCGAGGTGTCAAGCAGCCATGAGATCACGTGGAGCGGTTCAGCGGCTGGATCAGCGTCCTTCAATTCGGAGGCCGCGGCCGTAGGGATTCGTGGGACTGCTGAGGCTGTAGGGACTCCCGGCGCCGTAGGGGTTCTTGATCGAGTCCGGCGAGGGCGGAGAAACAAAACTGGTCTATCTCGTTTATCTGGTCTATTTGGTCTGTCTTGTTGACCGGACCGGAAAATCACCAGAGAAACCAAAGAGACCAGACAGACCAGAGAGACGAGCATGGAGCCGCGGTGTGTCCGTTGCGAACGGATTCGTCGCCGATTGATTGCTGAAGGGACTGCCGTAAGGACTGATGGGATTATTCAGGCGGTCCGGCTTGAAGAGGCTTCCGGCTCCGTAGGGATTGGACGCGCCCGGTTCCAAAAATTCAATAGTCATGCCTGACCCTCAATCTCCAATGATTTTCAGCTGCAATCCGAGGCGCCTGTGTTCCGGCGTGGATGCACTATCGTGTTTGTTCCTGACATCGTGCCAACCAGTCCTCCCCCTCTCCCTTGGTTCCGACGATGATGATTTCCTGTCCGGCCTGGACCGTGCAGGTGATTCGCAGCGGCGACGTGGATGCCCAGATGACTTGAGAATCTTGTTCCGGCCGGGCACCTATCGGAGCCCGCCCCGGGAGATTTCCCGGGGTCACCATGTAGTGGGGCTCCAATTTCGGGGACAGTTGCTTGGCGCTCAGCTCGATATGATGTTCACCCGGCGACAAAGCGAAATCGGCACAGCCGTCGGCAATGTCCTTGCCGTCAATCTGCATCGTTATGATCGTCAGCCCGCTCCCCGCGAAGCATCCACTACGCAGGATCCCTATCTGCTCCTTGGGGAGCGGCGGCCCTTCATACATTTTCCGCGGGCTCGGGTTCAGAGCGCAGCCGATGGCCATGAGTCCCGTCAGTATGAGGAACGCGTGGCATGATCGCCGTGATGATATTCCGAAAACACCGGGGGCAGGTCGTGCCATCATACATTCACCTGGAGATCACCGACCTCCCTGCTTGATCCACCCAAGGCAGCTCAAGACAGGCAAGGTTTCCAGTCAACTATTGCCGCCGCAGCGTACCCCTTTCCCTGCGAGAATGCATCCCGCCATCGGGGGGCAAACGACCACACTACTGGATGCATTTAAGAGATCATTGCAGATCAGTGTAGATATGGCCTCTGGAGCTGGCTGGACAGGCGTCCCGCTCAGGGCCGAAGGCGATGGCAGGAGCCAAGGCTAGGCCGACCGTGGGAATGTGTCAAGCCGCCATGAGATCACGTGGAGCGGTTCAGCGGCTGGATCAGCGTCCTTCAATTCGCAGGCCGCGGCCGTAGGGATTCGTGGGACTGCTGGGGCTGTAGGGATTCCCGGCGCCGTAGGGATTCTTGATCGAGTCCGGCGAGAACGGAGAGCCGTAGCGGCCGTAGGGGTTACTGGTCGAATCAGGATCATACGGGTTCGTGCTCAGCTTGCCGCGATAGTTCCCCTGCTGGTCATAGAGCCGAGGCGCGTCGGTCGCATACGGATTCGTCGCCGATTGATTGCTGAAGGGACTGCCGTAGGGACTGAAGGGATTGTTCAGGCCGTCCGACTTGAAGGGGCTTCCGGCTCCGAAGGGATTGGACGTGGAATCAGGATTGTACGGATTCGCGCTCAGCTCGCCGAGATCTTCCGCGTGGACGGAGAGAGGCAGTGGCAGCAGCAGGAGCAAAAGGAGGAAGACAACCCACATGGCGAGCCTCCGACAAGCGGAACAGCCAGTGGACTTAGCCTACTCCCCGCCTGGAGATCAGCGCAAGGCGGTCAGAAACGGTTCCTGACACCATTTCCTTCTCCCATGCGACATTGCCTCAGCCGCTTTGGAACGTCCGATTACTGGGAAAGTGGGTACGAGAGCGGTGGCGGTATGGCCGTTGAGCGACCATCGGTATCCGACCCAAACCGGTTGATTACCGAATTGAAAAACAGCCATTTGAATCACCGTCGATCATGGGATATTGTTCGCGATCATTGAAGTGTGTTACGCGTATAGAAACAGTCAGCCTACTCCCCGCTGGAGAACAGCGCAAGCGGTCAGAAACGGTTCCTGACACCCTTATTTCTTCCGCTGGAGAACAGCGCAAGGCGGCTAGAAACTGTTCCTGACACCATTTCCTTCTCCCGGAATCTTGCCGAGCCAAGGAATACCGGATTCGCTGAGGGGGACGCGGAGATCGAGGCCGCTGGTGACGGAACGAGTGATGAGCGCCCGGCGCTTCGGCACAGCCCAAGCACTCGCTCCTTGGCCGCTACCAGTGCATCCAGTCGTGCCGTCTCTCTATCAAGGTAGTCGGCAATGGCGCGTTGTTGGGATCGTGGTGGAACCACGACGTCCTTGCTGTACGCCGTTTCACGGTTTAACCCTGGTACCGCGGCTTCATCTGTACCCTCATCCAAGCCAAGCGTCTGCAAGAGCCAGTAGGTCCAGCGCAGTTCATGCCTGCATGTAGAAGAGTCAATGAAGAAGGTTGTATCCGAGGCGAAGCAAGGATCTGAGGTCCAATTGACTTTTCCATATGAGCCTTTCCTCCCTACAATTATTGCAGGGGCCCCGGTGTTCGATCTGGGAAGGGAGGAATATGGACCGTTCGAACCAAAAACGCGAAATGGTCCATCCTGCACTTCATTCGTCGGCAGAGCATCCCCATAGCCGAAGCGCGCGACGAACTTCAATTTCGCGTGCGTCCAGGTCATTTCGTTACCTCTCGCAGCAACCGCATGATCTCCTCTTCCGCCTGCTTCAGATCCGTGTCGATCGCCTCCAGCGGCCGCGGCGGCGTGTACTTGTAGAAGTGACGGTTGAAGTTGATCTCGTAGCCCACCTTGTCCTTGTTGCGGTCCATCCATGCGTCAGGTACGTGGGGTCGAACTTCACGCCGAAATAAGCGTCGATGTCGTCCTTAAGCGGCACGTTCTCGAAATCACGCAAGTCCGGGTCAGGCTCATAGCCTTTCTCACGACTGCCCTTAGCGACCGGCGCGGCTTCAGCCTCTTTTTGAGTAAAGACGTTGCGAAATAGCGACTCTTCGGATTTCTTCCAGCTTGACTTGTGCGCATGCAGCACGTCTTCGATCCTGCCCCAAACAACGTTCCAATCTTTTTCCGATTTGCGTCCGAGGGTCTTGTCTATGGCCTGCACATCGTCAAGCAGATGAGGGCAGGCGTCGAGGAACCGAGCCTTGTCCTCGGTGGTCATCTGATACCGCAGGCGCAGAGGCCGCTCGACAGTTACGCGGGTGTAGCCAAAATCGGTATTGTCAAAGATCTTCGAGGTGTCACTATTGGCAAAGCGCCCGTAGAGCTTCACAATCTCATCGATGTCTTGATCAGACATGTGCCGTCGTTTGTCACCAAGGCTGCGTTTAGATTCCTCGCTTCCTCCTGGTTGCCACTTTTCCCGGGCATCGACAAGCTGAATCTTGCCTTTGCGCCGCTTCTCCTTGCGGTTTGTGACGATCCATACATAGGTACCGATGCCAGTGTTGTAAAACATCTGTTCCGGTAGGGCGATGATAGCCTCGAGCCAGTCGTTCTCTATGATCCACTTTCGGATGTCGCTCTCGCCTGAGCCTGCACCACCGGTGAAGAGCGGAGAACCACTAAAGACAATGGCAAGGCGTGAACCGTGCTTGTGCTCTGCAGGACGTACCGGCTCAAACTTGCTGACCATATGCTGCAAGAAGAGCAGTGATCCGTCATTGATCCGAGGTAGCCCAGCGCCAAAGCGTCCGTCGAAGCCGCGCTTCTCGTGCTCCCGCTGGATCTCTTTATGCTGCTTCTTCCAATCCACGCCGAATGGCGGATTGGTAAGAAAATAGTCAAAGGTCTTAGTGGGTTCCTCTTCGAAACGGTCTTCGGTGAAAATATCGCCGAAGCGGACGTTCTCGCCACCTGCCATTGTGGTCTACTTGTTTCATGAGCATGTCAGACGCGGCGGTTGCGAAGGCTCGCTTGTTGTAATCCTGGCCATAAACGTACAAGCCGCGCCTCGTCGTGATGGTCGCGTAGATAGTTCTGTGCCTCTGCCAGCATACCGCCGGTGCCGCAGGCCGGGTCGAGCAGCTTGCGTACCGTACCCGGCGTAGAAAGCAGCTTGTCGTCGTTAATGAATAGAACGTTCACCATGAGCCGGATTACTTCCCGCGGTGTGAAGTGGTCTCCGGCGGTCTCGTTTGCGAGTTCGTTGAAGCGGCGGATGAGGTTTTCAAAGATCAAGCCCCATCTGTTCGTTGGGCACAGCATTCGGGTGGAGATCCACATCGCAGAACTTTGGAAACGACAAGGTAGAGGATGTTCGCCTCACGCATCCTCTCAATTTCGTTCTCGAACTCGAAGAAATCAAAGATGGTGCGGACGTTGGAGGAGAAGCCCTTGATGTAGCTCACGAGATGCTTTTCGATATGGTCCGGGTCGCCTTTCAGCTTCTCAAAGTCCAGCGGAGAATGGTTGTGGAAACGCTGGTCAGCCGCTTTGTTAAGGAACTTATCGAGCGCATCGTCGTTGAGCTTGCCGCCTTTGCGGCGCTCATACTCTTTCAGAACCTTTGTCTTTGGTAGGAGCTAAGACGCAGTCAAATCGACGAAGCACAGTCATCGGCAGCATGACGCGCTCATACTGCGGCGGCCGATACGGGCCACGGAGAAGATCGGCGATCTGCCAGATGAGATTTGAGAAGTAATTGTGGTCGGGCATGAGTCCTTAGTCCGGCTGCCGCCGAAGGATACGCTTTTCCGTCTGGGAAATCACCCAAGTCAACAAGGGAGTTGCCCTGGAAATGGAACCATTCATCCCGGTCACTCGAGTGCAATCCTGCTGGGATTGGCACGTAGAGCACGCTTGTTTTGGTCAATTTTTCCACTGCGCACTCGACATCCCGGTAGACCCCTGCTCGCTCTTCTTACGTAACATTAAGAATTTCTATCCGTGTGCACCGAAGTTACATTCCCTTCGGCTTGCTTCTGACTGTTGTCCCTAAGAGTCCCTAACTGTCCTAAGCAGGCCTAAGCAGGGTACTTCCCTACACTCATCTCACACCGGTATGGTCAGCGCCGTGCTGAGCCGTACCGACAGAAAGGACTGGGCATGAAGAAGGATTTGCTCACGGTGAAGGAATTGGCGGCGGAACTCCGCATGAGCCCGAAGTCGATCCAGCGGGCCTATCAGACCGCGGGAAAGCACCCCGCCCCTTCAGAAAAGTTCTGAGTTCTGAGTTTTGAGTTGTCTGGCCTGCGGCCGCGCGAGACTCGCGGGAGGAGCGGGACGAGGGGGGTGGTCTGTTTGGTTGATTTGGTTTGTTTCGTTTGTTTGGTTTGTCTGGTTCGCCGACCGGACTAACGAAAAGAACAAAACAAACCAAAGAAACTAAATAAACCAGAGTGACGAGCGTGAGCTCTAGGCGGCGCGAGTGCCGGCTTTCTTTTCTCTGCCCTTAATGGCGTTGGCAAGATCTGTGGAACTGGCCCCAAGAAGCAAGAGGGAACTGACCAAGAGGTCCATCGACACTGACGGATCGCCGGCTTCCATCTTGGCAACTCGAGATTGGCTGGATTGGAGTCGTTCAGCGAGCTGCACTTGCGAGAGGCCCTGTTTATTCCGTCGCTCCCGGAGACTCCGGCTGAGCGCCAGCTTCACTTCGATAAGGACAGCATCCGCTTCTGACAGCTCGAGAAACTCCTTCACGGACCCGACAACCCAGCCGGCTGCTTTCAGTCTGGTGCGTTTATTTTTCTTCATGGTTACTCCCCTGCCTGATCGATTCTGTCGTATTCATGCAACCTGCGCTTGCAAGCTGTGATAACCGATTGTGGCGTTTGCTGTGTCTTCTTCAGACATACATCGAGGATGATCACCGCGTCAGTATCTACCCTGTACATGACGCGAAACGTGCCGGCTTCATCGTTGATCCGCAACTCGTGGCATCGTGGTCCAATAACCGGCATGGGCCGTGAGTGCGGGAGACCCAGAGATTCTCCTTGCTGTAGCAACCTGAGTAAATACCCCGCTTCAAGTCGCGCGGTTTGTGAAAACGGCGGCGTCTTAACTTCGCCGCGCAGCCAGACGAGTGGTCTGTCCCCCTTGTCCATCGTCACACGACGATCCCTTGACTCATAGGATAATATGTCATATCTGACATGGCGTCAACGTCCGCGTCAAACACTCGTTCCACTCGACGAGTGGGTGACCCATGTCGTGGTCGTTGCCATCAGGATTCCTCATTCCGCTCCGAACCGCGCCAAGAATACCCCTTTCCCTGGGAGAAAGCACCCCGCCCTTTCAGGAAAGTTCTGAGTTCTGAGTTCTGGTTTTGAGTTGTCTGGCCTGCGGCCGCGCGAGACTCGCGGGAGGAGCGGGACCGGCAAGACGGGGGGATGGTCTATCTGGTTGGTCTGGTCTATCTCGTCTATCTGGTTGAGGGGGAAGAGGCCGAAGACGGTCTGTCTGGGTTATCGAACAGCGGAACCAGATAGACCAAAGAAACCAGGTGAACCAGAGAGACGAGACCTGAGAGGCTTCCCTCAGGTCTTGAATCCGATGCGGCGGGATTTTGGCGCTGGGCGATGCCATGAGCTGACGGATGGCCTCAAAGAGGGATCGGATATGGCTATCATGTGATTCAACTTGCTGCTCAAGTTCGGCCAATTTCTGCGCCAAGGATCTATGCGTCCCCAACATTTCTCGCAATTCCACAAATGCTCTGACTACATAGATACTCATCTCAACCGCCCGTTTTGAGTTGAGGACGCTTGCCACCATCACTGCGCCATGTTCGGTAAAGGCGAATGGCTGAGCCGGCGAGAATTTCAGTTTGCTTCGTCAGGCGAAATATGAAGTCATTGGGAAAACGATCGCTGTTCCGCTTCACTGCCTGGTTCAACACCTTCGTTGACACGCCATACAGTTCAGCCAAGTCAGCATCCACCATGACCTTATGGCCACGAATCACAAGGATCCTCTTCTCGATTCGTTCGCGAGGTACCAGTGCGCTCATACTCCCTCCCGTGATATACGCTCGTCCATGAGGTTGCACGGAGATACCGTTTTCATTGATGAAAATCAACAGATGCGATTGCGAAATGGTTGTATTTTGTCGGTTAGAGGGGGACGTGAGAGTGAACGTTGAGGCGAGAGAAAAGCGAGACGAGCGGGACTGCGAGACGGGGGCTGGTCTATCTGGTTGAGGAGAAGCAAAGGAATCTGGAATCTGCGTTTTTCGGTCTGGCTGCGGCTTTCGCCCATGAGCCGGGATTGACAGGTGTCACGTACCTCGTTACACTCCAGGCGTGATCAAGACCTTTGCCGACAAGCGTACGAAGGAGCTGTACGAGAGCGGCAAATCAAAGCGGTTTCCTCCAGGAATGTGGGCGCGGGCCTTGCGCAGGCTGGAATATCTTGATCTCGCGACGAGCGTGACCGACTTGAAAGTTCCTCCGAGCAATCGGCTTCACAAATTGGAGCGCGACCGAGCCGGGCACTATTCGATTTCCGTCAACGACCAATGGCGGGTGTGCTTTCGATTTGAAGACGGCGATGCGTATGACGTTGAGATAGCGGATTATCATTGATGAGAGGTGCCCTGATGAGCATCCCCAACAAGCGTGAGCGTAAGGTTCGGCCCACTCATCCGGGCGTGATGCTGCGGGAGGATTTCTTGCCGGAGTATGGCTTGACCGTGTCCGGCTTTGCCAGATCTCTCCGGGTGTCTCGCCAGACGGTGAATGAGTTGCTGCAGGAGCGGCGTGCGGTCAGTCCTGAGATGGCGTTGCGGCTCTCTCGGTTATTTGGCAACAGCCCTGAGTTCTGGCTGAACGCCCAACGCGCGATAGACCTGTGGGAGGCTGCACGGAGCATTAAGGGTCAGATCAATCACATTTCCCCGTTAACCGCCGCATAGACTACAGTTCCGTGAAGAATTGGGATCAGGCCTTCCAGGCGTCCGCGATCATCCCTCATAAGGCGATCGCGTCTCTGAGGACTTCTTTGCGAAGCGGCTGGCGGAGTCCGCGTTCTGAGGCTACATCGACCGGGCGTTTGAGCAAGCGCTCCAAATCGAGAATCAGGGCGGCATGATCGAGAAGACTGCGGCCTTCCTCCATCTCGACCAAGAAGTCTACATCGCTTCCTCGCCGGGCCGTTCCTCTCGCCACCGATCCAAACACGCGCACCTTGCGGGCGCCGTGACGCGCAGCGATCTGAAGAATCTTTGTTCTCTTAGACCGAAGCAATTGGCGGATACTCATCACTCGCCTCCTGCGCGTAGTCTAGCCAATTCACGCCTGGAACGCCAGCAACCTCCCCGTCTCCAGCTGGTCTATTTGGTTGGTTTCGTTCAGCGAACCAGAGAAACCAGACAGACCAGATGAACCAGAGAGACAGCTGCGGCCCTAGGCGGCTCTGGAGGTGGCCTTTTCTAAGAGCTCATGAATGAGTGACTGATAGGGCTTCCCTTGCTTAGCGGCCATCTTTCGAAGCTGGCTCAATAGCCGCGGCGAGAGACGAATGGCGATCAACTGCTTCGCCATGCCGCTGGCCGGTCTGCCGACCCGACGCATGCGTCTCAATTGTGCGTCAGTGGCTTCAGGAATGTCGGAGAAATCAATTTGCGAGTCGGGTATATGCTTGACGTTCCTTCCGGCTCGCTTGCCTGGCGCTGATAATCCGGATCGTATCTTTTTCATATTCCGTCCTTCGTATCGTATACACCACAAAAAGAATTCGCTCTGTCGATGATCGCCCTATGCGCTGACGCCGACGTTCATGCGTCGAGTGTTCTGTGTCTTCCCCGTCCAGCGCATCGGAGTCGGCAAAGATTGTGGTTGCCTCTTCAAACGGAACCCATGTCTCTCGAAGTTGGCGATCGCCTTCGGGATGTCCCACGTAAACACATTATCGTATATATACTAATTGCCAGGAGGTCGCAAGACTGAGGAAGAGTGACCGGTGAACCGTGCGGCCACTCTTTTCCCATGAGGATCGGCTAGAAGGTCACTTTCATTGATGTAGATTTGAGGCCCGGCAGGAGGGGGCAGAAAAATATATTTTCTCTGTTTTACTGCCTAGACGGACAGGTTGACTGGAGGGGTTTATCCGGCGGCGTCAATGAAGAAGGCTTCGCCTGAATAGCCGCCGGGACGCACGAAGTGCGGTTTGGTGGGCCGTGTAGGGGTCGAACCTACGGCCCGCTGATTAAGAGGAGCCGTCCGCGACGAACCTGTGCCATCTTCGAAGGGAACGCTTCAACCCTCAGCGTGCCTATTTGCTTGTCCCCTTCAACTCGGTTGTTTCCATGATCGGTTTTGCCAGGTACAGCTTGCCCCACATGCGTCCTGTAATTTCTTCTAACATCCCTTTTCGCTGAAGGAGCATCACGGCTTGTCGAGCGGTGGGGTTGGAGACCTTCAGGACTCGTTCAGCTCTGGCAACGGACATGTACGGATTGAGAAAGAGTTCATCGAGCAAGGCCAGTGCTTTCGGTTTATCTTGGAGGCGGGCACGGAACTTTTCGCGAAGATCCATCAGGCGACCGGCCTGTCCCACGGCTTCAAGAGCAATTTCTGTTACGCCAGCAATGAAGAATCGAAGCCAGCCCATCCAGTCTCCGTGAGTCCTGACTCGTTGCAGAAGATCATAGTAATCTTGGCGATGCGCCTCAATATACGCGGATAGGTAGAGTAGGGGTTGCGGCAACCGGCCCCGCTCGATGAGAAAGAGGGTGATTAAGAGCCTTCCTAGTCGGCCATTCCCATCAAGAAACGGGTGAATCGCTTCAAACTGCTCGTGCATGATGGCGCACTGGATGAGATCGGGGAATGTATTCCGTTCGTGGAGAAATCGTTCCCAGTCTCCTAGCAAGTCGTTCAGATATTCCGGTGGCGGAGGGACATAGGGAGCGGTTTCGATGGTGCTTCCTGATGGACCAATCCAGTTCTGGCTGCGGCGAAACTCTCCGGGCGTCGCATGATCGCCACGGGCTCCTTTCATCAAGCGCGCATGGATCTCCCGAACGAGCCTGAGCGAAAGAGGCAGCTTGTGTAACCGTTCGAGACCATGTCCCATCGCAGCCACATAATTCCGTACTTCCTGAACGTCATGATCTTCGGTGCGCTGCTTCGGCTCTTCCATCTCATCTATGAACAGATCAGACAGGCTGGCTCGCGTACCTTCGATACGGGAGGACAAGACCGCTTCGCGTCGGACATAGGGGGCAATCAGGAGGCGGGGATTGGGCAGATGTCGGCCTAATCCCGAAAGTTCACTGAGGGCGGCATCGGCGCGTGAAAGTGAGAGAACGAGTTGATTGTCGTATGTGAGCGCAGGCGGCAGCTTGGCTGGAATGAACGCCGTATAGCCTGTGGGTGTCCGGATGACTTTGCCCGCACTCGTGGCTCGGAAGTCCTTTGGATTCATAGTGTGAGAACCCTGAATGTACGGCGGCTTTCAAAGCGGAAGTATCTTTGAAATAAATCGTCAGTATTCTTTCAAAGTGATCCGAGCTTTGCAAGAACTTTTATGAGCTGGGAAATCTCGAAGGGTAAGAGAACACGAGAGTCTACTGGAGGGGGTGTATCCGTCGGCGTCTGAAGAGAGGCTTCGCCTGAATAGCCGCCGGCACGCACAAGTGAGGTTTGGTGGGCCGTGTAGGGGTCGAACCTACGGCCCGCTGATTAAGAGTCAGCTGCTCTACCAACTGAGCTAACGGCCCACCGGGTATGTGTGTGGCGGATATCTGTGTGCGGCCCTGTCCCTTGCCTGTGTTTGGTGCGCCTGACAGGATTTGAACCTGTGGCCCTCAGCTCCGGAGGCTGATGCTCTATCCAGCTGAGCTACAGGCGCTCCTGCAACCAAGGGGGGTGAGACTAGCACAGGATTTTAACCTCTGTCTAGGCCGGATGCTGAAAAGGTCCGCTGCGTGGAGAAGGTTGAGGTTCAGGCTAAGGTTGAGGCTAAGATGAGAACGTCAGATCTTCGCTCAACCTTGACCTCGACCTCAGCCTACTTGCTTGATGCGGCTCGCCAAGAATCCATAGGGCAGGAATACTTCTTCTCCTGTTGATCCGGTGGCCCGACGAAGCGCGTCTAGTGAAGCCGCTTCCTCCTGCGCCAAGCGATCTTCTTCCTCTCGGAATGCGGAGGGGAGCCGCAGGATCGGGATGAAGGTTTGGACTTCGCAGGCGCCATGGGCCAGACCGTGATCTTCTGTCGGGATGCCCATCGATCGGCAGGCCAGCGGTCGGTGATGGTAGATGCCGCAGCGTCCATCCGTCTCTAGCGCTGGACAGGGATGATGGTGAAATTCTGTGACCAATCGGTCGATCTCCCGATCGGGCCAATTATCGAGCAGGTCGGTTTGAGTCAGTTGTGGGAACGAGGCCTCCATGGCAGCGGTCTGCTTGATGGCGCGCTGTTCGATGCGATGGCGGTGATCCGGCGGAAGAGCGGCGAGTCCCTGTTGGAGGGTCTGGACGTCGAGGATGGTGATGGGAAAGGGGCCGATGCAACAGCTGGTGCAGCCGAGTCGGCAGGGCACTTCACCCAGCAGGGCGGCGGTGGCCCGCTGGAACCAGTGATCGGTTTTTTGATAGAGCGGAGGAGGATCGGGTGGAGTCGGGCCTGCCACTGTTGCTCATTCTACTTTGCTGGAGAGGTCGACGATGAGATCGCCTTTGGGTGAGTAGAAGCCCTGGTTATCGATCTGGACGATTCCGCTGCATTGGTCTTGGAAGAATTCCAGGATCCATCCGTTGAAGTCATAGCCTTCGTCGGTCATATCATTCTGGGCGAACCGAGTCGTGAGCACAAACCGCGCGCGTTCCACAAACCCACGCACAAGTCCTGCCTCGACATCGTCGTGAGCAGCGAGGATCTCTAAGAACTGCTTCTTCTCTTTGTCGAATACGTCCTGATACGTGCCTCGATCCCGGACACAGACCACTTGGATCGGCTTTCTATTGCGATCGTACCCGAGCGTCACCTGGACCCAGGCCCATTCATCCAACATGGTGTCGTCCATGTTCGGTGGAGTGATAGGCGTCTGACCGCGTGAGGTGAGAAACTCCAAGAGCAAACGGAGCGGGGGGGAATTTTCCTTTTGACAAAACACGCGAGAATACTGGTGCGGCTCTGCCTGTTCCTCGTCAGCCGGTTGGGCGGTTGATGGCAGAATCGGTAGTTCTTTTGCCATGCTAGCAACTCGAGATACGGCAATAGTGACTCAGAAATACGCTGGACGACCGTACTGTACGCTGGCTGGTCTCGAAACTGCAAGAAGGCGATGAAGGCGCTTTCCTACGCCTGGCCTGTGTTTTTCTGGTTGACAGCCTCGGAGCGCTTGGATAGACTCCCGCAGGTTTTCGCCGCTTCCAGCGACACGACTATTCGTTCATGAATATTCATTGAATCTGAGCGGAGTCACGAGGGGCGAGTTTACTACATTTCACCATTCACCATCTTTGTTCTTTAAGGAGGTTGCTCGCATGGCTAAATCAATGACCAAGTCGCAGATCGCCGATTACCTGGCCCAGAAGACCGGGTTGACCAAGAAAGCGTCCGTCCAGCTCATGGACGACTTTGCCGCCTTGGCCTACAAGGAAGCGAAGAACGTGTTCGTGATACCAGGGATCGGGAAGCTCGTATTGGCGAACCGCAAGGCCCGCATGGGACGGAATCCACAGACTGGCGAGGCCATCAAGATCCCTGCCAAGCGTGTGGTCAAGTTCCGCGTGGCCAAAGCCGCCAAGGATGCGATCCTCGGGAAGAAGTAAGCGAAGATCGTCCCGCAGACATATCTTTCTCCGGCCCCGTTTAGGCCGCATGAAGAACCACAGGGCCGGTTCCCCGTTCGGGGAACCGGCCCTGTACTTTTGTGGCTCTCGTTACATCGAGGGGCCTAGCCCCGTTCCGCCCATGCCGTCGTGCCCCACTAGCCTGATTGCGTCGCCGTCCTGAACCAGTGAGTCCTCACTGGCAATCTTCTTATTGATGGTCACCAGCACTTTCTTCTCGCGAATGAGCTGGAGAAGATGGCGCAACTGAATGCCCTGCCGCTGGATCACCTGACGGACGGACATGGGGGACGGAACATGACAAGCGAGGTCCCGTTCGCCATCGGCAGTTTGAAGCTGACCCATCAAAGAAATGGTAATCATAGTCGGACACTCCTCATTGAATGAAGCAGGTTGAGGTCAAGGTTAAGGTTGAGCAAGGATCTGACTTTCCTCATCTCACCCTTAGCCTTAACCTGAACCTTTTCTCTACCGCTGGGGCCCTTCGCCCGTTGACTCCGTGCCGGTCGCCATCGATAATGCTCGGCCATGCCGTCGTTGGATATCCAGAATTCCGGGATGCCGGATTTACAGTTCGTCCTGTTCGTATCAGCCCTCTGTACGGCTGATCTCACGACACTGAATGTGCCGTTGGAACTTCGAACCATCATTTTCGACCGTTGTTGGGCACTCACCCATACCGAAGCTCCACCAACAGATCCCAAGAAGCGCGTGCTCGATCTTCGCGAGGGCACAGAATTAACGCTGGAGGCCTGTCTGGCTACGATCCGCTCGTTACTAGCGGACGCCGGCATTCGTACCCTTACCTGGGACCACCCGGTGAGTGAGCCGACCCACGAGAGTACGCCGGCCGCGAAGCCGTTGATCGATCGACTTGGGCAATTGTACCCCGATCCTCCTGAGATCGTCGATCCAGAAAATCCGGCGTCGGGCTAGCCGAGAGAGCGAGCAGTCTAAGGTCGAGGTTAAGGTTGAGCGAAATCTAACTTTCTTCATCTGATCTCAACCTCGACCTTAGCCTGAGCCTCAACCTTCCTTGTGCCAGGTGACTGTTGCAACATCCTGCTTGCCTGTCCCGCGCATGAGAGACAGACAAGCGGACGGAGAGGAGCATCGTGCGGGTCACGACCACCGATATCCCAGACCTATTACTGATTGAACCGAATGTCTTCCGCGATCCCCGGGGGCTCTTTCTTGAGACGTACCATGCACGCCGGTATGCGGACGCAGGCATTCCCGGTCCCTTTGTTCAGGATAACCTTTCACAGTCTCTGCGTGGCACGTTGCGTGGGCTCCACTATCAAGAGCCTCATGCCCAGGGGAAGATTGTGATGGTGACGGACGGAGCCGTCTACGATGTCGTAGTGGATATCCGAAAGGGGTCACCGAGCTTTGGCCGGTGGTATGGAGCAGAGCTCTCGGCCGAGAATCGCCTCCAAGTCTATGTGCCACCAGGCTGTGCGCATGGATTCTGCGTGACCAGCGACCGCGCTTCGTTTCTGTACAAGTGCACGGACTATTATGCGCCGAGCAACGAGCGGGGCATCGTCTGGAACGATCCGGCTCTCGCCATTCCGTGGCCGATTGCGACACCCATCTTGTCTGCGAAGGACCAAACCTACAAGTCTTTGGCCGAGATGGAACCGGAATTACCACGGTATCGACCGGCCGGATGAAGAGGCCCCATTGATCCCACGATGACCGCTATGTTATTCACCGAGGGCATAGTGATAAGATCTCGGGCACAGTGACGGTACGCTTTCTAAGCATAAGGAGGATACGATGGGGAAGAGTTTAAAAGGGACCAAGAGCCACGACAATCTCAAGGGTGCATTTGCCGGTGAGTCCCAAGCCAATCGGCGCTATCTCTATTTCGCCCGACGAGCGGACATTGAGGGCTTCCCCGATATCGGAGGCTTGTTCCGCGATACGTCCGAGGCAGAAACTGGCCACGCGTTCGGGCACCTGGATTTCCTGAAGGAAGTCGGGGATCCGGCGACCGGGGTGCCGATCGGCAATACCGAAGCCAATCTGAAGTCGGCGGTCGAAGGCGAAACCTACGAATACACGCAGATGTACCCTGGCATGGCCAAAACAGCCAGGGACGAGGGATTTCCTGAACTTGCCGAATGGTTCGAGACACTCGCGAAGGCCGAGCGGTCCCATGCGAATCGCTTCACGAAGGGGCTCGACAGCCTGAAGCAGCTCTAGCTCTGTTCTCTGTCTGACATCACGAGGGTGAGCTGGGGTGTCCCAGCTCACCCTTTGTGCGTTCCGATCTTGTATTCACAGGACCTCACAGGAGACAATGGGCACTGTGAATGGTCTGAGCCTGATCAATCCCATCGACCCCGCGCAGCTCCAGAAAAACACGCAGCGCATCTATGAAGTCTGCGATGGCTGCAGGCGCTGCTTCAATCTCTGTCCGTCGTTCAACACGCTGCTCGGCGGCATCGATCGGTACGAGGGAGACGTCGCTAAGCTGACACCGACCGACCACCATCGGATCGTCGATGAATGCTATTACTGTAAACTTTGTTTCAACCACTGTCCCTATACACCACCGCATCAGTATGCTCTCGATTTTCCCCGCTTGATGATCGCGTGGAAAAAGCATCTGGCCGCGACGCGGGGGGTGAGTTGGCGCGATCGGTTGTTGATCAAGACGGATATCATCGGCCCCCTCGGGAGTCTGATGGCGTCTCTTGCCAATTGGACTCTGGGCCTCCGGTTTCTTCGCCGGATCATAGAATCGTGGGTCGGCGTACATCGGGATCGACAGGTCTTGCGATTTTCTCCCGAGACGTTTATTCATTGGTGGGAGCGGCGAGGGAAAGCAAAGGTTCCCGTTTCCGCGCCGCGAAAAGTCGCGCTCTTTGGAAGCTGTCTGATCAATTATCAGGCGACCGATGTCGGCAAAGCGACGATTCAAGTCCTCGAAAAGAACGGTGTGCATGTCGTGATCCCCGAACAACGTTGTTGCGGTATGCCCTCGTTCGACATCGGCGATACGGCGGCGATTCAGCAGGCCGCCTCAACAAATATTGCGTCGTTTTTGCCCTGGGTGGAGAAAGGCTATGAAGTTGTCGTGCCGGTGCCCAGTTGCAGCTTGATGTGGAAGCGGGAATATCCTGAGATTATCGGGGGCGATGAGGTGAGGCGCGTGGCAGAACGGACGTTCGATGTCTGTGAATATCTCATGAAGTTAAAGCGGGAGGGTACACTGGCCACAGACTTTCGACAAAAGCCTGGGCGAGTCGCCTACCAGGTGCCCTGCCATTTGCGGGATCAGAACATCGGATTTAAATCCAAGGAACTCATGGAGTGCGCCGGCGCGCAGGTCGAGGTGATTGAGAAGTGCTCCGGTCACGACGGTTCATGGTCCGCCAAGACAGAATTCTTTCCCCTTTCGATGCTGATCGCGCAGAAGGCCGTTCGAGTGATTGAACAGGGTCCGGCCGATCTCGTGGCCTCCGATTGCCCGCTGGCGGGATTGCAGTTGGATCAGGCCGGCGCTATGGCCCATGCCGGCGGCAGGCCGACGCAGCACCCGATTCAAATTGTGCGCGATGCCTATGGGTTGCAGTCGTAACGGGTAAGGCGTTATTCGTGAATCGTTAGACGTAAAACGTAAGATGCGCCATTTGTGAAATGCGATAAAGACGATGAAGCCACTTCTACAGACTGATCTGTTGTCCATGACGGATTATGAGCGCCAGCGGGAGCAATTCCGCTCGCACATCATCGCACTCAAGCAGCGGCGACGGATTTCCGTCGGGCCGCTCATCACGCTCATCTTCGAAAACCGTGAGACCTTGCGGTTTCAAACTCAGGAAATGATCCGGGTCGAGCACATTCTCGATCCACACAAAGTTCAGGATGAATTGGACGTCTATAATGCCCTCATGCCGGAATCCGGTGAGTTGAGCGCCACATTGCTGATTGAGATTACGGAGCAGGACCGGATGAAAGAGTGGCTCGATGTGTTCATGGGGCTCGATCACGGCGAAACTGTCGCGATCCGCGCAGGAAGTCAACAGATATTCGGGCAGTTCGAAGGCGGCCATAGTCATGAAACCAAAATCAGCGCGGTGCATTTCGTCCGATTCAGGCCGACCTCTTCGATGACAGCCGCGTTCGCCGACTTGCATGTGCCAGTCACGCTGACAGTGCACCATCGTGAATACCATGCCGAGACGCCTGTTCCAGGGAGCATGCGCGAAGAGTGGCTCTCTGACTTACAATAGTGCCGAGTGTTAGAAGTGAGAATTAGCTGATGTCGAAAGTCTTGCTGACGAAACGAATCGAGTTTGCGGCGGCGCATCGCTATTTCAAGGCAGAATGGGATGAGGCCAAGAACCGTGCAGTGTTCGGCCTCTGCTACAATCCCCCGGCGCACGGGCATAACTACATGGTCGAGGTGACGGTCTTAGGCGAGGTGGACCCGAAGACCGGCATGGTCGTGAATCTCTTCGATTTGAAGCGCATCTTGCTCAATGTGCTCGAAGAGTTCGACCATAAGAATTTGAACCTGGATATGCCCTATTTCAAGGGCCGGATTCCCACGTCGGAAAACCTGGCATGTGTCCTCTGGAGCAAGTTGGACGCGCAGAAAGATATCGGTACGCTCCACGCGATTCGGTTGTATGAGGATGAAGACCTGTATGCCGAAGTGACGGCGGCGGCCGGGCTCGACGTCGCCAGCGTCACGCGACGCTACTCGTTCACGGCCCTGCAGGATGGCCATCAAGGCCGCGAGTGGGACTGCTTCGTGACGGTCCATGGCACGATAGATCCGGTGACCGGGATGGTGACGGATATCGGCGCGCTGGATCGCTTGGTGCAGGATAAGGTGGTGCAGACGTTCGACCATCATGAGCTTCGTCAGTCCTTCGGGACTCAGCCCGTGACCGGCGAGCAGCTGGTCAAACACATCTGGACACAACTGGTCTCTTCTCTCTCACCTGGAAAATTATCGAATGTTCGTCTCGTTCAGTCTCGGGACCTGTCCTTTGAGTACGCAGGCTGACGCGTCTAACAGGAAGCTGAAAAAGTCCGCCAGTACGAAGAAGGTTGAGGCTAAGGTTGAGATAAAGAGAGTCTGATCTTTGCTCAACCTTGACCTCAACCTCAGCCTACCCTTTCGCTGCGGCCTTGCTTGGGAGAAGGCGCGTCTTGGCGCGCCAGGGCTGGGCGGGTGAGAAGGCTGGCCTTTTTGAGCATCCTGTGGGGGAGGCCTTCTCCTCGATCCCAAGATGTGAAGGTAATCGAAAATCTGCGGTGCCACAATATTTTTTCCGCAGCCTGCCAGGTGTGCTATGACCATGCGGTTGGTCTATTTACTGCTGATGGCGGGCCTTTCGTGGACATCGGTCGCCTGGTCTGCCGAGGAAAAGGAGGCGATCGAGAGGACCGTCAAGGAAGCCGCCATGGCAGCCGCGACCTTCTCCGAAACGAAAGACAAACAAGCCGCGTTGAAGCTGTACACCAAGGACTATGTCGGTATTCAGGATGGCGAGACGGAAACCCGGGATTCCATTGAGAAGTGGCTGTCTGACTATGAATCCGAACTCAACAAGGGAAGCACCCTGCGCTTTATCAGCGTCGTGTCGAACCTGCGCGTTCGGATGCCGGGCCCAATGGCGTGGGCGACCTACGACTATGTGTTTCAAGCGATCAGGCAAGGCGAACTCGAAGGGCAGGACTCCGGGCAATGCACCACACTCCTGCGCAAGGAAGGCTCAACCTGGCTGATTCAGCATGAGCATTGCTCCAGGACCCGACCGATGAAATAGCATCCTGTCTCTGCGCCGTCCCTCTAAGCCGTTTGCTGTCGCCCCTCGCCCCCTTGCCCAGCGTGAAGATTCATTTCTTCCATTGCTAGCGAGTATCTTGTTGCGCCTTGCAGTCGGGACCTTGAACGAGCATAAAGGACAACTAGGCTGCCCACTCTTTTCTATTTCAGCAGATGATTCGAAATCGACGCGGCAAGTTCAGCTGGCTCAACGACGCCCTCGCGGGTGAGGAGCAGCTTGCCATTCGCAAAGATATGCGTCGTGTTGTCGGTCTCGAAGGTGTGGTGTTTCTTAATCTCGCGGCAGCGCGCTGGGACGTGCATCTTAGCTTTGCCGACTTTCACATCGGAAAACTTGGCGGCGGTCTCTTCCAGGATCGGGTCGTAAGTCTTGCAGGGCTCGCAGGTGGCTAGGCCGTAGGCGACAATGGACGCCTAACTAAGTGGGATAAATAGAACCAACCATGGGCCATTGTACGCATTGAAATAAACCGAAGGAGTTAGAGCGGTTTGATTATCGATTAATGAACAAGAAGCCTGCTCGGCACAGTAGGGCCGAGCAGGCTATGCAACCGCTATGGGTATTACGGGTATGTTTCTTCCGTGCCGTTAACCACAAGCCCGTAGCCTCCAAGAATACTTGACGTTGGACCTTGAGCGCGGTTCTGGTTCCCTCCGAGGACCGTTGCGTACTGGCCTGAAATCAAGTTATTTGTCCCTAAGACAGCTCCTCCCGCCGAGGAAAATGAGTGAGATGGTCCCACTATGAAGTTGTGGGATCCAGCGCGTGACCAACCCTGTATGGTAGGCGTTTCGTTGTATCCCACGATCAAGTTCCCCAGGCCTGTCAATGCGCTTACCTCAGCGGTAGTGCCCGACCCACTCTGGACGTGGACGTTCGCGTGATGGAATACCACGTTCGGTCCTTTCACTCCGTTCATATCAGTCGTCACAACTTTTACGTATTTGGCCAGTTCAACAAGCACAGGGTCGACACTGCCTCCGCTCGCTCCCTTCTGCTCAAGGGCGCTGAGACGGCCAGTGAGCCCCACGAGTTGAGCATTTGCGGTGGCCAAGGCGCTCTTCAGATTGGTGACCTCGGACTGCAAAGCCGTAAGGGAACCAGAGATCCCTCCCTGGTTATTATGGTCATGCTCACGGCGGTCCTCGATCTTGTCACGAATATGTTCGATTTTTGACCGTAGATCCGCTTTCAACAAACTGTGCCGCACATTCCCATCTCGGTTCGATGATCCGTCTGTCGCCGGAGACAGATTCGGCATAGCCAGTAGTCCCATCATCAATAGACCCACTGACGCAGCCATTGCGTATCCTCTCATGACCCACCTCTTATTTAATTGTGATGTAAAGCTCTGCTCATCACAGGACCGACTTTTTTGTTTTGGGCCCTGAAACGTGACCAGATCTCGCGTCTTCCATGTGAATCCGCCTTCTCTCCTGGTCACCGTATGTGATCGCAAGGCCTATGCCGATTAGCAGGCGGGAGACCCAATTCATTTCGCAGAGTTATGGGTGGCCCATGTGAGGCAAAGCCGCTAGGGACAACGATTTGCGTCAGTAGATGACAAAAGTTTGGCTGTACAAAAAAGAGCGTGACAGTGCTCTTTCAACCCATAGTTGGTTGCGAAAGTATCCCTGTTTTGTGAATATTATACTTAGGTAATATAGCCTGCGTAACGGTGGGTCAAACAACGTTCTAACTCGGCACTCTCCGTGCAACCTAAGGCGAAGATGCGAAAAACGCACCTTCTCTCTCTGCCGAAGTCAGTAGGAGAGAAACTACTTTAGCAAGTGATCCGAAATCAGCGCGGCAAGTTCAGCTGGCTCAACGACGCCTTCGCGGGTGAGGAGCAGCTTGCCATTCGCAAAGAAATGCGTCGTGGGGTAGGTCTCGAAGGTGTGGCTTTTCTTAATCTCGCGGCAGCGGCCTGGGACGTGCATCTTAGCTTTGCCGACTTTCACATCGGGAAACTTGGCGGCGGTCTCTTCCAGAATCGGGTCGTAAGTCTTGCAGGGCTCGCAGGTGGCTAGGCCGTAGGCGACGATCGACGCGGGTGCGTCGGTGAACTCCTTATAGTTTTCGTCTCTGACGTCTTCGACGATTCCTGGCATGATTCGAAGTGCTGAGTGCTGAGACCAAAGAGTATCCTCCTCAATCTCAGCACTCAGTCCTCAACACTGTTAGCTCAGCTTCGCCAGTGCCGCGAGGATGTCCTTGTCCTCCCGCGCCACCTTGATTTCCTGGACCTTCGCGTAGGCGACCTTGCCGTTCTTGTCGACGATGACGGTCGCACGCTTCGAGCAGTTCAACGGCTCGAAGTAGAGGCCGTAGCCTTTTGCCGTGGTCCGATGCACGTCCGACAACAGCCGATGCTTGAGATCCATGGAATCAGCCCAAGCCTTGTGCGAGAAGAAACTGTCGCAGCTGATACCGAAGAGTTCCGCGTTAGCCGATTGAAACTTGGGGAAGTCGTCGGTCAAACACTTGTTCTCGCCTTGACAGACGGGGCTCCAATCCAAGGGGTAAAAGCAGAGCACGACATTCTTCTTGCCACGATAGTCGCTCAGCTTCACATCTTTCTGGTCCTGATCCTTTAAATTAAAATCCGGTGCAGTATCGCCCACCTTGATTTCTGCTGCTACGTCGCTCATCTGTGTACCTCCTTCACTGGGTTTAATCCGGCCTCTGCCACTGTCACCTGCAATTTTGTACCGTGTGGCTCGGAACCTTGTCAACAGTCCTGAAGGCCTAGAAGTAGCCCGATTGGCCGGTAAGTGGCTGATACAACATGAAAACTATGGCAATGGGCGAATTTCTCGGAAACTCAGCATGCGCCCGGCTGGTGCAGCGGTGCGGTGATTGGCAATCTCAACATTCTGACCCAAGAGGCCCACGCGGAGGTGGCTTCCGACTTTTGGCAACTGTCCGGTCCTCGTCAATTCATCTGCCGTTTCTCTGAGGAGATCGCGCACGGACTGGTCTGGAAGGCCGGGAGGAAGAAATATTTCTATTTCATCCAGCCCAAACTTGCTGAGGCCAAGGGTGTAGCACCAGCTCCGATGGCTCTGCTCATCCTCGCCCTGCGTGATCGGGATGTGATCGGCGGCGACAAAGTGGGTGAGGGGACGATCCTGCCAATCCGACGGGTTTACATACTGGTTGGTGATGATGTCATGAGCTGTGCCTTGCGTGAGGAGCGTGAGGCCTCGCGCGAGTCGCGCGGCAAAGAGTATCGTGTCCGGCATATCTCGCGGGGATACGAGGGAAGGCGCGACCGCACCCATCACGTCGTGCTCCCAAGCCAACTTCTTCATGATATCTGCGACATGGCTCATCGGCAACGGCATCACAACATGGGCAGACCAGGGACCGTGAATCGCTTGCCAGGATTCTGTTGAACCCGCTTCGTGGTGAATGGTCAACGGCCCGCCATATTCCCGTTCGTACCAGGTCTTCAGTTCGTCTGTGGCCGGCGCAGTCCCCCGGTAGCCGATAAAGTAGAGCGGGGGACGGCGGGCGGAAGGTTTGGGAGTTTTCTTTCTGATCCTCATTGTTGCACGAGAGACTATTTGCTGGATTTGCGGGCCTTGCGGCGGTCATCTGGGTTGAGGAGCCGTTTGCGAATACGCAGGCTCTTCGGCGTGACCTCAACCAGCTCATCCGGGCCGATATATTCGAGTGCGAATTCCAAGCCCATTTCCCGTGGCGGTGTGAGGACCAACGCTTCATCGGTGCCTGACGCCCGCATGTTGGACAGGTGCTTCTCTTTACAGACGTTGACGTCCATGTCTTCGTCCCGGCTGTTCTCACCGACGACCATCCCGCGATAGACCTCCACGACAGGGCCGATAAACATGACACCTCGTTCTTGGGTCATGAAGATGGCATAACCGGTGCTGGTTCCGTCTTCGTGTGCGACAAGGGACCCGTGTGTTGCCACCGCGAGATCACGCTCTTCCACCGGTTCGTACGCGACAAAGACATGGTGCATGATGATGGTGCCGCGAGTCTTGGCGACCAAGAGGTTTTTGAGCCCCATGATGCCGCGGGTGGGGATGTGGTACTCCAGGTGCATTTCGCTCGGTCCGGCGTCGGAATGGATGAGTCGCATGTGGCGCAACTCGCCGCGACGTTTGCCTAGCTCTTCAATCACGGTTCCTTGATAGGTTTCCGGCACCTGGATGGTCAGTTCCTCATAGGGTTCGAGGACTTTGTCCCCCTCCCTGTGGACAATGACTTCCGGTTGCGAGACTTGCAGTTCATATCCTTCCCGCCGCATCTGTTCGATCAAGACGCCGAGATGAAGCTCGCCGCGACCGGCCACGAGGAATTTATCGGCGCTATCCGTTTCTTGAGCGCGCAAGGACACGTTGGTTTCGAGTTCTTTGAAGAGTCGATCGCGCAAATGCCGCGAGGTCAGGTACTTGCCTTCCCGTCCGGCGAATGGGCTATTGTTGACGGAGAAGGTCATTTGGACGGTCGGCTCGTCGATTGTGACTCGGGTCAGGGCGACCGGATGCTCCGCGTCAGCGATCGTATCGCCGATGCTCACCTCGTCCAGGCCGGCCACCGCAACGATTTCTCCTGCCTCGGCCCGTTCCATATCCGTCCGTTCAAGGCCGGAGTAGACTGCGAGGTCCGATACTTTTCCAGGGAATTGTGCGCCATCCTTCCCGAGCACGAGCACATTCTGTCTGCGGGCGATCGAACCGGACTGAATCTTTCCCACGCCCATCTTGCCTTTGTAGAGGTCTTGAATCAGGGAGAGGACCAGGATCTGGAGGGGCGCGTCGGCGTTGATGGCCGGTGCAGGAATTTTGTCCAGTACGGTGTCGAGGAGCGGCGTAATGTCCGTGCCGGGCTTATTCACATCGAGCGTCGCCGTGCCCTTGATCGCTGCTGTGTAGACGATCGGGAAATCCAGCTGCTCGTCCGTGGCGCCGAGATGGACAAACAAGTCGAAGGTCCGGTTCACCACATCATCGATCACCGCGTCAGGGCGGTCGATTTTGTTGATGACCACGATGGCCTTGTGGCCGAGCGCTAAGGCCTTCCGCAACACGAAGGTCGTCTGCGGCATGGGGCCCTCTTTTGCGTCGATCAAGATAAGGACGCCGTCCACCATGCGCAGGGTCCGTTCGACTTCACCGCCGAAGTCGGCGTGGCCCGGCGTATCGACGATATTGATCTTCACGCCCTTGTAGATCACGCTGGCGTTTTTGGCTCGGATTGTGATTCCGCGCTCACGTTCCTGGTCCATCGAGTCCATGATCCGTTCACCCATATCGTCGATCTTGCGATGGACATGGGTCTGTCGGAGCACGGCATCGACCAGTGTCGTCTTGCCATGGTCGACGTGGGCGATGATCGCGATATTCCGGATATCGCTCCGGCGCTCTTTGGGCTCGAGTTGGGTTGTCACGGGAGATTCTGTTGTGGCTGTCTGATCCATAGATATTGCTGCATGCTCCAAAAAAAAGACGCCCAGGAATCCAGGCGTCGTACGGGAGTATACCCGAAGCATGATGTCCGGCACAAGCGATGCCAGCGGAAAGTGCGAGGGCTGGCACGACGGTACCGGCTTGAATCTTGAGTTTTGAGGGCCTCCACGGTATGGTGACCTTGGTACTTTTCTCAGGAAACCAAGCCGCCTTCAAGGATAACCCCGCGTAACCATGATAGATCGACCGATACAGCTACAGGATCCGCTTCGTCCACCACCTCGCCGCTCATGGCGCTGGTGGCAGATCTCACTCCTAGGCCTGGGGGTGTCAGTCTTGATCGGGGGGCTGACAGCGGGCGGGTTGCTTTGGCATTTTTCGAAAGACCTTCCTGCATTGGAGCAGTTGGGGACTTATCAGCCCAGCCTGGTGACGCAGGTCTATTCGAGTGATCAGCAGCTCATCGGTCAATTTTTCATCGAGCGGCGCATCCTGACCCCGGTGGCGGATATTCCCGAACGGTTGCGGCGGGCGGTCATCGCGGTCGAGGATGTCCGGTTCTTCGAGCATCCCGGCCTCGACTACATCGGCATGCTCCGTGCGGCCTGGACGAATGTGCGCCGAGGGAGCAAGGTCGAAGGGGCCAGTACCATCACTCAGCAGTTGGCGCGGTCGCTATTCCTCTCGTCCGAACGCACCTTCGACCGCAAAGTCCGCGAGCTCATTCTGGCCTACAAGATGGAATTGGTCCTGACGAAAGAGCAAATTCTCGAACTGTATTTGAATCAGATTTACTTCGGACAAGGCGCCTATGGCGTCGCCTCGGCGGCGCAAACGTATTTTGGAAAAGACCTCTCCGCCCTTACGATGGGAGAATCGGCATTTCTGGCGGGTCTCCCGAAATCGCCGAACCACTATTCGCCCTTCAAAGCCTACGACCGTGCAAAAAAGCGACAGGAGCATGTGCTGGCACGCATGGAAGAGGCGAAGTTCCTCACCACGGCGGAACGCGAACAGGCCGCAGCGGAGATACTCAATTTCCGGCGTCCCGGCGCTGAACAGGCTGCGCCCTACTTCGTGGAGTATATTCGGCAGATGCTGGTCGCGAAATATGGCGAAGCGATGGTGTACAAGGGCGGACTCAAGGTTTTTACGACATTGAATATGGAGATGCAGAAAGCTGCTGAAGCCGCCTTTGCCGCCGGCCTGCGCGAATTGGATAAGCGCCAAGGATGGCGCGGCCCGCTCCGAACAGTCGACGTGACTGAGCCGACCCCGCCCATGGTTGCAGCGGCGACCGATCAGGCAGTGAAGGTGGGAGACTATCGCCAAGGCTTCGTCACCAAAGTGGCGAAGGACTATTATCTGGTGCAGATCGGCACGACGGTGGCTAAGCTTGCGTTTGACGATATGGCATGGGCGAAACGTCGTCTTACTGGGTTGGATACCGCGAAAGATGTTGTGATCAATTTGAACCTCAAGCAAGTGCTGAAGCCCGGCGATGTCATCGAGGTGATGGTGAAGAATCTGGATCGTAGCATCGTCCATGTGCAATTGGAGCAGACTCCCCTTGTCGAGGGAGGGTTGATTGCGCTAGAGCCGGGCAAGGGAACCATTCGGGCCATGGTCGGAGGCTACGATTTTGGTCGCAGCGAGTACAATCGGGCCGTGCAGGCCCACCGCCAGCCCGGATCCGCCTTCAAGCCGATCATCTACGCGACGGCCATGAATCAGGGGATGGGTCCCGCGTCGATGATTCTCGATGCGCCGGTTGTCTACGAACAGGAAGAGGATGAGAAAACCTGGAAGCCGGAGAACTATGGAAGAAAAATCCATGGCATGGTGAGTTTGCGGGATGCCCTGGCTCACTCGCACAATCTGGCGACGGTCCGGTTGCTGGACAAAGTTGGCGTAAAAAATGTCATTGAGTTTGCGAAAACAGTCGGGATCACCAGCCCGCTGGCGGCTGACCTATCGCTGGGGCTGGGCTCATCCTCCGTCGGGTTGATGGAATTGACCTCTGCCTATTGCGTGTTGCTCAACCAGGGAAGCCGTGCGGAACCATACGCGATCCTGTTCGTGAAGGACAACGCGGGAAATGTGCTTGAACAAGCGGAACCGCAAGCCATTCCTGTGATTTCCAAAGAAACGGCGTATTTGGTCACCAACATGATGGAAGATGTGATTCAAAAGGGGACCGGCCAGGCAGCCAAAGGGATCGGGCGTCCGATTGCTGGGAAAACTGGAACCACAGACGAGTTTATCAATGCATGGTTTATCGGCGGTGCGCCGAACTTGGTCACGGGCATCTACGTCGGATTTGACGATCGACGTTCACTCGGCGAGGCGGAATCGGGAGCACATGCCGCGCTGCCTATTTGGATCAATTTCATGCGGAGCGCGCTCAAGCCGCTACCGATCATGGCCTTTACCATTCCGGAAGGCGTCACGTTCGTCAAGGTCGATCCGGCGACGGGGTTACTTGATGATGAACAAGGGGGACAGGCTAGTACCGTCGAACTCTTTACCAAAGGCAACGAGCCGACTCAAGCGACTCAGCGCCGACTGGACCCAATTGATTTCTATAAGCTGGATCAAATCACCGAGGGGGCGCTCTGACAAGCCCGGTCTGTCTGGTCCATCTGGTCTATCTGGTTTGCCTGGTTCAATCAAACAAACGAGACAGACCAGATAAACAAGAGAAACCAGCCGGTCCTCGCGCGCCACACCGAACAGTTCGAAGCCCAGAACCCTGTCCCTTATCGGGGGTGTCTACGAAATCGGGGGTAGCTGAGGGACTTTCAATAGACTCCTCTTGGAACGGAGTCAATCCACATTCACCCGCAGCCCATTGGCCATTTCCATGAACCCAAGCACACTAATTAAATCAATTTACCTCGGAGATCGTGCATGCAAGGCGTTTGTAGTATGACAAAACGAGGAGAGAATTAAGGATTCAAATCGACTGTATTTCTCTCCTCCGTCCAGGAACAGAAACTTGGGACTTTTATACCGGTGGGGATATAGAAGATGGTTGGCTTGCATTTCGCGGGGTTGACGAATTAACAATTCAACCCCATGGTGCCACACCCAACGACTTTATTAACGACATTAGCATTGAAAACAGCGGAGATTCAGTTGGGCGATATCGTGTAGTAATTTCGATCGATTCTATTGATGCCAGTGGCAAGACAACTGAGGTAACGATACGGGCCCTCATAGAAGATGCGCATTTGGAAGACGCCAGTGGTTTGAATACTCATGTTGGGTAGAGAAAATGGGAAAAACGGCTTTCGGGATACGCAGGCGAGATGTAGTTTTGAAATCGAAATACGAGTGAGTTGTCCCGCCCGCGTGTCTGCGATGACGAGGCACTGACTGTTGAAGAGAAGAAAAGGTGACTGGCTGAGCAATCGGGATTATGTCGTGAGCCCCTCTCTTCAGAGGCTGCTCAAAAAGGCTTCGCAACTAGGCCGCAGGCGGAGCAAACACCGGAGGCGTACCCTCTGGGGTACGTTGAGGATGTTTGCGAGCCGAGAACGACGTTGAGAGCCTTTTTCAGCAGCCGACTTAGTAGGTGTCGGTCGGGGGGCACGTGCAGACGAGATGGCGATCTCCATAGGCTTCGTCGATGCGGCTCACACTGGGCCAGAATTTATGATCGCGTACCCAGGGGGCAGGAAAGGCAGCCTGTTCGCGGCTGTAGGGTCGATTCCATTCGGTGGCCGTCACGACCTGTGCCGTGTGGGGAGCATTCTTCAGCAGATTATTTGTGCGCGGCTGGCGGCCCTCGACAATGTCTTGTATCTCTGCATGAATCAAAATCAGTGCCTCGCAGTACCGGTCCAATTCGTCCCTCGTTTCACTCTCCGTCGGTTCGATCATGAGCGTTCCGGCAACCGGGAACGAGACCGTCGGAGCATGAAAACCGTAATCCATCAATCGCTTCGCCACATCCATCGCTTCAATTCCCGCCGTCTCCTTGAACTGACGTAGATCGAGAATAAACTCGTGCGCAACGAACCCGGACGTTCCCGTGTAGAGGACAGGATAGTATTTCTCCAGCTGTTTGGCCATGTAGTTGGCGCTCAAGATCGCCACCTGCGTCGCCTTGGTCAAGCCATCGCGTCCCATCAGGGCGATGTAGACCCAGGAAATCGTCACGATGCTAGGGCTGCCGTACGGCGCCGCCGACACCGGTCCGATGGAGCTTTGTCCGCCCAGTTGCATCACCGGATGGCCGGGAAGAAACGGCGCCAGGTGGCGCGCTGCAACGATCGGTCCCATCCCAGGCCCTCCCCCGCCATGGGGGATACAGAATGTCTTGTGTAGATTCAGATGGCAGATATCCGCACCGATGTCCCCGGGCCGACAAAGCCCCACCTGAGCATTCAAGTTAGCGCCATCCATATAGACTTGCCCGCCGTGCGTATGAACGATCTGACAGATGCGCCGCACCTCCGCCTCGAAGACACCGTGAGTCGAGGGATAGGTCAACATGAGCGCAGACAGCCGCTCGCGATGCTGAGCGGCCTTGGCCTCGAGATCGGCTAATTCCACATTGCCCTGTCGATCACAGGCGACCGTTACAACCGTCATGCCGACCATAGACGCACTGGCTGGATTCGTGCCGTGGGCGGACACGGGAATCAAGCACACATCCCGATGCTCTTCCCCCTGGCTCCGGTGATACGCTCGAATCACCATCAGTCCCGTATACTCGCCCTGAGAACCGGCATTCGGTTGCAGGGACACGGCAGAGAATCCGGTAATCTCAGCCAGCCAGGCCTCCAGCTGATGGAACAACTCTTGATACCCTTTGGTCTGCTCGATCGGCGCAAAGGGGTGAAGCCGTGAGAACTTTGGCCAGGTGACCGGCAGCATCTCGGTTGTCGCGTTCAGCTTCATGGTGCAGGACCCCAAAGGGATCATCGAATGGACGAGTGACAGATCTTTCGCCCCTAGACGGTGGATATACCGCAGCATCTCGTGTTCCGAGTGATAGCGGTTGAACACCTCATGGGTCAGGTACTTGCTGGTGCGGGCGAGATTCGTGGGGAAACTTGTATCGACGCTGTGGCTCAAGTCCCGCACCTGAAAAGGCAGCCGATTGTGGCCGATGAAAATTTCCATCAGGCGGCGGATTTCGTTTTCCGTACTCACCTCATCCAGTGCAATCCCGATGGAGTGGTCCTCATGCCCGCGAAGATTGATGCCTGCTTCGTCGGCCCGGACCAAGATAGCCTCGGACTGCATCTTCGTCAGATGAACTCGAATCGTATCGAAGTATGATTCCGCTACGACTTCGAATCCGAGCTGCCGCAATCCCGCTGCCAGTACCACAGCCAAGCCGTGCACACGCTCGGCAATCCGCCGCAAGCCCTCCGGCCCGTGGTAGACCGCATACATGCTTGCCATGATGGCCAAGAGCACCTGCGCCGTACAAATGTTGCTCGTCGCCTTCTCACGCCGAATATGCTGTTCGCGGGTCTGCAGAGAAAGGCGGTAGGCAAGCTTCCCCGTGACATCCTTGGACACCCCGACGATGCGTCCCGGCATCTGCCGCTTGAATGCCTCAGTAGTCGAAAGAAACGCGGCGTGAGGGCCGCCAAATCCGAGCGGGACACCAAACCGCTGACTAGAACCCACGGCGATATCGGCCCCGAATTCTCCCGGTGGGCGCAAGAGGGTAAGGGCCAACAGATCGGTGGCGACCACCACGAGAACCCCGGCCGCGTGGGCCTGCGTTACCAACGCACTGTAATCCCCAACATAGCCGTCGGTGGTCGGATACTGGAGCAAAATTCCGGCCAGCAGAGGATTGGAAAAATCGATGGTCTGCGTCTGCCCTACATGCAGAGTCATGCCGAGCGGTTCAGCCCGTGTCTGCATCACGGCAATGGTTTGGGGATGACAGTCTTGCGAGGCGAAGAACTCTGTTCGTTCACGGCCGGACGAACGGGAAATGGCGAGACACATGGCCATCGCCTCCGCCGCCGCGGTGGCTTCATCCAGGAGCGAGGCGTTGGCTAGGGGCAAGCCGGTGAGATCGGACACCAGGGTTTGAAAATTCACGAGTGCTTCCAAGCGGCCCTGGGAAATTTCGGCCTGGTAAGGTGTGTATTGGGTATACCAGGACGGGTCTTCGAAAATATTGCGCTGAATTACGCCGGGTGTCATGCAATCGTGATAGCCCATGCCGATTAATGAACGGTAGATCTGGTTTTCTGCGGCGATGGATCGGATCTCTTCCAGCACGGCTTGTTCCCCGCGGTGAAGGGGCAGGGCCAATTCCTTCCTCAAACGAATGTCGGTCGGCACGGTTGCCTCGCTCAGCTCCTCCAGCGATTGCAAGCCGAGCGTGGCCAGCATCTGGCAAGCATCGGCGTCGGTGGGGCCAAGATGGCGATGGATAAACGTGTCGGTCGGGCTCAGAAAGTCCGGTGTGGCCATGGCGTTTGTCTTGTCCTTTGGATATATCTGATCGGTTGAGGGCCTCGATGTGTCGGCTGACTCACTTGCGGTTGGGAGAATACCATGCCTACCCCCTGTACTCCAAGAGTCGCGCGAGAGCTTCTCGCAGGATGCTGAAAAAGAGGGGACGGGGTAGCTGGGACGATCCCCTTGCTCGCGCAACGCGCGGCCTCAGAAGGGGATAGCGAGGCAGCTGGCATGGTCTCTTTGCTCGCAGAGCCCCCACGATAAAACAGTGGTCGCTCGATGCGCGCAGTAAAGAACAATCTGCCTGCTCCCTCTGGGGAAGTTGGGAAATCAGAAAGGCCCTCGCCCACCCACCCCTTATAAAGTGACAGATCGCTGCAGCCTTGCTTGGGACAAGGCGCGTCCTTGGGCAAAGAGGCTGTCTTGGCAGACTCAGGGCGGGAGGGTGAAGTAGTCGCCAGGGTTGGGCGGGTGAGAAGTCTGGTCTTTTTCAGCATCCTGCGTGCTGCTCTTCTGTTATCCCAGACGTATAGATCAATGAAATTTCGGTGCATACACAGAATTTCTCTCAGGCCTGCGGGACTTGCCTTCAGACTGAGAGTCACGTATGAGTGCGGGCATCAAAGCCGTAAAAGGTAAGACGTGAAAGGTGAAACGCAGGATTGTCCGAAACCTTTGACGTTTCACGTCTCACGGATCGGACGAGCAGGCTATGAAGCTACACGACATTCTTATCATCGGAGCTGGTCTGGCAGGGATGAGAGCGGCGGTTGCCGCCTCGCCGGATCTCGACGTCGCCGTCATATCCAAGGTCCATCCGGTTCGCAGCCACTCTGTGGCTGCGCAAGGGGGCATCAACGCGGCACTGGGTGAGCAGGATTCCTGGGAAGCCCATGCCTTCGACACCGCGAAGGGCGGGCTCTACCTCGGCGATCAGGATGCCATCGAGACGATGTGCCGCGAAGCGCCTGGCGACATTCACGAATTAGAACGGCTGGGGGTCATCTTCAGTCGCAACGACCAGGGACGGATAGCCCAACGTCCGTTCGGCGGAGCGGGCTTTCCCCGTACCTGCTATGCCGCCGACCGTACCGGCCATGCCATCCTCCACGCCATGTACGAACAGCTGCTCAAGCGGCGCATCGCCGTGTACGAAGAATGGTATGTCACAACATTGATTATGGAAGACGGCGTTTGCCGAGGAGTTGTGGCGTGGGACCTGATCCATGGAGGGTTACACGCAATCGGGGCTAAAGCCGTCATCTTAGCCACGGGAGGCAGCGGGCGCGTCTTCCTGACGAGTACGAATGCCGTGATCAATACCGGTGACGGCATGGCACTCGCGTATCGTGCCGGGGCTCCGCTGGCGGACATGGAATTTGTCCAGTTCCATCCCACCACACTCAAGAACACGGGTATCCTCATTACCGAAGGGGCTCGCGGAGAAGGAGCCTATCTCCTGAATACGTTGGGCGAACGGTTTATGAAGACCTATGCCCCGCAGCAGATGGAGCTGGCCACTCGCTCCACTGTCTCATTGGCCATCGGGCAAGAAATCCTCGAAGGCCGCGGAGTTGATGGGTGCGTGTTGCTGGATTTGCGGCACCTTGGACGCCAGCGCATTCTTGAACGGCTCCCTCAGATCAGAGAACTCGCTATTGAGTTTGCCGGCCTTGATCCCATCGAGACTCCCATTCCTGTCCGTCCAGGCGCGCACTATCAGATGGGCGGTGTCCGGACCAATCAATGGACTGAAACAGGCATCGCCGGCCTTTACGCGGCCGGTGAATGCGCCTGCGTCAGTGTGCACGGCGCCAATCGGCTCGGAGGCAATTCGCTCCTTGAAACGATTGTGTTCGGCCGGCGCGCCGGGATTCGAGCCGGAGAGTACGCTCGAACCGTCGCGCCAAAGGCACTCACAATAGACCAGCTTGCAACCGAGCAACATCGCGTTCAGCGCCTGCTGGCACAGGAGGGACCGGTCCGAGCGTGGCAGGTTCGGGAAGAACTCGGCCAGTTGATGAGCCTCAACCTTGGTCTCGTTCGGACGCACGAATCCATGTCTGCTGCGCTCTCGGCCCTCACGGCACTGACCCATCGTGCGGCCTCCGTCTCGGTGCAGGACAAAGGGCAGGTATTTAATACGGATCTTGTGCAAGCCTTCGAGCTGCAGTCTCTCCTCGATGTCGCAGAAACCATCGTCGCCAGCGCCCTCGCCAGGAAGGAAAGCCGTGGGGCTCATTACCGGTCGGACTACCCTGTCCGTGATGATCGGCATTGGTTGAGACATAGCCTCATCCGCCGGACCCCCGAGGGAACGGCCTTGACCTATGAGCCTGTGACGGTCACGCGCTTCCCGCCGACATAAGAAGACTGGTCTTTCTGGTTGATCTGGTCTATCTCGTCTATTTGGTTGAACAAGACCAACGAGATAAATCAAACAAACCAGATCAACCAGATGGACCAGACAGACCAAATGAACAAGACAGACCTCGAATGTTTCCCACATCCTGCTAGACAAATTGTTGGCAGAGGTTTGCTATAATCCTCCATCGACAACTATGCGTATCCTGGTCATTGAAGACGAAACCAAGGTCGGCTGTTTCATCAGGCGCGCGCTTGAAGAAGAGAGCTACGCCGTCGACCTCTGTGAAGACGGCGCGCAAGGCCTTCAGATGGCCCTCATTACCAATTACGATTTACTGATCGTCGACTTGATGCTGCCGTCATTGCCCGGATTGGAAATTCTCAAGGGCGTCCGCCAGGCACGGATTCACACCCCCATTCTGATCCTGACTGCCCAATCGCAGGTAGACCAACGCGTGAAGGGTCTCGACGCAGGGGCGGACGATTACCTCACCAAGCCCTTCGCCATCGACGAACTACTCGCCCGCATTCGCGCCCTGCTCCGCCGCGGCTCCACCGAAAGCCCCGGCGTGCTCCAGATCGACGATCTGGCATTGAACCCGGCCACGCGCGAAGTGACCAGAGGCGGCCAGCGGATCGACCTCACCTTGAAGGAATATGCCCTGCTCGAATATCTGATGCGCCATACAGGACGCGTACTGACCCGTCCTATGATCTCAGAACATGTGTGGGACCAGGACTTCGACACCTTCACCAATGTCATCGATGTCTACGTGAATTATCTCCGCAACAAGATCGACCGGGGGCACTCAAAGAGGCTGATTCACACTATTCGCGGAAGCGGATATATGCTGAAGGTCGACTGATGCCGCTTCGCCTCCGGCTCACGCTCTGGTACGGCACCGCTCTCGCACTCATCCTCATCATCTTTTCAACCATCCTATACGTGGTGACGGCTCGAAGCCTCCGGGAGGCGGTCGATCAGTCGCTGGAGGAAACCGCCGAGGCGGCCGTTCGATCGCTGGAAGAACGCGGGTTTCTCCCTCTGATCGACGAAGACGAACTCATGTCGCAGTTCCCCGAACTGGCGCGCATCGATAAGTTCTTCCAGATCTTCAGCCCCTCCGGTACCATCACCATTCGCTCGCCGAACATGAAACAACATGAAATGCCCCTGAGTCGCCAGGCCTTGGAAGTCGCCTACACAGGCCGCAGGCTTCTCGAATTCGCAAAATACCCCAAGGAGCCGCCGTTACGCCTCATTTCAGTTCCCATCATCTATCGAGGCAACCTGCTCTACATTATCCAGGTCGGCACCTCGATGGACTCCGTCGAACAGACCCTGAACCGTCTCCTGTTAGTGCTGCTGGTCAGTATGCCCATCGCGCTGGCCGTGTCGCTGGCCGGTGGCTGGTTCATGGCCGGCCGAGCCCTTCGCCCGGTCGATGCGATCACGCTGGCTGCCCAACGCATTGCCGGAGGCGATCTCACACAGCGACTGACTGTCCCGGCTTCGCCCGACGAAATCGGCCGTCTGACTAATACGTTTAATGACATGATCGACCGGCTTGAAACCTCCTTCCGGCAGATCCGCCAGTTCAGCAGCGATGCCTCGCACGAACTGCGTACGCCGTTGACGGTCATGAAAGGGGAAACCGAACTCGCGCTCCGACGCCCTCGCGAGACCGACGACTACAAAATCGTCCTGGAGAGCAATCTCGAAGAGATCGACCGGATGACGCGCATTGTAGATGAGTTGCTTTTTCTCTCCCGAGCCGACATGGGCGAGGTGAAGATGGAGCGTCTACCGGTCCCATTGGACACGCTTGTCGAGGACCTCCACCGGCAAGCCTCGTTGTTGGGGCAAGAACGGGACATTCAGGTCGTGCTACGAGCCACCGCGCCGGCAATGGTATTGGGAGATGAACTACGTTTGCGCGAACTGTTCCTGAACCTTCTCGATAACGCAGTCAAATACTCTCGCCCCGGTGGAACCGTCGACATCGCGCTGACAATTGACCAGACTCACGCACGGGTGGTCG
This sequence comes from Nitrospirota bacterium, assembly GCA_963782735.1. Taxonomy (GTDB): domain Bacteria; phylum Nitrospirota; class Nitrospiria; order Nitrospirales; family Nitrospiraceae; genus Palsa-1315. The sequence continues at coordinate 47,371 of CAWAKW010000012.1, forward strand.
TGACCGATCACGGCATTGGGATCGCACAAGAGGATCAGTCCAGGATCTTCGACCGGTTCTATCGTACCGATGAGGCGCGGGCCCATACCAAGAAAGGCACGGGTCTCGGCCTGTCCATCTGCGCCTGGATTGTCGAATCCCATCGCGGGCGTATCGAGGTCCAGAGCAAGGTCGGCGAAGGTTCGACTTTTACGGCGATACTGCCACTGGCCCCAGTGCCGATTAAACAAATTCTCTCCCTCCAAATCCGCATGATTATGGCCATGTTTGCTGCAATCGTCCAATTTTGGAAGAGGTGGGAGGTCAGAGACAATAGTAGCCGTCAAGCTCAATGTTAAAGTTTCAATGACCATCAAGGGTCCCGCATTGAACCTTGCTCGGAAACACGAGATGCGCTTCGCAGGGAATGCACCTTCAAGGGGTTTTGCGACGAACCTCATGAACCATGTGGGTTAACGTTGCTCGACGCGAGGGAATCTCTTGGTGCTGGGTAATGCTTTTGCCCCCATACGATTATCGCTTCCAATACAGGCTTTAGTCCCTCGCCCTTCTCTGTGAGAAGGTATTCATAGCGCACAGGGTTTCGCTGGTAGGCCCGTCGCGCAACAAGGCCGTCAGTCTCAAGTTGTTTTAGTCTATCCGCAAGAATGTTTGAGGCGATTCTTTCCGAAGAGGACATGAATTCCTGATAACGTCTTTTGCCCAATACCAGATCTCGAACGACCAACAGCGTCCATTTATCTCCAAGAGTATCTAATACATTGGTAATCGGACAGCCTGATCGCTTAAATTTCATTTTGTTATCCATTGTTCACGGTCGTCCAACATTACCCACCACCTACCTAGTTGAGGATGACTGAGTTACATGCAATAATTTAATACAGACACTTGCATTTTGCAACTAAGTTGGCTACTGTAACTTGCGAAATGCAAGTAATGAAATTAAACATTCTGCCCAGAGGAGACTTTTATTATGCGGAAGACAATTCTGATTACAGGGTCAAGCAGTGGGATAGGAAAAGTTACTGCAAAATTATTTCATGAAAAAGGCTGGAACGTCATTGCCACCATGAGAACGCCAGGAAAAGAGCAGGAGCTAACGGTTCTAGAAAACGTACTGGTCACCAGACTGGATGTTCAGGATCACAAGTCAATCCATGACGCGGTTCAATTAGGGATTAAAAGATTCGGCAAAATAGATGTCCTCTTGAACAATGCTGGATATGGTGCGTACGGCCCTTTAGAAGCAACGTCAATTGAAAAGATCAGAAGACAATTTGATGTGAATGTCATAGGCCTTTTGGACGTAACCAAGGCAATCCTTCCACATTTCAGACAAAACAAGGATGGCATGGTGATCAATATTTCATCAATCGCCGGGAAAATGGCCTTCCCATTAGGCTCCTTGTATCACGGAACTAAATTCGCAGTGGAAGGGATTTCAGAGGCCCTGAGTTTTGAAATGGAACAAATCTGCTGCAAGGTAAAGATCGTTGAGCCCGGCATGACTAACACTGACTTCAAGGGCCGTTCATTTGACTTTAGCAACGACGCAAGTCTGGTTGAATACCAGGACTTGGTCGGTAAGTTATTCAAAGCTCTGGGGTCTTTATCGCATACCTTCTCTGACCCAATCGTGGTGGCAAATGTAATTTATCAAGCAGCAACTGACGGCACTGACCAGCTTCGATATACCGCTGGTGAAACTGCTAAACAAATGGTTGCTGATCGAAGAAAGCTGGACGATGCGACCTTTAGAGGGGGGATGATAGCGAAATTTGGACTCCAGCATTGAGACAGACCGTGCAGATGAAGCTACTTCCTATCCTGACAGCGACATGACAAATAACAACTCGGCTTCCTGAGAAGAAAGGAGGACTGACCGATGGATCATTAGCTCCTAAGATAATCGACATGGTCTATTCGGAGATGGACAAGACCATGGGTCTTCATTTTCCAGACAAACGCAAAACCGCATAATGCCGAACCAATGAGGAGGAACACAATATGCCGTTATGGAAAGTTTATCATCCTGTCGGAGCATTCACTGCCGAAGACAAAAAGACGCTGGCCAAGCAGGTGACGGAGGTGTATGCGAGGGTCCCAATCCCTAAGTTCTATGTCGTGTTCATTTTTGAGGAGATAGCCAAGGACTCCTGCTTTGTCGGTGGCGAACCGAATAACAAATTTGTCCGCTTCAAGGTCGACCATATTGCTAGGACATTACCTGGTTCGGTCCTCAGAGAATGGTGGATCAGGACACTCGATGCGGTCATAGCTCCCTACGTCAAGGACAGGGGGTATGATTGGGAGATTTCCGTTGATGAGACACCTTGCGATCTGTGGTCTCTCCAGGGGGAACTCGCTCCACCTTTTGAATCTGTCGCTGAGAAGCGGTGGGTGAAGGAAAATAAGGCGAGCCCCTACACATTAGCGGAAAAGATTCCTGTCAATCTCATCCTCGCTCCCGGAGTAGCGGACCGTTAGGTTCCGGCTTAGCTGGCCGTAAGCGTGTGCGGAGAGTCGAACCCAGGAAAGATGACGGCCAAGATGGCAACGTCATCTTTCTTGGGACAAATTCCTACCTCTTTCGCCAAGTATCCTCGCTGGTTCGTTGTATTAGCATGAATGCCCCGAAAGCAACGTTCACGCTCTGGCGTCGAGGTCTAGCACGGAAGCGCATATGGGGTTAGAAGCAGGCGGCGGAAAGACTCTGTGGGTACGCCGGAATTTCAATGGTCTGCACGTCTAGGACAACAGGTATAGACCCAACCGGATGCTCAAAAAGTTCGTCCAGTAAGGCCGCAGCGAAAGGGTAGGCTGAGGTTGAGGTCAAGGTTGAGCAAAGATCAGACTCTCTTTATCTCAACCTTAGCCTCAACCTTCTTCGTACTGGCGGACTTTTGGGGCTTCCGGCTAATCGAACACCACGGTTTTTCTGCCGTACACCAGCACCCGTCGTTCAACATGGCGGCGCACAGCGCGGGCCAGCACGATTTCCTCCAGATCCCGTCCCTTCCTCACCAGATCATCGACCGTATCCCGGTGGCCCACACGCATGACGTCTTGCTCGATGATCGGACCTTCATCCAGATCCTCCGTGGCATAGTGTGCTGTCGCTCCGATGATTTTCACGCCCCGGTCATAGGCCTGCCGATAGGGATTAGCGCCGATGAATGCGGGGAGAAAGGAGTGATGGATATTGATGACTGGACAGCCGACCTGTGACAGAAAGGTGCCGCTAAGAATTTGCATGTACCGGGCCATGACCACGAGCTCGATACGCTGGTCCTTCAGCAGGGTGAGGACTTGCTGTTCCTGCTGCGGCTTGGTCTCCTTGGTCACAGGATAAACGGAGAAGGGAATCTTGAATAGCTCGGCCCAGCCGGCGCAGGTATCGTGATTGGAAATAATCACGGGGATATCGATGTGCAACTCGTCGCGTTTGTGCCGTTGGAGCAGATCTGCCAGACAGTGATCCTGTTTCGAGACCAACATCGCGACCCTCGTTCGGCGACTTGAAGGGCGAACCTCGTAACGCATCTCGAAGGTCTTGGCAACTGGAGCGAAGGCGGTCGCAATCTCATCGGGTGGAATCTGCAAACCCTCGGCGGCAAACTCCATGCGCATGAGAAACTCGTTCGTCTCTTCATCTGTATGATGATCCGAATCGAGAATATTCCCGCCGAAGTCGTGAATGAAGCCTGAGACACGGGCCACAATACCCCTGCGATCCTTACAATGGATCAAGAGAACGACAGATTCGTTTCGGTGTGCCATCGTGGGCCTATTTTTCCGATGAAAGGAACTTACTGAAGTGTAGCAGACAGGTAGCGATCACGGCAGAACTGACGCTGGGCGGTTGTGGAAGTTATTGTTGTGGTATGCAGAAACCTCCCATGGCCTGCAGGTCATGGACAACAGATGAAAATCACGCAGGATGCTCAAAATGTCCGCCAGCAAGGCCGCAGCGAGTGAAGGCCCGGAGGCGTACCCTCTGGGGTACGTTGAGGACCTGAACGATGTGAGAACGAAGCTCGCGGGCTTTTTCAGCATCCTGCTATGTGACGATGTGGCCTACGAGATCATACAATGCCGCATCGGTGATCTCGACCTTGACGAGTTCCCCAGCCGTAGCCGACCCATCGTTGATATACACGACCCCGTCGATCTCCGGAGCCAGCCCTTCATGGCGTCCTTCAAGTAATAACTCTGTTTCTTCGGAGACTCCTTCGACCAAGACCTCCATCACAGAGCCGATACGGGATTGGCCTCGTGCCGCCGCAATCTCTTCTTGTACGGCTAAGATTTCATTCCGTCGTTCATCCATGACCGATCGCTCGACCTTGTCATCAAGCCCGACGGCCGGCGTGTCCTCCTCGTCCGAATACAAAAACACCGCCACCCGATCGAACTCGGCCTCTTCCACGTAGCCTCTCAGCTCGTCGAACGCCTGCTCCGTCTCTCCTGGAAACCCCACGATGAAGGCCGTGCGAAACGTGACGCCGGGAATGCGCGTCCTAATCCGATCGACAAGGGAAGTGATGGCGGCGCGATCGCCCAGCCGGTGCATCCGCTTGAGCATCCGATCGTTGATGTGTTGCAGCGGCATGTCGATATATCTGGTAATCTTTTCTTCGCCTGCATAGAGATCTAACAACTCGTCCGATACTTGCTGCGGATAGAGATAAAACGGCCTGATCCAGCGCAAGTCTTTCACCTTCACCAGCTCGCGAAGCAGTGTGACGAGGCCGTGGCGTACACCAAGGTCCACGCCATAATTCACCGTGTCCTGGGAAATAAGGTTGATTTCCTTTACGCCTTCAGCTGCGAGGCGAGTGGCTTCGGCTACGATCGATTCCACCGGACGGCTTCGTTGCTTGCCTCGCATCAGGGGGATCGCGCAGAAGGCGCAATTCCGGTTACAGCCTTCGGCAATTTTCACGTAGGCGCTATGGGCCTTCCCGAGACGGAGACGCGGCGCGTCTGCGTCGTACAGATAGGGCGGCTCGCTGATCCAGAGCCGTTGTTGCCGCTTCTTCGGCGCCAGCAGGTTCCGGCAAATCTCCGCGATCTTTCCGAACTCACCGGTCCCTACCACACCGTCGAGTTCCGGCAATTGCTTGAGGAGGTCTCCTTGATACCGTTGCGCCAGACAGCCGGCGGCAATTAACACCCGACAGGATCCTGTATCTTTTAGTTTGCCGTGCGCAATGATCGTATCGATCGATTCCTGCTTGGCCTCTTCGATGAAACCGCAGGTATTGATGATGACCACTTCGGCTTTCTTTGGGTTATCGGTTAGAGCAAACCCGTCTGTCACCAGGGCACCTAGCATGATTTCGGAATCGACCTGGTTTTTCGAACAACCTAGATTCACAAAACCGATGGTGGTTTTCTTACTATTTGGGCGAGACGGGGTGATCAATCGTGAAGGCATACGAGGCAGTCTACGGGACAGCTGAAAAGCCTGTCAATCAACAGCCCCTTGGAGGTCGTGGGCCGATTCCCTGTATCTCTCTTTAGGGGAGTAGCCAAGACTGCCCTTTACCGTGCGTGTCCAAAGAGCATCGAATCCTATTATTTCCCATCAGGGGATGGGTCAGCTCACGGAGCGTTTTGCCGAAGGAGCGGGGACCCTTCGAGAATTTGCCGAAGAGGAAAGCGGAAACTGACTGAGTCCGCGAAGGAATTTCCGAGGGATTCCCTTCGGCAAATTCCGAAAGGGTCGCTCCGAGAGGCACCAACGCTCCGCGAGCTGATCCATCCCCGCGCCTCCTTGCCCTCCCCTTCCCTATTATGGCATCATGCGACCCTTTGGAGGCGGGGATGGAGCATTTGCTCGAATATGCCGGGTCCGTGCATATCTATCTTGGACCCTATCGCGGAAACCCTATCTCCTTGTATTTGAAGCGAACTGAGACCGGGTGCCAGATCAGCCCAAAGATCTATCCGTGGAATAATGTCGTGGGGAATGGGGAGACGCCGAATAAGGCGGCCGCGGATTTTGAAGAGAAATGGAAATCGAAAGGTCTCTCGGCGGATATGTACTCCGGTCCCTCGTGGGAAGGAGGCATCAAGCCGGAGAAACCTGCTCCTCCCAAGCCGCCCGCTGCTCCAAAACCAGCGGCATCCACTGCTGCATCAGCACCAGCTGGCCAGCCTGTCGCACCTGCAGCCTCTCCAGATTCTCCTGCTGACAACGCACCGACTCCTGCCCCAGCCTTAGCAGCTCAACCTGCTGACAAATCGAGCTAACCTGCTTTATTTAGCCGGCTACTAAAAGCAATGCTGGCCCTCCGGCAATCCCACCCAATGGTCTATCTGTCTGTGGCAACAGGATGCAACCCCTACAGGATGCTCAAAAAGTTCGTCCAGCAAGGCCGAAGCGAGCTATCACTTTATAAGGGGTGGGTGGGTTGATCCCAACTGCGCGCGTCCAACAAGAGCCTGAACTCAACTCTTCACCTATACTCGCATTCAGCGAGGCGCTGGCGTGGTCTCCACTGCGCGCATCGAGCGACCACTGTTTTATCGTGGGGGCTCTGCGAGCAAAGAGACCATGCCAGCTGCCTCGCTATCCCCTTCTGAGGCCGCGCGTTGCGCGAGCAAGGGGATCGTCCCAGCTACCCCGTCCCCTCTTTTTCAGCATCCTGCTAGGAACGTTATGGAAGGTGGCCGTCAGGAGGAAGGGCCGGCTAGTTTGCTATGTTTCATGCCGTATCCCAGGTAGACCACAACGCCGATAGCGGTCCAGACGGCGAACCTGATCCAGGTCACCCATGGGAGAAAACCCATCAAACCGAGGCAGGCCAACATGCCCAGAATGGGAACGACCGGCATGAACGGAAGCCTGAATGGGCGGAGCTGGTTGGGCTTCGTATAGCGCAAGACCACGACACCGATACAGACCAGGACAAAAGCAAAGAGAGTGCCGATGTTCGTCATGTCCGCCGCATCGCCGATGGGAATCAAGGCAGCGAGCGTGGCCACGGCGATACCGGTGAGAATGGTGGCATAGTGAGGTGTGCCATAGCGCGGATGCACGGTTGAGAGCCAGGGGCTCAAGAGGTGGTCGCGCGACATGGCAAAGAATACCCGGATCTGCCCCAGCATCATCACGACGAGTACGCTGGTAATTCCGGCTACGGCTCCAAATGCCACAATCGCCGCTCCCCACTTAAAACCCACCTTACTCAGCGCTGCGGCCACCGGCGCATGGATGTCGATCTGTGCTGCGGGGACCAAACCGGTCAGGACGGCAGCCACGGCAATGTAGAGGACGGTGCAGATACTGAGTGAGGCAATGATTCCAATCGGCAAATCCCGCTGAGGATTCTTGGCTTCCTCGGCGGTCGTCGAGATGGCATCGAATCCGATATAAGCGAAAAACACGATCGCCGCTGCGGCGCCGACGCCGGCGAACCCCTGCGGCATGAAAGGCGTCCAGTTGTCGCTATTCACGGCCGGCGTCCCCACCGCAATGAAGAAGAGGATGACCGCAAGTTTCAAACACACAATAATACCGGTTGCGCGGGCACTTTCTTTGATCCCAATGACGAGGATGATGGTGACGAGCAGCACGATAATGGCGGCGGGGAAATTTGCCACACCCCCGTCTGGTCCTCCGGGTGGATGCGTCGCCCAGTGCGGCAGTTCGATTCCAGCCAACCTGAGTAGATTGTTGAAATAGCCGGACCATCCGATAGCGACGGCGACGCAGGCCACACCGTATTCGAGAATCAAGTTCCAGCCGGTAATCCAGGCCAGGAATTCTCCCAACGTGGCATACGAGTAGGTATAGGCAGAGCCGGCTGCGGGAATCATGGTGGAAAACTCTGCATAGCAGAGTGCCGCGAAGACGCAGGTCAGGCCGGAGAGCACAAAGGACAGAATGATTCCAGGCCCTGCCCCGGGCCGGTGAGCATCACCGACAATGGCGGTGCCGATCAGGACGAAGATGCCTGTGCCAATGATCGCGCCGATGCCGAGCGCGGTCAGATCCCAAGCCGTGAGGGTTTTCTTTAAACGATGATCGGGATGATCTGCGTCTGCGAGGATCTGTTCAATGGACTTGGTTCGGAAGAGTCGGCTGATCACCGTACCTCCTTAGCCCGCGTTATTCATGACGGTTCGTCGCGAAATCGCTGAGCCGCGTCGCGAGACCGGTGCGCAGAGCCGTGAAGACCCGATGCGTACTCGTGCAGTACGGTAAGGGGCCGAGGGGCGAGCCCGCCGACCGAAGGCTCGTCGTAGCAGCGGATCAATGGTTGTAGCAGAAATGCTCATGAATAATGCGGGTTAGGTCGCGGAGATGGCGAAAGGCGTTGTAGGGTCAACGAGCTTCTGCTCCATATGGGGTCAAGTATAGCAGGCCTACTTCATGGATAGCCGAGTGGGGCGCGTTGATCTGGTTCATCTGGTCTATCCCGTTCAGCCAAACAAACCAGATAGACCAAATAAACAAGAAAGTCCCTCCGGTTCTTGCACTTCACGCACCACGGTCTGTGGTGCGGGCGGCACGCAGAAAGGCTTCGAACAATCGTCGGTGGAGGGGGTGCCGGTCGAAGAGAAACTCCGGGTGCCACTGGATGCCGAGAAAAAAGCGGTTGGCCGGCGATTCGATTGCCTCGACAATACCATCGTCGGCCAGGGCACTGGCGATCAACGACGGCGCGACGGCTTTGACCGATTGATGGTGTGAACTATTCACCCGCATCGACCGCGATCGCACAATGCGACGGAGCAGGCTGTCAGGTGTGACTGTGACGGTGTGACTGAGATTTGTCGCTGGAGTTCGTTGCCGATGTTGGAGCGCGGTCGAGATTTGGGATGAGATATCCTGAAACAGACTGCCGCCGAAGGCGACATTCATGGCCTGCATGCCTCCACAGATGGCGAGCAGCGGGACGTCAGCCTGTCTCGCCAGGTGGACAATGTCCAGTTCAAAACTCGTGCGACGTTCGCTCACGATTCCGAACGGATAGCGCTGACGTTCACCATACAATGAGGGTGACAGGTCCGGCCCGCTTCCGGTGAGCAGGAGTCCGTCAAGCTGCTGGAGGAGGCGCCGTCTCGTGGCTCGGTCTGGATGGAGTGGAAGGACCAGCGGGATGCCGCCAAGTTCTTCGATGGCACGAATGTAGCGCCCGCGTAAAAAGTAGGTGGGCTCTCTCCCACCCCATTCTTTCCGATCACCGGCATTGAAGTCTGGTGTGACGCCGATGATCGGTTTCATCGGCTAGCAGGCTGCGGAAAAACCATGTGGACACGCCGGAAATTCATTGGTCAGTAAGTTTGGCATAACAGGAGCACACCACGCAGGATGCTCAAAAATGCCGTTCAGCAAGGCCGCAGCGAGCGAAGAGGCGAGGCGTACGCTTCGGTACGTTGAGCCTCTGAGCGATGCGAGAACGACGCTGGCGGACTTTTTCAGCATCCTGCTAGCGGATGGGCTCCGGAGCAGGGGCTGGCGCCGGTGTATTGTTCGAATCGGCGACTCCCAGGAATCGGATGGGACGATTGCCTTGGAGATGATCGGGGGTAATGAGGTAGGTGCCGTAGAGGCTCGTGGTCCAAACGCTCTTGGCCGCTTCCTCATTCCCGCCGGAACATGCATAGGTGAGTCCTCCGACAATCCCTCCACCGATGGCGAAGGCCAGCTTCAGTGGAAAATATAGGAGTGTGCTGAAAACAGCCGCGGCTTGCATACCTGCGCTTGACGGACTTCCGCCCTCGAGGCTTTGGCTCGACGGGGAGCCTGTGGCTTCTTGACTCCAGGCCGACGGCACGATCGTGACGGTGCACAGGGCCAGGAGCAGAAAGGCTGCCACCAGTTTGAATATGGAAGCCTCACGGGGGCGATTGGATGAAGACGAGTATGTATTCACAGATTCTCCTCCTTCTTCGACAGAACGAACTGAGCGGCAGTGGTTGACTTCAGGACGCTCTCCCACGATTCAGTATTAGTGCGGTTATAACAAATTCGACTCTGAATGCAAACCCCCTGCCGCGCCAGCGAGGAGTGTCTATTGAGCAGCAACGTCCCTCAGTATGAGGTCCAGTTCAGATGCAACATATGATGTGATGAAGTTTTTCCGCTTGATCACGGCGGCTCTGATTTCAGTGATTCCTGTGTCGTCTGCCAGACATTGGTTCTCTTGAGCGATGCCGGATTGCAACGCCAGGTCCAGCTTGCACCGACAGACTGCTTGGATAAACAGCTCACGGGCTCGCTCTTGATGAGAGAGACGATCTTCATCTGTGAGATCGACTAGGGCCAGAGCCAACCAGCTGGGGAAATCGACGTCGGTGCTGAGCCGATCGATCTGACTCTGGGTGACAACGACGGCGACCTGGACTCCACCCTTCCAACTTCGTTTCTTGACGTTAAAAACACAGGTGGTGGTGAAGGGTCTTCCCTCCACTGGCTGCGGTCCGACAAACAGGGTCACGCGGAACTGGGAAGACTCCGGTGCATGCTCAATTGCCATGGCACGCATTGTAGCATGACCACCGATCTCAATGGCCATCACATTGACGGCTTGACAGCGCGACGATAAGATGCCCGGTACTATGACTACGGCCATCTATCAGCGTGTTAGCGAAATTCAACAGGCACTGCGCGATGCTGAGATCGACGGCTGGCTCTTCTACGATTTCCGCGGGAGCGACCCCCTCGCCTATCGTATTCTCCAACTCGATCCTACCGTCCATGTCACCAGGCGATGGTACTACTGGATCCCGGCGCAGGGGGTTCCTGTCAAGCTGCTGCATCGCATCGAGCCGCACGTACTGGATGCATTGCCAGGACAGGCCGATTGCTATGTGTCGTGGGAGCAGCAACGGCAGATCCTTGCGCGCCTGCTCGCCGGTGGCCTCCGTGTCGCCATGCAATATTCCCCGCTGAATGCGGTTCCCTATGTGTCGCGCGTGGATGCTGGTACGATCGAGTTGATCAGAAGCTACGACGTCGAGGTGGTGAGTTCGGCGGATTTGATTCAGACGTTTGAAGCGCGATGGACGGATCGCCAACTCGAATCGCATCAGTTTGCTGCGGCGGCGCTTCGGCGCATCGTTGATCAGACATTTAGTCATGTGCATGAGGCGATCACGCAAGGGCGAAGTCTCACGGAATATGGAGTGCAGCAGTTTATCTTGGCTCGTATACGCGATGCCGGGATGGTCACGTCGAGTGCGCCGATCGCCGCCGTCAATGCCCACAGCGCTGATCCCCATTATGGTCCGACAGAGACGGGGTCAGCGGAAGTCACCCGCGATGCGTTGCTCTTGATCGATCTCTGGGCCAAACGAGCAGAGGCCGGTTCGGTCTATGCTGATATCACCTGGACCGGCTATGTCGGCCGGACCGTTCCAGTGAAACACCGCGAGATCTTCGACTTGGTCCGGCAGGGGCGGGACGCGGCCCTGGCCTTCGTTCGGACAGAAACAGCTGCCGGCCATCGCCCATTCGGCTGGGAAGTCGACAACGCCTGCCGACAGGTCATCCAGCATAGTGGCTACGGCGACCAATTCGTCCATCGCACGGGCCACTCGATCGGCGAAGAAGTTCATGGCAATGGAGCCAACATCGATGGCTTAGAAACGCAGGACACTCGCCGACTGATGCCGAGGACCTGTTTTTCTATTGAGCCGGGAATCTACCTGGCAGGCGAGTTTGGGATCAGAAGCGAACTGGATGTGTACCTCGCGGAGCGCGAGGCGTTGGTATTTGGGTTGCCGTTGCAGAGCGAGATCGTCTCCATTTGCTAGCCCAGTCCCTTCCTTGACAGTGCCTCCTACTGGCCTATAGAGTTGATACGACCAGCATATAAAGTAAGGCCCACGGCGCTTTGTCGGGCTAAGGAAAAGGACCCACGCCATGTTCGGTACCATGGGGATCTCGGAACTCATTATTATCCTCGTCATTGTCCTCATCATTTTCGGGGCGGGAAAACTTCCACAAATCGGTGAAGGGGTCGGCAAAGCGCTCAGAGGGTTCAAAAAAGAAGTCAACGATATCCCTGCGCCAGATGCAGCACCGCCCGAAGCGAGTCAACCGGCACCCATGCAGACCCAACCAACACTTCAAGCTGCACCGGCAGCGGCAATGACGCATGGACAGGCCCCTGCCGCTCCGAAGCCCACGGCACCCTATATGCCTGGGCCAGAACTGACTCCCGGGACCACTGCTTCCTTGATGCACAACATGGCTGCTCCGCCACAGCCGGATCGGCCAATGACCTCCACGGCAGCCCGATCAGTCTCAGCCCAAACGACAAGGCAGGGCAACCAGCCCCCGACGATGGAAGAACGAGCGGCGGCCCCCGCGCCGGTAATGCGGGCTCAGTACCCGCCTCTTCCTGCGGGTGCCCAAGTGAAACCTGTGGTCAAGCGCCCCTCGGCCATTGTCAACAAAGACGCCGTGACCCGTGTGCAGGCACAGCAGGCGGCGATAAAGGCGAAGGCTGCGCAACCGGCCAGCACTTCCCCGGGGGATATGCAGAGTCTGGGAGAAGGACTTGGGGATGCGTTGCGGACGTTTAAGCAGGCCGTGGCCGATGTCCGCAATTCTGTCGATCCCGAGATACGAACAATCCAAGCCGAAATGGATTCTGCCCAGAAGGAATTCCAGCAATCCATCGAAGCGGCCAAAGAACTGCCTGCCTTTCACGAAGAGCCTCCTAAACAAGCGTGAACTGGGGGGCAGTCTTTATCAGCCTACCCGATGTCGGCACCCTGCTCTGTCGCACGTCATCTCGCACCATCGCGTATTCAGTCGTCGCGTCAGTCCTCTGTCTCGCCGGTTGTGTCCAGGATTCTCCACCATTATCGAGGGAGCGTACGGTTTCGTCATTGTTAGAATTGCTCCGCGATGAGGCACCAGAGATACGGCGGATGGCTGCAGAATCTCTGGGCAAGATCGGCGACGCACGAACCACGGACTCCATTCTTCCCCTCATTCACGATCCTGCGGCAATAGTCCGCGAAGCGTCGGTGCTGGCCATGGGACGCTTGAAGCCTGCAGCTACTAATGGAGTGGTGGTTCTGTTGACACAGGCGCTGCAGGATCCTGTTGAATCGGTCCGGCAGGCGGCGGTAGTGGCGATTGGCGTAATAGAACCAGGTTCTCAATTATTGGAGCCTGTCGTAGGCTTATTGCGATCTCCGGATGCAACGATTAGGAGAGCGACAGTGCGGGCATTGCTACAAGCCGACTCAAGCCAATGGGTTCCTACCCTCGTCGCAGCAGGGCGTGACTCCGATGCAGAGGTTCGTCAGGGGATCGTGGCGGTGGTGGGTGAGTGGGGAGGGTCGGCGGCCTCCCCTTGGCTCAGAGAGCGGTTGGTTGAAGATCCCTCGCCTGGCGTGAGAGCAGAGGCGGCCTATCGTCTTGGACTGCTCAACGACCCTGAGGCGAAGGCGGCACTCGATACGACTATCGCGAAGGATTCAGACAGTGGGGTGCGGCGTTGGGCGAAACGGGGAACTTAGTAGGATGCTGAAAAAGGGGGGATGGGGATAGCTGGAACGATCCCCCTGCTCGCGCAACGCGCGGCCTCAGAAGGATGCGAGGGAGCAGGCAGGCCGTTCTTCTTGCTCGCAGAACCCCCACGATAAAGCGGTGGTCGCTCAATGCGCGCAGTGAAGAACAATCTGCCTACTTCCTCTGGGGAAGTTGGGGAATCTGAAGGCCCTCGCCCACCCACCCCTTACAAAATGACAACTCGCTGCGGCCTCGCTGGACGGCCTTATTGAGCATCCTGCGGGCTAACCAACAATCATCGTGAACATCCCATTTACTGAGTCTCACCGGGGGTGAAAATAGTTTTTCTGCAACCTGTTAGGTCGCAAGGCGGGAACGATTCAACGCGTCCACAAGTTCGACAAGCTCTTTGCGGGCCTTTTCATCGATGTCGGTAAATTGGACGCCCATACCAGGAAAAAGCAGATGCCGTTCAGGCTTGTTGCGGATCCAGGCGACCTTCGCTTTGGCCTTGTGTTTTTCCCAAGGACGATCGGGCAGTGCAAACTCAACGGAAAGCTCAGTCCCAGGAGCTAGCGGGGCGCTGCTTTCGATGAACAACCCGCCTGCACCAATGCCGCCGGTTAAGCTGTCGACCTGTCTGCCTTCCGGAGTCGTGTAACGAACCTTGACGGCGAGCGGGGCTCTCGGGTGAGAGCGCGCATGGGCGAATCGTACATCGTCATCGCTGGCAAGAATCTGTTCAATGACTGCTCCCCACGACAGGGTGCCGAGCAATTTTCCCGTGGCACTATGAAGAGTGACCACTTCCTGGTCGGCATTCACCTCAAGGACTTTGCCCTCATGCCCTTCCGTCATGATCACAGAAAGCTTCATGGTCATGCCCTGGTATTGAAGGCGGGCCGCTTCAGTGGCAAATGGATATTCACTAGGCTGACTGTCCGACGGTTTGGAGGGATTTCACCAGTTCGAGCACGCGGTTACGGACATCGGGGTTAATTTCCGTAAAACGCACCCCCATGCCAGGACTAAACGTATATTGGTCTGCTTTAGGGCACACCCACGCGACGAGACCCTTCGCCGGCAACCACTCTGAGGGCTGCTCTGGTAGCGAAAATTCAAGGGCAAGCTTGGTGCCGACCGGTAGAGTGCTCAGGCTTTCGATAAAGAGCCCACCTCCGCCAATGCCACTTGCGCGACTTTCAAACTGCTGGCCTTCCGGGGTTATGTACTTGACACGGAAGGTAAGTGTCACGCGCGGCTCATTCCTGATTTCTCGGCTCGCCTGGGGTTTACGATAGGCCAGAATCTGGTCGATGACGAAGTCCCAGGACAGGTTGCCCATGGGTTCGCCGTTGATCCCTAGAAGGGTAATCACTTCACGGTTTGCATCAAGGTCGAGGGCTTTCCCTTTGTGTCGAAGGCTTGAAGACACGGGATATTTCACAGGTCCTCCACGTTCAATCTGTAACGCAAGTATAGCGCAGCGTTTCATCTTGTCGAGGAAAAGCGTAGAGTTGTAACTATCGCTACAGGCTTGGAAGAAAGAAGGGGTGGAGAGTATTCGAGAAGAAAAGATGTGAAGAAGCCTCCGGCCAAGATGATCCTGGCCAGGAGGCTCCTTGGCAGACCCCGCTGGATGAGAAAAAGCTCTATATCTATAACGACTTAAGCTGTCTTTACATCCTTGTCTTGCTCGAAGATTCGGATGGGAGCGTGCTTGCCGAGGATGGCATCCTCAGTGATGAGGACTTCCTTAATCTGCTTTTGAGAAGGGGCATCGTACATCACGTCCAGCATCACATCTTCGAGGATGGCACGCAATCCTCGCGCGCCGGTTTTCTGGTGAAACGCTTTCCGTGCGATCGCCCCGAGCGCGCCCTCCGTGAACTTGAGCTTCACCTTCTCAAAAGAGAGCAATTTCTCATACTGTTTCGTGAGCGCGTTTCTCGGCTCGGTCAAGATTCGAATGAGAGCGCGTTCATCCAGCTCATCTAAGGTAGCGACAACCGGCAGCCGACCGACAAACTCCGGAATCAAGCCGTACTTGAGGAAGTCTTCCGGCTGAACTTTCGCGAACAGTTCGCCCAGTCGTATTTCGCTCCGTCCGCGAACTTCGGCTCCGAATCCCATCGCCTTCCGATTCAGGCGTTGCTCGATAATTTGCTCGAGCCCGACGAACGCTCCGCCGCAGATGAACAGAATGTTGCTCGTATTGATTTGAATAAACTCTTGGTGCGGATGCTTGCGCCCGCCTTGCGGCGGCACGTTGGCGACAGTCCCCTCGATGAGCTTGAGCAGCGCCTGTTGTACCCCTTCGCCAGAAACGTCGCGGGTGATGGACGGACTATCGCTCTTGCGGCTAATCTTGTCGATTTCATCGATGTAGACTATGCCCCGCTCGGCCCGTTCCACATCGTAGTCCGCAGCTTGCAGAAGCTTGAGGATGATGTTTTCCACATCTTCTCCGACGTACCCTGCCTCGGTGAGCGTGGTCGCATCAGCCAGCGTGAAAGGGACGTCCAAGTACTTCGCGAGGGTCTGGGCCAACAGCGTTTTCCCCGTGCCTGTGGGCCCCAGCATGAGGATGTTGCCCTTCTGGAGTTGCACGTCGTCAACGTCTTTATCCTTGGACGAGATTCGTTTGTAGTGGTTATGA
Organism: Nitrospirota bacterium; assembly: GCA_963782735.1. Classification (GTDB taxonomy): domain Bacteria; phylum Nitrospirota; class Nitrospiria; order Nitrospirales; family Nitrospiraceae; genus Palsa-1315. The sequence continues at coordinate 63,516 of CAWAKW010000012.1, forward strand.
ACGGCCACCGCGAGAATTTTCTTGGCCCGTTCCTGTCCCACGACGTATTGATCCAGGTGGTGTTTAATTTCCACCGGCTTTTTGAGTTTCGACGAAATTTCTTCTTTGGCTTCTTCCCAATCCTCGGCAATGATGTCGTTACAGAGGTTGACACATTCATCGCAGATGTAGACGGTGGGCCCCGCAATCAATTTGCGGACTTCGTCGCGGCTCTTTCCACAGAACGAGCAGCGGAGATGTCGATCCATCTTATCCGGCTTCGCCATGCGTCCTCCCTTGTTACTTATCCTTGGCCGCGTCTTTTCCTGCGTCGCCACTGACAGCCTTGAGGAGCTTCGGTGGCCGTGTGATGACTTCGTCGATGAGACCGTACCGCTTGGCTTCTTCTGCCGACATGAAATAATCCCGTTCGGTATCCAGGGATATCTTCTCCAGAGGCTGGCCGGTATGTTTAGCCATGATTTCATTGAGTCGTTCACGGATTTTCAAGATCTCTCTGGCATGAATGTCGATTTCGGTGGCTTGCCCCTGAAACCCGCCCATGGGTTGGTGAATCATGACCCTCGCATTCGGCAAGGCGAATCGCTTCCCTTTGGTTCCTGCGGTGAGCAAAAACGCCCCCATGCTGGCGGCCTGGCCTAGGCAGATGGTGTTAATCGGGGGTTTCACATACTGCATGGTGTCGTAAATGCCCAATCCCGCCGTGACGCTTCCCCCGGGGGAATTGACGTAGAGATTGATGTCTTTTTCAGGGTCTTCTGCTTCGAGAAACAAGAGCTGGGCAATAATCAGGTTGGCAAAGATGTCGTCGATCGGCGCACCGAGGAAGATGATCCTGTCTTTCAGGAGCCGAGAGTAAATGTCGTAGGCGCGTTCGCCTCGGTTAGTCGTTTCGATAACAATGGGAACTAGCATGCAGGTCGTTCCTTTCCGATTAGCGGGATGCTGAAAAAGCCCGCCAGCATCGTTCTCGCGTCGTTCAGATCCTCAACGTACCTCAGAGGGTACGCCTTCCGGTCTTCACTCGCTGCGGCCTTGCTGGACAGACTTTTTGAGCATCCCGCGTGGTGTGCTCCTATATTCCAACTCGCTGACCAATGAAATTCAGACCAGCCCGAACCGCTCGGCGCTATCCCTGAATCACCGCATTGCGGTAAACGAAATCCAAGGCTTTATCCACCAAAATCCTGGTACGTAAATCATCAATGGACTCTTGTCCTCCGGCCTTGATCATCTTGACGAGATCTGCAGCCGGCATTTTAAGCTCCGACGCCAGCCTCATGATTTCGGCGTTGAAATCGTCCTGCGTGACCGTCAGCCCTTCTTTCTCGGCGATCGCTTCTAATACAAGGCTGACCTTCACACGGCGCGCCGCTTCGTCCCGATGTTCTTGGCGAAGGCTTGTGAGATCCTCCGTGCCAGGCGACTCCTGGACGCCGCCCTTCCGCTGTTGCTGCTGCACGTGCTGGCGGATGATGGCCTCCAGCTCACGCTCTACTAGGGTTTCCGGGAGATCGAAGTGGTGGGTGTCCATGAGCCGCTTAACGATCGTATCCTTATAGGTATCTTCGATCTCTCGCTTCAGCCCCTGCTCCATCCCCTCTCGCAGTTTATCTTTGATTTCCTGGAGCGAGTTGTAAGGACCACAATCTTTGGCAAATTCATCGTCCAGGGCCGGCAGTTTCTTTTCCTTGACGGATTTGATCGTCAGCGTAAACACGACTGTCTTACCGGCAACGCGAGGATCGGGATGGCCTGCTGGGTACGGCTGGGAGATTTCGAGCACATCGCCATCTTTCTTCCCCCCGACATGTGGATCAATTTCCAAGCCCAAAACGGACGCGTGTGATCCAACCTTGTGGAGCTGACCTTCTTTCTTCGTCCCTTCCAGCGGCGCTCCATCGAGCGCACCTTGCACATCCAGCACGATATAGTCCCCGTCCACGATAGCGTGGCCAGGAGCTGTGGCTTCCAGACGGGCCTGTTGTTCGCGCAAGACCTCAAGGCCTCGGTCAAGCTGTTCGTCGGTGACAGTGCGCTTGTCGGGTTTGAGCGAGATCGGACTCGGCGCCTTATAGTCCCGCAACTCGATATTCGGCCTGATCTCGACGGTCGCGGTAAACGTAAAAGGTTCGTTCTTCTTAATCTTCACTCGGTCCAGCGGAGGAATCTCGACGTGGACCGGCACAATCCCCGCTTGGCGGACGGCCTTGTCGTAAAAGTCCGGCACGAGGCTTCGAATCACGTCCTCTTCCACGGTTTTGGCATAGCGTTTTTCCAGCAAGGCCAAGGGTACCTTGCCAGGGCGAAATCCTGGGATGTTGGCCTGGCGGTTCAGCTCACCATAAGCGCGGGCAAACCGTTGCGTGACTTCATCGGCCGGCACCTCAATCTTGAGGGCGCGTTTCATTGGTCCTAGTTCAGTCACTTCCATTTTCATAGCTGGTGCGCACCCTTGTTCCTTGTAAGAAGCCTTGTGCTGACTGCCGCGCCATCGCCGACCGCCCGGCCGTGATCTGGTGCGAGAGGGGGGACTTGAACCCCCACGGTTACCCACGAGATCCTAAGTCTCGCGCGTCTGCCAGTTCCGCCACTCTCGCAGGGTGGGGTATGCAGGAGCCGACCCCGGCATGATGAGCAAGCAAACAAAAAAACAGATTCCTGTGGGTATTTTGTACCGTTGGATGTATCCCACTGTCAACCCATACTCCTGCGGGATGGAAGGGTGTTCACTTGTGTGCCTATAGGACGGTAGGCATCCATAATGCGACGACCGTTTCTCGTCTATTCAAGGATTAATCCGGAAAATGGCGCAATGGGATCTGATTTGGCCTGAATGACACTGAGGCCTTTGTTAACGTGGCGCATGACGAGCGAGTCGCGCGCGAGGAACGCGGAATAGGGATTGCTTCCCTCCTCTTCCATCTGCGACATTACGCGGTCCCGCAAGGAGACTGCGATGGCTCGTGCCAATAAGCCTTCCTCGAAACCGCCAGATCCCGTTGCTATCAATTCATCTGTACGATCAACGGTAGAGCGTGAGATCAAACTGGCGGTCAGTGACCACTTCCATCTGCCCCATCTTCCCGGCACCCCGCTTCCACGACGTCTGCTGACCTCGACCTACTACGACACCTCCCAGTACGACTTGGCCCATGCTGGGATCACCCTTCGCCATCGAGCTGAGCGCGGGAAACAGGCCTGGCAACTGAAACTCCCTCTAATGAAGGACCGGCAGGAAGTTGAGCTGGTCGATCGCCAGTCTACTCCCCCAACAATCTTCCGCGATCTGCTTTTTCTTCATATCGGACAACGGCCACTCATGCCTGTGGCAACCTTGCGAGTCTGGCGGGCGGGAGTCCGCGTAGGCACGGACCATGCCCCCGTCGCAGATGTCACGCTCGACCACGTGTCGGTCGTGAAAGACGGAGCGGTCTCTCAGCGTTTTCGAGAACTCGAAATCGAACAGGTGAATGGGAAGGACAGCACATTGCCGGACCTCGAACGGCAGCTCCGTCGAGCCGGAGCCGAAGATCATGACGGACGCCCCAAGCTCTTTCGCGCGCTTTCTTTAGCGACTCCCAGCCCTGAGCCGCTTCCGGCATCGGATGCACCAGCCTTGGCTCATGTGAGGTGGGCTCTCGCACGTCATGCCCGGTGGCTGCTTGCGCATGATCCCGGCACCAGGCTCGGAAGGGAACCGGAAAGCCTGCACCAAATGCGCGTGGCCACGAGACAATTGCGCGCCGTCCTGCGCGCTGCCAGGCCTCTGCTGATGCCTGAATGGGCAGACTCGCTTCGGGATGAGTTGCGCTGGCTCGGACGACTGCTTGGACCGGCTCGCGACCTCGACGTGCAACTCGCCTATTTCCATGAGGAATCTGCCGCGCTGGATGCGCGAGATCGCCGGCCTTTGACCCCATTCATCGCCCATCTGGAAGCCCAGCGGAATAATATCCAGGAAGTTCTGCTGAACGAGCTGAAGAGCGCACGGTATCTCGACCTCATTAGGCGGCTCCAGCAAGCGCCGCACGATCCAACCGCCGTCGAATCGACCGTGACATTGCATGACATAGCCAAGCAGGAATTCACAAAGTTGCGAAACGCGATCTGCCAGGCTGGTCACACACCCAACAATGCCACTATCCACGATACCAGGATCAAAACCAAACGAGCCCGCTATGCCGCCGAACTCGCGGAATCGATGGTCGGCAAGCAGGCCACACGCTTCATCAACAAAGCCCGCGTTGTACAGGACGTCTTAGGCGTACACCAAGACGCCATTCAGGCTGAAGCGTATATCCGAACGTTCCTCAAGCAATCGATCAGCACCCGGGCTGCATTTGTCGCCGGACGCATGGTCGAACGCCAACGCCAGCGTCGTGAGAAGGCTAAAAGAAAGATGCAGCGACTCTTGCGCGGACTCGTAAAACGAGGCGAGAAAGCTTGGGGATAAGGAGATGCGCGACGAGCGGGAAAGGCGGGGCGGGGCAGAGCGCTACCGGATTACGGTGGATTTCATCAAACTGTCTGCCTGAGGAGGCGAGAACCCCTGGTATCCTCTGTGGCGCTCGGCGAGTTCCAACACAGAAAATGGCTGACCGTCCACCATTTCAGGCGCCGTAAAAATTTGCCGTAGCTGGCCACCGCGCGCACCGACGATCTGACCGGTAAAGACCACCCCTTGTGCCTTCAACCGTTCAATCGCCTGCTCGATGTCTTCCACACGCACCGCGACATGATGGAACACCTGATCGCCAAATTTATTGACCCATCCAGGGATGATGCTGGTGCGGCCCCGGTCATCGGGATAGGCTTGATCCACAAAGAGCGCTGGGTACCCCACCTTCCGATAGACCTTCGCATACCAGTCTTCATACTCGATCGTTTCGCTATACCCATACCCGAGTCTCGTGAATTCCTCGGCACGCCGGTCGATATTCAGCGTCCGTAGCGTGAGATGATCTGCAACCGGGTAGAAGCCGACTCCTGCCTTGTCCAACGAATCCTGCAGCACCTTAGCTGCCCGATTGCGAGACACATAGGCCTCAATCATCCTAGCGATCAGTGCATCCAACTCAACGTCTGGTTCCATGGTCTACGCTCCTTGTTGCTCAGACATGGACATTATGAGCCGAACTGAATCCCCTGGGCCAGCGGCAAATCGTGACCCCAGTTGACCGTGTTCGTCTGCCGCCGCATATAGGCTTTCCAGGCATCTGAGCCGGCTTCGCGTCCTCCACCGGTTTCCTTTTCACCTCCAAAGGCGCCACCAATTTCCGCCCCTGATGTCCCGATGTTCACATTAGCGATCCCGCAATCGCTGCCGGCAGTGGATGTGAACCGTTCGCTGCTCCGCACATCGGACGTGAAAATCGCAGAAGACAGGCCTTGAGGTACCGCATTCTGCAACGCAATCGCATCGTCAAGTATCTTGAAGGGCATTACATAGAGAATCGGCGCAAAGGTCTCGCGCTGAACGATGGGCCAATGGTTCTCTGCTTTCACGATGGCCGGTTCCACGAAATAGCCCGGCTGACTCAATACCTGCCCTCCATAGAGCACTTTCCCTCCCGCCTGCTTTACTTCTTCGATCGCCTTCCGATAGGCCTCCACCGCGGCGCGATCGATCAGCGGACCCAAGAGCACGCCCGGTTCTAATGGATTGCCGATGTGGATCTGCCTGTATGCCGAGACCAGCTTTGCAACCACTTCATCATAACGAGACTCGTATACAAACAGCCGTCTGGTTGTCGTGCAACGTTGGCCGGCGGTGCCGACCGCTCCGAACACGATGGCGCGAATCGCCAAAGAAATGTCCGCCGTCTGATCCACAATGATCGCGTTGTTCCCGCTCAATTCCAACAGCGTCCGCCCCAGCCGTTGCGCGACGGTCGCGGCCACAGCTCGACCCACCGGTACGGACCCCGTGAATGAAATCAACGGCAATCGACGATCCTGGACCAACGTTTCTGCAATGGTCTTCTCAGCTGTCACGATCAGCGAGAAAATCCCTCGATAGCCCTGTTGCTCCATCACGCGGTTGCAGAGGTGCTGCACCGCAATCGCGCAGAGCGGCGCTTTCGGTGAAGGCTTCCACACCACCGTATCTCCGGCAATCGCAGCCAGGAACGCGTTCCAGGCCCAGACCGCGACGGGGAAATTGAAGGCGGTAATCACACCGACCGGTCCGAGCGGATGCCATTGCTCCGACATCCGATGCTGCGAGCGCTCGGAATGCATCGTCGTTCCATACAGCATGCGCGACTGGCCCACGGCAAAGTCCGCCATATCGATCATTTCCTGAACTTCGCCGTCCCCTTCCGATTTGATTTTGCCGACCTCGAGAGACACCAGCGAGCCGAGCAGATCCTTGTGCTCCCGCAACGATGTGCCAAGCAACCGGACGAACTCCCCCCGCATGGGAGCCGGGACAAGCCGCCATTGCTGAAATGCCTCAATAGACTCCCGCGCGATGTGCTGATAGTCATCGGCTGAACAGGTGCGAATTTTCGCGATCGTCCCGCCTGTTGCAGGATTCACGGATTCCAGCAGCGATGTATTCTCGCCGGAATTCCACCAATGGGTCCCGGTGCTGCCGCCGGCGTTGACGGCGCTCAAGCCCAATCCCTTGAGGATTTCCGCGGTAGACATCATTTGTAACAGGCTCCGAACCGATTCTTGAGCACGTCTTGCAACGGAAACGATTCCTGGGTCACGAATCCCCTGTACTGTGTGGGCGCCGCAAGCACTAGGTCGGCTACGGCACAGAGGCTCGAGGCGGTCGTCACTTGAATGGCAGACCACAGTTTTCCTTTAATGCATTGGGGATAGATCTTCTTCACGTAGTTCTCCTCGAACAAGGCGCCTTCCCTCATCCCCATGACAGAGGCATAGATCAGCACGACATCCTGCAGTGTCTGGGGAACCGCCCGTTCAAGAATTCGTTTGAGCGTCTCACGGTCCTCGTTCAGCTTGAGATCTTTCATCAAGAGGTGAATTTTTTCGCAATGGCCCGGATACCGCAGCGTCTTATAGTTCATGGTCCGGACTTTCCCTGCATAGGTGTCCGCCAATGTTCCCAATCCTCCGGAGGTGTTGAACGCTTCGTACAGGAGTCCATCCACCTCGATCGTCTCATACCCTTCGAGAGGCAAGAGGGGCACCTTCTCGCCCTCCTCGATTCCATAACAAATGTTGCCGTACTCGTTGATCAGCCCATCGGTGGACCACGTGAGCGAATACTTAAGGGCATTACTGGGATGGACCGGCAAGGCTCCGACCCTCATTTTGACCGTATCCACCGTATCGAAGTGGGTGATCAAGTCGTGCGCCGCAATGCTGATAAAACCGGGGGCAAGACCGCATTGCGGCACAAAGGCTTGCGGCGAGTCGAGGCTCAATACTTTGACCTGATTGGTCACCTCGATATCTTCCGTCAGGTCGAAATAGTGAAGCCGGTGTTCTCGGGCCAATCCGGCTACAACTGGGTTGCAGAAATAGGGAAGACTCGACAGGACTGCATCGAATCGATGTGCCGTCATGTATGCGCTGATGGAGTCGGGGTGTCGGGCGTCGAGGTGCAGGGGCGTCACTCGCGAGAGGCCAAGGTCCTCGACGAACCGCTTGGGGGCGTCGAGGCTGATGTCACCGAAACAAACCTCATAGTCGCCGCTTTCTGACAAGAGACAGGCAACCAGGGATCCGATCTTTCCAGCGCCCAGGACGAGCACACGATGCATGGCAAGCCTCACATGCTACACAGTATACTCCTGAGCAAGGTCACCAATGAAGAACATCTCATTTTCGGCATCATTGGTTGTGGGTTCTCACTCGCCGAAAGCCGACAAATATCTTCCCCGGAGCATGAGCAGTCAGCATCGACGAACGGGATCACGGCCCAGCTACATCGGAAATAGTCTGGACATTCCTATAAGGGCAGAAGACCGGTCATGGCGCCGCGCTCTTTGAGGAATAATGATCTAAGCTGTTGATTTTTATATGTAGATTAACCGGGAAGCAGGCAAGGAGTTTGTGATACGCTAACAGGCTAACAGGAGCAGCGGATATGTTGCGAATGCCCTCTCGAGTCGTGTTTCCGTTCGGCTATCGGATCTCCGTACGCCAACTTTCCGATACCGACATGGATCGTCGGGACCCGAATGCCGATGGCATCTGGGACGACGCCACCAAGACCATTTATCTTCGCAAGCGCTTGCCCGTGACCAGACGGCGCTACATTCTTGCCCACGAACTTGGCCATGCCTGGCTCGACTGGCAGCACCGGCATCTTGATAACGGCAAAGCCAAAACGTAGCAGGCTGCTGAAAAAGTCCGCCAGCTTCGTTCTCAGCTCATTGAAATCCTCAACGTACCCCTGAGGGTACGTCTCCGGTTTCAACTCGCCTGCGGCCTTGCTGGACGGCCTTTTTGAGCAGCCTGCGAAGATAGTTTTCCCGCAGCCTGCTGCTTATTCTTCTAGCTGACCTTTGCCCCGGCAAGCTTGAGTACCACCATCCATTCCGCTTCTGTCACCGGCTGAACGGAAAGGCGAGAGCCTTTTCGCAACAAGACCATACCCTGCAGTTTAGGTTCCTGCCTTAATCGATCGAGCGAAAGACCGGTCTTGAATGTCTGACGATACCGAATGTTCACCATATCCCATCGTGGAGCAGAGGGAACACTGGCTGGATCATAGTGGTGGCTGGTCTTGTCGAACTGCGTCTCATCGGGATAGGCGGTCCGCACGACTTCCGCAATCCCCACCACAGCCGGCGGATCGGCATTGCTATGATAAAAAAGCACCTGGTCGCCGGCGGCCATCGCGCGCATGAAGTTGCGCGCCTGATAGTTCCGCACTCCATCCCAACAAGTCGTCTGCTTGGGAGCTTGCGCAAGATCCTCGATCGAAAAGACCCGCGGCTCCGATTTCATCAGCCAATAGCGGCACCCTTGTGCCATCACATCACCTCTTCCTGCTTGGTCATTTGCCTCACTCCATGTATGCTGTCGGCGATGCCCCTTGTTCGATTGAGGCCTGCTGATGGAACTGACCCCATTCTTCTTCGGTCTGTATAAGTACGTCAAGTACGGTCTCTACCCACTGACGTGGGTCGTGCTGCTCCTCAGCGTAGCGACGGTCTTGGCCCTCTTGCCATTTTCTCCCAAACGCCTGCGATGGGTGCGCCAACTCCTTATATCTTCCCTCCTTCTCCTCGTGGCGCTATCCAGTCCATTGATCGCCACCCCGCTGATCGGTTCGCTCGAATCCTGGTACCACCCCCCACGGCTGACACCATCCGATCGCTTCGATGCCATCGTCGTTTTGGGGAGAGGCATCTATGCGAAAGGCTCCCTTCGACCAACCACCGAGCCATCTTCCTATTCCAGAAATCGAACCACCTGCGGCGTGGATCTCTACCAGCAAGGCTATGCCCCCACGTTGGTGCTGACGGGAGGAGACGGTCAAGTCTTCGGCACGGGCTCCCAAGAAGCGGTCGAAATGAAACGATGGGCGGTTCGCCTCGGTGTTCCCGAGTCCGCCACAAAAATCGATACAGAAGCCCGCAGCACCTACGAGAACGCGACAGGAACCAAACGGCTGCTCGGACCCGCGTCAATTCTACTCGTGAGTTCAGCCAGCCATCTGCCACGCGCCGTCCCGGTGTTTACGAAGCAGGGCTTCCGCGTCACGCCGGCCCCCTGCGATTATGTCTCACAGAACCTGCCGCGAGAGAGCTGGGATGACATTGACCCGTTTGATGTCTTGCCGAGCGATATCCAGCTACAGCACACCAAGGAAGCAGTGGCCGAAGTAGCAGGCCTAGTGATCTATTGGCTGACAGGGAAACTCTAGCAGGCTACTGAGAAAGTTCGCTGGGGTTGGGTTGGTGTGAGCCGCCTTTAAACATCCCGCTAACGACCAGGCTGCGCGGGAGAAGGACCGAGACGGTACAGCCCTCCTCTATGATCAACCACATAGACTTCGCCCATTTCGTCTTCGCCGAAGGAAGAAATCCGCATTCCGCTCTTTCGAAGCACGCGCGGCTCGCTGCCTCCGGCAACGCTGCTCCCGACAGAAACAGCAAAGAGCTCTCCACTGCAGTAGTCCCCGAATAGGTAGTTCCCCTGGAGCGCAGGGAGATTCCTGCCTCGATAGACATAGCCTCCCGTCACTGAACATCGGCCTTGGTCATGGCCATACTCGGAGACCGGCATGATCAGCCCCTTAACCTGACAGTCCTTCTCCGGGAGGAAACAATGCCTTCCCTCCATGATATGCCAGCCGTAGTTGCCCCCTCGCGTGACAAGATCGATCTCTTCCCACTTGTTCTGCCCGACGTCGGCAAGCCAGAGCGCTCCAGTTTCACGATCGAAGGAGAATCGCCAGGGATTCCGAACCCCATAGGCAAAGACTTCAGGACGGCCACCCGCGCGCGCGAATGGATTGTCCGCTGGAATGGCATAGGGCGGCGCGCCGTCCACATCGATGCGGAGAATTTTTCCCAGCAGCTCCGCCGGGTCCTGTGCGCGATTCTGGGGGTCGCCTCCTGAGCCACCGTCACCTCGACCGACGTACAGGAACCCATCCGGTCCAAATGCCACCATCCCCCCATTGTGATTCGCATAGGGCTGAGGCACGACCATCAGCGTTCGTTCCTCGGTCGAGGCCTGTAGACTCAGGCCCTGCCGACGATACTCGGCGAGAACCGTGGCACCATCATCGCGCCTGGTATAGTTCACGAAAAATCGGCCGTTCTCCCGGTGGTTCGGGTGAAACGCCAGCCCGAGCAACCCACGCTCTCCCCCCGACAAGACCCGATTCATGATGTCGAGAAACGGCTTATTCTGAAGGACGCCCTGCACGATGACCCGAATCGTTCCAGGCTGCTCGACGATAAAAAGCTGCCCGGACCCATCACCTGCATGGGTCAGATAGAGCGGCGACTGAAGACCTTGCGCAATCACTGGCACGAGATCGACCTCCAACTCCGTCACACGAACGCCCATCTCAGCCGCTCCCACAGGCCAACACAGCAGAAGACCTAGAAGCAACGCCCCGGGGCCACTGGACATGATTGCACCCTTCATTGATCGCTCCTCCAACCCGGATTATTTATAGATGCCGTCGCGAGGCGTTCGAAACCAAAGCCAGCCGGGGCTTCTCGCAAGTAGGTCCGACGGAGGCGCGCTGGCAGTCCGTAGAGGAGGCCGAACGAGAAAAACCCCGCCGGACCAGAGGATCGCTCAACGTAGCAGGTATTCATAGACAGTCCGGGCTAGCTTGGAGCATCGAGAACGGCGAGTAGCGCGCGATAAGTCAACTCTCGAACCCTGGCCTTCGACGACGGCTGGTCGCTGCTGTTTATATCCAACCACACACGTTCAGTCACCTGGGCGCGGGCATCGTTACAAAGCCCCCACATCTGGTGAAGAAACCCGTCCGGCAATCCGACCTGCACCCCTTCGGATTCAATGCGATCGTCTAGAATGGCCAACAAATCGGACAGCGCCTGATCCGACCGGTAGGGTGTAGGGGAAAAGCCAAAGGAGGCATGGGCCGCCGTCTCCTGCTTCGCCTGCTCGACCAGATCCCGCATGTATTCTTTGAGCAAGCCCACCACATGACCGGACAACGCCATACCGCTCTCCTTTGCCCATATTATGCGGTTATATCACTGCGGGAACAAGAACCGCCGCGCCTGAGGAACTAGCCGGTTGCAGAAAAACTATGTTGGCACGCGAGAACTTCGATGTCCGCACGTCTGCCACAACATGAGAACACTCCCGCAGGATGCTCAAAAAGTCCGTCCAGCAAGGCCACAGGGAGTTCGGCGACCGAAGCGTACCCTTGGGGTACGTTGCAGGGAGACGAGCGACTGAGAACGCTGCTGGCGGACTTTTTCAGCATCCTGCCAAGGCCGTGCGGTTGACCAGCCAATGAACGGTTCACTATGATGCCGACGAAACAGCAGAACGAGGAGAAAGTTTGTGATGGTCGAACGTTTTGAGGTGGCGCTAAATACCCCCGCCGGACGGCTAACCACGGCCATTGATGTGCCGACGGGCTTCATCCCCATCACGGCGATTGTCCCAGTCACGCGCCGCCTGGGGGATGAAGCCGCACAACTGGAAGTCCAGCAGGCCATTGCAGCAGGCCAGACCATTTCCTGCCGGATGGGCTGCGCCGCTTGTTGCCGTATGCTGGTTCCGCTTTCCGCGCCGGAAGCGTTTGCGTTGCGAGAGTATGTGGACCAACTGCCGATAGATCGACGAACCCATCTGCTGAACCGCCTCAGCGACAGGAAGGATAGCCTGAAACGCGAGGGTCTATGGGATCGGCTCAACGATGTTGCAGAGGCCAATAGACCAGTGCCAGACGAGGAACTCGATCCGATTAACCGGTCCTACTATGCACTGAGAATCCCATGTCCCTATTTAGAGAACGAGACGTGTTCGATTTACGAGTCACGACCAGCCGCATGCCGGGAACTCCTCGTCACTTCGCCGGCAGAACTGTGCCAGGATTTGGTGCGGAATCCGGTCACACCCCTTCCGGTCTCGATGCGAATCAGTTCCATTCTTGGGCTGGTCTGGGGAACCTTGACCAGTTCTCCCCCTCGACTCATCCCACTCCCGATGGCCCTAGAATGGGCTGAACGACATGAAGAGGAGTCCAGACGGACCTGGTCCGGCTCATCCCTCTTGGACCAAGTCCTCGATAACATGTGGCGGTTCCTCAGCCAGGCGTTTCAGAAACGTAGCAAAGAAGCTGACAGCTGATAGCTGTCAGCTAGATTCTACTACTGTGAGTCAAGAGGAGAGACTGCATGCAAAAACCTGTGATTGTTTGTTTGGACTTGGAAGGAGTGTTGGTGCCGGAGATCTGGATCAACGTTGCACTCAAGACCGGCATCGACGAACTGAAAATTACAACCCGCGAGATGCCGGATTACGATGCCTTGATGAAACGGCGCCTGACCATCCTGGACCAGCACAAGCTCACCATTCACGATATCCAGGCGGTCATCGACAAGATGGGTCCGCTGGAGGGATCCATGGATTTTGTCACCTGGCTCCGCGAGCAATGCCAAGTGATCATCTTGTCCGATACGTTCTATCAGTTCGCCCTACCGCTGATGCGCCAGCTGGGATTCCCAACGCTCTTTTGCAACCAGCTGGAGATCGATCAAGCCGGCCACATTGTCAATTACCACATGCGGATGCAGAATCAGAAGAAACACTCGGTGGCGGCATTGAAGTCCCTCAATTTTCACGTCCTGGCCGCAGGCGATGCCTACAACGATACCGCCATGTTAGGAGAAGCCCACGCGGGATTCTTCTTCTGTCCCCCAGAGCATCTTCCCAAGGAGTTCCCGCAGTTTCCAGTGACGAGGACCTACGCGGAGCTGCAAGCGCGCTTCGCACAGGCAGGGAATTTTAGATAGCTTTCAGCTGATGGCTTATTGAGTTTCATTCACCACTGCCAGCACTCGCCGGCCATATCGTTCTGCCTTCAAAGCGCCGATGCCGGGTATTTCCAACAGGGCAGCGGGCGTCACAGGCTTGTGGCCGGCTATAGCCTTCAGCGTTTTGTCATGAAATATTACAAAGGCCGCGACGCCCTCTTCCTCCGCAAGCTCCGTGCGGAGCTGCCGGAGCCGTTCAAAGAGCTGCGGATCCGCCGGCGATGCTCGCAGGGCAACCACAGATGCGGCGCTTTCGCGGAATGGCTTTGTCACCGGTGAATCGGGCTGAGGCTCCTCTCTCTGTTTCAATACTACTGCATCGATCCCTTGCAGAACTTCCTGTCCCCTGCGCGTCATATCGAGAGTGGGATACTCCGTGCCTTCGACCTGAAGATACCCTGAGTCGATCAGCTCCCGCACTAGACCGGTCATAGACAGCTTCGTACGCGCGCGGCACATTCCGTATGTCGGGCAATCTTCTGCGCCATACGCCTGCATCGCTTTCGAACGGCTTCCGCGAAGAATCTCGACAATTCGACTCACGCCAAACCGACCCCTGCACCAGGACACGGTCTCCAAAATGGCGTTCGCGGAAGCGGCATCATCATGGGAGACCTCCCGACTCAGCTGCCGCACCGGCGCAACACAGCGGTCACAAAGGCCGCAGGGGCCTAGGGCCAGCTCGGCTTCATCGCTGAAATACTCAAGAATTGCGAGCTGCCGGCAGGTTGGCACCGACACATATCCGAGCATTTCTTGGAGGAGCGTCTTCATCCGCTTAGCGCGTTCGGCGCCTTCGGAATCTTGTGACGCTTGCTGAATGAAGTACTCCTGCGTGGCTAGATCCCGCTCATGGAACAGCAACCAGCAGGCAGCAGGTCGTCCGTCACGGCCGGCCCGCCCGACCTCTTGGTAATAGGCCTCCACACTTCCCGGAATGTCGAAATGGACGACCAGCCGGACATCCGACTTATCGATACCCATGCCGAATGCATTCGTGGCAGCCAGAATCCTCACGGTCCCCCGGCGAAAGTCGTCATGTACAAGCCGCCGCTCCTCATCCGAGAGACCCGCATGGTAGTAGCCGACCGACTGGTGAGACTGTTCAAGCCATTCCGCGACATCCTCTACCGCCCGGCGCGTGGCGCAATAGACCAGGATCGTGCCTTTATCCGTCTCACGAACCAGCCGCTCCAACGTTGCTAGTTTCTCCTGGCGGGACTGGCAATGACGAACGGACAAGGCGAGATTGGCCCGGCGGAAGCCCGCGACCAGCCGGAACGGATCGCGAAGCGACAATCGTTTGCACAGATCCGTTTGCACACGGGCCGTGGCCGTGGCAGTCAGAGCCAGGCAGGGAGGATTCGTCAGTTCCTGGCGCAGGCGGCCGATCTTGAGATAATCAGGTCTGAAATCGTGGCCCCATTGGGAAATGCAGTGGGCTTCGTCGACCACCAAGAGCGAGACCCACAGCGACCGCAAGAGCTGGAGAAACCCCTCATGCTGCATCCGTTCCGGCGCCAGATAGAGCAACTGAAGCCGTTTCTGATTGAGGTCCTCCATCACGCGGTGCTTTTCAATCCCCGTGAGGCCAGAGTGAAACGCCGCCGCCGCTATTTTTCGCTGCTTCAGGCTTGCCACCTGATCTTGCATGAGTGCGATGAGCGGAGAAATGACCAACGTTAACCCGGGCAAGAGTGTCGCAGGCAATTGATAGCAGAGCGACTTGCCCTGCCCGGTCGGCATGACCGTCATCGCATCGCGCCCAGCCAGCACTGCGCGAATGACCTCCTCCTGGCCTGGCCGAAACTTCGCAAAGCCGAACTGTTCGCTGAGCTGTCTGGTCAGATCATCCACGGTGAGAGTAATCAGAAAAAAGAATGGTGGCGAAGCGTGAACGCGAACGGAGTATAGACGACTGACTCACTGCGGGCAAGCCAGTTGAGCACATGTGCCACCATCAGCCCCGAGCAAGCAGCTTGAAAAGCGAGCCATCAGCTAATAGCCACGTCGCTTCTCTATTCCTTTAGGATAGAAGGGAGATGTTGCTGAAGGCTAGAGCCGCTGCTCTAGCAGGATGCTGAAAAAGTCCGCCAGCGTCGTTCTCGCATCGCTCAGAGGCTCAACGTACCGAAGCGTACGCCTCGCCTCTTCGCTCGCTGCGGCCTTGCTGAACGGCCTTTTTGAGCATCCTGCGTGGTGTGCTCCTGTTATGCCAAACTTACTGACCAATGAATTTCCGGCGTGTCCACATGGTTTTTCCGCAGCCTGCTAGATCTTCAACACGCTGATGCAGTTCTTGGTAGGACACTCGCAGTAAGGCGCGCGTTTCCTGAGACTCGTGCTCGACTTCCAAGCGTACGCCTTGAATTTGCTGACGAACCCCCTGCTGCCCTTCGATCACCAATTCGAACTTGTGTTGGAGGTCCTCAAACAGGACACCCGTATGGCGTTTTGCCTCGTCCGCCGACGCTACGATCTCCTGGCGCAAGCCACCTGCTGAAGCTACCATTTCTTCGCGCAGCTCAGTCAGGCCCCCTTGCATATCCTGGCGGAGCCCCTGCGTGGCATCTGTCACAATCTGCCGAATCTGAGCCAGCGATTCCTGATCCACAACTTCTCCGTCGTTGAAGGCAGGAGTCTAGGATTTTACGGACATGACATCAATATGAAAGTCCCGATAGGGCAGGTGCAACAGCCTCCGCTTTATTGATCGTTCAATCAGAATTTTATACATGCGGGGTGACTTCCTTCGTAAAAGCATCGAGCAAGCGAGATCGGAGTGAAAAGCACAAGTGAGGAGGAGAAGTCTGACTAACAGAACCGTGGGGATGCTCCTATCAGATTATGACCTCGACACTCTGGTCCAGACCAGCTCCGCCTTGCCTTCCATGATCTCTAATCATCCCGCGAGAGCCTTCGTTACGTTCACTCACGCTTCGTCCCTGGTTCTGCCTTGAGACAGACAGCTGACAGCGCCCTATCCCTCTCGCCTTCTCCTTAGAAGTTCACCCAGAGCTGGGCATAGGCGAAATCCTGATCGGTGCTCGTGCCCAGGTTCTGCTCGATATAGGCGCCGGCAAAGAGGTGCCCATAGCCGGCTTGGAAGGACAACTTGCCATCCATGAAAAAGCGCGTCCAAATGATATCCAATTCGTTGCCTATGTGCCTCGTGGTGTTGTTCGTCTTCGAATAGACATAGACAGTTTGGGCGGCGCGATACCAGTTATCCTTCGTGTTGGCCAGATTCAAGCTAGTGGCCCAAATTTCAATGTGGTCATCCTTGGTTGGGCGAAATTGGAGGTTAATCGAGGGTTTCATCATGTTCCTCCAGCCGATGGTATCCATGTAGCCCATGTGGATATGGTTGGTCCCCCACAAATTCTCAAACGTGTTGGCAGTGCTACAACCTGTGGCACCACCGCCAGGGAGCGTGCAGTTTGCCCTGCCATCGCCGGAGGCATAGTCGAAGTTGAACGCCAACCGAGGCTTCCAGGCCCACTCGTAATGCGTATAGCCGATCCAGTTTCTAGTCGCCCAGGCATTGATGTGGAGATACTTTTGGTTTCCATAGCCTGCCTGGGGCCCACGGTTGTCGCCCATTTCACCGAACTGCCAGATCGTTTCGTTCCATGCGTCAAAGTTGCCTTTACGCATCTCGATCCGGCCTCCTATCATATGACGAGTCTGATTCGAGTGCTTCGGTGTACCGAGACCCATGTTATTGTTGTCCCCCGAGTTGTACCGGTTGGAATAGAGGATGTAGTAGGGTTCGATGACGAATCCCGGCACCGACTTGATCTGGTTGTAGAAGAGAAACACGTCGGAATCGATGTTCGCGCTGCCATTATTCAGTGTGGGGTTGGTGCTACCTGAAACAGGAAGGTTGTTATGGAGAGCGCCGAGCGGCTCTCCTTGCCCGAGATCGGACTCAGAAGTGCGGAACCAACCAGCCCAACTATCCCAGGCCTTGGTGCTATATTGCAGCATGATACCGTCAAAGGCAAATCCTGTGTTGGACCAGTCGAAGGCGCCGAAGATAGAGTGGTTGCCGAATATCACATATTGCCGGCCGGCCTTCACGCTCAGGTTTTCCATCCCGGCGAAGTTCCGGATCAACATATAGGCGGCCCGGACGCCCAAGACGCCGCCGTTCCCGAAACAATTCGAGTTCGCCTGGCAGTTCTGGCCATTCTGGGCCCTCTGGTTGTCTTGGACCGGGGTACCCTGTTGCCCGTTAGCGCCCCACACGGATGCGTATTGGAGTTCCATGTAGAAATTCACGTCCGAGGAGAGGTCATAGCCGAAACCCAACCGCGCCTTCTGTAGAGCGAAGCTGTCGTTTGCCTTACCATGGGTACCGTTCGCAGAGGTTTGGCCGGTGAACTGATTGCAGGCCCCCAAAGTAGTACCAGCCATGGCGCCCCCGAAGCAGATATTGTTCCGCATTTCATACCGCACGCGAAGGTCGGCACGCATCCAGAACTTATTGAGATCGAAATTCTTTCCGATCTTCGGATCGTAGAGTTCGTAAGCCTCTTTGTCCGGAATCGCTCGAGCAACGACAGCGGGATGGGTGATTTTTTCACCTTCCGGCAATTCATATGCGGCTTCTGCCGGAGCCGTCATGAATGACATCCCCACTGCCATCACGGCTGCACCGCAGAGAATAGCAAGACCGGCCTGTCCTATCTGTCCGATGATTTTCACAAGGATTCTCCTATACAACGGTAGTCGCTATGTGTAGG
The DNA here is from genome assembly GCA_963782735.1 of Nitrospirota bacterium. GTDB lineage: Bacteria > Nitrospirota > Nitrospiria > Nitrospirales > Nitrospiraceae > Palsa-1315. The sequence goes on from CAWAKW010000012.1 coordinate 81,733, forward strand.
CCGTCTACTGACCTGCCCCGGACCCGTGAGACGAATCGTCTGGTCTTTGGAAATCTGCCTAGGCTACGGGAGAGGATACTCGGCGGCCATCGTATAGCTAGCCGTATCCTTCAGGCGGATGACACGAAAGACGACTGTGGATGGGGTAGTATGTAGAGGCTTCACGCCAGTTCTATTGTATGACGCTCAGCCTCACACGCTGATTGAGTGATTCACCCTTCTAACGGCACGAAATCGATGGGAAGATTTTTTGGCGCCAATATAATGATGTGGGGGAGAGAATGCAACTGGTTCGTGAAGGGGCGGGAGTAAGCGAACGATAATCCTGGGAAGGCTCCCCAGATAGGTTTTTGTCGGTGCCAGATGCGTGTCTACGCCGCCTGTCCGGACTCTTGACCTTTAGGTCTGATTTGCGGATCCCTTTGAATCAGCCTGTTGTCTCTGTCGGCTTCGTCGCGGCAGTGATCTGCTCTTCCGCGTCCTTGATCGAGGCCTGAAAGTCCTGCTCGACCATCTTCACTTCCTGCTGAATCATGTTGAGTTCCGGCTCGACCGACTTCCGTAAATCATCCGCCGTGGCCTTGAACCCCTTGACCGCTTTCCCGACTTGGCGAGCGACTTCAGGCAACTGCTTGGGGCCAAACAGCAAGAATGCAATCACCAAAATAATGAGAACTTCGCCGATGCCCAATCCGAACATGGTTCGTCATACGCAACACATCACGCGTCATGCGAAAAGCAAAAAAGGAAGCGTCTGATTCCTCTTGGCGCTTCACGCCTGACGCCTCATGCCTCACGTCTCCCTAACCTTGCTTGACCTGCTTCCCTGATTGAGCCGGCGCTGTAGCCGGTGGGACGGCCTGCGATTGCGCGACCTGCGGCTGCGGCGCTTCGGGCGCCTCGGACGGAGGAGGCGTCACGTCAATGGCATCAGCCTCGTTGACACTCTTCTTAAATCCTTTAATAGCCTTCCCAAGCCCCTCACCCAACTGCGGAATCCTGCCGGCGCCGAAAATGATCAAGACAATGACCAGGATCAGCGTCAATTCCATCCATCCAAACGATCCAAACATGAATCACCTGCTTTCTCTTTTTACTCCACCCAGACCCACTCGCCCTGCGGCATTGAAGTAAGCGAACGATGGAGCCTTCCTCATACGAGGAGAGGGCTATAAATGCTATAGAAAAATAAGAACTGAGTCAAGCAGAGAAATCCAGCAATCGGGTCCTGTAGCGCTGAAATAATCAGCGCGGTTGGATAAAGAAATGACAGTAATCCACAGGGCTCGATGGTGCAGTCAAGGCAATCATGAACGAGTGAGGGTCGTAGCCGATGTCTTCGAGATCCTTCGAGGCCAGGGTCAGCTCTTCTTCCGTGAGGTAGGCGACGGTGTCCGGAATGCCTGTCGGGGTGAGGGAGCGCACAAGAGCCTGGAGCGATTCACGCTCCTCCGGCGGTATCTCCAACGGAATGGGGAAGTCCAGAGGACGCGCATAGGGGCTCCGATAGGTCTCGTTCAATGAACGGAGGGTCTTGAGCATCAGACGGTCCTGTTCCCACGGCGCCATTTTGGTACCGGCGGAAGGATGGGTGGCGATGAGATCCATGAGGGTCAAGACGTTAGTTCCCAAGCTGCGCCCGACGAACTCACGCTGGCTTTCTATGGTCATCGTGCCGGCTTCCAACTGCTTGGCAACCGCTTCGGCTAACGCAAAGTTGACCATGAAACTCTGTTGCCCGCCAAATTGGCCATAGCAAGGCTTCTCCGGATCATTCAGCACATCCATGTCCGCTGTACCTGCGTCGAAACTGCTGAACCCAATCGCATCAGGGGCCAACAGGCGCTTGGCTTCCTTGATCGTGGCATACGCTCCCAGATTGACGGGAACCAGCACATGCTCATCGATACGTTTGAGAAAATCCGTGATTGTCTTCCGGTAGGGAACCTCCTTCCATTCGACTGCCCGATACTCACGCTCCCATACCAGGTCGTCGAGAAACGGCGGAAAACCCTTGAGCGTCTCTATATCCATGCTGTCGAACGCCCTGACAAAAGCCGCCCAGTCGGAAATTTTCGCATGAGCGGCTTCGCTCACGTTCGGTCGCATGAACTCTTCTTCAATGTCGCCCCCCTGGCGCGACAGCAGTTTCGTTGAGAGATCGTTCCACAGTTCGTTACAGATAATGCGATCTACGCTGCCGTCCGCTATACCATCGAGCTGATCCACGGTCCCCCGACGCGTCTCGATCTGGTTGCGGTGGGACGCGAGTTCCGGATGAGCCATGGCTGCATCGAGTACGGCTTGTTCCCAATCGACCAGCACATATCGAATGCGGGGATACACCCGTCCATCTTTATCGAGGATCTTGAGATGGCTCAAGAAACAGGCGGCAAGATTCCCGTTGCCGGGTCCGAGCTCTATGACTGTCAAGGACTGAGTGCTGAGTGCTGAGTGCTGAGACTTCGACGCGCGCGTAGCCTCGCGCTTCACGACTTTCTCGAAATAGTCTGCTGCGAGCGCATGGGCGAGCCGATAGTCGGCAGAGGCGAACGTTTGGTAGAAGCTGCGGATCTGATCGCCCCGGAAGTGGTAGAAGAGCCTATTGATGTGGACTTGCCACTGATCGACCGGCTTATAGTCGCCGATGAGCTGTGGTAAGGCGTCTGCGTCTTGCAACATAATAATCCTGGTTGGAGCAAGCGAGACATGCGAGAGAGGCAGGACTCGTTCACTTCCTGAGTCGCGCTTGTCCCGCGCGTCCCGCCCTTTTCGCTTCCAGCCGCAACGAGCGCGGATTCTAACAGATGGCGGAAAACAGCCGCAACGGGCTTTCCTGCAGCTGTCAGCCATCAACTTTCGGCTCTCAGCTTCTGAAACAGGGTAAGGTCACTCGGAGATTCCCTTTTCCTGGCTGAGGGCTGACAGCTGATAACTGTCGGCTTCTTCTCCTTGACAGTTCCCATCGACCGGTGTACGAAAGCAGCCATGCCTATTCTTTTCATCACACTACTCATTGTCTTCTGCGGCTTTACAGGAACCCCGGCCCTGGCAGCGGAGCTGCCGATCACCAAGAATGCCCCCATCCCCGACTTTCAGAACCGCACCCAAGACGTCACCCCCTACGACTTCGACGCTCCTCCGCAAGGCCTGTTCCGCACCATTACGACAGCGGAAGGATTTGACGAGGAACTGGGCTTTCAACGTACGCACGAAATCGTGCCGGTGAAACCAACCGAACGGTTCCGCCCCGATACCCCGGCAGTCTTCATTGTGTTCCACCTTCACCAGCACTATCAGGGGTTCCAGGTGATTGGACGCTGCTACCCGGAAGCGGTAGCCGGCCTCGATCCCACTGTGACGATCGGACAAGATGCCATGCACATTGCGCTCGAAGACGACAGCGGCTATCTCATGCTCTCCCCTCCACAAGGCACATGGAGGCCCGGCCGGTATAAAGTGGAAATCCATGTGGGAGAACAGGTCAACGAGATGAGCCTGATGGGCACGATGCGGTTCACGATCGCCGCGCCGGGGACGTGAACAGTGATCGGTGATGGGTGGAAAGACCCAATAGTTCTGCATCATCACTCGATCGCTTCCTTCGTTTGACGCCCCCCCCGGCATTCTGTAGAATGCCGGCGTGAGCATGTTGGCTCCCTTCTGCGTCAGGAATATCTACCCCGCATGGCCGTGCCATCCCATCCATGGGCTTCCGTCATCGTCCCCATTAAGGATGAACGAGACAATCTCGTTCCGCTGATTGAGGGTCTGCTGACCGTCATGAGTTCACACGCGGCCTCGAAGACTCGGCCGTTCGAAATCGTCTTCGTTGACGATGGCAGCAGCGACGGCAGCAGTGATGAGCTGGATCGCCTGGCAACGCAGCACTCCCAGATTCGGGTATTCCACCTCGATCGAAACTACGGCAAGACCTGCGCGCTCGAAGCGGGCTTCAGCCAGTCTTCCGGAGACATCATCATCCAAATCGACGGCGACCTCCAGCAGGACAGCCAAGACATCTTGAAACTCCTCCCCTATACCGATACCCACGATCTCGTGTGCGGATGGAGGCAGGAGCGGCAGGATGGCCTGGTGAAGAAAATGTCGTCCCGAATCGCCAACCGTGTGCGAAACTTCTTTACCCGCGACGGCGTCCACGACACAGGGTGCCCGCTCAAAATATTCCGGCGACCCGTGCTGGAACGCATCCGACTCTTCGAGGGCATGCATCGATTTTTCCCCGCGCTTGCGCTCATGCACGGATTCACGGTCACGGAAGTGCCGGTCCGGCATTACCCGCGCATTCACGGCGTCTCCAAGTACGGGATGGGCAACCGGTTATTCAAATCTCTCTACGATTTGATTGGCGTACGGTGGATGCAAACCAGAGTGCTGCGATATACATTCCGCGACAAGTGACGAGCGGACAGGCGAGAAGAGCGAGAGATGCGCGACAAGCGAGACTCCATGGGCCTTGAGAGTCGGCCACCTTACACATCCCGCACCTCTCGCCCGCCGCGCATGACGGTTCCGTTATGAGCATCGAAACCATCTGGCTCGCCATCGGATTTCTCGGCCAAGGGCTGTTTTTCGGCCGCTGGGTGGTTCAATGGATTGCCTCTGAAAAAAAGGCGGAAAGCCAGGTCCCTGTCTCGTTTTGGTACATGAGCCTGATCGGCGGGTTCATCACGCTCGCCTATGCGATCTATCGGAAAGATCCGGTCTTCATAGCAGGGCAGGGTATCGGATCGATCGTCTATGTTCGCAACCTTATGCTGATCTCTCGCGCAAGCCAGGCCAACCCGCCGGTCAGCCCTTCCTCTCCACGAACATAATTCTTTGAAATCTAACCCGCTTAACATATGCAGTCATCACGCAATTCTCATGATTCTATGACCACAACCGACCGTTCGCACCACGCCCTGCTACTTCTGGCCCTCCTCCTCCTATCGGGGCTGTTGTTCTTCTTGGGGCTTGGCGACATGGGGTTGACAGACCGCGACGAGGGACGGAATGCCGAAGCCGGGCGCGAAATGTTCGAGTCGGGGGATCGCCTGACTCCGACGTTCAACGGCGAGCTGCGCGTCGCAAAACCGGTCTTACTCTATTGGCTGATGGAGCAATCGTATCGCCTGTTTGGTTCCAACGAGTTCGCCGCACGATTCCCCTCGGCCCTCTTCGGCGTGGGGTTGATCCTCATGCACTACTTGTTTCTTGTACACCAGCGCGATCGAACCGTCGCGCTCTTCGGCGGATTGATGCTCTTGCTCAACCTGGAAATCCTTGGACTCGGGCGCATGGCACTCACCGACAGTGTCTTGATCTTTTTTACCACGGCATCGCTGTACGGATTCTGGCTGGGACTGCATGGGACAGGCGGTACACGCCGATGGATCTGGGCGTTTTATGTCGGCATGGCCCTCGCCACGCTGACGAAGGGTCCGGTCGGATTCGCCGTGCCCCTCATCGTGGTAGCAATCTACCTGACCTGGACGCGCCGGTGGCAGGACTATTGGCAGAAGGGTGTCCCCCTTGCAGGCATGACGCTGTTCATTCTGCTCGCCGCCCCCTGGTATGCGGCCATGTTTCTCGTGCATGGCGACGCCTATGCGACAGGCGCAAAGGCTCATACAATCGGCCGATTCCTCAGTCCGATGGAGGGACACCAGGGCACCATCTTTTTCTATCTCCCGGTTCTGCTCTTAGCCTTCTTTCCTTGGAGCGCGCTCCTCCCTGTCCCGCTCTATCGCACAATCAAAGAGTGGTACCTCATACGCCGTGCGCGTACTCGTCCAGACCAGGCGGGAACTTCCGAACTCGATCTCTTTGCGGCCTTATGGGTTGTAGGCACCTTTGTATTCTTCACGGCCTCTGCGACCCGTCTGCCCCACTACATTGGCCCATTGTTTCCCGCTGCCGCCCTATTGGCAGCCTCCTACTGGTCCCGGTGTCTGCAAGATCCGACGACAAAAGGGATTCGGGGGTCCATACATCTCATGATGGGAGTGGGATATCTCTTGGCGATCGGCTTCGCCTGCCTCCCCACGCTCTATGCCACCTACGCCTCCAAGATGGTACGGGAGTTTCCCTTGGCCGGACAGGTGGATCTCGGCAGCGGCCCCTATCTGGTTGCAGCCCTGTTGTTAGTCGGGATGACGTTGGTGGGATATCTTGGATTGAACGACGAGCGGCGCGGAGGAGCCTTTTGGGCTGCGGGAGGGACCTTGGCCGGTCTGGTTTTGATCGTCATCGTGATTGCAATTCCACACATCAATCGATATGTAGTCGCACCCCCGCAGGAACTCGCCTATGCCGCGGGATTAAACCTGGCTCGCCAGGATCAGTTCATTGCCTATGGCACCCTAAGACCGTCGTCCGTATTTTACGCGAAACGCAAGACGCTCTTCGTGCCCATTGGGGAAGAAGACAAGATACGGGCGGCCCTGAAAGAACCAAAGAGAGTGATGATCCTCTTGCCGGAGAGCGCACAATCGAAGTTGCCGGCAGAAGCAATCGGGATGGTCCCCATTCTCAAACGCTACGGCTACGTATTGCTGGCCAACCAGCCAATGGTGACGATTCCAGAAGGTGCAACCCCACCTCCGCCGCCCACCATTCTCGGCCACTGAACGGTTGATCTGGTTTGTTTGGTTCATCTGGTTGGTTGGTTCAACCAAATAAACCAAAAAAACAAGACTTACATCGGCACGATGCCTTTCAGAACATAGCTTGCCCCCAGCACCAACAGCATGGCCGCGACGAACAGACCCTCCGTCATAGCCGTCCGTAGCCCCATATGACTCTCCGCCATGGACTCAACCTGGCCAGAAAGCCCGTCCAACCAATGTGCAGCACAGACGAGCAGCACAATGGTCGTGACGAACAAAGAGCCCGTCGTCATCCCCAGCCCCAATCCCACCAGACCTCGAGCCAGCGATCCGGACAGCCAGGCCGGACGCCATGACAACTGCATCGACCACAAGACATGGCCCACGAGTCCTGCCAAGGTGAGTAACAGTCCACCCCACAAGAGCTGTTGAAATGGCCAGTCTTCGGATGGAAGATGCATGATCGTCCAGACAAGCGCGAGCGTCGCGACAATAAATGGCGTCATCCGACTGACAGCCATTGCAACCGATGAACGCCATTCACGCCAGGGATGGGCTGCAATCATTCCCATGAGACAGCCGAGGGCGGCTCCTCCGGCCACGTCGGTCAGATAGTGAGACCCGCGGATGATCCGACTTGCGGCAATGGCCACCGCCATCGCGATGATGGGCCATCTCGCTCGCGGGAACTTTATAGCCAGTACGGTTGCGACCGCGAACGCGGCAGCCGCATGCCCGGACGGAAATGAATCCCATCCGCTGCCGCTGACTGGGGAGAGATCTAGATTCCCGGCATGCATGAACTTGGGGCGGGGGCGGCCGATGGCATGTTTCAAAATATTGGCGCTCAACGCGGCAAGACCGTGCGCAATGAGGCTCTGCCAGCCCGCGTCTTTCCACGGCGGATGTTTCAATCCATACCCGACCGCCAGCAGCGCGAGGCTCAGGATCACTAGAGACTCCCCCTTGCCGAGGCGGTCACCGATATCGCTGAGCTGAGCCAGCCAGGGATTAGCGAGGTGGTCCATGTGAAAATCGTTGAGAGAACGGATGAACCTGGTCAACGGCACATCCCACTCGAACAACCCCACAAATGCCAGGATGAGGGCGGCACATGAAAAAAGCAGGGGAACGAGGCGAACCCGTGCAGATACATGAGAGGTGCGGGGTGCGGGGTGAGGAGTAATTGTGTCGGGGTCGCAGTCTTGGCTTACGTGATCACTCATCACTGATCACTCATCACCGCTTTATGGCAGCCAGTCGGCGAGAAAGACATTGAACTCGCCTGGGGTCTTGGCTTGGCGATCCGATACCCAAACCAGCCTGGTACCATCTGGCGAGAACATGGGGAAACTGTTGAATTGTCCGTCGAACGTGAGCCGTTCGAGACCTTTCCCATCCTCACCAATCGCGTAGAGATGAAAACTTGGCCGGCCTCCCTCGCCCTTTGTTTCAATATTCGACGAGAAGATAATCCTCTTGCCGTCGGGAAAATAGAACGGCGAAAAATTCGAAGCGCCGTTCGACGTGACCGGCCGCTGGCCACTTCCATCCGCATTCATCACGAAAATTTCAAGTTGCCCTGGCTCCACCAGCCGCTGGTTGAGCAAGTCCTTGTACTTGTCGATCTCCGCCTGATCGGTGGGGTGCGATGCCCGATAGACGATACGCTTGCTGTCCGGTGAAAAGAACGCCCCGCCGTCGTAGCCGATCTCGTTCGTCAGCCTCCGGGGCTTCGAGCCATCGAGATTCATGGCATAGAGATCCAGGTCCCCGTCTTTCACGGATGTCCAGACAATCGTCTTGCCATCCGGCGATATGGTCGCTTCCGCATCGTAGCCCGGCGTGGAGGTCATCCGCTGCATCTCCTGTCCATCGATGCGTACGGCATAGATATCGTAATCGTCCAAGGCCCAGCGGTAGGCCCCCTCCCGCTTCGGTTTCGGCGGACAGTTCGGTCCCGACGCATGGGTCGATGAGTAGAGCAGGCGGCGATCGCCCGGGAAAAAGTATCCACACGTCGTGGCGCCCGTACCGGTGCTCACCAATCGAACGGTATCGCTTTCCAGATCCATCACGTACATCTGATAACAACCCAGCCCGGCGTCGGCCGGTGTGAGCGTGGCCGCGTAGGTATCTTTCGTCCAATTGTTCGTGGATTGGAAAATCAATTTGGTCCCGCTGAAGGAAAAGTAGGCTTCGGCATTCTGCCGGCCCACCGTCAGCTGGCGAATATTCTTCAGATGCCGCTCAGCCTGATGAGCGGAAACCGCCTGACCTTTCGACGAAAGGTCCTCTGCCTGTCCCTGCTGCTCACCCAGACAACAGACAGACGAGTCCGAGCATGCAACACTTACCGAATGGGATTGTTGACATCGACACGCACCTCCGTACGATCGCCCACGAGCGGCCACTCCCCACGGGCAGCCACCGCTCCATCCTTGAACAACACGAAACTATTCCATCCGTAAAAAAAGAGCAGCCGCGCCACCTTCGCCACGGCCTGTGGCGTGGCCGCATACAACACCGTCACGACGCTGCCTGGACGATCGACCCGGTGGCAACTGACCAGCAGGGCTAGCCCAGGCCCTTCGTACACTGTCCCCATCACGGTGGCACCCCTGTCATTCAGGGTCGCGCGCTCACCACAGTGCTGGGCCAGGATCGATTGAACCCCCGAACGGGATTCCGGGCCGCCCAATACTAACACCGAACCTTCCTGAGGCAACAGCCCGTCTGGAGCCAGCGAGGCGATCATCGTTCGCTCGCCGATCGGTTTCTGCCGCTCTTGAGTTTCGATACGCGCGACCACGTCCCGAAACGGCGAGGGATGGTCCTGCTCATCCGTAAACCCCGTCAGCACCGATCGCCGCCGATCGGTCACATAGTGATTGAGCACCGGCGACAGCGATTGCCGAGCGATCCGCCGGAAGGTCATGAACTCGGGATCGAGATCGATCGTGATCGGGCGGGCGGGCAAGGTCACGGAGATCGTCTCGCGGAGGGAACGCAGCGGCACCGTCAGCATCTGCTCGCGGTCACCCTCCATGCGAATCCGAAGTTGGAAGGGAAAGCGAAAAGGCTTGTTCGATTGAACGATTGTGGCCTCCAGCTGAAAGGTCTGCGCCGGCGCCTCCGCCACTGGACGGGCGGCTGCCTCCAGCAACGACAGTAGCGGCGCCCCATCCTGTTCCAGCCATTGCGCGAAAAACCATCGGAGATTCTGGCGGCTCTCTTCTGCAAAAATCCGCTCAAGATCGCGCCATTCTGCATACTTGCCGTGATACTGCGTCACCAATTTTTTTAGTGCCCGCCAAAACGTCTCCTCTCCTACCTCCTGGCGCAGGAGATGAAATAGCATGGCGGCTTTTTGATAGCCGATGGCATTATCATGCTCGTCGAGTTTCTGTGTGAATTGCGCGACCGGATAGTCCCGCTCCGGGGGCACATGGAGGTTGTAGCTCTGCACCATCAGGCGCCGCTGCTCCTGTGCTTGCGCACGATCTCCCATCAGTTCGTGCCAGTAATAATTGGCCAGGTACGTCGTCAGACCTTCCACCCAATTCCCGCGCTCGGCGCGATTGAAGACATCATTGCCGATCCACGAATGCACAATCTCGTGGCCAAGTGCGTAGGGCTGCACATAATGCCGTTTAATGATGCCGCTCCCCAACAGGGTAAACGAGGGCATGCCGAGCCCACTGGCAAAGAAATTCTCCACCACGGCGAACTTTTCGAACGGATAGGGGCCTAGCAGGGGAATATAGGCGTCCAGATAGCGCGCAGTGGCATCGAGATATTCCTCGGCCAGATGCGCATCGTCAGGGAAGAAATAGGTCGAGAGCCAAATCCTCTGACCGGTTTTGGCCGTCCAGTCTCGAAACGAAGAGACAAATGTATTCGCCACGAGCGTGAGGGCCTCGCTCGGCTGCGTCACGGCCCATTCCGTCACCACCATGTTATCGTTGTGACAGAGCCCATCGGGACAAGTGCGCGACTCGCCAGCCCTCCCTTGAGTCACGACGGTCCACCCCGCCGGCACGGCGACCAACAGCGCATAGGTGCTGAGCGATTCCGGAACATCGGGATACCAGGAACTTTCGCTGCTTATATAGACGCCTTCCGGCCCGATATGTCCGGCGGTCTCGCTAGGCGTCACAAATCGAAGGTGGCGCGGATCTCGCGGCGGATCGTTGATGACGCCATGATAGTGCACATCCAGCGTCACCAATCCTGCTGCCGCAACCTGCGGGGAAATCATGATTTGTTGCGCTGACTCCGGCGTGGGACCACGCTCGAGTTCAAACGGCACATCGTGAATCAGGGATTCCGTCCCGGCAGATTTTTGCACAAGTACAATGTGGTCTATCTGAAGCGTGGAGGCGAGTGAGAAACGAATTGGAGGCTTCTGCTGCGGCACCTCAAGAGTCAGCCGGTCCTTTGCAATGAGCGCATGTTGTTCAGGGACGATCTGGACGAATAACTCGTGATGCCGAATGACGACTCGCGGCAGGACTGGGTCGGCTGCACAGGCAATACCGAAAGCCCCGTGGCTGAGGAGCGCGAGGAGAAATAGACAGGGAAACGTGACAATCCTGCTTCCGATCGGCATCGGAAGAGTTTTAGCATTCGCGACAGACGAGCACAAGCTGGATGGATATCAGCAATTGCTCCAAGTCGATCGGCTTCACGATGACTTCTTGCGGCCCCACGGCCCAGGCTTCATCGAGGCGTTCTTCGTCGTGACTCCCGGTGATGATGATGACCCCGCCGGCGTATTCGCGTTGGCGGAGTTGCCTGAGCACCTCGACTCCCTCCATGCCTGGCATAAACAGGTCGAGAAGGATCAAGTCAGGCGGAGATTGCTCCACCATCGAGAGAGCCTCGGGGCCGTCTTTCACACCAAGTGCCCGATAGCCACGGAGGCTGAGAAACTGAACGAGCAGGTCGCGAACCAACGGCTCATCATCGACGACGAGGATCGTTTCCCCCGTATCGGCCACGGCTGCGCTACCCGCCACCGACAGAGCGGGAACGGATTTAGCCGGAAGCTGCACCACCCGGTTGACGCATTCGACCAGCACATCGAGCGACAGGCCCTTTCGGATAAAATCGGTCACGCGTAATCCCCGCGCTTGATTTTCCTGTCCCTCGGTTGCCCCGCCGCCCAGAATGATCACCGGCGCATGTGGGTCGTACGCACGGATTTCTTTGAGGACGGTCAGTCCATCCATTTCAGGCATGCGAAGATCGAGAATGGTGATTCGCGGAGCCTGCTGGCGGAAGAGGGTCAGGCCTTCGACCCCGCTCGTCGCCGACAACACCTGATACCCATGTCGGGTAAAGACGGACTGGATCAGTTCGCAATTCATACGATCGTCGTCGATAACCAGAATCTTGATCATATCTTAACCTCATGGACAGGCCTGCGCTGCGCGCACTGGCAGAATGCTGGTTCATTAGGAGTCTCAGCCTAGCACAGGCGATGCGGGCGGAGAAGAAAATGACGGGATCTCACTGGAGACTATGCAGAGGCCGAGGCTGTCGTCCCGAGGAGCGCGTCCACGAATGCGTCGCTCTGAAAATCCTGCAGATCCTCGACCGACTCCCCGACTCCGATCAGCCTCACGGGCAACTTGAGTTCCTCGGCAATCGCGACGACGATCCCTCCGCGAGCGGTGCCGTCGAGCTTCGTCAAGACCAAGCCGGTGACACCGACCGCTTGATGGAATTGACGGGCTTGGGACAGCGCGTTCTGCCCGACCGTGGCGTCCAGCACGAGGAGCACTTCGTGCGGTGCGCCGGGGCATTCCTGCCCAATGACGCGCGTGATCTTGCGGAGTTCGTCCATGAGATTCGATTTCGTGTGCAGCCGGCCGGCTGTATCAATCAAAACTACGTCCACATGCCGCGCTTTCGCGGCGGCAATCCCATCGAACGCGACGGCGGCTGGATCGGCTCCATGGCGGTGACGAATCATATCAACACCGACTCGGTCGGCCCAGACTTGCAATTGATCGATCGCCGCTGCTCTAAAAGTATCGCAAGCTACCAGCAATGGCACTGTCCCTGCCTGCACGAGCCGTTGCGCAATCTTGGCAATCGTGGTCGTCTTACCCACACCGTTCACCCCTACAGCCAGGATGACGAAAGGCTTGGGGCCTTTCGCGATCAGTGGCTCCAACGACAGCCCTTGCACAGGTGTCAACGCATCGAGCAGGGTGTCCCGTAATACCGTTTGCACCCGACCTGACTGTGAGGCATCGGTCCCTTGAAGCTGTTTCTTAAGGCGCTCCATCACGCGATCCACGACGCGGGTGCCGAGATCGGAAGCAATGAGGGCCGCTTCGAATTCCTCCAAGAGGGCAGGATCCGCCGCACGGCCAAGCAGCCGATCCAAGGATCCACGAACGACGTTGCGCGTTTTGGTGAGCCCGTCACTCAGTCGCTGCATCCATCCCATAGATCTACCCGTGATGCGTAATGTGCGATGCGTCACTCGACTTGGCTCGGGACGGTGCGCCTGTCGAACCCTGACGTGTTCGATTCGCTCGTTTCGGAACTCGCGCGATCGACCGCTGAATCATCCGTTCGCGACGATGCATCCGGCGCGCTTCTTTCTCGCTCCGCTCGTGATCGTAGCCGCAGAGATGCAAAATGCCGTGGATCAACAACCAGGCAAGCTCCTCATCCAAGGATCGCCCGGCCTCTATCGCCTGGCGCCATGCTGTGGGCACCGAAATTACCACATCCCCCAGTATATCCGGCGTGAGGGATAAGGGCCTGCCCTGAGCCTGTCGAAAGGCATGAGGTGCACAAGCTTCCCGCATGGCAAAGGCCAGCACGTCGGTCGTGCGATCCTTGCCCCGATACCGACGATTGAGGCTCCTCATCCGCTGATCGCCCACGAACAGGATACCCAGATCCGCCGACGTTTCCCCGACATCGGCAAGAATCGCCCGTGCCGACCGTTCCATGCGCGCCTGGTCAAACGTGATACGTCGGACCTGACTCTGCATATGAACCGGCATCAATGAGACTGGCCCCAGGAATCCGTGAGCGGTGAAGGAGGGGTGGCAGGCTTCGGTTGCTTATTATGCGGCGCCGGCGATGGTCGGCGTCCTGCCGCGCCGGAAGAGGGACCGGAAGACTGAGCGGGGTTTTGATGTTGATCGTACGCTTTGATGATGTCCTGCACCAGCTTGTGACGGACCACATCTCGCTCGTCGAAATAGACGAATTCAATGCCCTCGACGTCGCGCAGAATCTCCCGCACCTCGATCAGGCCGGAGACCCGTTCAGGCGGCAAGTCCACCTGTGTGATATCGCCGGTGACAACCACTTTGGAGTGGAAACCAAGCCGCGTGAGAAACATCTTCATTTGTTCCGCCGTGGCGTTCTGCGCTTCATCGAGAATCACGAACGAATCGTTCAATGTGCGGCCTCGCATAAAGCCGAGCGGCGCAATTTCGATGTCGCCCCGCTCGATCGCGCGAGCAGCCCGTTCCATATCCATCATGTCGAACAGCGCATCGTACAGAGGGCGGAGATAGGGATTAACTTTGGCATACATATCGCCCGGTAGGAACCCCAGCTTTTCACCCGCCTCAACAGCCGGCCGCGCCAGAATGATGCGGCTCACTTCTTTCTTCATGAGGGCACTAACCGCCATGGCCATTGCCAAATAAGTCTTGCCGGTGCCGGCGGGACCGATGCCGATCACGATGTCGTGCGTCTCGATGGCTTCGATATAGGATTTTTGCGTCGGCGTCTTCGGCGCGACGAATCGTTTCTTGGTGACGATAGTCGCCGCATTGGCGAGGAGTTCTTTAATCGGAGTCTCGGGACTCTGACGGAGCGCGCTCAAGGCGTGAGTGATGTCGTCCGGCTGGAGCACCATCCCGTCGTTGGCAAGGGTGGCGAGTTCCGTGAGGACACGTTCTGCATAGCGAGTGGCGTCTGCCGTACCGTCGAGAGTGAGTTCTTCGCCGCGGGCCGAGAGGCGCACACCGAGGTCTTCTTCGATCAGCTTGAGGTGCCGGTCGTGGTGACCGAACAGGACGGAGGTGTTGGTGCCTTCTCTGAGTTTAAGTTTACGCACAAGCGCTAAGGCGTGCTCCCTCCCTGCAGCGATAGTGGGATGATTGTAACAAACCGAGGAAAGGTGTGACAAGCAGAAGATCGAATCAGTGCGTGGCGCGTCGTCAGGGCCCTTCGCGCTTGGCAGTTACGGGATTATCGAGAGCCACGTTGAATTCCTGCGAGGCCCATCCTTGATGGTCATCCTTGACCAAGACTTTTACCCTATAGCCTCTCGCTGAGGCGGCAGGAACTTCCCATTGAATCCGTCCAGTTTTTTCATCGATTGTCATGCCGGGTGGTGCCGATTCGAGCGCGAAGGTCATTGGATCATTCTCGGGATCCATCGCCGATGCGACGTAGCCGAACTGTCCCTGCGCCAGGACGCCCTGAGCGGATGAGGTGAATTTTGGAGGACTATTCGCCAACGTCAGCAGCTCCGACAGCTGTTCCTTGCCATGACTGTCACGGTCATGGGGCGTTGCGGAAACGGCAATGGCATCACCCCGCGAGAAACCAGTTGTATCCAGCGTTCCTTGTTCGCCCTCCACGACCAATCGGTTATTGTGGGACCACCGGTACGTATAGCGGACGTCGTCTCCATCCATATCGCTGCCATCCACTGTCGCGACGAGTCGATCCCCAACCTTGGCGCCGCTAGGCTGAATGGTCAGGGCACGGATGGCCGGCGGCGTATTGCCGACAACAACCGACCCGCTACGAACAGGCGGGCCCGAGACCTTCCCATCGTGAGGAATCACTTCGACGGCCACGCGATCCCCACGGCTCAGACGGTCGGGATGAAACGTGGAAGAAACCTCTTCGGGCCTCAGCTCGTCGTTGACGATCCACTTGAATGTGAATGTCAGGGCATCTCTGTCCAAGTCTTCGGCATCGACCGTCGCCGTCACCACCCCTTCGCGAACGATAGGAATGGGGGCAAGGGTTACCGAGCGGATGACCGGGGGATGGTTCGGCCCAGCGGTGCCAGATCCCGTCGCGTCCGTCTGGGACGAATCGAAGTTGCATCCCATCAGTCCCAAGGCGGCAAGAGATATGACCCCGATGGAGATAGAGACCTGTATGGCCTGCACAAGATCCTTCGACATGAGGCTCCACAATCTCTGCGCACCACCGAACGGGTGACGCGCAGAGGTCTATTTTTCCCGGATCAATCCCGCTGATTGATCCATGAGAGGAAATCGACTTGCGACGGCCGAAGCCGTGCCGGTATTCACGCAGTTGATGGCTCCGGTGCTGGACTGCGAACAGGCTTTCACGCCGTTTGGCTGCCGCCTCCAGTCGTGCCATCACCCTGAGCTCCCAGGTGGATCGCCACAGTCGTCGCCAACCCTTCGCCAAGGCTGGTCTTAGTGTTGATATTCTGACCCGTCATCCCCACGATGGGTGACGAATAGGCGCCGCCGGTGACATAGTACAGATGCATAAAGATTGCTCGGCTCCTGCCGCAACGCAGGACGTCGCCGCTCGGAGTGAAGGTCGGGAAGAACACAATCCCTCCCAGCACAACTGGGTTGGCCACGGACCGTTCACTGGGCCCACTAGCCGGAACCGTTAATTTAGCAAACCAACCTTTTTTGCTTTGGACAAGCGACATGAGCGACGCATAGGTTCCGCCGCCGCCATTGCCGGAACGCTCGTCACTTGCTGATTTACGCCCGTGCCGGTACAGGTTCCAGATCCCCAATTGGCAGATGGTCGCCGTCGACATATCGATCAGCTCGTTGCTGAGCGTGGAATCCAGACGACAGCCGGTTATCGTGACATCGCCGCCGACACACCCACCGGAGCCTTGCAAGACAGAGTCTTTGATGCCCAGCACATATTGGGTTGAGGTATCGATCTTATCTCCTGTCCCACTGGTTTGAGTATAGTATCGGCCGCTTCCTGCAAAGACCCAGGTATTACCTGTCTGGTCGATTGCCACGCCGACAGCAGCAGGAACCGGTCCCAACGTACGGGTCGTCCCCCCTCCATCTTTAAATTGATACAGGATTTCAGAGGGCGCTTGAACGCCGGCCGTGCCCGAAGGAACACCCCACAAACTCGGGCTCGTGTTACAGACCGGCGAAGAAGTTTTCCAGCATCCGGTCGTGAGACGGATGAGTTTCCCTTCCCACGGTGCCGCACTGATGGCTTTCCCTCCGTATATGACATCGGTTCGGTAATCGAGGTCTCGGTCGAACGCGACCAAATCGCCGACAAAGGAGTTCGGAGGAGTGGCTCCTCCTCCCGAGGCATCGAACTTAGTGACCACGCCTGCGGCGGTCGAGGTCATGCGGTCGTTGATGTTGACCGCGAATATTTTGGCCGTCTGTCCAACCCCCGCATCATAACTCGTGGGGCCGGACCCCACGATCATGAACCATTTTGCGTTGGTGTTAGCGATCTTGGCGTCAGTCAATGGACTGACACGGGCGACTGCCGGATAGCTCGTGGTAAATCCGAGATTCGGATCCGAAAAGCTCCAGAGCAATGTCGGCACCTTGTCCGGGTTGGTGACATCCAGCACAAAATAAGAACTCAAGAAGGTTCGCGCCGCATCAACCCCGGCGATGCCATCAAAATTATCCGCGAAAGTCATAGGCGTTCCTTGCGTGGTACAGTTGCTACAGCTCCCGCCCATGCGAAATCCGCCGATGAGAATCGTGCCCCATCCCCCAGGATGATCTGCATCGTTCGGGAAAATGCGCACATCGGTGACTTTGGGCTTCAAATCGACGTAGTAGACATGCGTGTAGGCAGGATCGGCCAGCCATCGAAGATGAGGGAGCAATTCCTGCGGAATAAAGCCCCAGAGTTCATCTCCGATGTTCACGCCACGCCCATCCGCGGTGGCTGTATTGGAGTACCACCCGTGCTCGATCTTCGCGGGAGTTGTCGTGTCGTCTCCTGGGTTGTAGACACCGACGTTGATGGCATGCATCATCCCATCGTTGGCTCCGAGATAGGCTACCTGCCGCCTATTTTTGTATTGGCTGTAAAACGGTGTGTATGAGGAATCCCCGTACAGGAGGTCAAACCGTTCCCTCGGTGCCCCGACGACGACGGGTGTTGAATAGACCGAATCTCCGAGCTTCCACACGGCAGAAACTGGTGTGCCGGAGATGTCCTTGACGGTCAACGTACGGTCACGGAGCCCGGTCACTTGCGTGCCGCGGATGAAATCAATGATGTTCGCGGCCGTATAGGCTGCCGGCGCGCCACTCAGATTGAGATAGCCCGTGAGCTTACTCACATTGGTGCTGTCGAATGAAATATACTCCTCCGTCGCAGCACCAGTCGGTGCAGCTATGTTCTTAACCAGCTTATTGTTGTCGAGATCCACCCACGTGAGAATCTTTCGGCTGCTTGGACTCATCAGCGCAAGATTTCGTCCACCTTCCCAGATCGGGTTGATATCGGCCAGGATCATGTCGCACTGATTGGGGGAATCGTCGCAAAAAGCCGTGTCGAGGATACCATCGCGTATTCGTGTCGCGTGTCGGGTCGGCTTTCCCGTCCCCGTTGGCATCGATGTATATATCAATGGCGAGCTTGTCATTCAGCGCATCATATCGCGTGACGACGATACGATCCTCTGTCAGAACCAGTCGATTGTCCTTGACCGTATCCTCTCTGAAGTTCCCGTACGTATCGACAAAGAGGCTCTGCACGTAGCCCGCATACTTGATTTCCCTCTCTGCTTCGAACTGGGTCGGATAGAAATACGATTGATAGATCGCGCCTTCGCCCGTAGGTGGACGACGACAACACGGAGGCCGCAGTTCCCGACGAAGTCTGGTTCAGAATCGCCGCGAAGGCAGCCGCGAGTTTCCCTTCCAACTCCAGCGGGTTCTGCGCATAGAAATAGGTATCGGGTAAACCGTCGCCGTTCACATCCCATTCGGCGGTCTTGTCCGGCAGGTTATAGCCGGTCGTTGACACCTTATCGCTGTCTTTGAATCCTCCATACTTGCTGGCATACCAGAGGGGATCTTTCAAGAGACCGGCATTCGAACCGGTGACGGTGAAGGTCCGTTCCACCCACGATTCGTATAGGGAGCGCTGGGAGAGGATGTCCAGGTGCCATTCGGATTGTACGCTTGGCATTCTGTACCGGAGCCAGCACTTGGATATCCAGTACCATCAGCCATTGGGGTATTATCTCCGCACCGAATATCGTAGTACTCTCCAGATCCAGTGAGGATGTTATTCCGAGTTTGTGGACCGAAACTGGTCGCAGTATGTCCAGCCGCGCTCACTCCGTTGATGTAGAACCCAGCCCAGTTGCCGTTCCCCGAACTGGCATAGATGGGCTTCGTTTTCACCGTGATGGTGGTGAGCCCAGTCTTCACATAGAGCCGATAGCGAAGGTCGAGGTCGTTATCACCACCGTAGGTCGAATCGTCCCACATGGATTTCATAGCAGGAAGTGTAGTTATTCGGCGCTCCCGATTCTAGAGCCCAATCTGGATCGTTCGTACAGATCTCGAAGGCCACGAGCTGGCCTTTATTGCCGCCGATGTGTGCAGAAGTCGTTGGGGGTATAGGACCCACAGGGCCATTCGTACCCCAAGCTCCAAGGCCGGTGCCATTGAGCGATAGGGGAGTGGTATTAGTACTGTTACCGCCCCATGCCTGACATCCCAAATACTTCTTTGGATCGCTGCCAGGCGCAAGTCCGGTCCTCTCCGGGCACCCACTGTGAAAGGCCGACGAGAGTTGAACTTTATTGCCGCCCACTGTGAACTCCAAAATCGGCACGGGGGCGCTGGCCACGACGGCATAGGTCGTAATGTTCTGCTTGACTATATTGGTCGTGTCGTTTCCCAAGGCCCCGCGTAGGTCCGTAGTCTTAGCATAATGGGCCAGCATCGGCAGATAGTAGGACCCGTACTTGTTCGGTTCTTCGGGACAGAGACCCCGAATATCGAAAAAGGATGTCGTCGCCTTGGCGGAACAGATGCTGTTGGCTGTGCCTCCATTGACCTCCCCGATGACCACGGAGGTGATCGGATCCAACGTATCCATCTGAGCATTGCTCAAAAGCGTCGCCATGGAGATGCCCGTATCGTTCGTCGTAGGGTTGACCTGGGTGGGAGCCGAGGTCCAGGCCTGGGCTCCCGGCAGCTGGTCGGAATCGTGCGAGGGGAAGGCATCTCCGAACATCAAGACGAAGGGCTTGGCACAATACTCACAAAGCAGCGGCGCGGTGATGTAGGGATCGCCATAGCTGCCGCTGGCTTCGATGGGAAACGTAGTCGACGCGAACGTGCCATCGGCCCCGACCCCCATGGCCCAACTCGTAATAGCCATTGTCGGGGCTCGCCGAATAAAACTGCGTGGTGGCATTGCCGGTCGCGGCCAAGCCGCGGAAATACCGGACCGCTTCGTAGAACATCTCGGCGAAGGGCTCACCCCAACTGCGGCAAGTCCCTTCGGCAGGGACACCCCCGCTCGGGGTGCACGTGCCGTCATTACCACCAGCACTGTAGCTGCCACCGCTAGCATAGGTTGTGGGATAACTGTATCCGACGACTCTGAACATATCGATGGTTTTGATGACTTTAGATGTAGAGCGAATCTGCCCGGTCCGCTGATTAATCTCCTGGCCGTAGAGATCGGTCGCCTTGCTGCGCAACACGCCGCCGCTGAAGTTTTTATCATAACTGCCGGAGATCAGACCGAACCGCATCGTGATCGTGTCGTCATTCGTGCCGGCGCTCCCATTCGCATTGATCGCCATGCGCTGGAGCAACCCCTGGGGCTTGTAGGTGTAGGTATTCGTCGGGGCGGTATTATCGTCGTAGTAGGTATCGCAATTGGATTCCAGGCCGACGGTCCAGTCGCAGACCTTGACGGCCACACGATAGATCGCTTTGAGAGGGGTAGCGTCAACTGTTCCACCTGTTATGGCCGCATCGAATGTTGTGGCTGAACTTTCGCTCGTCTTGTAACATTGCTTACCCTCAGTACTGTCCGCATCAGGGAAATTGCCGGCCAGCACCATCATGTAGCCGACGGTTTCCGTGGCCGCGCTGTTGGTATTGCAAATGGTGATTGCGTTGCCGCTGGTAAATGCCGTCGGCACGAACGAGGCGACGTCGGCCGCCGCATAGACCTTCGCCCAGGAATGGGAATCGCGCGGAGTGATCGTGCGCCCCAAGACAGTCAGCCCGTTGTTCCCGCTCAACGGCACGGTGGAGCTGCCGGCATTGTCCACAATGCGCTTCCCACCGTAGAGGATCTTGCGGATGATGTCGATCCGGGCCATCGTGGCCCAGTTCATGAAGTTACCGCTCCAATTGCCCGCGCAATACGTGCCCGTAGGCCCCCGTCCCGGCGGCGCCGGGATTGAACCGTCCCGTGTCGAGAAATCCGGCTCCTCCCGAGGAAGCATAGTCGTAACACTTCTTCGGATCGAAGTAGCCGACGTAGTCGATGTTGTCCTTGTACGTCGTGTCAACCGCCGCATCGCCGCCCGGTTTGCCGTTGTCCAGATCGACGATGTCGTTGTAGCCTTTGAAGAACAGCCGGTGGTCTTTGGTCATCATGAGCATGACGGCCGGAGGAACGGACTTGTTGATAAAGGGAGGATAGGCCGTATAGTTATTCATCGTCTGCGCCATGGCCTGGTGATGGCCCACGGTCCCGACAATCGCGACCAGGAGAGCAATGGTAAAGCGTTTCATCCTGCTACCCCTCCTTCTCGACCATCGACTTGCGTCGACGTTGTGACAGTGCACTGAACACCCTCGTCTGCCTCTCAGATTTTCTTCTGACATTGGCCATTCAAGGTACAGGCGTAGATGGCCACCACACGACTTTCGGTTCCGACGGCCGTCAACGTCGCCCGGCAATCGATTCGATACACAATATCGGCTCCACCGCCCGCCGTGCCGCTACCGGCTCCCTCGTACCCCGCCGCAAATTGCATCCCGGATCCGGCTTTCCCCATCAGATAGAGGCGATCGATATCGCCCAGGACGGTGTACCCATTGATTTGCAGACTGTAGTCAGGTCCCGCTGCGCCCGCTCCCGTCACCAGATCCGTATCGTTGTCCGAACCCCCCGAGATTTCCATAGACAGAGAGGGATTCGCCGCCACTTCGGCTGAGGTGAGAACCGGACCGGTCGCCGAAACGAATGCTACCGGCACGGTGAGATTGCTCGTCGCCAATGTCTGCTGAATAATGTTCACCGACGTTCCCACACATGATTCCGCCGCACTGGTCGCAGATTCGCCGGTTCGCTGGAACCCGGCGATCCGATTTTCCAACGCCGTGACGGCCACGGCCCCTACCCCCAAGACGGTCATGATGAGCAAAATCACCAAGGTCGTGACGAGCGCAATGCCCTCTTCGCCCCGTATGGGGCACGACGAGATCCTGCCGCATCATTCGTCGATACTCGTTCTCATTCGCATCTCCTTGCGCATATTCACTGCATATTCCTTGTATCAACAGTCCGTGTCAGGAAGCGACGGCGGAATGATTGATAGGTTGCCGCAGCATATCCTGCGTCGTTCGAAGGCAAATGGTCGCTGACCTGAAGCGGCGTGCTCAAGGCTCCCTGCTTGAATCCCTTCCCCCGTACCTTGATCGATCGACTGTTTGGCGCGCGACGATGTTGATCTGTACGAGTCGAATCGTCGCCGGATCAAACGTCCCGAACGCCCAGACCCTATTGGTTTGGAAGTCGGCTACGTCGAACGTATTGTTGGCGTTAAAGTCATCGATCACGCTGTTGGGAACGCCCCCATTGATCGTGGTGTTACACCCGTCGCACGCATAGGCAATTTGCAGGTCTTCAACTCCGTCCACGAGGGAAGTGGTGACGGTCGGAGCCGTCCCGCTATCCACCGTTCGCGTCAGACAGGGACCGGCAGAGCCACAGTTGGCTGCCCCGGTTTGCACTTGATAGGTGACGCACTGTAGGAGATAGACCTGTGTTCCAACCGGGAAGTTTAGTGGAGCATAGGTGGGAGTCCCGAGCGTAATCGTCGCTCCGCTGCTCGATGTCACGGGCACAGTGACCACTCCTCCCAGCGAGACGTAGGCACCGGAGCCGTTCTGCATGCCTTCGGCCACCATCTCGTTGACCGCCGTGCTCGTCAAGGTGATGGTGGTAAATGATCCTGCCCCCCCCGCTGGAGCCGCAGCGGTAGAACCCAACTCGGATTCGTTCGCGGAACGACGAGCGAAATGGTATCGGCGCCCGTATCGTTGACGGCGGTTAACGGAATGGCGGAATTGTTATCGACCGGCCTGATCGCCGCGGCCGTCTGCGCCCGTCGCACAATTGCCGGCGGTTCCACCCACAGGGGTATTGGGAGCCAACGGCATGCCAAATCCAGCTTGTTTGATGTCTCTGGCAATCAACTCCATGGCCACCCGAATGTTTTGCTGTGTTCCGACCGCTCGCTCATTCGAGATCGTGGCCTTGTGTGTTGTGGTCAGTATGGTGTATCCGGCCGCAACGATGACTGACGAAATCACGATTGAGATCATCAACTCAACCAGCGTGAATCCTCGTTCGCACAGCACCCGCACATCTTTCACATGATCCACTGTGCACCTCTCCATAACTAATCAGGCGCGATCACTGTGTCTAAACGCATCGTCTTCGACGCTGCCGTTACCTCTCCGCTGGCTACCTCATTCCATGTCACTAGGACTGTCACGGTCCTGCGGTTCAACCCGAGGGGATCCGTGGCCGGAGGAACCGGGTTCAACGTGACGGTCCCTACGATATTTTGCAGGTTGGAGCTCAGCAGCAACGTACGCCATTGGGTGCAATCTCCGTTTGCCATCACGTCGGTTGCGACGGTCGGACAGGTCGTCGTACTCGAGCTCACATTGATGCCGTGATAATTTGCCGCCTTACGACGATTAAATTGAATGCGTTCGAGCATATCCGCCGCTAGATTCGTCACGCGCGTTTGGTTGTTGGCATCGACGTTCTTTCTCAAAGAGAACGATTGCATGCCCGTTAAAGCCAGGAGACCGATCGTCAGTATCACAGCCGCGATCATGCTCTCGATGAGCGTGAACCCATTGTGCCTGCTCCGCAAGACACGAGTCGTCATGCGGAGAAGTCGCGCTTTTATGGACATGTGGACTGTGCGCACCATGTCACCTTCCCTGATGGCATCACCAACACGGAGTAGACTAATCCTCTCGTATTTACGAGCTGAATGACTTGATTCGCAGCCGCTGCGCTCAACCCCATTGATGAAAACAACACGTTTGCCGTGCCACCTGGCAATCCCGTCACACTACTGCTCAGAGTCTGAGTGCTAAATATTGGAGTCCCGCCAGCAGTTCCGTCGACGTTAATGAGTCCAGTGCCCCCCACTTGAATTGTGACTGTCGCTTGGCGGTTGCGATTCATTGCCACGACTCGCGCGAGGTTTAAATTGCCTGCAAACTCGCTCACGGCCGCCCGCAGATCATGCTGGGCTTTCCATTCCACATAGTTTGGGATCGCAAGCGCCGAGGCAATCCCGATGATCGCCACGACAATCATTAACTCGATCAGTGTGAAACCGTGCTGGTCGTTCTTCCGCCAAAGCATTTCGGCTGTCCTATTTTGTCCTGATAGATCTATAGCGCCAGGCACTCTCACGCAAGGGACATGCCGCCAAGAACACATGGGAAATCATTTGCAAGCCATTGATATTCAAGAGCGTATCAGGGGTTATTCTGACTCGCATGAACGTTTTTCGGACTTGGTCGTAGTCAGTATGGTATACCCAGCCGCAACAATGACCGACGAGATCACGAGTGCGATCATCAGCTCAACGAGCGTGAACCCCCGTTCACACAGCACCCGCACACCCTTTACATGATCCACCGTGCACCTCTCCTTGCTAGTACTATTCAGGCGCGACCACTGTGTCCAAGCGTATCGTCTTCGTCGCTGCTGCTACTTCTCCAACGCCCGCCTCATTCCATGTCACCAGGACCGTCACGGTACTGCGGTTCAATCCGAGGGGGTCCGTAGCCGGAGGAACCGGGCTCAGGGTGACGGTCCCTGCGATGTTTTGAAGGTTGGAACTCAGCAGCAACGTGCGCCATTGGGTACAGTCTCCGTTCGCCATCAAGTCGGCTGCGACAGTCGGGCACGTCGTCGTACCCGCGCTCACATTGATTCCGTGATAATTTGCCGCCTTACGACGATTAAATTGAATGCGTTCGATAATATCTGCCGCCAGATTCGTCACCCGCGTCTGGTTATTGGCATCAACGTTCTTTCTTAATGAAAATGATTGCATGCCCGTTAAAGCCAGGAGACCGATTGTCAATATCACGGCAGCGACCATACTCTCGATGAGCGTAAACCCATCGTGCCTACGCCACGAGACCCGAGTCGTCATACGGAGCAGTCGCGTATTTATGGACATGTGGAGTTTGCGCACCATGTCACCTTCCCTGATGGCATTACCGACACGGAGTAGACTAAGCCCCTCGCATTCACGATCGGAATGACTTGATTCGCGGCGGCTTTGCTCAAGCCCATTGACGAAAACACCACGTTCGTCGGGCCACTTGGCAATCCTGTCACACTTGCGTTCAGCGTCTGAGTGCTAAATATTGGAGTTCCTCCGGCAATGGCGTCGACGCCGATGAGTCCGCTGCCCAACACTTGAATTGTGACCGTCGCTTGGCGGTTGCGATTCATCGCTGATACTCTCGCAAGGTTTAAGTTACTGGCAACCTCGTTAACAGACTCCCGCAGATCGTACCGGGCTTTCCATTCCACATAGTTTGGGATCGCAAGCGCCGAAGCGATCCCTATGATAGCGACAACGATCATCAACTCGATCAGTGTGAAACCGTGCTGGTCGTTTTTCCGCCTAAGCATTTCGGCTGTCCTATTTTGTCCTGATAGATCTATAGCGCCAGGCACTCTCACGCAAGGGACATGCCGCCAAGAACACATGGGAAACAATATGCAAGCCATTGATATTCAAGAGCGTATCAGGGATTATTCTGATTCGCATGAACGTTTTTCGGACTTACGGGAGACAATTTTTGTCGAAGAAGGAACGTCTCAATGGAGGAAATCATGAGCAGAAGAGAACCGTGAGACAGAAAAATGCTGCCTCAAACAAATACTACGGATCAGCTATTTCATTGCCACAGCTCTGACTTGGCGATAGGTAGTGAGTCCCTGTAGCGCCTTTCGAATGCCGTCTTGGACCAGTGTGACCATCCCCTCTTTCGTCGCGAGAGTCATCATCTGGGCGGTTTGTGATCGAGTCTGGATGAGATGTTTCATGTGTTCCGAGGGAAGCAGCAATTCATGGAGAGGCACTCGCCCTTTGAAGCCGGTTCGATTGCAGGCCTCACAGCCACGTCCACGGTACAGACTCCAATCGGCTGTGTACTCGATGCCGACGGTGGACCAGTCCTGCGTGCCGTACCCCTGCACCAATTCGTCGTACTCCTGTTGGCTCGGATGATAGGCCTCTTTGCACTGGATGCAGATTCGTTTGCACAGGCGCTGGGCGAGCACTCCCAACATGGCATCGGCAAAGTTGAACGAGTCGCACCCGAGATCCAACAAACGGACTACCGTTTCGACCGCACTGTTCGTATGGAGGGTGCTGAGCACCAAGTGGCCCGTGAGCGAGGCTTCAATGGCGATGTCGGCCGTTTCTTTGTCCCGCATTTCGCCGATCATGATGACGTCGGGGTCGGCACGCAGAAACGCCCGCATCGCGGTCGCGAAGATCAGGCCGATCTTCGGATGGACCTGCACTTGGCGGAGACCGTCCTGGGTGATTTCAATGGGATCTTCGGCTGTCCAAATCTTTCGTTCGTCGGTATTGATGTGCTTGAGAATTGCATGCAAGGTTGTAGTTTTGCCGGACCCAGTCGGTCCGACACACAAGATGATCCCGTGTGGTTTCTCTGCGATGGCTAGAATAGCCTGCAAAGTGGCGGGGGCAAATTCCATCGCGTCGAGCGGCATCGGTTGCTTGGCCGTCAGGAGACGCAGCACGACATCTTCGTCCTGTCCTGAGGTGGGCAGGGTCGCGACACGCAATTCGATCTCTCGATCCTTCGCCAATCGATACCGGATCTTGCCGTCTTGGGGTTTGCGGCGTTCCGCGATGTCAAGATTGGCCATGACCTTGATGCGTGATACGACGGCACGCCGATAAGCCGCCGGAATCTTCATGAATGTCGAGCAAGCACCGTCGATGCGCAGGCGCACAGCCACGTCTTTACGATCCGCGTATGGTTCGATGTGAATGTCCGATGCGCCAAGACGGTCGGCTTCGGCGATCACTTGATTGGTCAGCCGCACAATGGCTGAGTCGTTCTCGTCGATCCCACCAGATACGGGATCGATGGCAGGCTCAAGATGGATTTCATTGATCAACTCACCGAGAATGGATCCGATGGATCCGCTGGTTCCCTGGCCCTTGGCCAAATCTAGAAACTGCTCGATGTCCCGACGAAGACCTACGGCATAACGAATGGTCATCCCTGGAAATGTGCGCCGCACATCCCACCCCTTGTCGAGATCGTGCGGATCGCTGGTGAGCACGTCGATGAGTGAGCCTCGACGCGTGATCGGCAGCCAGAGATTCTTCCTGAGATAGTCGAGGTTGAGCGTTTTGAGCAGGTCGGCATCGATGACAGTTCGTTCGTCATACGGCAGGTAGGGACATTGATAAAAATCGCTCAAGGCAGACCCTAAAGCGTCCTTTGGAACACGATAGCGGTCGAGGAGCACTGTTTCGAGATCGAATGCGCCGTCTTTCGAATCGTCGACCGCCGCCAATACGTCGACCTGACTGATGATTCCGCGATAGGTCAGCGTATCCAGCACATTCTGCTCGATCGTGCAACGAGAGAGTTTCGACGCGCGGCTGCCCTTCTTCCCTCCAGTCCCCCCAGCCACCAGATCTGTCTCAACCATCATGCACAAAACCTTTCGCTCTTGCCTTCCCGCTGGCAGGCTATGGAAAAGCTCTGTGGGGACACCGAAACTTCATTTTTCGGTACGTTTGGAGTAACAGGTGCACACCAGCTGGATGCTCAAAAAGACCGCCCAGCAAGGCCGCAGCGAGCGAAGAGGCGAGGAGGTATAAACCGCACTTCGTGTGGGCCGTTCGCCCATCCAATGAATCTTGGCGAACGGAAAATCCCCTCCAGTGCTTCCGGCTTCCGAAAAACTCTCTTCAGCTTGAGCCTCTGAGCGATGCGAGAACGATGCTGGCAGGCCTTTTCAGCATCCGGCTAGTACTTCGCCAGCCAGGTTCCAGGCGCCCGATACACAACCGGAACCCCTCGAAACAGTCCCTGCGCCAAATCGGCGTTGTACCAGACCTCGATCACAGTACCAGCTCCGATCGACGTCACACTCTGTCCTGCCATCATCGCACCGTACAGGCGAGTAGATCGTTCCATCCTGATCGCACCAGCCGCATACAACAGACCGTTGACGTGGATGCCAGACAATTGCACTGGTACCCTTGCCCCTAGCGACTCTGTCCCCGGTTGAGATGGACTGAGAGCTGGGACAGATTTCCCTGCTGCGCGAGGTCTGCATACCACATGACCCTGAACGACCAGCAGACCTTCAAAATAGTCCGTATCCAGCACCAGCGTTCCCATATTGTCGATACGCGGTAATTGCCCATCGACTGTGTCGATGAAGACCAGTCCACGATGATCTCCGATGGTGTGAGATTCCAACGCATCTGCGGGCATGATTCCCTGATCAGAATCCGTGGCTCCTTGTGGATGGAGCTGCCCCATACGATCGAGTCGATAATACATCCCCCAACGCAGCGCGATCTTCTTGAGCGAGTCGTAGTCCCACTGATCGAGCCTCACCCCAGGCGTCGGATATTGTTGCTGGTGAACATTTTCATGAAGCGGAGGATTGGCTCCTTGCCCTGGCGGAGGAGCGATGACCGAGACGATCCCTCCAATCCAATACTCAGCCCAGCGATCTTGCGCATACAACATCTGGTCATACGACTGACCGGTGACTGGGGCCGCGCTGCTCTTAAGGACCAGATCCTCGACTCGCTGCACCGCAAGATCGCCCAATACTCGTTGATCACCCCAATGGACCATGACGGGAGATTCACCGCCTGGCTGCATGGCGCCAAGAGTCTGTACAATTTGCACCGCCGAGCGAACCGCGGGAATCGATAGAGCCCCGAGCTGGAGTTGAACCGTTCTTGTGACCGGCCGGTGATCAACCGTCGTGGCCGTAACCTCAACTGTGCTTAGCAAGCCTGGCTGCAGAGGACCATACACTTTCAACTTAAGAATTCGGCCAAGTCCTCCCAGGGCACGGGAGAAGCCGCTGGGGGAATCATTGAGCATCTGATTGTCCGCCTGGTTCGCTGCATCAAGGAGGATGTCGGGATGGTCAGCGGTCCCAACAAACTGCGAACGCCCAGCTGCGTCGAAAAACGACGGCCCGCTGATGAAATCTCCCTGGCGTTTCATGAGCAATCCAGCAAGGGATGTCGGGGTGACACTCGGATCGTGAAACCAACTCATCACGACATCCGCCGCACCGTCGGCCAACTGTTGCGCGACGTTGTCCTCTTTCATGGCGCTGACGCCCGGTCCATCCTGACTGGCCAGATAAAGAGACGTCATGCCGGCGACCCCAAGCAGAAAGATCAGCATGAGCGACGCGAGAAGCACGTGCCCCTCGTCGCAAAGATTCATGAGTTCTGATGCGCGCCGCTTCCCCATCTCCACATCCTCACTCCCATGCTTATTGGTGGCGCCGCCGCTATGTCCGGAAGCTAATTTCTCGAACCGCACGAATCCCTCGGTCGAGTATCATCACTTCAACGACGACCCGTTTGACGAGCGCCGACTGTGTCACGGCCTGGCCGTTTTCATCCCAGTAGGAGAACCGTGCTTCCCTGATATTTCCGACCAAGACACTTGCACCGCCATCAACCTGCCGCAGCAACCTCAGAACACCCTGATCATCGCGACGGCTATAGTAACGGACATGATTTAGGAGGGAGACAGAAGCTCCGGATGGGATCGCTCCTGTCAGCGGCTGCGTCACCGTAAGCAGCCGCCGCTGTCCATCACGAGCCAGAGCCAGCGTCTCGCATCGCTCGGCCCAACAGACCACAATGGTCTTCCGGTCCTCCCACCCTCGCCCATCTTCGACCAACAGAGCCGTTTGGCCGATCGCCACCGCTGCCGTGACCGTTGTCGAGAGGCCGTGCAGATTCGCCGAAAACCCCACTGAGTCTGAAGCCACCGTGGTGAGGGAGCCGGACCCTGCGAGCCGCAATTCCTGCTCAAGAACTTCTAATCCAAGGCGAAGATCTTGTTGTTGCGCAACCTCACGTTGTTGCCTCATAAACTGTTGCTGGAAATAGGACAGGGCCTGAAGCGTGGCGCCCAAGACGACCAACCCAGCCGCTATGGCAAACATCAGCTCAGTCAGGCTGGTCCCTGCCTCCGTCCCTATTCCATGGTATGTGTCTCTTGTATGCCGTCCTGTCCCCATCCTGTCTACTCCGAGTGACGACACGTTACCGGCTCCCAACGAATACTGGATTGGCCCGTAGTGTGCCGATCCGTACTTCACGCTGACCCTCACCGGCAGCATAGACTGCACGAGCTTCAATCAAGACATGCCCTGAGGCCGACAGCGAACCGGAACGGCTCGGCGTCACCGTCCAGGTCAACTGGACTCCATCCTGGTCCAATCTACCGGAGTACACCCCATCACCTGCCAGCACATCGCCGCCTGCTCCATCGTCATGCATGACAAGGTCCGGGACACCATCGTAATTCAGATCGTCCAACAAGAGACGATCCCATCTCACAGATCGCTTCGCTTCAATCCGTGATTCCGCCATCGCCTGGGCACGCGTCGCCAACGCCCCTGTTCGAAAACTTCGCTCTGCCGCCTGAAACGCCCCCATCGCACCGACCAGTCCGATCATTGTCAGCGTCATAGCCACCAGCACCTCGGAAAAACTGGCTCCGCCCTCTGCATAAAATAATCGATCCCGCTTCATGAGACAGACACTCTTCCGGTGATGTTTACAGTAAACGTGGTTTCTCCACCCTGACTGTCGCGGACGCGAATGGTTGTCGGGGTCACCGACCGACCACTGGGATGAAACAAAAGTTCAGAGCCGGCGGTTGGCTCCTCGACGACCACCCCCTTGTCCCCATACTGATAGACGTGCAGGATGCCCTCGGCATCTGCACGTCGAAGCGTGATCGTACGGCCCTCTCGGTCGAATATGACCCGAAGGCGCTCTCGCCTGGCCATCGCCAGTTGCCTGGCGAACCGGATCTCCGAAGCAATCTCTGCAGTGGCGCTCCGCGCCTGCACTCTTGCTGTCAATGTCTGATAACTCGGCACGGCCAATGCCGCTATGATGCCCATGATCGCCAGTACGACGAGAAGTTCTGTCAAGCTCCAGCCTTGTTCCTGTCGTTGTGATTCTCTCGGCATGCTCCACTCTCGCAGAAGAGTTCTCCCCACGATGATGAACGCGGTCTCCAAGACCCGTGCCCACGCTGGTCCACGGCCAGAGAACTGAATGATTGGTGAGGAGCGGGAGCAGAATACTCCGCAAGTTCACACGGTTTCGCGTTGTCACGAGGAAACATAGAAGAGGAGCTGGCCTATGAACTGGCCAAGAAAGCAGAAAAAAACCAGAAAAGCACCTCACTATTTAGATACAGGGATTTGCTCGAAGAGATACAGGGAGAACGCTAGAAGGTAGGGCCAAGAAATCCTTGATACCAGTCGAGGAGCGGTTGGGCGAAAAATAGGGAGAGGAGCGCTCCCAACACAAGGAAGGGGCCAAAGGGGATATAGTCGTCACGCTTGGTGATATGCAGGGCGATCAAGCTGATGCCGATGATAGAACCAGTGAGCGAGCCGATCATGATGGTGAGGAGTGCCGGCTTCCAGCCAAGAAACGCACCGATCATCGCCAATAACTTGATGTCGCCACCGCCCATTCCCTCCTTACCGAAAAGATAGGGGCTCAGCCAAGCCAGGAGCCAGAGGATGCCGCCTCCCACGGTGAGACCGACCACAGAATTGATCACACCCACCGGCAACACGGTCACTGCGCCCAGAAGTCCGACCACCATTCCTGGGAGGGTAATGACATTGGGGATCATCTTATGGGTGAGATCTGTTCCCGTCACCACAACCAACGCCGAAAACAACAGGGCATAGAGAGCAGTCGTCCAAGTTGGACCGAAGTACCATAAGATGGTGAGATAACCGAGGGCGTTGGTGACTTCGACGAGGGGGTAGCGTATCGAAATTGGCGTGCGGCAAGCCCGGCAGCGTCCACCAAGCCACAGATAGCTCAACAGAGGAATATTGTCGTAGAACTCGATAGGGTGGGTGCACGAGGGACAATGGGAGCCGGGCCAGACGATCGATTCACCTCGGGGCAGTCTGAAGATGCAGACGTTGAGAAAACTGCCGATCAACGCGCCTAGGATCCCGACTACAAGATAGAGAGACCATTCATGCATAATCGACTCAGAAGCAGACTGCGGCTCGGAACACCCGAGTCGCTTTGCATGCCAAATGAAATAAATTAGGTAACTTCACTGGAGCCGATTTTCCATAGTTTACTTATAGCGAGAAAGTTCTTATAATCGCCGACTTCTTGGCGAGGGTTTGTTCTGGGCGTATCTCCGTCACGGTGAATTATACCGTACTATTTTATTCGTTAAAGGAGAACATGATAATGGCACGGACTACGAAGACGAAAACCAAACCTTCCCTGGCCGATCTGACCCCGCCACCCCGCAAGAAGCGCCCTGAATCGCTCACCAGTCGGGAGAAAGAAATTCTCGAACTGATTTGGGCCGGGTTCAAAAACAAGGAAATCGGTCAACGACTCAAGATCAGCGTCAAGACCGTCGAGGCACATCGGGCCAATATGATGAAAAAGATGCGCGTGTCGAACACGGCTCAGCTGCTCAAAACCGCGATCCAAGACGGGACGATCAAGATTCGCTAGGCGGCAGCACGACATTCCTGCGACGCTGGCGAACCGCTTCGAACAACGTGACGGCTGCAGCAGCTGAGACATTCAGCGACTGTATACGGCCTTGCATCGGAATCCTGATGCGGTCGTCACACTCCCCCAACACCCCAGGGCGAAGGCCTTCCCCTTCTCCTCCAAGCACCAGCGCGATCGGCCCGGTCATATCGATGTCGGTATGGAGCTTCGCCGCCTGTGGGTCCACGCCATAGATCCACAGGCCTGCCTCTTTAAGATCCTGAATCAGACGAATCAGATTGCCTACGCGCCCGACAGAGATGTGATCGAGGGCCCCGGCTGAGACTTTCGCCACCACCGATGTCAGGCCGACTGCACGACGCTCCGGGATGAAGACCCCATGGACGCCCGCCGCTTCGGCCGTCCGCAAGACCGCTCCTAAGTTGTGCGGATCTTCGACCCCGTCAAGAAGCACGAGAAAGGGTTTTTCATTTCGCGTCTTCGCCCGATCGAGAATCTGCTCCGTTGTGTCGTAGGATTTCGCCGCAATGAGGGCGATCACGCCCTGGTGATGTCCACCCGGCGCCAAGCGATCGAAGGCGGACGGAGGCTCGATGTGAACTGGGACTCGCTGCGCCTTCGCCAGCTGCACAAGGTCAGCAAATTGCCGATCAGTCCGCAGCATGAGGAGCCGCTGCAACGGACGCGAACCGGCACGCAAGGCTTCGCGCACGGCATGCAGCCCGTAAATCAGTTCCGGCTGACTATCGCTTCCACCGGCTGGTGCCGTCGGGCTTGTCCTCGATGACGATGCCGCGGGAGGCGAGGAACTGACGAATCTCGTCGGCCTTCTTGAAGTTCTTCTGTTTTCTGGCTTCATTGCGTTCAAAAAGCTTCGCATCTATTTCTTCACCCGAGATTTGGTACTGCCCCGACCCAAGGTTCATTCCATATTCCCACAAGTCCAGCTGGAACAATCCCAACACGCCGCCCAACATACGAAAGGTCTGGCGCGCCTGCTGCCTCCCTCGCGTTGAAAGTCCAACATCAAGCAACTTGTTTACGTCGCTACGGAGCCTCTGAAGTTCGGCAATCGCCACCGGCGTATTAAAATCATTGTCCATAGCCTTCCGGAATGACTCTCGAGTTTGATCAACAGACGACGGGAGATCCTTGTCGCCCACTGTGTTGCTTTCTGATTCACCGAGTCGATTAAACAATCCGTAGAACCCCTCTAACGCCTGCTTCGCTTCCTCCAAGGCCTGGTCGGAAAAATCCAGTGGGCCATGGTAATGAGTCGAAAGAAGGAAATATCTCAGGACTTCGCCCGTGACATCCTGCGACCATTTGGAATTCTCAAAAATCTCTCTTATGGTAAAGAAATTGCCCAGGGACTTGGACATCTTCTCCTGGTTGATCTGCACGAAACCGTTATGGATCCAGTAACGCGCGAACTCCTTGCCGGTAGCGCCACAGGACTGGGCGATTTCATTTTCATGGTGAGGGAAAATAAGATCCATCCCCCCACCGTGAATATCGAAGGTCTCACCCAAATGGCGCATCGCCATGGCGGAACATTCGATGTGCCAGCCCGGACGGCCAGGACCCCAGGGGCTCTCCCATGACGGCTCGCCAGGCTTGCTGCTCTTCCAGAGCGCAAAATCCATCGGATGGCGCTTCCGTTCATCCACGGCCACCCGTACACCGGCCACCAAATCCTGAAGCTTGCGCTTCGAGAGGCGGCCATAGTCCTCGTACTTCTCGACCTGGAAATAGACATCGCCGGCCACTTCATAGGCGAGGCCCTTCTGAATCAGCCTGCTGATCAACTCGACAATTTCGACCATATGCTCGGTCGCTTTCGGCTCATTCGTCGCCCGTCTGATTCCGAGCTTCCCCATATCCTGGTAGTAGGCCTCGATATACTCGGCGGTGATCGCGTCGCAGGATACGCCTCGCTCATTCGCCCGCTTAATGATCTTGTCATCCACGTCGGTGAAGTTCTTGACGAATTCAACATTATAATCGCTGAATTCCAGATAGCGCCGGATCACATCGAACACAAGGGCACTGCGAGCATGACCGATATGGCAGTAGTCGTAGACCGTCACACCGCAGACATACATACGGACGGTCTTCGGCTGGAGCGACTGGAACGGCTCTTTTTTACCGGTGAGGGTGTTGTAGATCGAGAGCATGGGTGAGTTACAACTCCGGAGAAATGCGGCGCTTCGGCCAATGGGACCAGAGAAAATAGCCCAGGGCGAGCGCCAGGCAGACGCCGATCGCAATATCGAACTGATGGAAATAGTCTCTTAGATGCTCCCACTGCTCTCCCATTTTCACGCCGATATAGGCCAACAGATAGCACCAAGGCAATGCACCGAGAAACGTGTAGAGCATGAATCGATAAATATTCACTCTGGCGATGCCGGCCGGCAACGAGATGAAGGTCCGGACGACCGGAAGCATTCGACTGAAAAATACGGCTGCATCACCATATTTGGCGAACCATCGATCTGCCATCTCGATGTCTTTTCTCGACACCAGCACATAGGGCCCGTACCGCTCGACGAAAGGCCGGCCACCCCACACACCAGCGTAGTAGGCCACAACCGACCCAGCGACGTTCCCAACGGCGCCGGCCAATGTCACGCCCAGCATGGTGAACTGTCCCGTCGCCACAAGATACCCGGCAAAGGGCATGATGATTTCGCTGGGCAGGGGGATGCAGGCGCTCTCAATAGCCATGGTAAGGAAAATGCCGGTGTAGCCGAACGTAGAGATCATCGACACGATAAACCTGCTGAGCTCTGTAATGATCGCTTCGATCAGACTTCCCACAACAACCTAGCTCCTCTGCTTGCCTTTCAACTTCGACGATCCAGCTACCCGACGCGCATTCGGTCGACGCACCGTTTCCCACTTCCTGAATCGATCCAACACTCCATGATTCGTCGTATCGAGGTGAATGGGGGTGAGCGAAACCGCCCCTTGCTCAAGCGCCTCATGGTCGGCATCCTTGCTTCGGCTCCATGACTTCCGAGTCCCTGCAATCCAATAGTAGGTCCGGCCATGCGGATCGATTTTTTCGATGATCGGATTGTCGAAACGCCTGCGGCTGAGACAGGTGACTCGAACTCCCGTGATCGACCTGAACGGCCGATTCGGAATATTGAGATTCACCAGCGTTTCATTCGGTAAACCCTCTTTCAGAATCAAGCGAACGATACGAACGGCATACCGAGCTCCGGCGTCGAAATAAAAATGTTCCTGCCCCTCCTGTGACACAGCCATCGAGGGAACACCGAGGATCGTTCCTTCCATCGCAGCCGAGACGGTCCCGGAATACAACACGTCGTCGCCAAGATTCACGCCTTTATTGATTCCTGACACGAGGAGATCGGGTGGTGCCGGCATGATCTTCAGCACGGCCAGATTCACACAATCGACAGGCGTTCCGTTCACCGCGTAGATCCGTGTTCCGACCTGATGCACTCGCAGCGGTTTATGAAGCGTCACGGCATGCGCCACCGCAGTCCGCTCACGATCCGGCGCGACCACCCACACTTCTCCCACTCTCGACAAGGCCTTGGCGAGCGCCGTCAACCCAGGCGAGTGAATCCCATCATCATTCGTGACCAAAATACGCATGGGGCCGTCAGGAACAAAAAAAGCTGCCGGCGGCAGCTCTCTGTTTCACTACTGAGTGCTGAGAACCAAGTACCCGACTATCCTATTCGTCCCAGTCCTCAGCACTCTATGTATTGGTCGGGGCGAGCCGATTTGAACGGCCGACCACTCGCACCCCAAGCGAGTACGCTACCGGGCTGCGCCACGCCCCGACACATTCTATTCAATTCCACCGTCTCCCGCATTGTCCTCTGGAGGGAGCTGGAATGCAACCGGCTCGGAATCGACAAGGCAGAGCTATCGTTAGTTGGAATGCGACTCCATAATTTTGAGAATCGCCTGGAGATTCCCTCGAAGCTTCTGCGCAAGTTCTTTGGGGCGTACCCGTTGGCTTGCCACACGGCCTCGCCTGGCCCAATATCGTTTGACACCTGCGAGCGTATGTCCCTCTTCATAGAGCATCCGCTTGATCTCCAGCACTGTCTCGACTTCTCGCTTGACATAAAGCCGCTGGTTCCCACGACTTTTCTTGGGCTTGAGAAACGGGAACTCTGATTCCCAGAATCGCAACACGTAAGCCGGTAGCTCGGCAATCTGGCTGACTTCACCGATCTTATAAAAGATCTTGCTGCCCAGCCTGGGCTCTTTCCCCATGACCGGTCCTCGTGGTGGGATGAGTTAAGGTGATTGAACGAGGCTATGAATTGACGTATTTCTTAAACACTTGACTGGGACGAAACGTCACCACGCGGCGAGGCGTGATGCCTATTTCTTCGCCGGTTCGAGGGTTCCGGCCCTTCCGCGCCCCTTTGCTTCGTACCACAAAGTTTCCGAATCCGGCAATCTTGACCGACTCTCCCTTGCGCAACACATCTTTCAACATATTCAGCACGAGTTCGACGATATCAGCGGCTTCATTTTTCGAAATACCGACCTGCTTGTAGATTTCGTTCGCGATATCTGCCTTCCTCATGCTTTCCCCTCCGACACCTGCGCAATCCTCATCGAATGATCACCCGTGAACTTCACCGCGCACGATTAGCAGTTTCGCTATAAGTTACGTGAGGTTATAAGGCCTGTCAAGAGGAAAGATGTCGGATCGGACTTCTCACTCATTCATCTCTGGCAAGTAACTTGTATTCAATGCTGTCCGCAAGCGCTTGCCAGCTTGCTTCCATGATGTTCTCAGACACACCGACGGTACCCCATTTATCCTTATGATCGCCTGATTCAATCAATACTCGGACCTTGGACTCCGTCCCATGATTGGCCGACAGAACTCGCACTTTGTAGTCGAGCAGTTTGACTTCTCGGAGTTGGGGATAGAACTTTTCCAACGCTTTTCGCAGCGCATGGTCAAGCGCATTGACCGGGCCGGCTCCGACTGCTGCCGCATGTTCCACCACTTCACCGACCTTCACCATCACTGTAGCTTCGGACGACGAGGTGTCATGGTCTTGTTTTTTCTCGACAATCACCCGAAATCCCAGGAGTTGGAACGCCGGCCTATGCGTCCCCATCGCCTTCCGCATGAGCAATTCGAAGGAGCCCTCCGCCGCCTCAAATTGGTATCCTTGACTTTCACGCTCCTTCAACATGCCGATCAACTCCTGCAACTTGACATGCCCCTTGTCTAGTTTGATCCCGTAGGCCTCGACCTTCTCCAGCAACCCACTCCGACCTGCAGCGTCCGATACCAGCATACGCTGGCGGTTGCCGACCAGCCCCGGAATCACATGTTCATAAGTCGCGGGATTCTTGAGCACCGCATGAATATGGACTCCTCCCTTGTGGGCAAACGCCGAATCTCCCACATAAGGCTGGTGCTTATTGGGCATGAGGTTCGCGATCTCGGTCACAAATCCCGAGACCCGTTTGAGATGGCTCAAACGGTCTTTCAACGCCGGACGTTTCATCTTCAGTTCAAGATTGGGAATAATCGAACAAAGATTGGCATTGCCGCACCGTTCACCGATCCCGTTAATCGTCCCCTGTACTTGTAGTACGCCGGTTTCGATCGCCACCAGCGAATTCGCGACGGCCATTTCGCAATCGTTATGGGCGTGAATCCCCAAGGGCACCGCACACTCCCGCCGAACGACCTCGCAGATCTCTTTGATCTCCCAGGGCATCGATCCGCCGTTGGTGTCGCAGAGAATCACCCGCTCGGCCCCGGCCGCGACGGCGTGACGAATGGTCTCCAACGCGTAGTCTGGATTGGTCTTGTATCCGTCGAAGAAATGCTCCGCATCGTAGAACACCCTTCGGCTTTTCGAGCGGAGATGGGCCACGGAGTCGCTGATGAGTTCTAGATTCTTCACCAGGGAAATTCCCAGCGCATCGGTGACGTGCAGCGACCAGGTTTTTCCGAAGAGCGTGATGATCTTGGTCTCTGCGTCCAGCAACGCCCGGATATTCGGATCCTTCTGCACCGCGTTGCTCGATTTTCTGGTCGACCCGAACGCCACCACCGTCGCCGTCTGCAACGGAACGGTTTTGATCATCCGAAAGAACTCGATGTCTTTGGGATTCGCCCCGGGCCACCCACCTTCAATGAACTGTACGCCCAGCTCATCCAGCTGTTGGGCGACCCGAACCTTGTCTTCGGCTGAAAAGGTGACATCCTCAGCCTGAGCCCCGTCCCGTAAGGTCGTGTCATAAATCTCCAGCGTTGCCGGACGGGCGGCAGACGGAAGTGCGCCGGGCGACGCAGAGCCGACCGACTTGCCTTGCGAGGATCGCGACTGTGAAGATTTTCGAGCCATAATGAAAACGATACCAGGAGCCGGACGAACCTGTCGAGATTCACCTTTCCGAAATCCTCTACTTCGGGCTTCGGACTCCTGCAGGCGATTGATCCAACCCGAACGCAGCATGGAGCGAACGCATCGCAAGTTCAACATACTTTTCATCGATGACACAGGAGATCTTGATCTCCGACGTGCTGATCATGAGAATATTCACGCCTTCCTGAGATAAGACTTCAAACATCTTGGCAGCGACTCCTGAATGGGATCGCATCCCTACGCCGACCAGCGAGACCTTCGCGATCGCCTCGGTTACGGCAACCGATTTGGCGTCGATGCCCTTCGCCACGTCCTTAATCAGCGGCAAGGCTTTCTTGATGTCCGCCCGTGGAATCGTGAAGGAAATATCCGTCATGCCAGACTGACTCATATTCTGGATGATCATGTCGACATTGATGTTGGCCTTGGCCACAGGCCCAAAGAGTTTAGATGCAATCCCTGGTTTGTCCGGCACGCCCACAATCGTGATCTTGGCCTGATTTCGATCGCCGGTAACTCCCGACACTGCGACCGCTTCCATATCCTCATCTTCACGCGTCACGAGTGTCCCCTTTCCTTCTTTGAAGCTGGAGTTCACCTCCACCGGCACGTTGAACTTCGCAGCAAATTCGACGGAGCGGCTCTGCAGCACTTTGGCACCCAGACTGGCCATTTCCAGCATTTCCTCATAAGAGATCTTGTCGATTCGTCGAGCCGCCGGTACAATGTTGGGGTCCGACGTATAGACGCCATCAACGTCGGTAAAAATGATGCACCGATCGGCCTTCAGCGCCGCCGCCAATGCGACCGCTGTGAGATCGGAGCCGCCGCGCCCCAATGTCGTGACATCCGACTGCTCGTTGATCCCTTGAAAACCGGCGACTACTGGAATGATCCCCTTGAGCAGAGCCTCACGGATTCGATCAGCACTTACCCGGGTAATACGCGCTTTCGTATGAACACTGTCGGTCATGATCCCGACTTGGCGCCCCGTAAAGGATTGGGCATCGAGTCCCCTGGCCCGCAAGGCCATCGCCAACAATGCAATGGTCACCCGCTCTCCAGTCGACAGGAGCATATCGAGTTCACGATCGTCCGGCAGCGGCGTGACTTCGTGCGCCAACCGAAGCAACCGATCTGTTTCTCCACTCATCGCGGACAGGACAACCACGACACGATAGCCATCCTTGTGAGCCTTCTCAACGCGGTCGGCCACGCAGTGGATCCTCTCGATCGTGCCCACCGACGTCCCCCCATATTTCTGGACAATCAGCGCCACGACCGTCAGGATCCTTTCGCAAACAGCCGCACGACGAACTTTGTCGCATCGCGAGGAGGCACGGTCGAAGCTCTAGCATCAGCCTCGATAAATCTCCGTCCGGTCCCGGCAGCGGGGGCTGCGGCACTGTCACGATAGGCGAAGAATCCCGGACCTTCCTCCGCTTGGCCATGATGCAGGCTGCCCGAATCGCAGAAGGCCACGATGCGATGGGAGCCCAATTTGGCCAGTCCTTCGAGCAGCGGCCCTACCAGCTCGCGATCGACCGCTTCGATGCCCTTCACCTTGGCCGCGACATCGGATCCGTAAATGACCTCGTCCGGTAACTCCACATGCACGTAAGCAAAATCTTTCTTCTTCAGTTCCTCCAGAGCAACTGCCGCTTGGGTACGAAAATCCGAACCGGTTAATCGCGCGCCATCCACAGCTTCGAGCCCGGCCATGATGCCGAGTCCGCGATGAACATCGCTCTGTGAAATCACCACACCGGACATCTTCAATCGCTCAGAAAGGCTTGGCCAGAGAATGGCCCGGCCCTGGCCCCAGAGCCAGAGACAATTGGCCGGCTTCTGACCTGCCCCCAGACGTTCATCGTTGAGGGGATGATCGCGCAGAATCTGAAACGAGGCGTCCATGAGTTTCCAGAGAATGTCTGATCCGTCTCCCGTCGGCAATACATCGGCGATCGGCCGGCCGACCAATAACTGTGGATCGGTACAGACCGCTCGCGACTTCCCGTTGACCCACACCATGAGATGACGATGGCCTAACCCTGGATAGAACTGAATCATCCCCGACCCGAGCTGTTCATTGATCGCCTCGATCAATTCGCGGGCCTCTTCCGTCGAAATCAGGCCTGCGGTCGCATCATCCATCACCATGTGCGGTCCGAGCTTCTTGATCTCGTTCAATCCGCCTTTACTTCCGGACTGAGCGTCTGCCCGCAACGTGACCATCGTACAGCGATAGACCACATCATGCTCGCCGATGGCGACCCCCAGACTGGCCGCTTCGAGCGGACCGGGACCCTGGTAGTACTTCTTGGGGTCGTATCCGAGGATGGCAGTTCCCATTAGACCGCTCCCCTGTCGCACGCTCTCAGGCGCCGCAGCCAAAAGCCCAAGCTCCCCACTCTGCGCGAGGCGGTCCAGGTGAGGGGTCGAAGCCGCTTGAAGAGGAGTCCATCCGCCCAATTCCTTCCGGGGATGGTCTGCCATCCCATCGGCATGGAGAATCACATGTTTCATCGAAGCCTTGCTCGCATGGTGGCTACACCTTTAAAAGACGAGCGACATCCTCCCGCGTCGCTCTAACGGTTTTTGGTTGAGCCGATACACTAATGGCTGTGTCGGCATCTTTCAATCCGTGGCCGGTCAAGGTGCAGACCACCGTCTCGCCTTCGTGAAGCCCGCCCTGTTTGCTCAACTTCATCACACCGGCAACCGACGCAGCGGACGCCGGCTCGCAGAAGACCCCTTCTGTCGCTGCCACTACCCTATAAGCCTGGAGAATTTCTTCGTCCGTCACCGAGTCGATCGCTCCCACGGATTCCTTCACAGCATTCAAAGCCGCTTCCCAGCTGGCCGGATTGCCGATACGGATAGCCGAGGCCACCGTCTGCGGATGTTCCACGATGTGTCCGAGCACAATGGGCGCGGCGCCGGCCGCCTGAAATCCGACCATTCGAGGCAGTCTCGTGGATTGATTGGCTGCACGGTATTCCTGATACCCCTTCCAATAGGCAGTAATGTTGCCGGCATTTCCAACCGGCAGCACATGAACAGTCGGGGCATCGCCGAGTTCATCGCAGACCTCCATCGCGGCGGTCTTCTGCCCCTCGATCCGATAGGGATTGATCGAGTTGACCAACTCGATGTGGTAGGTCGCCGACAATTCTTTGACGATGGTCAACGCCTGGTCGAAGTTTCCTTCGATCTGGATGACTGTGGCTTGATGCATCATGGCCTGTGACAGCTTACCCATCGCGATCTTCCCGGCAGGAATCAACACATAGACTGCTAGTCCCGCCCGCGCGCCATAGGCTGCAGCGGAGGCAGAGGTATTCCCCGTGGAGGCACAGATCACCGCCTTGACGCCGGACTCAACGGCCTTTGAGATGGCCATCGTCATGCCGCGATCCTTGAAGGATCCCGTCGGATTCATTCCTTCGAATTTGAGATAGAGATCAATGCCGGGCGCGATCTGCTTGGCCAGCCGCGTCGCCCTTATGAGCGGCGTGTTGCCTTCGCCGAGCGTCACCACGGGTGTACGGTCGGTCACCGGCAGAAACTTCCGATACTCTTCGATCACACCACGCCAGCGATTCATTGCGTTACTCGTCCTTACCCTCGACCCGAATCAAGGTAGTGGGCTCGGAAATGAAGGCCATGCGATTGATCGCTCGCAATGCCGTTTGGACATCGCGTTCCATGGCAGTATGGGTCTTGATCACGACCGGAACCGTCTGCCCTTCGCGCCGTCCCTGTTGGAGGACGGATGAGATACTGATGCCGCACCGGCCCAGCTCCCCTGCGATTTGCGACAAGACGCCGGGGCGGTCCAACACCATGAACCGGAGGTAGTAGAGCGAGCTGATTTCTTCCATCGTCCGCATCCGAAGCGGACGACGCTGGTCTTGCTGAAACGAAGCGGGCGGCACTCGCCCAACCGCTCCTTTCAACAGATTGCGCGCGATGGCGATGAGGTCGCCGACCACCGCACTGCCGGTCGGCATGGACCCCGCTCCCCGGCCATAGAACACCACATCACCCACGGCATCGCCGACAAGTTGAATCGCGTTGTAGACTCCTTCGACTTGGGCGATCGGAGATGAGGAAGGCAGCATCGTGGGATGCACTCGGGCTTCGACTTCATTGCCGACCAGCTTCGCGATGCCCAGCAATTTGATCGTACAACCGAACTCTTTGGCATACGCGATATCGAGCGGCGTAATGTGGGTAATCCCTTCTGTATACACCTCTTTCACATTGACCGGCATCCCATAGGCTAGCGCCACCAGGATCGCTAGCTTGTGCGCCGAATCGATACCGGCCACATCGAATGTCGGATCCGCTTCGGCATAACCGGCTTGCTTCGCTTCGTCGAGTACCGTCTCAAAACTCTGGCCTTCATGGGTCATGCGCGAAAGAATGTAATTGGCTGTCCCGTTGATGATCCCATAAATAGATTGGATAGTGTTTGCAGCCAGCCCTTCCCTCAAAGCCTGGATGACGGGAATCCCCCCGCCCACGCTCGCTTCGAACCCTAGGTCGACACCCGCGCGGGAAGCCGCGGAAAATATTTCTTCTCCGTGTAGCGCGAGCAAGGCCTTATTGGCGGTAACGACATGTTTGCCTGCCGCAAGAGCCTCCAGAATTATGCGTTTGGCAACATCGCAGCCCCCGATCAGCTCCACAACGATGTCGATCGACGGATCGGCAAGAATCTGCTTCGCATCGGTCGTAAGGAGGTCGGGCGGAAGGGCAAGACCTCGGTCACGCGTCACATCGAGGTCCACAATCCGAACGATCTCGATCGGTACGCCGACCCGGCGGCTGATTAAAGCAGCATTCTCCAAGAGAATCTTCGCGACGCCCGTTCCGACCGTTCCGAACCCAATGATGCCGACGCCCACACGCGAGATCACTCTTCTGACCCCTCAAGCTTCAGAGCCTTGCGAATGCCTCGCACGGCTTGCCTCGTGCGATGTTCATTTTCGACAAGGCCGAACCGCACATACTCGTCCCCGCCTTCACCGAACCCGATCCCGGGAGACACGGCCACTTTCGCCTCGCGGAGCAGAAGCTTCGAAAACTCCAACGACCCTGAAGACCGATAGGGCAACGGGATTCTGGCCCAGACAAACATGGTAGCCACTGGCTTGTTCACCTGCCACCCGATGCGACTCAGCCCGCTCACCAACACATCTCGACGCTTCTGGTAACGGAGCACCGTCTCCTTGACACAATCTTGCGGCCCATTGAGGGCAATGACGCTGGCAATCTGAAGTGGCTGAAAAATACCGTAATCGAGATAACTCTTGATCTTCGCCAGGGCTCCAACCACCTCGCGATTGCCGCAACAAAATCCCACGCGCCAACCAGGCATGT
Source organism: Nitrospirota bacterium (assembly GCA_963782735.1). Taxonomy (GTDB): domain Bacteria; phylum Nitrospirota; class Nitrospiria; order Nitrospirales; family Nitrospiraceae; genus Palsa-1315. Next base: position 126,237 of record CAWAKW010000012.1, read on the forward strand.
TGTAGGCCTTGGAAAGGGTATAGAACTCGACACCGACATCCTTGGCCCCTGGAATCTGTAAAAAGCTCGGTGCCTTATATCCATCGAACACCAAGTCGGCGTAGGCCAGGTCATGAATGACAATCACGTTATGTTCTTTGGCAAAGGCGACGATCTTCTTAAAGAATTCGAGATCCACTACGGCGGTGGTAGGGTTATGCGGAAAATTGATGACCAAGATCTTCGGCCTTGGGAAGGTCTGGCGATAGACCCGCTGTAAATCGTCGAAGAAATCACTGTCCGGGCGCAGCTCAACCCCACGGACTTCTCCGCCCGCAATGATGAAACTATACATATGAATGGGATAGGTCGGCGTCGGCGTCAGCACGACGTCGCCGGGGCCGATCAAGGCCAGCGCCAGGTGTGCCAATCCTTCTTTGGAACCGATCGTGACAATGGTCTCGGTCTCAGGATCCAAATCGACATTGTAATTCCGCTTGTACCAACCAGCGATCGCATGCCGCAACTTAGTAATCCCGCGCGAAGCCGAGTAGCGATGATTTTTTCCTTTCCGCGCCGCCTCGATCATCTTCTCGACGATATGGCTCGGTGTCGGTTGGTCAGGATTTCCCATTCCAAAGTCGATAATGTCTTCGCCCTGTTGACGAGCTTCGAGCTTGAGACTCTGCACCTGGGCGAATACATAAGGCGGGAGCCGTTTGATGCGATAAAATCCGTCGCCTAATCCCATGAGGTTTCCTGTCCGTAATCCTCACACACGCGGAAGCGATCGCGTGATCGCCCTCCGCCACGTTAGGGGGCCTATTCTAATGGCGCAGAGCGTATCGAGTCAAATTATGTCGTGATTCTGTGGGGTTCGGTAGCCCGACCCTTTGGATTGGCCAGGACAACACCCCCCAATTCCACATCCCGGTCCTTGCCCCGCCCTGCTGATTTCTGTTACAACTGCAACGCCTTTCGCTCTCATCACTCAACTCAGTCTCTCCTTGCTCCACATAGTAGAATGGAGGGTCCGTGCCACGACTTGGGGTGAACATCGACCATGTGGCCACGTTGCGGCAGGCCCGTGGTGGAACCGACCCGGATCCTCTTGCCGCTGCCGTATTGGTGGAATTAGCCGGGGCCGACGGCATTGTCGTTCACCTCAGAGAAGACCGGCGCCATATTCAAGACCACGATCTTCGCCTCTTGCGGGAACTCATCCGCACCAAGCTCGATCTGGAGATGGCCGCCGATGAAACGATGGCCAAGATCGCCCTGACCGTCAAGCCAGACATGGTTACGCTCGTCCCGGAGCAGCGTCAGGAACTCACGACTGAAGGAGGCCTGGATGTGGCCGGCCATAAAGATCGTATCCAGCAGATCGTGACCCTGCTCCACGAGGCAAATATTCCCGTCAGCCTCTTTATCGAACCGGATTTGGCCCAGGTCAAAGCCGCGCATAGAGTCTCAGCCGATTTCATCGAGATCCACACGGGCCGTTATGCGAATGCCAAACGCTCGAAAGAAGCCGACGCGGAAGTAGAGGCCATTACGCAGGCCGCGAAACTCTCCTATAAACTCGGAATGGGCGTCAATGCCGGGCACGGCTTGGACTATCGCAACGTCACGCGATTGACTCACATTCCGGAAATCGTCGAATACAATATCGGCCATAGCATCATTGCCCGAGCGGTGCTGGTGGGCCTCGACCAGGCCGTAAGGGAGATGAAAGCGTTGCTGAGTTGAACCATCGCGCCGGTGCGGCACTCTGTGTTCCCCCATGGACAACGCGATTTGCCCCTGTCATGACATTGCGACGCAGGCAACAGATCTCTTTTCTCCCCGCGCTCACCCGATTCCTTATGCGGGGTCGATCCCGCGCGCAAGGGCACCGATGAAGATCGTGACCGGGACCGAAATGCAGACGCTCGATCGCCGCACCATCACCGAAGCACATGTCCCCAGTACCGTCTTGATGGAACGGGCCGGCGAAGGTATTGTCAGGTATCTGGAGGAACACTGTGGACCAGTACGAGGCAAGACCATTACCATTCTCTGCGGAAAAGGGAACAATGGAGGAGATGGATTGGTTGTGGCCCGACTGCTCCACCGCCGACGTGCGCGAATTCACGTGCAGCTCTTCACACCGATCACCGACCTGAGTCGCGATGCTGCGACGATGTATCGCCGGCTCGTTCGGGTCGCCGGGCGAACAGCGATCAATCGATTCCGGTCTGCCGACCAGGCGCGGCCCCTTCTTGCCTCCAGCGACATTCTCGTCGATGCCCTCCTTGGCACCGGATTGTCCTCCGTAGTGACCGGAGCCTATCGTGAGGCCATCGAACTCATTAACAATGCCGGGAAACCTGTCATCGCAATCGATATCCCGTCCGGTCTCCATGCCGATACCGGCGCCATCCTAGGACAAGCGATCCGCGCCACATTGACCATCACATGTGGCCTCCCGAAGCTCGGCCTCTATCTCGATGCCGGGATCAACCAAGCCGGCATTATCCGCGTCGTAGATATCGGCATTCCACCGGCCTATGTGGATGCCATCGAGAGCCGGACCCTGCTCCTGACAAGCGACAGCGCGTTTCAGTCTCTGCCGGAACGCCTGCCCTCCTCCCATAAGGGAACGTTTGGCCATGCGGGAATTCTTGCGGGGTCCGTGGGAAAAACAGGCGCCGCGGCGCTGGCGGCCCGTGCAGCACTCCGCGTTGGAACCGGCCTGGTGACTGTGGCCACCCCCAGCAGCGTCAACGATGTACTGGAAGCCAAGTTACTGGAAGCGATGACGATGCCTCTCCCCGAAACAAAGGCACGTACTCTCGCCCGCTCAGGACTCGATCGTGTCGTAGCCTTTATCCAGGGACGCACGGCGATCGCCATCGGTCCTGGGCTCTCGACACATCACGAGACCGTCGAACTCGTGCAGTTGCTCATGAAGCATCTGGATCGGCCCTCGGTTCTCGATGCCGATGCGCTGAACGCCTTGGCCGGCCGGGCCTCGTTGCTGACCGAGTGTAAAACTCCGCCCATTCTCACCCCACACCCCGGTGAGATGGCCCGGCTCGAAGTCGATGCCACCATACAGAGTGTCAACGCAGACCGAATCGGCACGGCCAGACGATTTGCACGAGAACGCGGCGTGTTCGTCGTCTTAAAAGGCGCCCGAACCGTTATCGCCCGACCCGATGGGCTTGTTGCTATTTGCCCGACCGGCAATCCCGGCATGGCCACAGCCGGAACCGGCGACGTGTTGACCGGCATGATCGTCGGCTTACTGGCGCAAAGAGTTCCCGCTTGGGAGGCTGCCTGTGCCGCAACCTATTTTCATGGATTGGCTGGCGACTTGGCCTCCCAACACCTCGGACAGCCCGGGATGCTCGCCAGCGACCTCATCTCTCAAATTCCTTATGCGCTCCAACGGACGAAAACAACCTAACGTCACCCGGCCAGTCAAGGCGAACCGGCCTGCCGCTCGCCATAACACTACGTTGAGTCTGCCGTGGAAGCTGGTGTCCACATCACACCAGCACACCAATCGGCTAGGCCAAGCGATTGGACGCGTACTTCGCGGAGGAGAAACGATCGCGCTCTATGGACCGCTCGGAGCCGGCAAGACGGCGCTCGTTCGCGGAATCGCACAAGGCCTTGGCGCATCGCCAATGGCGGTGACCAGTCCCACATTCGTCATGATTCACGAATACGATCAAGGGCGTCTGCCGCTTGTCCATGTGGATCTGTATCGTATTCGCACATTCCGCGAACTTGAATCGATAGGATTGTCCGAGTATTTCTCGGGCCTGACTGTGACGGCCATAGAATGGGCCGACAAGGGACTTGCCGCGCTGCCGCAGGACCGGATCGAAATTACTCTGCACCATCGTGCCGTGCAGAGCCGAACAATTCAGTTGCTCGCAACAGGACCGAATTCTGACCGGGTTCTCGCCCGCTTGCGCGTCCAGTCACGCAAGACGAGCAGGATGCACCGAACATCACCACGCCAGACCTTGAAGAGGAAGGCAACAACGAGGTCATGATTAGACTGATTTTGGTCGGAGTTCTGCTGCTCCTTTCCCTGGCTTTTTTCCTTCAAAACCAGGAACAGGAAGTCACGCTCCGGTACTTCTTTGGTCTCTTCGAAGCCTCGACGCCGATCTATAAACCCATCCTGGCAGGATTTGCGGTGGGGCTACTCGTCTCCGGCATTCTTCTTTTCCCTCCATGGGTGCGGAGCCGTATCGAACTCCGCAGAAAAACCAAAGCGCTGCAAGAAGCCGAAGTGGACTTAGAGCGGCTACGCGTCTCGCTCGATACAGCCACCGATCGTGTATCCCCCACCCGCACCGGTGAATCACATCGAGACCGAAGCGATGAGTGACGCAGACGCCTCACCCTTGATGCGGCAATACCGCGAGATCAAGCGCGGCTATCCCGATGCCGTTCTGTTATTCCGCGTCGGCGACTTCTACGAAATGTTTTACGAAGATGCGCAGATCGCCTCTAAACTGCTCTCCATTACCCTCACTTCTCGCGACAAATCCAGTCCCAACCCAGTTCCGCTCTGCGGAGTGCCCTACCATGCGGCGCAAGGGTATATCGCAAAGCTCCTCAAGGCTGGGCGAACCGTCGCACTCTGCGAACAGGTGGAGGATCCGAAACTCGCGAAGGGTCTCGTGCGGCGCGAAGTCGTTCGTTTGTATACGCCGGGCACGCTGATCGATACTGAGTTCCTTTCACCGGGAGAGTCGTATTTCTTGGCGGCTGTCGCCTTCTCCGACACCATGGCCCCATCTGCCAAGGGGCAATCCGTCATTGGACTGGCCTGTCTGGACGTCTCCACCGGGGAGTTTTGGATGACAGAGTTCCAGGGAGCACGGGCAGAGCTCCAACTCATGGATGAGCTGGCTAGGCTGGAACCGCGTGAACTGCTCCACCCCGATTCCGCTACGAATGCCGGATTGTGCCTGACTCGCCTGCGTGGGCCACGCCTCTGCGCACAACCCTCGGCCTCCTTCAATCCCAAGGACGCCACGCATCTACTCCAGACACAGTTTGCGGTGCACTCGCTTGACGGATTCGGCTGTCGCGGCTTGACCGCCGGGATCGGAGCCGCCGGAGCGGTCCTGCGATATGTTCGTGAAACCCAGCCGACCGCCTCCCTCGCACACCTCCGCCGTCTACAAACTCGCTGGAGCAGCGACGCGATGCATTTGGATAGCGCGACGATTCGCAATCTCGAACTCATACGACCGTTGGGAGCCGGTGAGCACCGATCGGGGCAGGACCAGCCCACGGTTTTGTCGGTGCTGGACCGCACCGCGACGGCCATGGGCAGTCGCTTGTTACGCGATTGGCTCGTCAGACCACTCCTCGATCGCAGCGCCATTCAAGCTCGGCTCGATGCGGTCGGGGAGTTGAAAGACCGGATTCAACAACGCGTGTCGTTCCGGACTACGCTCCGTGATGTGCAAGACATCGCCCGTTTGAGCAGTCGCGTGACGCTCGGCGTCGCGGGACCTCGTGAACTACTCGCCTTGAAACAGTCCGTGAGCGCCCTGCCTGAGTTACGGTCCCACCTCCAGCCGTTCGACGCCTCGTTACTGGCCGGTGTCCGTGAGTCGTGGGACGACTGCCGCGACGTGCATGACACGATTGAGCAGGCCGTCAAGCCGGATGCGCCGATGTCACTCCGTGACGGCGGCATGATTCGAGAAGGGTACCATGCCGAGGTCGATGAACTGCGCAAGGCAAGCACGGAGGGCAAAGGCTGGATCGCCTCGTTGGAGGCCAAAGAACGGGAGCGAACGGGAATCGACTCGTTGAAGGTTCGCTACAATCAGGTGTTCGGCTACTACATCGAAATCACCAAGACGCACCTCACCCGCATCCCGCCCGATTACATTCGCAAGCAGACGCTGGTCAATGCCGAACGATTCATGACGCCGGAGCTGAAAGAACTGGAAGAGCGTGTCACAGGGGCAGAAATTAAACTGTTGGCGCTCGAGCAGGAGCTGTTCGAGCAATTGCGTGGGCGCTTGGCGAACGAGGTGCCTCGTCTTCAAGCCATGGCCCAGACCGTGGCGTTGCTCGACGTCCTTGCCGGTCTGGCCGAGACCGCCGCATTACATCGCTACGTCAAACCCCTCGTCGATGAGAGCAGCTCGATTCTCATTCGTGAAGGCCGGCATCCTGTCGTTGAGCAACTCGGCAACGATCTGACCTTCGTGCCTAATGACACAGCCCTCGACTGTGAGGGCAACCGGCTTGTGATCCTCACCGGACCCAACATGGCGGGGAAAAGCACTTACCTCCGCCAAGTCGCGCTGATCGTCCTGTTGGCGCAGATCGGGAGCTTCGTTCCGGCAACCGAAGCCCGAATCGGACTGGTCGATCGAATTTTCACGCGCGTAGGAGCCTCGGACAACTTGGCAGCCGGACAGAGCACCTTCATGGTGGAGATGATCGAATCGGCTCACATCTTGAACAGCGCGACCGCTCGCAGCTTAATCCTTCTGGATGAGATCGGCCGAGGGACCAGCACCTACGATGGACTGAGCATCGCCTGGGCTATTGCGGAGCATATCCAAGACCGCCGGCACTTGGGAGCCAGAACGCTTTTCGCCACTCACTATCACGAGATGACGCAACTGGAAGGGTTACGAGAGGGGATCAGAAACTATTGCGTAGCAGTCCAGGAACGGGATGGAGACGTGGTCTTCTTGCGTAAAATTGTGCCGGGTGGCGCAGACCGCAGTTACGGCATTCATGTCGCCAAACTAGCGGGACTCCCTTCAACGGTCATCGCCCGGGCGCAACAAGTCCTGGCCCAGTTAGAACAACCGGATACCACCATCGAGGGCACGTCCATATCTTCGGAGAAAGAACCATCACGTGCCTCGCTTCCCCACCCACATCCGATTATCGAGGAAGTAAAACAAATCGACCTCTTCTCCATGACGCCACTCGATGCGCTCAATCGCCTTGCTGACCTACAGCGCCGAATCAGTCCAATCGACCAAGACAATCGAGACAAATAAGAAAGGCGGCATCCCCTTTCGAAGATGCCGCCTTGACAAACAAAGACTGGCTCAGTTCAGTGAGCAGCGCCCTTAGCGCCAGTGTTATACTGCGCGGTCCAGGGAATTAGCCCTGCGACGGGCTGACCACCTGGGAGCAACACATCGTACTGCATGGCCACGGCGGCCCCATCAGGTGACTTCGGTGAGGTATTGAGCTGTTGCTTCGCTGCTGCACAGCCTGCTTCAACTTCACTCTTCCCCGCACACTCCTTCAAGCGCAAACCGGAGATGCTGAGCGGCTTCCCCATGGAACCGGCCACTTCCGGAAGCTTCTTGACTGAGGAGATGACACGATGATTCTGCTCTGGCTCCGTCACGACGAATTCAATCAGATCGGTCGTGCTGGAAGGCGGCACTTCCTTGGCAGCTGCTGGTCCCGCATGGGTACGGCCCATCTTCTTGAGTTCTTCCCAAGCACCCTTGTCTGCGTAAAACTTGAGATTTTTGCCTGGGTGAATCCTCTGCCAAAAGAGGCCACTTTCAGCGTTGCCGCCGAACACAGCCACATTAATCCAGACCGCCTCATCATAGGGGTCAAGCACAATCACCCGACCCTGTATAGTGGTCGGTTTGCTCATATCGCCCCACTCGAAACGTTCTTGGAAAGATTCGATCGCCAGTGCGGTGGAGGCCGCGGAGACCACCAGCGCAACAGCGGCCATCACGGCCCAACCTTTCGCATACAATTTCATAATCGCGCCCCCCTTAACAGAACATGAAAAAAAGTTACCGCTTGTCAAGGTCGATTACTTAATAACCTTAAAGCCGGTGATCGTTCGACCATCCAAACTCACTTCCATAGCGACAAGTTCCTGAGAAGCCTTAATGATCTGGTCCATGAGAGTCTTATCCTTCACCGCCAACCGGACGGTCGTAGTGGCATGATACCACCCGGAATAGGGGCTGTTCTTATCCGTTCCACCGACAAAGCCCCAGCCACAGCAGGTGAACAATGGATCCGGCGGCTTCACATCGAGATCGGAAGACGAACGACCATTCGGCGTTCCTGAACCGGGCTCCCCAGCATTCCAATATTGAATGCCGAAAAGCAACTCTCCGTCCGGATTATCGGCCCACTGTGACCAGACCCGGCCCTTGAGCGTCTTGGTGATTTCACCCTTCATGGGTTTTCCACCGACGATGTTGTCAACTGGACCAGCCGACGCAGGCGCGTCGGCAGAAACGGCAAACTCTGCCGTCAGCAAACTGAACACGGAAAACACTGTCACGGCGGCGATAAGTATGGCCTTTGGCATACCTAGTCCCTCCTTCATAAAAAAATAGCAACCACAGTAAACGATGGATCTTACTTCTAATGACGACGAAAGCTAAAAACAGTCCTAGGGATGAAGCAGCCACGAATGATGACACTTTGACCACATCTCTTTGTATTTCTTCGTGCTCCGTCCCCTCGATCAAGAGTCGTATGAAAATTTCGCTCATGGTACTGAAATCATGAAACTGTGTCAAGAATTTCTTTGCCCTGTGGACAGTTTCGAATATGATGTGAAATGCATTAAATAATCAATGTATTGTGGATAGTTGCTTCAATTTTTTTAATCCATTTTTGAGCATTTGATAAACTTCCACGAAAAGCTCTTATCTATAAGCCTGAAGACTGCGTGGGGCGAGAGGCCCGAGCCCTGTGATCGCAAGGGAGTCCAGCCTGAAAAATTGGCGGCCCACATTGAAAACCTGCTCCACATTCACATGATCGATATGAACCAGCATATCGTCCAGCGACGTATGCCTTCCGTATGTGAGCTCGTCCTTCGCCAATTTGCTCATACGGCTGTGCGAACTCTCCAGGCTCAGCATTAAGCTGCCCTTCATTTGGGTTTTTGCCCTCTCAAGCTCTTTCTGCTCAACGCCTTTGATGCCGATCTGCCGGATCTCTCGACAGACAAGATCCACGACGCGATCCACCTCTTTCGACCTCGTCGCCGCATACACCGTGATCATGCCGCCATCCGAATAACCGGACAAGAAGGAATAGATCGAATAGACGAGACCACGCTTCTCTCGAACCTCCTGGAACAATCTCGAACTTACACTGCCGCCCAACACGCTGTTGAGCGCATATAACGCATACCGATCCTGATGGCTGGCCGCCACGCCTTTGAGCCCGAGACAGAGATGCACCTGTTCCAACCGTTTCTTCTTCAGCAAGACACCGCCATGCACGTCAGGAGCGCAACGCCCGTTGGCGTAGATCGACTTTGTGGCTCGGCCCTTGCCAAAATACCGCGCGACCATTGGATCAAGCTTGGCCTGCTCAAAGTTCCCAGCAATTGAAACCACGGTTTGCCCCGGATTGTAGTGCGTCTCTATATAGTTCAGCAGATCCTGGCGGTGCAGCCCTCTGATCGTCTTCTCTCGGCCTAGAATAGAGCGACCAAGCGGGTGACGCCCCAGCACTTGACCCATGTGAAGCTCTTGCACGAGATCTTCCGGGTCGTCCTGGACCATGCGAATTTCTTCCAGGACAACCTGTTTTTCTTTTTGAATTTCTTTGGGTGCGAAGCAGGAATGATGGAACAGATCCGAAAGGAGTTCGAGCGCTCGCTCTAGTTGCTGATCCAACACCTTCACGTAATAGGTCGTCGTCTCACGCGAGGTGAACGCATTCATTTCGCCGCCAAGCACATCGATTTCGCGAGAGATTTCGGCGGAAGAACGCTTGCGCGTTCCCTTGAAGAGCATGTGCTCGATGAAGTGAGAATACCCTGCCTGGGAAGGCTGCTCGTCCCGTGACCCGGTGTTGACCCACACGCCCACGGTAACCGACTTGAGCGTCGGCATCCGTTCGGTCACCACCCGCACCCCGTTGTCCAGGACGAGCTTGCGATACAAGACAGCTACCTGGCGGACGGATCCGGAGAACCGCCCCCGGTCGGAGCCGGCATGGCTTCCTTGCGACTGAGGCGGATTTTTCCTTGTCGATCCACCTCCAAGACCTTCACCAGAATTTGATCGCCTTCCTTCACCTCGTCAGACACCGCTTGAACTCGATGGTGCGCCAGCTGCGAGATATGCACCAGTCCGTCGGTTCCCGGAAGGACCTCGACAAATGCCCCAAAGTCCATGATTTTCCGAACCGTGCCCATGTAGATCTTCCCGATCTCAACCTCTTCGGTAATCCGACTGATCATCTCTTTGGCCTTCTCGGCCGAAGCTCCGTCGACCGATGCAATCGTCACGGTTCCGCTGTCATCGACATTGATCTTGACTCCGCAATCCGCAATGATGCCGCGGATCGTTTTGCCGCCCGGGCCGATGATCTCGCGGATTTTATCCTGCTTGACCTTCATCGTGAAGATCCGTGGCGCGTAAGCAGACAGCGTGGTCCTTGACGCTTGGAGCGCCTTCTCCATACAACTCAAAATGTGCAAACGGCCGGCCTTGGCCTGTTCCAAGGCCTTCTGCATCAAGGCCGACGTGATGCCGCCGATCTTGATATCCATCTGTAACGCGGTCACGCCCTGTTTGGTGCCGCAGACCTTAAAGTCCATGTCACCCAGGTGATCCTCCAGCCCAAGAATATCGGAAAGGACCATGACCCGATCGCCTTCCTTGATTAATCCCATTGCGATCCCAGCCACGGCTTCTCTGATCGGCACGCCGGCGTCCATCATGGCAAGGCTCCCACCACACACAGTCGCCATCGAAGAGGATCCGTTGGATTCAAGGATGTCGGACACGATGCGGAGCGTGTAGGGGAAAACTTCCTTGCTGGGCACCACCGGGGCCAACGCCCGTTCGGCCAATGCGCCATGGCCGACTTCCCGGCGTCCCGGTGAGCGAAGCGGCCGCGCCTCGCCGACGCTGAACGGCGGAAAATTGTAATGGAGCATGAACGTCCTCATGTACTCCCCTTCCAACGCATCGATCCGCTGTTCGTCGTCTGTGGTCCCCAACGTGACCACAGCCAAACTTTGGGTCTCGCCCCTGGTAAAAATCGCGGAACCGTGTGTCCGTGGCAATACGCTGACTTGACAGGTGATCGGACGAATATCAGCCGGGCCGCGTCCATCCGCCCGCGACCCTTTCTCCAGGATCATGTTCCGAACTTCCGTATATTCCAGCTCATGGAACACCAACTTGACGTGCCGCTCCCGATTCGGATCGTCCGCGCTCTTGAGTTTTTGAACGGCGCCATCCTTGACCTCATCCAACCGCTCCTGCCTGGCCGCTTTGTTCGGAATCATGATGGCATCACGGATCCCTTGCGCCACCAAGGCCTTCACTTGAGCGGCGAGCGTTGAATCGATCTGCTCTTTCGCCACCTTTCGCTTGGGCTTGCCGGCGACGGCTTGCAACTCACGAATCTTGGCCACAATCTTCTTGATCTCGGCATGGGCGAGTTCGATCGCCTCGAGCATGATGGCTTCGGACAGTTCATTCGCCCCCGCTTCGACCATCATGACCGCATCAGCCGTCCCCGCCACAACAAGGTGCAGTTCGCTCTTCGCCACCGTCTCAAGGTCCGGATTGACGACGAGCTTGCCGTCCAGCCGGCCAATTCTTACGCCTGCAATGGGATTGTCGAACGGAATGTTCGAGATAGTCAGGGCAGCAGAGGAGGCGATAATGGCGAGTATGTCGGACGAGCCGGTCTGATCGGCCGAGAGGACTGAGGCAATGACCTGGGTCTCAAAATAGTAGCCCTCAGGAAAGAGCGGACGAAGTCCCCGGTCGATCTGCCGGCTGGTCAGCACAGCTTTTTCCGATGGACGCGCTTCCCGCTTGAAATACCCGCCGGGAATCTTCCCGGCGGCGAAGGACTTTTCCTGATAATCGACCGTGAGGGGAAGAAAATCGATGCCCGGCTTGGCAACCTGTGAGGCTACGGCCGTCGCCAGCACGACGGTGTCGCCGTATGAAGCCCAAATCGAACCGTCTGCTTGTCGTGCCACACGACCGGTCTCGAGCCGCAGAATGCGCCCGGCAACCTCTATTTCAACTGTGTGTACCATCTGAGTCTCCTCTGGTTAGGCCCCACAGATGTCCACAGAGAGAGACTCGAGCGATGTGGCGCACTCCAGCCTCTGTCAGTGTTCACCTGTGCGACTGACTACTACCCGCTGTTGTGCGCCCTGGCGCAACAGCGAGATGGGATGCTACTTTCTGATGCCCAATCGTTCGATCACGGCACGATAGCGTGCATCGCTGACGCCGCGAAGATAGTCGAGCAAACGCCGCCGACGCCCGACCAAAAGAAGCAGGCCGCGCCGAGAGTGATGATCTTTCTTGTGGAGCTTGAAATGTTCTGTCAAATACGTGATCCGGTTGGTCAGCACCGCGATCTGGACTTCCGGCGAGCCGGAATCCGTCTCATGCTGCCGGTACTGCTTGATCAACTCGGTCTTTGCTTCCTTGAGTAATGCCATGGGCTTCTTCCTTCCTGTTCCTTTCCTTCATCCGCAACGAAGTCTCATACATCCTGATCGATCAACACCTTCTCAACCTTGAGTGCATCTCCCGAATTGTCCGGACACTTCCCGATCGCCACCAGACATCCGCCGGTATCGTGGATACGAACCGGCCGGTGTGACCTGCGTTCGGCATCGGCTGCCCCCTCCCAACGAAGAATCTTGGCCGCAGGCACCGGAGCTCCATGTCGCACGCGGTCGGCGGTTAGTTCATCCACCACCACAATCCCCAGTTCGTCCAACGCACGATCAAGTGACAACAGGTCGTCTCCCAACCGACCGAGGGCATGACGGGTGACCACCTCATCGACCGTCAGCGCTTGATCGATCGTCAAGGGGCCCACCCGCCTGCGCTCCAACGCCAACATGTGGCCGCCGACACCCAATGCTTCTCCAATGTCGGCACAGAGCGTCCGCACATAGGTCCCCTTCGAGCAGACGATGCGTAACGTTACATCCCGCTCTTGAATCGCCTCCACCTCAAGGGTATGAATAACGATCTTTCGCGCGTCCCGCACAATCGTTTTGCCCGCCCGAGCGGACTTATATAGCGGAACACCCCCGACTTTCACTGCCGAATACATCGGAGGAACTTGCTCAATCGGCCCGTGAAATCGACCGACCACTTCATGAATCGCCTCCGGCGTCACAGAGTCCGTTGTGTGGCGCGCCAGGACCGTTCCCGTCGCATCCTGCGTATCTGTCGTTTCTCCGAGGCGAAGCACGGCACGATATTCTTTATCCCACTCAACAAGATATTCCGCAATGCGGGTTCCCCGCCCAATCAGTACGGGCAAGACTCCTGTTGCGGCAGGATCGAGTGTGCCGGCATGACCGACCTTGACTCCTCCGAGAAGATGCCGAATCTTCGCCACGACGTCGTGGGAGGTCCACCCGGACTCTTTCTTCATTATCAGCACGCCGTCGACGACGGCGCAACTCTGTGCGAGATCCATCATCACGTCCCCGATGCTACGAACTCGACTGCTCTTCGGACGACCCGCCCTCGGCCTCCGTGTTGACGTGGAGATCGTCCAATAACTTCAGCACACGATCACCTCTCGGCCCACTGACGTCCTTGGCAAAAACGATCTCGGGTAGATACCGGAGTGAGAGCCGACGGCCCAACTCACCTCGCACAAACCCGCTGGCTTGAGCCAGCCCGGCAAATACGTGTCGCTCTTCTTCTTCCGTACCCATAGCCGTCACGAACACGCGTGCAATCCGCAGATCGCTGGTCAATTTCACGTCGGTCACAGTCACAGACTGCACACGCGGGTCTTTGATCTTCCGCATGAGGATATCCGCCACTTCCATACGGATTTGATCGGCCACACGATCGGCCCGATGATATCCTGTCTTGGCCACCGCGCGCTCCATAGATATGGCGCCGTCACAACAGTTCTATTCGGGACTGGACGATTTCCACCGCTGGGACGCTCCGAATCAGATTCAGCGCCTGGTCACACACTTGATTGACGAACCGTCCTTCGTTAGCCACACAGGCAAGCCCCAATACAGCCTTTTGCCACAGATCCTGCCCATCGACCTCGGCTACGGAGAGATTGAACTTTTCCCGCAGTCGATCTTTAAGACTCAACAGCACCTGCCGCTTGTCCTTTAACGACTGACTCTCTGGGATGAACAGCTCGACCGTACAGAGCCCGACGATGATACCCACAGGACAAACTCACGTTCAGAGCTTAGCGGCAATCTTGTCGATCGCGTAGGCTTCGATGATGTCCCCAGCCTTGATATCGTTAAAATTTTCGACGCTGATCCCGCATTCATAGCCCTGCTGCACTTCACGGACGTCGTCTTTGAAGCGACGCAACGACCCCAGCTTCCCTTCATAGACCACCACATTGTCGCGAATCACCCGTACTCCGACCGCCGCACGGGTGATCGTACCGTCTACCACATAAGACCCTGCAATGACGCCGGCCTTGGACACCGTAAAGACTTGTCGAACTTCGGCCCGACCCAACGTCCGCTCCTTGAGCGTCGGTTCGAGCAGCCCTTCCATCGCAGCCTTAATTTCAGCCAATGCATCGTAAATAATGGTGTACAGGCGGATGTCGACGCCTTGCTGTTCCGCCAGGGCGGCAGCCTTCGGCTCCGGCCTGACATTGAACCCGACAACAATGGCGTTCGACGCGGCAGCCAGCAGCACGTCGGATTCAGTAATCCCGCCAACGCCGCTATGGATGACTCGCAGTTTGACCGCATCGGTCGCAAGTTTTTCGACGCCGGCCGTCAGTGCTTCAGCCGACCCCTGAACATCGGACTTGATCACCAGTGCCAGCTCCTTGACCGATCCTTCCTTGATCTTGGCAAACAGATCGTCCAGCGTGACCTTCGCCGACCCGGACAAATCAGCCGTTCGCTGCTTGCGGGCTCGATCTTCCGCAATCTCGCGCGCGACCCGTTCGTCTTTGACGACCTGAAATACATCGCCGGCAGACGGCACTCCTGGAAGCCCCGCCACTTCTACCGGAATAGAAGGACCGGCCTCTTGCACCTTTGCTCCTGTATGAGTAATCAGCGCGCGAACCTTCCCGCTGAAAATCCCGACGACGAACACATCGCCGACGCGGAGCGTCCCGCTCTGAACCAGCACCGTCGCCACCGGACCACGCCCTCGCTCCAGCTTGGCTTCCACCACAACACCCTTCGCCAACCGATGCGGGTCAGCCTTGAGTTCCAGCACTTCGGATTGCAGAAGAATCATTTCCAGCAAGGTGTCCAGACCGATCTTCTCTTTGGCCGAGACCTCAACCATGATCGTGTCGCCGCCCCAGGACTCGGATATGAGTCCATGCTCAGACAACGCGTTTTTCACACGATCGGAATTGGCGCCGGGCTTGTCGATCTTGTTGATGGCCACAATAATAGGAACGGACGCCGCTTTGGCGTGATGAATCGCTTCGATCGTTTGCGGCATCACTCCGTCGTCTGCTGCGACGACCAGGATGACAATATCGGTGATCTTGGCGCCACGACCTCGCATGGCGGTGAAGGCTTCGTGACCCGGCGTGTCCAGAAACGTCACCTGCTTCCCACGGACCGCAACCGTGTAGGCGCCGATATGCTGTGTAATCCCTCCGGCCTCGCCTTCCGCAACCTTGGTTTGTCTGATGGCATCGAGCAGCGAGGTCTTGCCGTGGTCAACATGGCCCATGATCGTCACAACCGGTGGCCGTGACTCAAGCTGAGCATCTTCCTCTGTCTGCACGACGGATTCCAATAACTCTTCTCCGACCTTCTCCGTCGAGAGATCCATCTTGATCCCGTTCTCCTCCGCAATGATCACGGCTGCATCAACGTTCATTGTCTGATTGAATGTGAGCATCTGGCCCATATCCATCAGCTTGCGCATGATGTCGGACGGGCGCTGTCCGATCAGTTCCGCAAACTCCTTCACCGTCATGCCGGGCACAAGCTTGAAGCTCTTCCTCCTTGGCTTGGTCACTTCCCCCGGCGTACTGTGATGCACGTGCTTGCTGCGGTCGTCACGGCGCTGCTGCACCGGAATGGCACGAAGATCCTGCCAGCGAGCCGCATCCTCACGAAGCCGAAGCTCTTCTTCTTCCCGCGTACGGCCCGGCTTACGAGCTTTCTTCCCCTTCTCTTTCAGACCCTCGGCTTGCATCTCTTCAAGGGAGGGGGCTTTCTTTTTTCCTGGCACATCGACACTCGGTGCAGCAGGAAGTTTGACGGCAGCCATGGGAACAGGAGCGGTCGTGGCTCCTATAGAATGCGGCTGGTCGGGCGTCGCCGTCAGGTCAACATGCGCAACGGCTGGAGTCTCAACTTGCGGATGCGCCGGCGACGGCGGGTTCACCATGATGGTATCGATGAGCACTCCACTTTTGCCTGCCGATTCAACTGGGGACAGGGAGGCGGCCTCTTCTACTGGAGCGTCATCGGCTCTCTTGCGCTTGATCAGAATGCGGCGCTTGTCGGACTTGGGAGACTCCTCAGCCGCCGGAACTGCATGGGACGATCCGGCCTTCGCTCCCACTGCATGGTCGGACGCCAGACCGACCTTGCTCCGTTCACCCCGGCCAGCATCGGCATCCCTGCCCGATGCTTTGAGCTTCGGGCCGAGCTTCTCCAGAACCTTCTGCACTACATCGTCATCCAACACGCTACTGTGCGATGCAACGGTAATCCCCATCCGCTTCAATTCCGGAATGAGGTCACGGTTTTCCATCCCGAGTTGCTTAGCCAATACATACACACGCATGAGAAATCGACACCTATTCCTCTGTATCCGGCTTATCCGGTTCCGACTCTGCCCGGGCTTTTAATTCCTGCTCTCGGGCTTCTTCTTGCTGATGCAGCGCTTCTGTTTCCTCCGCCAGCGCCGCTTTGATTTCTTTATCCCGTTCGGCCTTTTCCTTTTCGTATTCAGTCGCGCTGATGATATCGATCTTCCAGCCGGTCAAGCGAGCCGCCAGCCGCACATTCTGGCCATTCTTCCCGATCGCTAACGACAGCTGGGAATCTGCCACAACGACCAAAGCGGATTTCTTTTCCTCATCGACGCCGACCTTTTCAATGCTCGCAGGGTTCAAGGCCTCGGCGATGAAGACGCGCGGGTCGGAGGTCCAGGTAATGATATCGATTTTCTCTCCGCGCAGTTCACGGACCACCGCTTGAACCCGCGATCCCTTGATTCCCACACAGGCTCCGACCGGATCAACTGCTTTCTCGCGAGACGTTACGGCAATCTTGGTCCGATCACCGGGCTCCCGCACGATGGACTTGATTTCCACGATTTTTTCGAGCACCTCGGGCACTTCCAACTCGAAGAGCTTCGACACAAACTGGGGATGGCTCCGCGTCAAGATGACCTGGACATCTTTCGGAGTCCGGCGCACTTCCAAAAGCATGGCCTTCACCCGATCGCCGCAACGATAGGTCTCCCGCGGAATCTGCTCCTGAATCGGCAGGACCGCCTCCGTCTTGCCCAGATCCACCAGATAGTTTCGGCGCTCAACCCCGAGAATAATGCCGTTGACCAGATCTCCTTGCCGCGTGGAGTACTCTTTTTGAACCGCCTCCCATTCAGCCTCCCGAACCTTCTGAAAGATGACTTGCTTGGCAGTTTGCGCGGCGATCCGTCCCAAATCACTCATCTCGATAACCGACCCGATTTCGTCACCGACCTCTGCCTCGCTGTCGAACTGGCGAGCTTCCTGAAGTGAGACTTCGGTTTTAGGATTGGCGACCGCATCGACGATGGTTTTCTTCGATACGACGGAGATCTCACCGGTTTTTGAATCGATTTCGACTTGAATGTTCTCAGCCTGGCCGAAACGTTTTTTGGCGGCCATTTGAAGGGCGGCTTCGATCGCCCCGATCACCCGGCTCTTGTCGATGCCCTTTTGCCGGCCAAGTTCATCGATGACTGAAATCAATTCTCGATTCATAGCTCACTCTCCGTCGATTGCCACTGTGGAGGTATACTCATACCCCGTTGATCGATTCCGATACGGCCTAAAACGTGACGACGAGCCGTGCTTCAGCGATTGAGTCGAACTCAAGGATACGCGTCTGCTCGGAACGTTGATCGTTCACCTCAACCGTGATTCCCTGTTCATTCACTTCCGTCAGCACTCCGACCACACGCCACTGTCCGTCGATCGGTTGCCGGAGCTTCACGCTCACTGGTTTCCCCAATGCCCGGCGATAATCCTGAATCCGTTTGAAGGCCCGATCCAGACCCGGCGAGGAAACTTCCAGCGTATAGGCATGGGGGAATGGATCGGCCACATCCAAGGCTGGACCGATCCCGAGGTGTGCACGCCCACAATCGTCTACTGTGACGCCGCCTGTCTTATCGATATACACACGAACGACTGACCGCGCACCTTGCCCCACACACACGACGTCGACCAATTCTAAGCCCAATGCCCAGAGGATGGGCGACACCACCTCGCTGATGCGATCAACGACCGGTCGGGACTCCTTCACCGACACCCCTGGCCCCGTATCTTTGGATGGTCCATTCAAGAGATCAAACAAAAAAGTGGGCCCGAGCCCACTTCCAGTCCGGGGACCATAGCACGCCACCTATACCAAAGCAAGGGGCTAGCCGACCAGGCTCGTGAAACTCGCGGCGAGTCGTTGGGTAATCGGACCAGGCCGTCCATCTCCAATGATTTTCCCATCTATGCGGATGACGGCCAAGACCTCGACTGTGGTCCCTGTGAGAAATACTTCGTCAGCCTCATGGAGATCTGCCTGAGAGACAAAGCGTTCCTGAATCGACAGACCCTCGCTCAGAGCCAAATCCAACACGACGGCCCTTGTGATCCCGGACAGAATGCGCGGCCCTTCGGGAGCCGTCACCACCGTTCCCCTCTGGACCACCATCACGTTGCTGACCGCCCCTTCAGTGACCAATCCCGCGTTGACTAGTATGGCCTCGAAGACACGGGCCCGCTTTACTTGTTGACGTGCAAGCACGTTAGCCAACAGATTCACGCTCTTGATGTCACAGCGCCCCCATCGAATATCCTCGGTCGTCATCGCTTCCACACCGGTCGCTTGTATCAACCGGTCGAGCGGGTGAAACTCACGAACCGTCATGACGATCGTCGGCGTCACGTCATCAGAGTAGGCGTGATCACGGGGAGCGACACCCCTGGTGATCTGAATATAGATTTTGGCTTCAGGATAGGCGGCCCGCTTAATCCCTTCCATGACATGGCACGTCCACTCGGCGCGAGAATACGGCTGCGTCAGTTCAAGCGCTGCAGCGCTACGATCCAGTCGGGCCAAATGGGCATCGAGTGAGAAGGGATGCCCCTTGTACGTGCGGATCACTTCATAGACGCCGTCGCCAAACTGAAAGCCTCGATCTTCGATCGAGACTTTCGCCTCGGCCAGCGGCACGAATGTTCCGTTAATGAAAGCCACATTCGGCACGATTACGCACTTCTCCGAGACGAAACATCAGAGGCAATCACGTCAAAGACGCGCCGATCTTCGGCGGTGAATTTCCATCCCATGCGTTTTTCAAACAGCACCCGATGGGTTCCCGGCTTAACTGCTTTAAACTCGAAAGTCCGCTGCCCATTATCGACCGCGTTATTCCCGGCGATACGAAGATAATCGTCGGCCAGCAACTCGAGACCCGTAGGGTCATAGGTCGGGACCCAGAGTTCCCCTCTGGTCCTGTCTTCCCAGAGGTGAATCTGTATGGGATGCTCAAGGGTCGTCTCAATAACCTTGGTCCCATCCGATTGTGTGGCGCCATCATGGTCGTGACTAGGTGTCGTACTCATCGTCATTGACGCAGCAGCCCGCTCCTTATGATTTGCTTGTTCATGCTATGATTTTCGTCGAGGCCCGACAAAAATCTCCGCTCCTTCCACCTGCACATCATAACTTCCTACACAATATCCACCGCCGTCCGTCCCTCGCCCGTTTCGAACATCAAATGCCAAATCGTGCCATGGACAGGCCACGACAAAGCCCTTCACGCGCCCTTCACACAAAGGACCGCCTTCATGGGGGCAAAGATTATGAATCGCAAAATATTTCCCTTCAATATTGAAGAGCGCGATCTCCCGATTATTCACCATGACGGCTTTTGATGTCCCGGGTGGCAGCTCAGCGACCAAGGCAACAGATTGAAACCCCTCTAGCATGCTGCACCGACTCCTCTCCTCATGCGTCCAACCAAATCTCCCGCAATGCATTACATCCGAAGCGTATATTTCAACTCCAGTCCGATGGTGACCCCTTCCCGCTTGATGAAACCCGCTTCTGTTTGAATCGCATAGCGGACTGCTTCGGGAGAGGAACTATACTTGGGGCAATCAGCTTCCAGGCAGGGAGCGACATTTTCTTTCAACCCAACAATATGATGACTTTCATCAACCCACATCATGTCCACCGGAAACCGATACTCCTTCGTCCAGAGATGATTCTGGCCGGTCGACTCGAAGATATACAGCAATCCACCATTCACCGGCAACGCCTCTCGAAAGGCAAGACCGACGAGCAACTTCTCCGGTGTGTCCGCCACCTCCGCCTCGATCTCACGACCGTTCGGAAAGGAGACGACAATGATGGTTTCCTCTTTTCGATCGATGAGAAAGAACGACGCGCTCATCAAGAAAATCGCCATGAGAGCGAGCGTGACAATGCGCTTCTTTTTCTGCCCCCGATCACTTGCCGGCAAGGTAGCCATAGACATTCTCCGTCACGACTCGTCACGAACCCCTGGGCCCAAAGGCCCATTAACACAGGGAATCTGGGCCTTCTGAGCAAGGCCCCTCTGTTGACTTGGAAAAGAGCGGCAGACTAGAATGGGACCACGCGCGGCACCCATAATGGTCGTGGCGGGGCGAACTTGTCAACCGTGCTGTCTCTATCGTAGTGAGAAGGAGGCGAGGGTTATGGCGTTGCTGATTACCGATGAGTGTATCTCCTGTGGAGCCTGCTTGCCAGAATGTCCGAATGAGGCGATTTTTGAAACTCGCAGCGATGCGGAAACGAAGGGCAATCATGTGGGCGATGGCCAGGGAGTTGGCGATAGTATTTATGTGATCGCACACGACCGTTGCACCGAGTGTGTCGGACACTTCGACGAGCCGCAGTGCGCCGCCGTCTGCCCGGTCGATAATTGTTGCATTTCTGACCCGCTGTATCCGGAAACAACGGAGGTCCTGCTCGAGAGGGCAAAGACTCTCAATCCAGATAAGGCCATCGATGCGGCGAAAGTCTGGAGTGGTGTACGCAACTAATCATCCGCTCCTCGTTCAACCAGGAAGGCCCTGTTGCGCACATGAGCAGCAGGGCCTTCCTACTTCTAGCAGGATGCTCAAAAAGGCCGTCCAGCAAGGCCGCAGCAAGCGAAGATGCGAGGCGTACGCTTCGGTACGTTGAGCTTCTGAGCGAAGCGAGAACGATGCTGGCGGACTTTTTCAGCATCCTGCTAAAAAAACATCGCCCTCTCCGCAGTATCGCAGAGAGGGCGGTGGACACTCACATCTTCCAAGAACTGTTACTTGAGCATAAGAATCTTGCCGCCGACATGTCCCGGATGCAAATGGCAGCGATAGGTCAGCGTATTCCCCTGGGTCGCATAGAACATATCGCTGGTCGGAATCCCGATATATTTGGTTTCTCCCGGCTTCAACACCACTTGGGCCTTCATGACGGTCGGAGCTCCGGAGTTTGTCGCGTCGGTCATCTCAAATCCATGGTCGGCAGTGGCTTTGTTCGTCACCTTGAGCAAGACGGGACGACCAGGCCGAACTTTAAAGTCGATGACTGTGACAGGTGGATACCATACTTTGAGATCCCCGATCTCAATCGCGAACAGCGAAGCATCGACATCCAATTCCTTGAACGACTGGCCCACAACAGACCCAGTTTCCAAATCCCCGATTTCGACTCCGCCTGCCTGGAGCGCAAATGCTGTCGATGCCCCAGCCACGACCATCATGAGGCCGAAGAAGACCCCTAACATCGTCTTGCCCATGACTACCTCCTTAAGAAAGAAGAAGAGATGTGATTAGATTGGTGAATACCTCCGCCAAGCCCACTTAACCCTGACCTCGCCGACCAGTAATTCCCTACGTCTGCCCATCATAACCCTATTCAGCATGTATGTTCTTCGATAGCGGTCTTATAAATAGCACCGAAACGAAATCGGAAGCAAGAACGTTATTCCAGATCTGTTCCGAAACCACCTTCAATGCATACGCTCGCATCAACAGGCTAACCATAATTATTCCAGTAGCTTATCCGCTTCAGGTTGCACCTCTTGAACCGTGGACCCGATCAAGAGATCATACGGCGCATAGTTGTCAGTTAGCACGACACCTGCCTCCCAGGGTTGCGTGCGATGGGCAGTCAGCAAGGCAATAGACTCGAATGGAAGACGCTGCTGCTCCACTAATCTGTTCACATTGGCCACGATGGTCGAATATGTATGCTGTTCGAGCGGCGCACCGGCAAAAAAAATCAGATTCTCCGATCGCGCCTGAGAAGATTTCCAGGGCCCCTTGACCGCAAAGGACTCGACGTTGGGAAACGACCGTCGCATCGTCTGCACGACCGCATTGGCCCGCAACAGATCTCCACCTTCGCCCGATGAGGCTAAATTCATTGCCAGGATACCATTTGGCGCAAGATGGGCGCGCAACTCTGCGAAAAACTCCACCGTGGTCAGGTGAAATGGAATCATGTGTCGGGCAAACGCATCGACCCAAATGAGGTCGTACGTCCGCTCTGTGGAATTCAGAAAGACCCGAGCATCCCGGACGTGCACATGATGCTGGGGTGGCGGCTGATAGAAGAAATATTCTTCGGCCATGCGGACAACCACTGGATCGAACTCAACCACGTCCAACTCAAGTTCAGGCCATCGATGGGCCAGCCACTTCGCCAGCGATCCACCTCCATGACCAAGGATCAGACCCCGTCTCGGTTCGGGCGCCAACGCCAGTGAGGCGACCATCAGTTGACTATAGGGGAGAAACAGAGCGACAGGATCCACCTTCCACATGACCGCGTGGAATGTCCGATCCAAGACAAGATAGCGAAACAGATCGTCATCGCGAATTCGTACTTGTTGGTAGGGGCTGTCTTCCTGATAAACCGGCACCTTCAACATCTGGATTGGAAACCACGCACCGGCCCCCAGACCTCCAACACATAAGAAGAGCACACCGATCACCAAGGGCCGCACGGCCGTCCTGCCGATCAACCACCAGAGACCAAGCCCCACTTGGATGGCGCCGAGCCACGCAACAAGCGCCTGGCTGCCGATCCAGGACAAAAAGAAAAATGCCGTCCCCCACGTTCCCGCCAAGCTCCCCATGGTCGAGAGCGCGATCATTCGACCGGTATGCCGGCCGAAATACTCAAGATCCAACACGGCCAATCGCAATAGGGCCGGCAGCACGCCGCTCAAACCGAAAGCCGGCGGACCCAGGAGCAGTGCCGCAGCGACACAGGGTCCCCACCGAGGGTCCTCAATCACTCCCGCCACCTTAAAAAGCACCGGCTGGCCCAGCCACGCGATCAGAAAGGTCCAGGCTCCGGAGAACAGGAGCAGACCGGCCAACACCTGCGCGCCAGGATGCCGGTCCGAGAGCCAGCCTCCAAACGCATACCCGCTGCTCATGGCCGCAAGAATCACTCCGATTAATGCACCCCAGACAAACAGTGAGTTTCCGAAGACGGGAGCTAAGAGACGGCTTCCCAAAATCTCGAGCGCCATAACCACAGCACCGGTCGCCAGCGCCGTTATCAGGAGAAACCATTGAGGGGTATGAGTCGACCGGTTCACAACACTCATGCAGAAACATGACACAAGGTAGGGAGACGATCCGGTGCTATTCCGCGAGCCCGCACGATCACAGACCGCCCCAGTTTTTGAAGTAACGTAAGAGATCTCGGACGGAGATGATCCCGACGATCTGCCCCTCCTCCGAGATTGCCAGATGCCGAATCCCATGTTCCGCCATCTTCTCACTCGCCTCGTGGGCCGAGCTTGTAATCTCAATCGACAGCAGCGGGCTGCTCATGACGGCACGAACCAACGTCTCGTGCGCCGGGCATGATTCGGCCATCCCCTTGCGAACCAAGTCCGATTCGCTGACGATGCCACTATAGCGACCGGCCTCTTGCACCAACAAAGCGCCGACCCTCGCATCGCGCATGAGCTTGGCCGCCTCAAACAACGTTGTGTCTGGACTGATCGTGCGCAAGGTCCGGCGCATCATTACGGCGAGAGGCCGCTGAAGAGGTGTGCTCTGAATCGCCATACGTAGAATCCGTCCGATGGAGGGAGCAAATAGTACCCAGCCCTTGCACACCTGTCAACGAGCGGCCCGGGTAATTTCTCCCTGTGAATATGGCTTTCCAAAACTTCGTTGCTCACCCCCTGTACCATTGCTATACTCGGCCAAGTCGTTCTTAGCTATAGGAGGATAGCAGCCCATGCATATCAGTGTGATCGGAACCGGCTATGTCGGGCTAGTAACAGGAGCCTGCTTTTCGGAATTCGGGGTCAACGTGACCTGCATGGATACCGACGCCAAACGGATCGCCAGGCTTGAGAAAGGCGATGTGCCATTCTACGAACCGGGGATCACAGAGCTCGTCGCCAAAGGAATCAGGGAGAACCGGATCAGCTTTACCACCGACATCGCCAAAGCCGTCGACAAGGCTCTGGTCATCTTCATCGCGGTTGGAACCCCACCGCGGCCTGACGGATCTGCCGATCTCTCATTCGTAGAAGAAGTCGGCCGTGGCATCGCCAAAACGATGACCGGATATAAGGTCATCGTCACTAAGTCGACTGTCCCGGTTGGAACAGGGGCAAAACTGCGTGAAGTGATCAACGCCAATCAATCAGGCAAGTTCCGATTCGACATCGTTTCTAATCCGGAGTTTCTTCGTGAAGGGTCCGCCATCGAAGATTTCATGCGACCGAACCGGGTCGTCATAGGCGCAGACAGCGACCAAGCGATTGCAATCATGAAAGATCTCTATCGTCCGCTATACCTCATCGAAACTCCGTTTGTTGTGACCGACATCCCGACTGCCGAGATGATCAAATATGCCTCTAATGCCTTCCTTGCCACCAAAATTTCGTTCATCAACGAAATCGCGACAGTTTGTGAACGGGTCGGCGCCGACGTGCAGATGGTGGCGAAAGGCATGGGGCTCGACAACCGGATTGGATCGAAGTTTCTCCACGCAGGACCGGGGTTCGGCGGATCGTGCTTTCCGAAAGATCTGGCCGCCCTCGTACAGACGGGGGAGCGAGTTGGCTATCCCATGCAAATCGCCGGCGCCGCCGCCCTCATTAACGAACAGCAGCGCGTCCGGATGATTGAAAAGATCACGAAAGAGGTTGGGGGACTCAAGGGGAAGACCTTCGCGATGTTGGGCCTGTCCTTCAAACCCAATACGAACGACCTGCGGGATGCGCCGGCCCTGGCGATCGCGCAAGAACTCATAAACCAGGGCGCAACGGTTCGCGCCTATGACCCCGCCGCGCTCGAAGAAGCCTGTCAGATCGTGTCGGGCCTCGTTCCCTGCAAAGACGCCTATGAGTCGGCACAGGGAGCCGACGCGCTCATCCTCATGACCGAATGGAACCAGTTCCGAACCCTCGACTTCGACAGACTGAAAGCCGCATTGCGCCAGTCCATCTTCTTCGACTTGCGCAACGTCTATGAACCAGACCGGGTCGCAGCCTTTGGCTTCCGTCACATTTCGGTCGGGAGACCGAGTAAAGCTCCCTCCCAGGCCAAGTAACAGCGGCAGTAGCAGGATGCTGAAAACGTCCGCCGGCAGCGTTCTCGCATCGTTCAGACCCTCAACGTATCCCAGAGGATACGCTTTGGCCCTTCACTCGCTGCGGCCATGCTGGACGGCCTTTTTGAGCATCCTGCGGGAAGGTATTCCTGTTGTGCCAGACATGCGGGCCAACGAATTTCTCGCATGCCAAAATAGTCTTTCCGCAGCCTGTTACGTGAGTCGCGGCACGTCGACGGCCTTGCCCTCATCTTTGACTTTCGGCTTGTAGCCCATCCGGTCCAACACCTTCATCACCCTCGTCTTCAGACGGTCGTCGGCCTCGGCGAGCGCCGTGGCTAGCGGCTCAACAGCGGGCTTTCCGATTTTACGGATAATTTCCGTGACAGATTGCCTGACTTCATCTTCCTCCGACACCAGCAAGGGCACGAGCACCGACACCGCCGGCCCGCCGATCTTGATCAAGGAATCATAGGCGCGCTGCCGGACATCGCCGACTTCATCCGCCAACGCATCGACCAGCGGCCGTACGGCGCGAACCTCTTTCAGCTCACCCAGCACTTCAGCCGCATACTTGCGGTTGAGCCAATGACTATCCTTGAGATCCAAAAGCATCGCGTCGGCTCGCGCCGCATTGGGATCCTTCGCGCGAATCCGAAAGCTTTTGGCGATCCGGCGCCCGCCTTCTTCGACGACACGGATCGTGGCGCCATCCCCTATCTTAATGCGTTTCAGCTCTTCGAGCGCCTCGTCATCCACGTCCAATACGACTGTCTTCCCATCGTAGGCCAACAGTTCGACTTCGAGCTGTTTCGCTTCAGGGTTCACCGCAACGACTCGTTCCGTGACGAGATTGAATCCGTCCTTCTTCGCGCCGCCCTTCGGACCGATCTGAATAAGCTTTGGAGGAACTTCATCCGCCATGAGATATATCCTTTTGCATCGAAATAAAGATTACGGCTTCGCGGTCCATCCGAGACTTGCCAACACACCTTCAACTGTTTCCTGCACCATCGTATTCTCATCTTCAAGCAGCGGAAGCAAGGGATCGATGGCCTGCTTCGCCCCGAGCCGCGCGAGCGACTCCGCGGCATTCCGCCGCACGAGCCAGTCTTCATCCTTGAGCGCCTCGATCAACGGGTCGATTCCACGGGCATCGCCGATCTTGCCCAAGGCTTCAGCCGCATGGCGCCGCACCATCCAGTTACTACCCAGCAGCCCGTCGATCAAGGCGTCCACGGCCCGCGCATCGCCGATTTTCTTCAGCACGCGTGCCACATCCTCACGCACCGTGTGATCGGTCAGCGCCTCAACTAATCCAGGCACGGCGCGCGCATCGCCGACACGCTCCAGCGCCCACACAGCGGCAGTCCGCACTGCGCCGTCTTTATCCTTGAGCGCCTTCACGAGGGGATCGACAC
Organism: Nitrospirota bacterium; assembly: GCA_963782735.1. Classification (GTDB taxonomy): domain Bacteria; phylum Nitrospirota; class Nitrospiria; order Nitrospirales; family Nitrospiraceae; genus Palsa-1315. The sequence continues at coordinate 153,459 of CAWAKW010000012.1, forward strand.
CCCGAGGGTCCTTCAGCTTCCCCAATCCCGACGCAGCCTGCTCGCGAATCGCCCACTCATCGTCCTCCAACGCCTCGATCAACGGATCGACGACGGATGGACCAATCCGCACAATGGCGCTGGTCGCCGCTTCCCGAATCAGAACATCTTCGTCCGCCATCAGCCCGATCAGCGGCCCCACCGCCTCTTCGCCCACTTGACTCAAACTGGCAATCGCATGGTCACGGAGCGCGTCATTGTCGTCCCGCAGGGCTCCGATCAATTGTTCGATCCGTTCAGCCTGCATCTCGTCACTCATCGTTGTCCTGCCCTCCCTGACTCCCGACAGGCGTCCCATCGAGCGCTTCCAGTTTGTCGGCGATCAACCCGGAGTTGTAGGCGACCAGGCCGTCCCGATCCGTCCTCAACCGATCGAACAGTTCTTTATACGGCCGCAACACATCCACATCTTTCACTTTGGCCAAGGCTTCCATGGCATAGACCCGCAGAGGTCGGATGGGAATAGCCTCGATATAAAGTTGGGCCGGCCTGGCATCACCGATCAAACCCAATGATTTCATCGCCAGCTCCTTCACACCGGTATCTTTATCGACCCGTAACCGCTGCATCAAGGGCTCAACCGCGCGGACATCGCCGATCTTCCCCAGCAAATCGGCGGCGGCTTCACGGATCACCCAATCGTCATCCTCCAGGTACTCGATCAGAATCTCCACACTCGGACGTCCGATGGCCAGAAGATTGATCACGGTGCTCATACGAGCCTCTTCCCGTTCGCTCAATTCCTCGATCGCACGAAGCTCGTCGAACACCTCGTCGATGCGTTCACGAATCGCGCTCAACTTCTTGAGCGTCCGCACGGCAATATCACAAACGGCCGGCTGCCCCATGGCATTGATGAACGAGTCCGCCGAGCGGGGATCGAGCAAATGTTCCAGCATCTTCGCGGCCATGATCTGCGCTTCCGGGTCTTGATGGGTCAACATCTCGCAGAGCGGCGCGATCGCATTCGGAATGACCCCCAACAACTGCGAGGCCGCCACACGAATCCCCTCATCCTTCGATTCATAGAGCAGCGAGGCCAGTGCCGCCGCAGTCGTCTCGCCCAGTACCCCCGCCATGTGTTCCAAGGCTGACGCGCCGGCCTTGCGGACGGCCTCATCCTCATCGCGGAGTAAGCCGACCAAGGGCACGCCGGCCTGAGGATCGTTGACACGCGCCAACATAGCCGCAACCTCAGCTTTCAACGCCGGCGATCCAATCTCTAACGCTTGCACCAACGCCTGCACCGCGCGAGGCCCGCCCGACAAACAGGCTGCGGTCGCCCGCATCCGTCGCCAGTCCTCTTCATGGACCAGCTCAGAAATCAGCGTTTCGATCGTTTCTTTTGGCATAGTGCGATGAACTAATACGTAATCAGTGCTGAGTTATCAATTCAAGGTTTAAGATTTACCATTCAACATTGAGCACTGGCCTACGAGCAGGATGCTCAAAAAGGCCGTTCAGCAAGGCCGCAGCGAGCTATCGCCTATTAAGGGGTGGCCGGGATGATCCCAACTGCGCGCGTCCAACGAGGGCCTTCTGAGGTCGCGCGTTGCGCGAGCAGGGGATCGTCCCGGCCACCCCGCCCCCCTTTCAGCATCCTGCTAGATACGGCCCGCCCGCCAGCCTACCTTCGCCAACGTCTCCTTGATATGGTACCGGATGTTGTCATCCGACTCGCGTGCCAGTAGTGTCAGCAACGGCGTAATCACGGTGCTGCCGAATCGAGTCAGCGCCTCGGCAGCGTCCACACGCGTCACTGTATAATGGAGCGCCTTCATGAGCGACGGGATGGCCGCCTCGTCTCGGATCGCGCCCAATGCTCTGACAGCCACGCCCAACGTCACTATTTCTTCATTCCAACGATCGCCGCAGCCATCGAGCGGCTGCGAGACCTCCGGCCGCTCCATGCCCTTGAGCACGTTGATCAGCATCGGCACGGCACTGCGATCGCCGATCCGGCCTAGCGCCTCAATCGCTAGCGGCCGCAGCCCCGGCTCTTTCATCACCGTCACAAGAAACTCCACCGCGCGCGCATCACCAATCTGGCCGAGCGCACGGACTGCATCTTCGCGAACCGCCCTGTCCGGATCGTTGAAGAGCACTGACAAGAGCGGATTCACCGCCTCCGGCGACCGAGTTTTTCCCAAGGCCTCTACCGCATGCAGCCGCACCAGCCATTCAGTATGGGTCAGCGCGGCGAGCAGCGAGGACAAGGCCGCCTCCCCGATAGCCGCGAGAGCTGTCGACGCCTCCTCGCGCACAGCCTTCACTTTGTCCTGTAACAGCGGCACCAGCGATCCCACTGCTCCAGGGTCTTGAATCCGGCCCAACGCCTTGGCGGCATGCATCCTCACAATCCAATCGGGGCTCGCGAGCGCCTTGACGAGTGGCGTGAGCACACGCGCATCCGCAATGGTGGCCAACACCGACGAGGCCAATTCCTGAACCGTGAGCACTGGATCAGAGAGACAGGCGCCCAGCGTCGTCACAGCCGGCTCCCCGATGGCCAAGAGCGCACTGATCGCTGCATCGCGAACCGCGCGATCGCCGTCACGAAGCACGGAAACCAACGGCGCCACAGCCCTCGGATCCCGAAGTGTGCCAAGCATCATGGCAGCCTCTTCGCGAATCGCCCAATCCTCGTCTTTGAGCGCAGCAATCTGTTCGGCTACTGCGTCGGCCATGCAAACCTCAATCCCAAGAACCGTGAAAAGTAAGACGTGAAAGGTGAAACGTATCTCGTGAAGCGTCGTTCGTTTCCGGATTCGAACGTTTCACGTCTCACGTTTCACGAACGATTTCGCATCCTGCTATCCTCTTTGGGCGAAATCTCCCGAAGGACCGAATCGGCCTGTGTCGCCGAGAGGCATGTCCACTCTGGCATTGTCGGCCACGCTTGAATTGACGGTGATGTCTTCCGGCGCAGGCATCCAGCCCAATTTTTCGAGCGTTTCAAGCGCCAATTGCCGCAAGGCATCTTTCGCCGTGAGTCGAACCGACGCATAGGAGAGCACCCGTTCCCCTTCTGCAATGACTTCAGACGCCTTCGGGTCATAGAGAAAGGCGATCAACGGCTCGATCGCCGTATCGCCGATGGTGGCCAGGGCGGCACTGGCCTTCTCGCGCAACACGCCGTCCTTCAACAGCATGATCAAGTCTGGAATGACGCGCGGGTCACGGAATTGGCCGAGCGCCGTCGCCGCCGCTTCCTTGATAAAGGCGTCTTCGCTGACGATACAGCCGGGCGTCGGAGTCCCATCCTGTCGAATACCCTTGCCCTTCAATGCGTCCAGCACCGGAGGCAAGGCGCGAGGATCGCCGATCATGCCGAGCGACGCAATGGCATGCCGCTTCACCGCGCCATCCTTCATCGCCTCGATCAAGGCATCGATGGCCCGTGGATCTCCGATCTGGCCCAGAGCAATCGTAGCATCTTCGCGCACGGCACGATCCGGATCTTTCAGCGCGGCAATCAGAACATCGACGACCTTCGCGTCCCGCACCCAGGTTCGGCCGATTTGATAGTCGGTCGTCATGCCACCGAGTGCGCGGGCGGCATGGCACCGGACCACAAAATCTTTATCCTTGAGACATTCGATCAGCGGATCGACGGAAGGCTGGCCGATAGAGATGAGTGCGGTTCCGGCTGTCTCTCGCACCGTTTTCGAAGGATCGCGGAAGAGTTTACTCAGAGCCGGGATCGCTCTCGGATCGCCGATCTTGCCCAACGCCTCTGCCACTGCACTCTTCACGGCGCCGTCACGATCTCGACAGACGAACATGAGGGCCTCGACAGCTTTCCGGTCCTTTATTTCGCCACAGGTTTTCGCGGCATGTTCGCGAACACGCCACCGCTCATCCTTCAATGCCACGATCAGACGGTCGACGACCGCAGTTCCCATCGAGGCCATGGCCGCCACGGCATCGTTTCGCACATCCATGATGGAATCGTTAAACAGGACAATGAGCGCTTCTACCGCCTTGGCCCCGCCGATCCTGGCCACGCCCCAGCCTGCATGGGCGCGTACAGTCCAATACTCATCTCCACAGGCGCCGACAAGCGCGTCCAATGTGATGGGGTCAGCAAGTTCGGCAAGAGCTTTGGACGCCTCCTCGCGGGTCGCGTCGTCGACATCCTCGAGTGCTTCTAATAGATCGTCAAGCGCCTGGGCCATTGGTACCGCTCCTCTACTGATACTGGTAATCGCGCTGGCCGCTATACGGATAGGTCCGGCTGCAGCGGACAGTTAAGGTCTGGGTTCCTCGTCCCTCCACGCATTGGTCGAGCGACTTGTCAAACTCCAGCTTCCCCTCTAAATTCACCGCGAACGGAAAATCGTACGTGAAGCTCCCAAATTTATATTTTCCCGGCTTCAGTTTAAGGGCACGAGACTCGGTCGTCTTGTAGGCATCCAGAGACTCAGGGTCCGAGGCATAAATCGACGGGGTGACGCCGGGCACCTGCCACCAGGACTGAGGAGTAATGGTGGTCGCGTCGATCGTGATCGCATATTCCTTCGTATAGGCAGCCGGCTGACCGGCTGCGGCTGGCTGGATGACCGTTGCGGAGCCCAGCAACCCTCCGAGTAGACAGCAACCTATGCACCATTTCACATTCTGCATCGCTGACCTACTCCGAAGATCCCCGTGGGGCCGCGGTAAAAGCAGCCTGAAAGATTTCTTCGACGGCATGACTCTCCCATTCAGTATGGGTCTGCAACCCCAACGTCCGCATCACCGTCGCGCCGGTATCTAAAATAGAAACCGGCTGGTGAATCGCGTGGCCAGGCTTAATCCCCACTCCCGATGCAATCCATGGCACCATCGGAACGTCCACGTCAGCCTGTTCTTGGTTTGCATCCCTGCCTTCGGCACTAAGCGATGTCACGAACAGGGTCGTCCGCTTGATCAGACCTTCCTCTTGATAGATATCCAACACGGAGCGCATAGCCTTATCCACTGTGCGAAGCGCGTCACGGTACTCCTTCGAAGTCCAGCCCTTAGACACGCCTACTCGACCCGCCTCAGGAAGATGCACGACCAGGAAGTGCGGCAGCGAAAGAATGGCATGCCCGTAGCCATGGCCGCTGGTCGCTTTCTTGAAGTATTGACGGATGTAGGACACGATTCGATCCGTACTGCATTCAGGCTTCAGTGGCCCGCACATCTGATAATCCGTATAGGGCTCGGGTCGCGCCAACTGATACAGCGACTCATCCATGAGAAAAACCGCGCTGTCCCGCCCCCCGCTGAGATCGAGATAGTCGAACACGCTCGGAGCGCGTGGATAACCTCGGCTAAACTCAAAGGTGTTCCAGGTAATGCCGTGTTTCTCGACCGGCATGCCCGTAATCAATGACGCCATGGTCGGCAGCCGTAACGCAGGCTTCACCGCCGTGGCAGACCAGGTGACCGCCCCTTCCTTGATCAACCGGCTGAGGGTCGGCATCGTGCCGCCTTTCAGGGAGTCTTGGCCGAATCCTTCGAGGACAAAGAGAATGACGTGCTCGGTCTGAGCCATTGAGGCGGGAGCCGGCACCGATACAGCGGCAACCGCCGGGTCTCTCGGAAGGACCAGACAGAGAACGAAAAGAGATAGGGCCAGTATCCGAACCGACCATCCGCGATCAAGGCTCATTAACATCTGCACAGATCAGTTCTTTCTATTCCAAGGGAATGTCTACGCTATCATGGCGTTTTCCGCCAAGGCAAGCGAGGCAAGGCCTCGCCCACACGATCAATTAGAATTCATGCAGGCGTGACGTTTCCTGGCACAACAGTCGATGCGGTGTTATGCTTATTCGTAACCCCGTGGGGGCCAGCGAATTGGCCCCTGGCACGGTAGTCCTAGATAGAGAGAGTGTTGGCGATGCCACAGATTTCTCCTCCGCAAACGATCACTCAACTGGCATTCCAGCTCATCCCATCGCCGAGCCTGCGCCACCTTGCGCTGTTCATCATCCTGTCTTTGTGGCCCACAGTAACACTGGCAGAGGTCCGAGTCGTGACCGCTCAGGGTGAATATCGGATGGGAGACCGTGACACCAGAGAAGACGCCATCCGTCTGGCCACCGAAGCGGCCAAACGAAATGCCCTGGAGCAGGTCGCCATCTACCTCGAAAGCATCACAATTGTGGACGGCATGGATGTAACGAAAGACGAAATCCGGACCTATACCGCTGGCCTGGTCCTTGTCCTGGAGCAAAAGACCGACACGACGCTCAATGGAGATACCATTGTTGTCCGCACAGATCTAGTGGCCCAGATCGATACGGAAGAAGTGCGACAGGCCATCGCGGCCTTGCGGGAGAACGAGGACGCCCGGCATCAACTCGTTGCACTGCAACAGGAAAATGATCAACTACAACAGGACCTCGATGCAGCGAATCAGGCCTTGGCGCAAGCTTCGACCGCCGAGCAGACACAGCAGGCGGCCCAGCAACGCCAAGATATCTTGAATCGGGTGCAATCGAACGCCATGGTCTCGCAAGTCTGGACGGATTGGGTGCTCGTCTCGCCGGCTGGTTATTCCTCTTCTTCCTTGGTGGGGTTGTACCGTCTCCAGGCTCTCCTGAACGTCGCACAGGGCTTATATCCCACAAGCCCGCATGTCCATGTGGCGCAACAAGTGATTACCTCAAGACAGCCGCCGTCACCGCCACAACCGCCCGTTCCTCCTGCACCGGGAACGAGGCAACCGACCATGCCACGCCATCTGATCATGCCGGCGCCGGGATCGCAGACTGTTCCGCGAACGTTGAACGAAATCACGCACAACACACCGACGGCACCACCGCACATCGGCAATCAACCAGGCGAGATACATCATATGCCGCCCTCAACGGGGTCGAGAACGTTGACCGATGTCCGCCAGTTGAATCCCTTCTTGCCGCCACCGAACGCTGTTCCGCACGGCTCACAACAGACTCCGGTTCACGGCTCTCGGTCAGGTCATGCGCTTCAGCAGTTTTTACAGCCCTCGCAGGCAGGGGCGGGCACACCACCTGCGACAAGACAATCACCTCCGACGATGAATCAGATCCATCCGCCGACCCTCCAGCATGTTCCACACGTGCCCCATCAGATTGCACCAAGGGGATTTGGGGATGGTGGGCATGGTGGGGGCAGAGGACAAGGGAGGTAGCGAGTGAGGAACAGAAGCAGTCGATTGATTGTTGCGTTGATCGCCGCTGGCTGTTCGGTCTTGTTGCCGCTGTATGCGTTTGCTGCGGACTCAGGCGATGTTCGAAGCCACGCTGAACAATCCTTCGATCGACTCAAGCAGCAAACAGGACAACAAGACTCTTCGAGCGTGCCGTCCGGGTTGCGCCACAAGGTTGAAGATCGCAACAGCTATTCAAACGATCTCTACTTGATTGGCAAGGGCCAGGGGGACATGGCGAAAGGCCCAATCATCTGCCGGCGGGTGTCGGAGCTCTCTGCCCGTACCGACTTGGCCAAACAGATCCGTATTCTGGTGAAAGAGCACATGGTCGACCGAGTTCGCGAGAGGACAGGCCGAGAGGCGGAACAGGACATCGAACTCACCAGGGAAGAAATCGTCCAGGAATATCTTCAGGGCGTGAAGATCGTGGATCGCCAAATCGACGAAGAGAATAAGATCTGCACCGCCACCGCCATCATGCCCAAAAGCCAGATCCAGCCCAAATCAGCACCCGAACACCAAGAATCCACCCCGACAGCCATTCGATAAACAATCTGGTTTATTTGGTTCATCTGGTTTGTTTAGTTCATCTAGTCGGTCTTGTATAACCAAACAAACAAGACAAACCAAATAACGGTCTTCTTCCGCTGGCGGGCTTTTTCAGCATCCTGCCGATCTTCCGTTGCAGTCCGTCACCTACATCGGGTATGTAACCTTCCCATGCCAATCGAAAATAGTTTTCAACATGACGAGATGTCACGAAAGAATCCCGGCGAGCGCCTCGCCATTCGGGAGGTCACCCTGACTGACCTATCGGAATCACCCGCCGGACAGGACGCAATGGCTGCCCTCGGCAAGCGCCTCGCACAAACCGGTGTCCGCGTGATCGTCTTGCTGCACGGCTCCATCATGGGGACCGACGTCTTTGGGGTGCAACGATTGGATGAGCTGGGGGGTCTCAAACGTGGCTACTCGCGCGGCGTGGCAGGCCTCGATGCTTTATTGGCCCTGATGCGTGAAAGCAGTAACGGCATTTCACCGCTTCTCGGTGGGTTGAAGACACCCCTCGAAAATGATGACGCCACCAAGAGATTGCTTGATGAACAGATCGGGGATGCCGGCAATTTCACAAACGCCTATATGGAACTAATGAAACAGTCGCTCAACCAAGGCCTGGATCGTCCGATCCACTGCATCCGCGATCTCTGGTCCTGTGAACACCATCATCTAGGCCGTGCCATGGCGGCTGTCTTGATGCTCGGTCGGCTTCGCGACTGGGTCGAGGCCTACAAGCTGGGCCAAGGAGATCGAATCCTCGTGCAAGCGCATGGGCAGGCCGGGTTAGTCCTCGCCCTCGTCTCGAACCTCTTATGTGTAACCGCGAATAGTAGCCGGAAACGGCTGCTCGACCTCTTGTCGGCTTTTGCCTCACAGATCAATCGACCAGACATCGTCTTGACGATCCAACGTCTCGCTCCGCTGCTGTCGAATGGCGCCCTCCTCAATGGCGCGACGCTGGATGTTGTCACATTCGGGACGGCGGTGCGATATGGATGGGACCTGTCGGGAATCGGTAAGCTCTTGCACATCGTCAACCACCGCAATATGCGGACCGACGGCAAGACATGGCTCTCAAAAATGGAGTTGCCTCAGATCACGATGGAGATGCCGATCGCGTGGGGCGGAGATTACATCCAAGAATTGGCCGTGGCCGGCAGCGATGCCGTACCGACAATCGAGGCGGCGAAAGCAGTAAACAAAGCCGTATGGGAAATGGTCGAGCCGTTTGATGGATTCGAGCGTTGGCTGGAATGTGCCCGCCGCGCCGTCCGTATCCCGAGTGAGGGGCTGGGGATTCTCACCGACTACAAAGACTCCACCGGATCAACCAATGTGCGCGACCACTACTACGGCCACGCAGCCTATACTCGCCTCAACACGATGCTCTTCAACACGACAGAAATTACGAAGGCGTTCTACTCTGCCAAATAGAATACACCTATCGCTTAGCCCAAGGCTTGGGTTTCATGCCAGCGAGATTCCGCGCGCCATGGGCAACCGCGAGAATCTGGACGCTCCCCTTCTTCAGCCGGTAAATGACTCGATAGCTTTCGACAAGAAGCTCGCGGACCTTTGGGTCTGTTGATTCGGGCACCCGCCGACCGCTTTCTGGAAACGACTCGAGCCGGTCGACTGACAAAATCAGCCGCTCGATCAGCGCATCGGCATATTCGGCGGAGTCTCTTGCGATGTAGTCTTGGATGTTTTCGAGATCGGCGACGGCGGGTTCGGTCCATTCAAGGCGGGTCATTTCTTGATGAAGCGTTTCTTTACGTCTTCGTGGGACACCACTCTCCCTTCATCAGCAGCTTGAATGCCGGCTTCAATTTTCTTGCGCACGTAAACTCCATACATGATATCGTCCCACGTCGCCTTGTCCGGCAATTTCTTGACCATTTCGAGCGCCTGTTTCTTCGCAGTCGACATCGAGCACTCCCTTTTTTCTACGATCCTGTTAAGTTTAGGCTGCGCCTAGTATGGAGTCAAGAATCATACTACCCAGCAAGGTTCCTTATCCCTCTCTTAATTGCACCGCTAACGGTTCCCATGAAAATATGCCGTCAAGGTAGGCATGGCCGTTCGGGGTGGTAGCGACGAGTTCGATGGATTCGTACACATTGATCGTCGTGCCGCTGCCGGCTGAGGCGGAAACTTGCATCGTCACTGCCGCGCTCGGCGCGGGTGACGCTATATCCTGATGCGTCCGCAATTGTTTGGGTGACGCAAGCAGGTTCACGAACTGGGCAGGCGGCGCCTGGCGAAACTCGCCATCATAGGTCACCCACAGCCGCACAGCAGCCGACACATGGGCGTACCACTCGTCTCCGACCGCGTTCACTTCAACCCAATTAAACAAGGTGTTCACCCGCGACATAATCGACACCGTCGTCGGTTCTAACGAGGGAGGAATCTGCAGCAGGGTCGTGTAGCCCGCATGGACATACCCGAGCGTATCCCAGAGAGAAGGATTTGCCCCGACGCGCGCCTGGAGCGATTTATTCGGCAGCACATGTTCCACATAGTGGGGGTTCGCGGCAAGACGGAGATAGTGCGTGTCTTCGAGGTATTTGATCTGATCGAGCTTGCACAACGTTTCATCCCGATCGCCGAATCCGATGGTGTTCGGCGCCGAGACACTGTCCGCTCCGGTAAAGATCAGCTTGCTCCAGCCGATCGGCGCAATGCAGCTGGCACTCGCCGACCCGTTCAGCTTCTCCAGCACCGCCACACGGCTCTTGATGTCGCTAAAGACCGACTCCAGCCCTTCCTTCGTTCCGCGAACCCGTTCGACCAGAAGAGTCTTTTCGAGTTTCCGTTGCTCTTCGAGTTGCCGCACAAACGAGGCTGTCTGCCGATCGAGTTCCAACACTGGTGCCATCGGATCCCCCTTTTCATATGAAGTCCTCTACGCTATACATGGAAGCCAGGGGGAGATCAGCAAGAGGGATGCCCTCCTAACCCCGCGCAAACTGGCCTAGGACAAGGATGAATCGAAGGCAAGGACCGACTAGAGGCACAGGTTTGAACGATCCATATACGAGAAACGGTTTCGGACAGCGTTTATGTCTGTTCGCCCCATTCAGGGACGTTTGGAAACTCCTCTGGCATGCTACTTAGAACTGCGCCCAGCGCAGCTCTGTCATCTTCAAGATTCAAAAGCGTCAAGAGCCCATCACGAGTGGGAAGTTGTACGGCGGGAACTCTAGCCTCAACAGTTGTTTGGATGTAGTGAAGATAATGAAAGAACCAGATAACTACCTGTCTAGCCAGCTGACGAGCGACAAGAAGATGTCTTTGATCTACCTCCTTCAATGGCTTCCCGTGCACTAAATCGCTACGAATCTCGTAAAGCTCCTTAAACTGCTTTACGATCGCTTTTCTTTCCTCAACTTTCTTACCCAAGATCGAAGCAATTCGACGAGCCAGCCGTCCTTCCACTCCTTGTCCCTTCTCTCCTAAGAGAGCCTCCAAGACTGTAATGTTCCACAGTAGTTGCTCCAAGCCTTTAGAGAAAAACGCTTTGACCAAAAATCCAAGAGCAACTTCCATGAAAGGCCAATCGACTTTTTTCGCTCGAACAGTGTTGGCAATTGGATCCAAGCGCTGCATCATGGTCTTGAACACCTTGGTATCTCGCTCATCCAGATCAATCCAGAAGACGGGTTCTTCACCGATTTCTTCGCTCACCTGATCACCAGTTTCCGGGTCTATAACCATGCCTGAAACAGGTGTCCATGGCTCAAACAAAGATAGGTCAGGGGCCGGGCTTGGATATGCGAGAAGGTCATCATCAATGTGGACCACGATAGGAACTTTGAAGCCTAGCCAACCCTTCTCCTCCACTGGGTCGGACTTTTTCCACCACTCAGCTCGCCAATGATGGGTCGCAAGTAGCTGCAATGCATCTTGGACGGGCATCGGATAATCTGTGTACTTAACCTCCACGCGATCAAAAGAACTCCAATCAACATCAAAAAATCCTAGCTTCCTAGCAGGCACTTCTTTGGTCACGGAGAGAAACCAATACTCCTGAAGTCGGTCAGCATCCACCGCCGTCCATTCATAAAATGCCCTTCGACCTCTGTTGGTAAAGATGGCCACCAACTCATCCGAAGTAAACCGCTGAATTTGAAAGGACCCGCAATCCATATGCTGTTCACCGAATCGGACTCCATCAAGCGGAACAAGATAGGTTCTTCTAATTTCTCGTCTTTGAAAGGCTTCTCTGTATTTCACTACTAGGGAATCAGTCTTCACACTTTTCCCCTCAAAGATGTCTAAATAGAAATCCGATCGACGAAAGAAGTTTTTAATGGCGTGCGCCCACATTGACTTGTTCTTGCCGTGGTACCCATCTATTGCAAAAACGGAGGACGTCATATTCAGTAGCCGGTCGAACTCTCCGGCCTTTTCCAGTTCATCAACCTTCGAACGCAACTCGATGGTCTCATTAAGATAGACCATCCGTGCTTTCAGCCTGGATGCATTTTTCTTTTCAAGCTGCGCCCCAGCGAGGGACACAAAATCTGAAAAAACTTTTTCCAGTGTATCTGTCATAAGCTGCGATTACTGGTACCTACTTGTCCCTGACTCGTACCCAACTCATTCCGTGCGAGGAAAAGAAGTGTTGTGCTTCCCATTGCGACCGTCGAACGACATTGTTGCTACTGGCCCTAACCTACCACCTCATCATTAATCGGGAGTAGCCAGACTGTCCTTCATTGCGCGCATCGGACGAGCACCGTTTTCTCGTGCGCGTTCTGCGAGCAAGAAGGATGGCCTGGCGGCTCCCGTCCCGTCCTTCTGAGGCCGCGCGTTGCGCGAGCACAGAAGATCATCAGCTTCCATCCCCTTTCTGCTCCGAGAGCACGGGACCAGCGCCAGTCTAAGGAGTCAAATCTCTTTGTGCACCCTACATGGGAAAATTGTCGAAGATTGTGTCGCGGCCAGGCGGGTGCCAACGCTTTTCGATGAGTGCCTTAAATCGCTCCAGATCCCCCTGGACGCGCGAAGACACCACTCCTACTGCATCTCCTACATTTTCGGCGACACCCTGAGGGTCATACTCTACTTGCAGCATGATTTTTGACCTGGCATTCGAGAGCTGGTGAAATGTCACGACCCATCCCTTGATGTCGCTGCCTCGACTCGTCCACGCAAGACGCTGGTCCGCCGTCTTCTCTGTGATCTCCGTATCCCACTCTTTCTCCTGGCCCGCGATCTTTGCTTTCCAATGAAACCGTTTGGCATCCAGCCGTGTGACTTCTTTCACACCCTCCATGAACTGGGGAAATTCATCAAATTTCATCCATTGCGCGTAGGCGGTATACTCAGGCACGTTGACTTCAATGGATTTCTCAATGGTCGCCATGCGTTCCTCCTCTTTCAACAACACCAAGAACCTGATTCGCCGCTCCCTCTATCATTTCACTTGGAGTGGTTGAGATGATCCCAACTGCGCGCGTCGATCCCACTGCTCCTATCCACCACCCCATCCTTCATCGGGAGCGCCAGACTGTCCTTTACTGCGCGCATCGAGCGCTCACCCTCCCTTCCACCTCTCCCATCTCGTGCGGGTTAGTGAGGTGATTCCGACTGCGGCCGTCAAACGAGATTACAGATGATCCCTCCAAGCTCGCTCGCTATCTCTTCAGGGATGGGGGCTGATTGATCTTCCACTGCGCGCGTCCAACGAGGGCCTTCCCAGGCCGCGCGTTGCGCGAGCACAGAAGATCATCAGCCTCCATCCCCTTCTCACTTCTTAAAGATCATCCTCGGCTCCGTCATATTCCCCATCGAGACCGCCACCAATTCCCACCCGCCTGCTCCAAACTCGTTCAGCTTGGTTTGCATATTTTGGGTGTCAGGAAGGACCTCGATGATTTTGTACTGGAACCGTTTCGCCTCTTGAGCCTTCGCTGTGAACGGCTGCCCCATGAGAAGCAGGAACCCCAACGCACCAAGACTGACGCCCGCTATCAACCACCCCCACGAAAAACGTATGTTCTGCATATCTCACCTCGCGTTGTTCACTATTATGGATGTGCCACTCGCCAGTTGTGGCCTGTCCCGAGATCGACTTTTAAGGGCACCGACAATCCCAGCTTCTTCCCCGTCGCTTCCATCTCTGTTTTCACGAGACGCTTCGTTTCTTCCAAGTCCTTCTCCGGCACCTCGAAAATCAATTCGTCGTGGACTTGCAGGATCATTTTCGTATGCGGCATCTCGTGGCACAACATGTTATTCACGTTGATCATCGCCACTTTAATCAAATCCGCGGCTGAGCCCTGGATCGGACTGTTCACCGCCATGCGTTCGCCGAATCCACGCTGCACGGGATCGCCGCTCTGCAATTCGGGAATCGGGCGCCGCCTGCCTAGGATCGTCGTCGTGTAGCCTTTTGTTTTGCCTTCTTCGATATTCCGATCCATCAACGCGCGCACTGCCGAAAACTTTTCAAAGAACGTCTCGATGTATTTCTTTGCATCCGCTTGAGATACGCCGATGTTCTGCGAGAGGCCGAACGGACTGATCCCATACACAATGCCGAAGACGACCGTCTTGGCCACACGGCGCATGTCTCGCGTGATCTGACTGGAAGGCAAACCAAAAATCTCCATGGCCGTCGCCATATGGATATCCTCGCCCTTCGCAAATACGGCAAGCAAGCGCGGATCTTGCGAGAGATGCGCGAGGATGCGCGGTTCGATCTGGCTGTAGTCGGCGCAGAGCAGGGTATGGCCTGCCGGCGCGATAAAGGCCTCTCTGATGCGTAATCCGTACTCGCCCTTCACCGGAATATTTTGCAAATTCGGATCGGTCGAGGAGAGCCGTCCGGTCGCCGCGACGGTCTGATTGAGCGACGTATGGAGCCGCTTGGTCTCAGGATTCACCAATTCCGGCAGTGCATCTACATAAGTGGACTTGAGTTTACTGAGGCTCCGATAGTTCACAATCTGCGCAGGCAATTCGTGTTGTGTGGCGAGCTGGGTCAGCGTATCTTCGTCGGTCGAGTACCCGGTCTTGGTTTTCCTGATCGGCTTGAGTCCCAACTTCTCGAACAGCACCGTGGCGAGCTGCTTCGGCGAATTGATGTTGAACTCGCCTCCGGCCGCCACAGCGATAGTCTCCATTATCTTGTCGAGATCTCGCTCCAACTCTTTGCTGAGTATGCGCAGGCCCTCGACATCCAATAAGAACCCGTTCCGCTCGATCTCGGCCAACACAGGCACCAGCGGCATTTCCACGTCGGCAAAGAGCGTGAGGCTTCCCTGTTCCGACAATCGGTCCGTCATCGGCTGGGCGAGCTTGGCCAACACTGACGCGGCCTCCGCTATCTCCTCTCGTGACCCTGTGTCCTCGTCGAAAAGGGATTGCGGTGCAGCGCTGTTTTTGAGTCCTGTCCCAAGCCGATGGTCCAGCACTTCTAGCGCGATGGTCTCAAGCTGGTGATCGCGGCGGTTGGGATTGAGCAGATAGTCCGCCACCATGGTATCCAGATAGGGGCCCGCGAGGGTCAGTCCAATGCGGTGAAAAACCAGCAAGGCCGCCTTTAGGTCATGGACAACCTTGGTTCTCGTGGAATCATGTAGCAACGCAATGATGGGTCGCATATAGGCGTGAACGTCGAGCGGGACGAACGCGGTCTTGTCTCCCGTGGACAGTGCTATCCCCTGCACATCCGCCTGCACGCCTAGTCCAGGGGAGAGCAGACATTGCAGGCCGAGGGCGCCGCCCTTCGGCAATCCCTCTACAAATCGCTGTGCGGACGGTTCATCCTGAAGGAGTTCTGTTCCAACCGCATTCGTGTCTGCTGGTTTAGACGATGGCTGAAATGATTTGAGGAGCGTGGTAAACCCCAGCTCACGCAACAAATCAATGAGCTGGTCCTGATGCGGCGGCTTCACGTGATACGTCGCGGCATCGAATGTCACAGGGCTATCCAGTTGGATGGTCGCCAGCCGACGGCTGAGGCGGGCATTTTCAGCCTGCTCGATCAACATCGCTTTGATCCGAGGCGGCGTGACCTCTTCAACGCGGCGCAAGAGTTCTTCTATCGTGCCGAACTGGGCGATCAGCTTCATTGCGGTTTTCTCACCGATGCCTTTCACCCCGGGAATATTGTCCGCTGCGTCGCCCATGAGCCCCATGATCTCCACCACGCGCGCCGGCTCCACGCCGAAACGTTCGCGGCATTCCACTTCGCCAAGCCACTTGTCTTTCACCGGATCGTAGATGCGCACGTGGGGCGTCAGGAGCTGGAGCATGTCCTTGTCGCCGGTGACGATCACGACGTCGAACCCTGCCTGTTCGGCCTGGTGCGCCAGCGTGCCGATTAAATCGTCCGCTTCATACCCCGCCTGCCGGACGGCAGGGATGTTGAGGGCATCCACCACGCGATGGATGTAGGGAATCTGGGCGCTCATACCTTCCGGCATCGGCGGCCTCTGCGCCTTGTAGGCCGTGAACTCCGCGTGGCGCAACGTCGGACCCTTTTCGTCGAACGCCACGACGAGGCCATCCGGCTTCTTCTCCCGAATAATCTTCAGCAACGTCGTCGTAAAGCCGAGGATGGCATTGGTCTGGAGCCCTTGGGAATTATTCAGGGCCGGCAGGGCAAAGAAGGCACGGTAGATATAGGCGCTCCCATCGATCAGGTAGAGCGTCTTGCGGCTGGACTCGGTGGTCGGCATGATGCGGGCTAGCAGGCTGCGGAAAAACTCGGTTTATTCATAAACCACCACTGGAATCTTCCATATGGCACTGATTTCAAAATAGCCGCAGGATGCTCAAAAAGGCCGTCCAGCAAGGCCGCAGCGAGCGAAGAGGCGAGGCGTACGCTTCGGTACGTTGAGCCTCTGAGCGACGCGAGAACGCCGCTGGCGGACTTTTTCAGCATCCTGCTAGGGGCCGGGGGCCAGGGTCAAGGGTGGTTTATCGAACTTGCGGCGCATGCCGTTAATGACACCCAGCAGGGTCGGCTGACCGACCATTTTTGCCTCGATCTCACGCTTTCTTGGGAAATCCATGAGTGAGATCCCAATCAGCATCGTCAACAGGCCCTGTCCCGGCAAGAAAAGCATGGCAAACCCGGCCACGAGAAACACGACGCCGACGACGTTCTTGGCGGCCAATCCCAGCAGGCGCAGCGCTGGATGATGGTCTTTCATCCAATGGCGGGGAGTACGCGTGTCAAAATAGTCGGCCGGCAAACGGACCAGAATCAGCGGGATGGCAATCAGGGAACCGACAAATCCGACGGCCGAGGCCACGGTAAGACCGATGAGCACATCGACCGGAATCCATTGCTGGACTGTTGCGAGTAAGTCATCCATGCGCCCCTCATCCTAGCATGCGACCCAGGGGCACTCCAAGCCAACGACCAAGCCTAGTCGAATGTTTACGACACGTTTCTCGACGGGCTATAATCGCTCTACCATGTCGCGTCGCTCGCCCTTCACACCTCGGATCGTGCACCTTGCTGGGGATCGCAGTCCTTGGCATGGGACTCCTTACGATCTCCCTCCTCCGTCTGCGCATCCGATGATCTTCATATCGAAATTACGAAGAAAGGCCTGGGCAAGGAGGTCGTCATCACGCAGGGGGCACGCGAGTGGTTCATGCTGATCGAGGTGACACCGGAGAATTCCGTGGTCCTACGGCAGGAAAAAAAGCACGGCACCTATCTCGTGGACGAAAGTGAAACGCATGACCGCCCCATGACCACAGGCGAAGTCGATGCGGCCATTACCGATTATGTGAACAGCGTCAAGGCACGCGCCACAAAGGAATAGCCACCGACCATGCCGGCTCAACCCAAGTTTGTCATCTTCGCCCATCACGCCACCTACGACACGCTGCACCAGGTCGCAACCCTTGGACTTACCGCCGCGGCGATGGGAAAGGACGTGATCGTGATCCTCTTGTTCTGGACGATCAAGAAGCTGGCCGAGGGAAAGATCGATCAGGTGGACTTTCCCCCTGAGTATGCCGCCTCAGCCGACGAAGTGGCGAGGCTTTTGAAAGAAAAGAAAGTACCGAAGATTTCGGAAATGTTTCAGGACGCCAAACACGTCGGGAAGTTTCGTCTGATCGCCTGCAGTGCCGGACTGGAATATATGGGCGTGGACAGTGCCGCCGTCGAAAAAAACGTCGACGAAATCATGGGGCTACCTGCCATTATTGCGCTGACCTCCGATGCGGAAACGAAGCTGTTCATCTGATTGTTTTTCCTCCTCTTTTCTTCTGCTCATCACCTGCCCTCATTACCTTGCATATTCATGCAAGGTAATCTGTGATAACCGACGTGGCCTATTTCATTGTCGGCTGGAGAGATAACACTTTCCTGGTGGGATCCAGCGTCACCTGGAATTGCCGCAACGCACTAAGCCCCAATAATCCCTCCACGCCCTTTGGAGAGTCTGGTAGGTCATAAATAACCACAACGCTGTCTCTGACTTCAGCCTCTGCCAAGCGAATCGACTTCATTCGAGCCAACGGTGCCTGAACCGATCCCCCAACAGTATTCATCGTGACTGTCCCCATCGTTAAGTCTGAGTACAACCCAAGCTCTGTGGCAAGCCTATGGGACACGATGCTGTGGGAAGCACCAGTATCCACGATCAACGGGGCATCCTGCTCTCCATTGAGCCTCACCGTTACCACGAACAGGTGGCCGACCTGCTGAAGAGGCACGGCTACGGTAGGGTTCGCCAGACTTGTGCTCTGTTCTCCGGGCAACACTTTGCGGTCTTCCGTCGGACCAGGCGCGGCAGGAATTGGCGCAACTGGAGTCTTTCTCGAGTTCAACATCGGTGGCGCTGCCACACCGAGAGGGATACATTGTTCAAGCTGTGCAGGCTGGTCGGTTAGCACTTGGCGGCCTTCCTTGTCATAGCAACGATAAATTGCGAACCCCTCTTGGGGAATCGAGAGCAACAATCCAAAGAGACTCGTGGTCACAATTGCCTGCATGTTTCTTTGACGACAGCTCATAAATTCACGCTGGCTTCCACTTCTTTTTCTACCGCGACTTCTTTACCCCTACTCGGTCACAAAAATCCCTGAGTTTGCACGTGCTGCAGTAGGGTGAGACTGGTTGGCAGAGGTGCTGCCCGTACGGAACAAGCAAATCGTTGAAGGTAATCCAATGCTGTGCCGGCAATTTCCGGCGCAGCGCCTGCTCGGTTTCTTCCGGTGTCTTCGTTTTCACGTAGCCCCAGCGATTGCTGATCCGATGCACGTGGATATCCACGCAGATGCCGGGCTTGCTATAAGCGACCGTTACCACCAAGTTCGCCGTCTTCCGGCCTACCCCCGACAGCGTGACCAGCTCCTCAATGGAGCCGGGAACTGCGCCTCCATAGACGTCCAGCAGGCGACGGCAAATGGCATGGATAGATTTGGCTTTCGTCCGGTAAAACCCGACGGGATAGATCGCGCGTTCGATCTTCCGGAGTGGAAGGGTCAGCATCATGGCCGGCTGATGCGCCAGCGCGAACAGCCTGGCACTGGCTTCACTGGTCGTCTTGTCTTTGGTCCGGAGGCTGAGGAGGCACGATATGAGGATGCGGAAGGGGTCTCGATTCGTCTCGCGTGCCACCACACCGAGGACCGGCTCCTCCCACTGCTGAATCTCGCGCTTTACGATTCGAAGCGCGGCAGTGATCTGATCCTGGCGCATGGACGAGTAAGGAATATGAAGGCCTTGGGAGGAATGCGATCAACCGAACGGGTGAGCCCGTGGAAGGACGCTTACTCTGGCTTGCGCTTCGACAACCACTTTTGACGCCGCCGCTGTGCCTCGCGCTGCTTGGCTTTCTTCCTGACACTCGGCTTTTCGTAAAACCGCCGCCGCTTTAGTTCGCGGAAGAGTCCTTCCCCCGCGAGCTTCTTCTTGGCAACTTTGAGGGCTTTCTCGACGTTATTATTGAAGACTTTGATTTCCATTCTTTCCGTCTGCGTGCTTTCCCAGGCAATGCCTGTAGAGGTTTTTTTCTCGTACCAGCCTGACCCCGACTAAGGGGCGTAATGTAACATAGCCTCCTGAGTTCCTCAAGACGGATTGTCATTTGCTGAATCCGGTCGAGAAGTGAGAACTTAAGCCGTTGATTGTGCTGAATTTTTATATTTTCTCCAACGGTATGACGTCCTGCATCGGCTGCGGCAACCGCCAGCACCAGTCCAACGGTGAGATCAGACCGAACGCGTGGCTTCACCCCTGCCGAGCAGGCATGAAGAAGGGCTCCGGCCTCCGTCGCCTGTTCGGCAATTTCAAGCGGAACCTCCGTCGCCAGATGGAGCGCAGATGACAAGACGGCGGGACGAGTCCTGTCTGTCTTCGCGAGCTTCGTGGCCCGGAGAAATTGCTGATAGGCATCGCCGTCCTCTTGCATCAGCTCGCGAAGCCGCCGGCCAATTTCACTCAGCCGATGTTCCACCCCTCGTTGTCGGCTGAGGCGCGCCCCCATGATCCCCAGCGAAGCCGCGAGGGCGCCCACCAAGGCCGCCACCGTGCCGCCAGCCGGAATCGGAGTCGCTGCGGCTACTGTGTCCAAAAAATCCACGACAGACTGTGCGTGCAAATCAACTGGCTGCTGTTCGCGAAACGGGGCCTGTCGTGCGGACTCACCTAATAGCCGAGTCTCCAATCTCATTTCTAGCACCTGCGTTGCATCGAACTGTTCGAGTGCTAGGCCATGCCCGGCGGCCTGAACCAGCGCCGCTTGAGGCACAAGCCCGATCACTTCGCTACCCGCTACCGCCACATCTTTCTCGGCTGCGCGGGCTCGGACCGCTTCAAACGCGACATGGAGAGGCGTGATGATGTAATCGGTGAGATTCATGGCGACTTGAACCATCTGTCGGCTGGCTAACTCCACGCCGATCGCTTTGAGATGGGGCAGCCCTCCGTTCGATTGGCGAATGTCTTTCGCGATAGATCGGGCCAGCGCGAGGTCCGTCGAGCGGAGATTCACATTGAAGGCGATCAAAGGAGGTCGCGCACCGATCACCAGGGCGCCGGCCGTCTTGTGGAGGCGGAAGGGACCAAAATCTGGTGTCCAGTCCGGATCGGAGGCCATGCGGAAGGCAAGGCCTTGAAGCCCTCCTCGACGGACTGATTCGAGGGGAGCATGATCGCGGTGCGAGGCCGCTTGTTCGTAGAGGAATACCGGGATCTCCAGCTCTGTTCCTACCCGTTGCCCCACCCGCTTCGCCAGATGAATACAATCCTGCATCGTCGCGCCGCGCAACGGCACGAAGGGCACGACATCCGTTGCCCCCACCCGCGGATGAACACCCTTGTGCCTCCGAAGATCGATAAGATCGGTCGCCACGCGAATAGCGCGAAAGGCCGCTTCAGCAACGGCGTCCGGCTCGCCGGCAAAACTCAAGACGGAGCGATGGTGATCCCGATCCATCGTGTGGTCCAGCAACCAGACCCCTGGCACAGATTCCACGGCATGCACCAACGCACGTACAGTCGTCTGGTTTCGTCCCTCACTGAAGTTCGGCACACACTCGACGATTCGATCCA
This sequence comes from Nitrospirota bacterium, assembly GCA_963782735.1. Classification (GTDB taxonomy): domain Bacteria; phylum Nitrospirota; class Nitrospiria; order Nitrospirales; family Nitrospiraceae; genus Palsa-1315. The sequence continues at coordinate 174,764 of CAWAKW010000012.1, forward strand.
CGTCCTGCCCCATCAAGCATCAAAAGAGAGAAGCCGGAGGTCTGATCTTCAGCCCTCCGGCTTCTCTCTTTCTCTCCGCTGAATCTCTGTCTGTGCGATTACTTTGTCTTTCTCACAAACGCTTTATAGATCGTACCCGACTTTGTCTGTTCTTCTTCGAGCCCGACCATCTGATGGCCGGTCGTGTCGCACCAAGCCGGCATATCCTTCTTGATGCCTTCGTCGTCCGAGACGACTTCAAGGACCTGGCCCAACGTCAGTTCCTTGATCTTCTTCAAGGTCATGATAATCGGCATCGGGCAAAAATACCCCAGCGTATCGAGCTTCACATCGGCATGCAGCATAGTGTGTTGTTTCTCTGGTTTGTTTGGTTGATTTCGTTTGTTTAGTTAACTGAAGCGCCGCACCAAATGAATCAAACAAACTAAATGAACAAGTTGACGCTGCCTTGTTTGGCTTCCGCGAGATAGGTGGTCACCCCCGCGAACTTATCGATGCCCTCGATCAGCGTATCTTTCGTAATCCCCATCAGCCCCATGGTGGTCGTGCAGGCAATAAAGTGGACACCGAGGTCCAGCGCTGTTTCCATGAGTTCAGGCACACCCGGCATCCGATTCTGCTTCATGACCTTCTGCATCATCTTCGTGCCCAGCCCCCAGAAATGGAACCGTGAGAGGGGAAGACTGTCTGCGCCCCCTTTATTCAGCAGGCCGAACATCTGACGAAGCCAGTCCTTGGCAGAGCTGGTCGCACCTTTCCGGCGAATGGCATTAAGACCCCAGAAGGTGAAAAAGACAGTGACCTGCATCCCCATGGCAGCAGCCCCGGTGGCGATAATGAACGCGGCCATCGCGCGATCCATATCGCCGCTCAGGAGTACGATCGTCACCTTGTCAGGCTTGGAGGTCCGTAGGTTGTCCAACGTGACCGCTGGATCCATCTGCGCGATTGCCATAACGCCCTCTTTCCTGCCTGGCACTGCATGCGTGCGGCGATTTCAATTGGATTTTCAATATAGTCTCTGCTTCTTTTTCTTGTCAAGGAAGAGGAAGGAGCGGCCAGGTGCCCTTCTTGCTCGCAGAGCGCGCAATAAAAACGTGCTCGCTCGATGCGCGCAGTAAAGGGCAGCCTCGGCCACTCCTTTTAAGGGGGTAAAGGGGATTGGAAAGGCCTCGCTCGACGATCCCGGCTGGACCGACATAGGTGCCTCAAGGATGATGGAATGATCGGCAATTGGTGTCGGTTGGCTTGACGTTCCATGACCCGCTCGTTATATTCACAAGGTCTGGGCTGGTCCTCTCACGTACGTCTTACCTCTTCCCATGAACAGCGACTTCATTACCGAAATTAAGCCCTCCAAGAGTGCGCCACTGTTCGGTTTTTGGTATCCCGCATGCCTGAGCAGTGAACTCGCTCCTGGCAGCCTGAAAGGGACGGTCCTGTTGGGCCTCCCGATCCTCGTCTGTAAAACATCACAGGGTGCGGTCGCGGCCATGCGCGATATTTGTCCTCATCGCGGGATGCCGCTGTCCTTCGGCAGAATGGAAGGCGACTGTGTCGAGTGTGCCTACCATGGTTGGCAGTTCGATCAAGCAGGCCGTTGCCGGGGAATCCCTGCTCTGGTCGAAAATTCCCCCCTTCACGTCGACAAAATCGGCATCACCACCTACGCCTGCCGCGAACGGGACGGCTACGTGTGGGTGTTCATTCCAGACCCTCAACAACCGAATCAGATCATCCCGGACGTGCCGCCGCTACCGCTCCCCTCGTCTCCCTATCGGATGATCCACATTTCGACGCTGTTGGATTGCACCATTGACGACGGCATCGTCGGCTTGATGGACCCGGCTCATGGCCCCTTTGTGCATCAAAGCTCCTGGTGGCGCACGAAGGCAAGCATCCACGAAAAGGCCAAGACTTTCGAACCGATTCCCAACGGCTTCCGCATGGTGCCACACGCCCCCTCAACGAACAGCGGGCCGTACAAGCTCCTGAACCTGTTTTACGGCGGGCCGCTGACGACGACCATCGACTTTGTGCTGCCCAACCAGCGGTTCGAGTTCGTCCAGTGCGGATCGCTCTTCGTATCGAGCCGCGCCACGGTTACGCCGATCGGCGACCAGCAATGCCGCATCAACTTTACCGCAGCGTGGAACTGCCTCAGCTGGGTTCCTTTTTCCAAGACCATCTTTCGCTACTTCGCCAACATTTTCATGACGCAGGATCGAGAAGCGATGGAACGCCAGGCGGTGGGATTACGCTACAAACCGTCCTTGATGCTCATCGACGATGCCGATACGCCGGCCAAGTGGTATTACAAGTTGAAAGCCGCGCACCTCGCATCGGCGCAAACCGGACAGCCCCTCGACCATCCGCTCAAAGGACAAGTCACGCTTCGCTGGAAGAGTTGACCGCACTGCGCCCGCATGATCCATGAGCAAGACGTGGAAAACACCCCGCCTGATAGTCCTTCTGTCGGCGATCATTCTCTGCACGCAAGCCTTCCCGGTCTTGTCAGCCGACAACCGTCGTATGGCAACGGTGCCGGCACTGGGTGTGCGCGCCGATGGACAGACCGGCATCGTCCACTACATCGTTCTCCAAATCGACACAGACCCTCGACAAGAGGGGCCGATAGTCCAGTTTAATGAGATTAACCTGGGTGGCGGTTCACTCGTCAGCGAGGATTGGAAGGAAGGCGTCAAGCAAGCCGTCGCTGCCGCCGCAAAGGCAGTGGGAGAGGACGGACGAGAATGGGTGATCACGATCAAGAACCGGTCATACAGTAAGTTGACCGAAGGAATGAGTGCCAGCAGCGCCGTCGCGGTCGGCATCGTAGCAGCCTGGCGAGGCGACGAGGTCAAGTCAGACGTCGCCCTGACTGGGACAATCATGCCGGACGGTCGGATCGAGTCGGTCGGTGCAGTTTTCATCAAAGTCGAAGCTGCAGCCCGCGCACAGTATAAAACCATACTGGTACCTCGCGGGCAACTAGACAGCGCTGACGGGAATCTCTCCCAGTTGGCAACCAGATGGAACATCAAAGTTATTGAAGTGGCGACGCTGGAGGAAGCCTGCCAGTTCATGACAACGTCCAGGCGTTAACGGCTCATTTTTCACCCATCTGCACTAATAGACCCATCGCCTCCCTGATCTGGACGCGCGAACCGATTAATACCACTATATCGCCCACTATCAACCGGGTGTTCTCCGACGGATTTGCTTGCGTTACCCCAGCACGTGTCCAGGCAATCACCGAAGCTCCGGTGCGCGAACCGAGAGCAATCTCAGCCAACGTCTTCCCCTGCGCAGGCGAATCGTCGTCGATGCGGCAGGTTTCGACTGCCGCATCGGCCACGGTCCCGCCACGGAGATGATGTGCAAGTTCCGGCAATTCGCTGCGGCGGAGCAAGGCGTACCCTTCACGGCGAATCTGTGCAGCCTTTTGCGTCACAAAATCCTGCGGCAGTTTGTAGGTGCGGAGCACCAAAGCAAAAATCTCGATGGAGGTTTCGAATTCCTCCGGCACCACATCATCCGCACCGAGTTGGTGCAGCTCCTCCAATTCACGCAAATAGCGAGTCCGCACGACGACATGGAGTTTGGGGTTGAGTCCCTTGGCCACCTGCACTGCTCGCCTGGTGATAAACGGATCAGAGATGGCGACCACCAACACCTTCGCATCCTCGATCCTCATATGCCGCAGCACATTTGGATTCGTGCCATCGCCATAATAGATGGGCATCCCATGTTTTGCCTCGCGGCTGACAGTATCGCCGTCGAGATCCAAGGCGAGATACGGGATCTCCGTTTCGCCAAGGACACGGGCGAGATTCCTTCCGTTCAACCCATACCCCACAATAATGACGTGATCCTTCACCCGAATCTGCTTTCTTTCGGTCTGGAGGACGTGGGCGGTGGTGCGACTAGGCAGCCAATGACGAAGCCGTTGCCATGCTTCGACGCGGCGGGCCAGGTGCGGCGACCACTGCATGAGAAAGGGCGTCACGATCATGGAGAGCACCGAGACCGCGAGAAAGACCTGATACGGATCGCCCCGCAAGAAACCGCTCTCCTGCCCTTGCTGCGCCAACAGGAAACTGAATTCTCCAACCTGGGCCAGAGCGATGCCCACCATAATCGCCGACCGGAGAGGGATCTCCGCCAACAGGACCGCTCCGGCCCCGGCGACAAACTTCACCAACAGAACCGCCACGAGGAGTCCGACCACCGGCAACGGATGCGCGAGTAACACCCGCCAGTCCATAAGGATGCCGATCGACACGAAGAAGAGACTGTTGAAACTGTCGCGGAACGGCAGCACTTCGGCCATGGCTTGATGGCTGTACTCCGATTCAGAAATGACCAACCCGGCGATGAACGCGCCCAACGCCAACGAGAGACCGCCGAGTGAGCTGAGCCACGCGATGCCGAGACAGGAGACGATGATCGTCAGCAAGAACAGCTCGCGGCTGCGGCTGCGAACGATATGCCCCAACACCTTGGGGACCAGATACCAGGAGCCTGCAATGACGAGCGCGACGACAAGAATCGACTTCCCCAATGTGAGCAGAATCGCCAGCCCGCTTCCATCCGATTGGCCGCCAAGAATCGGCGTCAACAACATCATGGGTACGACGGCCAAATCCTGAAAAACGAGAATGCCGATCGTGGCTCGGCCATGAATCGAGTCGCTTTCCCCACGTTCAGCCAAGGTCTTTAACACGATCGCCGTGCTGCTCAAGGAGAAGAGAAACCCCCAGAACACCCCTTGCTGCCAAGACAGTCCGGCCAGCATCGCTCCAAGCCACGCGATCAACAGTACACCGCCGACCTGGATCGGCGCGGCCAACAACATGAGACGGCGCATGGAGACCAAATGCACCAACGAGAATTCGATGCCGATGGTGAAAAGAAGCAGGACGATGCCGATCTCCGCCAATGCTCGGACCGTGCCGATGTCTGAGATGAGATTCAACCCATAGGGTCCGATGAGCGCGCCGGCGACCAAGAATCCTGCAATCGAGGGAAGCCGAAACTGATGGAATACAAAGACAACGGCGATCGACGCCGTAAAGATCACGAGCAGATTTGCAAGCACACCGTAGTCAGTCATGAGGAGTGAGGGGAGCCACGGAGGAGGATTCCTCGAACGTTTCACGGGTTCGAGTCGGAGAATACCCCAGCAACGAGGAGGGAACAAGGCAAAGCTGCTTGTTCGATGGAAACCGATCTCGTCTTGCCGAATTTAGAAGGCGTACACCCCGAATCGATTGAGCCATCGATCTCGGATAATCGGCTATCTGAGCCATCTGGCGAGCCCCTCGTCGGTAGCTAGGCCCCCCTCGAAAGATGAATAGACAGCTTTGGCTCTGGCAGAATAGCTTGTCAATACAATCGGTGAGTACAATCAAGAAAGGCGAACGATGATGCAAGCCCTGTCTGTTCCACCGTCTCAAGGGAGGTGTGCGATGCAGCCCACCCATGTGTTCATGATTGCCGCAGCGATCTTTACCCTGTCCTCAACGTCGGCATTCTCCGATACGACGATCGCCTCCGATCCGTTCCTGATGCGGGAATGCCCTCAAGCCGATGGGAGCGCCCTCTACACCAACAAGGATTTGCCTGGCTGCAAGCTGATGACGCTGAAAGAGTTGTCGGTCGTGCCCTCGCTGGACAACATGCCAACCTATCGCCCCACCGTGGCCGCAGCTCCTCACTACGATATTCCTCCATACCCCGACCGCCATCAGACCGGTATGACCGGCGGGGGACAAGCCATCCCAGATTGGGCTAAAGATTGGCATGCCAGCGTCGCCTCATCTGGGTCCGTTCAAGCTGAAGTCTGTTCCCTGTATGGAGAATGGATCCACCTAGTTCAGAAAACTCGTGGAGGGTTCTTCTACGGAACAGACCCTTCGTATGGCGGAGACCTTTCGGGAAGAAATCAGCGGGGTCCGAGCTATTCGTTCTACGACAACGCGCGATATATCACACTGTCGAAGCTATTTGGGCCGGGATTCGTGCCGATCGGCTGTCAGTAGCCAATCAATTAAGGGCGAAAGACTGTGGGGTGCCAGGCTATCTGAAAGGCTTGGCACCCCTCATTTTTTGTAGAACTCCCGATACCACTGCACGAAACGCGCGATACCTTCTTCGATCGGCGTCGCCGGGGAAAATCCGACGTCCCGCGTGAGGTCCTCGACGTCCGCATAGGTCGCCGGCACGTCGCCAGGCTGAAGCGGCAACAGCTTCTTCACCGCCTTCTTTCCTAACGCGGTCTCCAACACCTCGATAAAACGCAGCAGTTCCACCGGCTGATGGTTACCGATGTTATAGATCCTGGCCGGTGCTGAACTGGTTCCTGGATCGGGCTTGTCGCCAGACCAGGACGGATTTGGTGTAGCCGGGTGATCGAGTGTTCGGATCACTCCTTCGACGATATCATCGACATAGGTAAAGTCTCGTTGCATCTTTCCATGGTTGTAGACCTCGATCGGTTTTCCCTCAAGAATCGCCTTCGTGAAGATGAAGAGGGCCATATCGGGCCTTCCCCAGGGCCCATAGACGGTAAAAAACCGCAGACCCGTGCAGGGAATCCGATAGAGATGGGCATAGCAATGGGCCATGAGTTCATTGGCCTTCTTACTGGCCGCATAAAGCGAGACCGGATGATCGACGTTGTCGTGGATCGAAAACGGCATCTGGGTATTGCCGCCATAGACGGAACTCGATGAGGCATAGACAAGATGCTCGATCTTCGCATGCCGGCAGCCTTCCAGAATGTTCAGAAACCCTTCAATGTTGCTGTCTGTATAGGCATGCGGGTTGACCAGCGAATAGCGCACACCAGCTTGGGCTGCCAGATGAACCACGCGCCGGATCGGTTGCTTCGCGAACAGCTTCTTCATCCCAGCCCGGTTGGCCAGATCAAGCTTCATGAAGGAAAATGATTTGAAGGGCTTGAGCTTCGCCAGCCGTGCCTTCTTCAGTCGCACATCATAGTAGTCGCTCAGGTTATCGAGTCCGATCACCTGTTCACCTCGCTCCAGCAATCTGTTCGCCGTATGAAAGCCGATGAATCCGGCGACACCGGTGACAAGGATCGGGGGCTTCTGAGTCTTTCGTTTGGTCATAGTGTGTCCTTGTCGATCTAGCGAGATGGTATTGTACGACTGCCGGCTTTCATAAACGGAGGATCGCCGTGGTCGAGACGATAGAGCGAGATAGGCGTCAGGGGCTCTCCGGTCTTCATCGGTTCCACCAGCCCTTCGGCCTTGCGGTGGAAGAGGTCCAGGGCATGACCGTAATGATACTGGCATCCGTTCTTGGAGAGAAGATATTTAAGCATTTCTGGCCGTTCCCAATGGGCCGTCAGTAGCGCGGTCCGGGCAGGATTCCGCTGGCTGAACATGAACGAGAGATGGTCCGGATACCAGTCAGCACCGCCAGTGGCATAGGATACGAACAGATTGGCCTGCGCCGCCGCACAGATGTCAGCAAGATACGCATTCGTGAGATAGCCGTTTTCTCCCACGTCGAGCCATTTCCCCGGATGAGACAAGGGCGCGTGAGCCGCATGGCCACGGACTTCGAGCAGTTGTTGTTGCGAGGCGAACACCAGCGGGATCGGCCCATGCTGCTGCACGAGTGCCTGAATCACCCCGTCCTTGAGGGCGGACTTGCCGCTATTCGTCGGTCCACTGTCCGCATGCACGAGCACGTTATAGCCGCGATCGGCGATGAGATAGCAGTTGCGCGGCATCTCCAGATCACAGGGATCTTCGCCGTAGAACGGCACGGAGTACACGGCCCCTCCTTCGAACACCCAACTTTCTCCATGTGCCAATTCAATCACATGTCCAAATCCCAGTTCCCGCAAGAGCGACAGATAATCATAGGAAAGCGTACGCCGATTCCTTCGGCTCGGCACGATGATTGGCGTGTCTTTGGGGAGGTGTAAAAGCGTTCGAGGATCCACATGATCGTCGTGATCATGGGTCAAGAAGACGGCAGCCGGTTTAGGTAGCAGCGATCCACACAGCGACGGGACGGAGGATTCCGCAAACCAGGGGAGCAGCCAGGGATCGAACAAGAATACCTGGTCCTGTTGCCGATACAACAGCGCAGCATGACCGAGATGGACCGTGTCTTGATCTTGCAGTGTCTCGAACCAGCGGGACCTGACGTAGGAAGTGCTCGAGCTGACCAAGCACTCATGCTGGTAAAGGGATTCGATCAACCGTGTCAGCACTCGCTCTCCATCTCGCCCCGAGGTCGCCACCACCGTTCTAATTTCGTCGGTCTGATGCGTGCCGTCCAAAAACCCCAGAACCTTTCCCACCGCCGGTCCCAACTGTCGCTGGTCGAACCCGATCGGAATAGCCTGCCGCTTCACGGAATGGAAGATCCGAAGCCCGTCGTTTGTGACCGTGGAAGATTTTGTGGGATCGGTCGGAAATTCCCATTGAAACGTACCATCCGGCCTCCGCCCACAACGAATGTGCTGCTGCAGATAGGGGCGGGCACTGATCACCTCCGCATAGGCATCTTCCAATCGCCGCTGACGATCGGGATCGTCGAGCGGGGCTCGCTTGGAAAAGACATCGCTGATGGCCGTATCGATCGCGCTCGAAAGAAGACCGTGGGCTTCATGGAGACTCGCGACGACTTCCGGCGCCACCCCTGCAATAAAGGGAAAGGGCCCGAGAGGGTCCGCGCTCTCCAATTGAACCCAGGCCCAGGGCGCGAGGCTGAGATACTGTCCACGCGGTAAGCTGTTCCAGATTTGGCTCATGGATATGAGTGCTGAGTGCTGAGTGCTGAGACGTGGGAACTAGCGACCATGTGATTCCCGTTCTGCACGGCGACGTTGGACGGCTGATCTGAGACCGCTGAGGACAAGAGAGACCTCCTGAGCAAGACTCATCAGGTCGTTGAACATGATGGCATCAACATACTTGGCGTCATGCGCGACATACAAGTGAGAGCGAAGCTCCGCGCAAGAGGACTTGGCAATGCTCAAGAACTGGTGAGATTCTGCTTGCCTGGCTCGCTCAAACCCCTCGGCAATATTAGCCATGCTTGAGACCGACGAACGTCTGACCTGATCTCGTAATCCGAAGTCTCTCGCAAAGTGCCCATTCCCGGTTACCTCGTACACTTTCTCGGTCAACTCCCGTGCCTTTTGCCATGCAATAAGATCCTCGAACCGCCTTGCTGCGTTTCGCTCAGCCATCATCGCCTTCCTATATCTCAGCACTCAGCACTTACGTCTCAGCACTGAACCTCAGTTTGCTGATGGTAGGTTCGTACAAGGCTTGAATGGCATTCCCATCAGGGTCGGAAAAGTAAAAGGAATAGCTGCCGTCGCGATGCTGCTTCGGCGGTTTCACGACCTGCCCGCCCAATTCAGACAGACGCGGTTCGACCTCTTGATACATTCGATCGACTGCTTCAGGGCTCTCAAGGATCACACCGACGTGATCCAACAATTGCCCCATCAGAGGTTGATATGCGGCGAGCTCGGAGGGTGGAATCTGGTGTAAGGCAAAATTATCCGATCCGGAGCTAAAATACACATTGTCGGGGTCGGGCGCCCACACCACCTTCATCCCCAGCAACTGTTCATAGAACGTGCGAGAGCGCATGAGATTCGTGACGCGCAGCGCCACATGGCGTAATCCTCGATGATGTGGAGCGTTCATGTCATCCTCAATTGTGCCCGTATAGTAGGGAGCAGGCCCGGTTCCGTCAATTAAAAATCCTTGTGGTTCGATCACCTCACTCGAACCAACAGCTGCACTTCATCTCCAGCTAATTATGGTACGATGCCCACGCTCGCGATCTTGATGAAACAATCCACTATGCCTTTTTACTTCTAAGCCATCATGGGTACCGTCGGTTTCAATGGCCTGACCGTCGCCTCGTTTGAGTCTCGCATGGCAGTGGAGATCGCCAGGCTCATCGAGCGCCATGGGGGAAATCCGCTCGTCACTCCTGCCCTCCGCGAGATTCCACTCGATGACAATTCCGCAGCACTGAAGTTTGGGGTTCGGCTCACGACCGAGCGGGTCGATCTTCTTATCCTTTTGACCGGCGTCGGCACCACCGCGCTGTTCGACCTCCTCAAAGCACGCTATCCCTGGTCGTCGATTGTGACAGCCCTCAGGCAGACGGCCATCGTGGCCCGAGGACCTAAGCCGGTCGCAGCTCTCAAAGCATTCGGTCTCCAACCAACACTGACGGTGCCTGAACCGAACACCTGGGTCGATCTGATCTCTACGCTGGATGAGTACCGGCCGGTGAAGGAATTGCGTGTCGCCGTGCAGGAGTATGGAACGTCAAATCCCGATTTGCTGGAGGCCTTGAAGCAGCGCGGCGCCGATGTCTTTCAGGTTCCCATCTATCGTTGGACGCTCCCAGAAGATCTGGGGCCGCTCAAACAAGCGCTCGACGACATCATCGCTGAGAAGGTGCCTGTGCTCCTCGTCACCAACGCCGCCCAAGTGGACCATGTGATGCAGGTATTGGAGAAAGACGGAAAGGTAGACCGCTTTCGTGCATCACTCAAGAAGATGGTCGTCGCCTCCATCGGCCCCACCGCCAGCGAACGCCTCCGCCATTATGATTGGCCGATCGACTTCGAACCCTCCCACTCGAAGATGGGCATCTTGGTCAAAGAAACCAGCGAGCAGGCTCACGCGCTGCTGCGTGCCAAACGCTGAGTGCTGAACGGAAACTCCGCTGCGTTCCCTTCTCAGCTCCCTTGGGATTCTGGTCCGGCGTGGTCGCATACACACCAAAAGACGAAGCAGGTCTGGCGCGGGGCGGCAATTCCCGCCATAAAGTTCTGTGCACTTTCTTCTGGAATAGTTACGACAAAATGAGCACGCCGGCTCCCGAATACTGTCCGGCTTTTAACTCTTGCAATGCGCGGTTGGCATCGGCGAGGGGGAACGACAGGGTGTGAGGTTTGATGGGGATCGCAGCCGCCTCGCGCAGGAGATCGAACCCGTCCTGCTTCGTATTGGCCGTGACGCTTCGAATGACCTTCTCTCCAAAGACCTCGCGATCATAATCGAGCGAGGGAATCGGCGTCATGTGAATACCGGCGAGGGCGAGCGTGCCGCCGCGTTCCAACGCGCGCAAGGCCGGTGGGACCAATTCCCCGGCCGGTGCAAAGATGATCGAGCCGTGGAGCTTATCCGGCGGCCGGTCGGTCGCCCCTCCCACCCATGCGGCACCCAATTCACGTGCAAGACGTTGATGCTCCAGTTTCAACGAGCTGACATAGACCTGACAGCCCCAATGACGAGCAATCTGGATGGCAATGTGAGCGGACGCACCAAATCCATAGAGACCGAGCCGTTGGCCCGGCTGGATTCCACTCAGACGTAACGCGCGGTAGCCGATGATTCCTGCGCAGAGGAGGGGGGCCGCCTCTGCATCACTGAAGACCGGTGGAATCGGATAGGCAAAGGCTGCCGGGACAAGCGCATACTCCGCATACCCGCCATCGACCTGATAGCCGGTAAATCTGGCGCTCTCGCACAGGTTTTCGCGCCCGCTTGTGCAAAATTCGCAGTGGCCGCACGTGTGCTGAAGCCAGGCGATCCCGACCCGCTCGCCGACCGTCCGCTCACTCACACCTTCGCCAACCTGGCTCACGACTCCGACAGCTTGGTGGCCGGGAATGAGGGGAAGCGTGGGGTTGGCCAGTTCGCCTTCGATGACGTGAAGATCTGTCCGGCAGATCCCGCAGACGGTGATGCGAACCAAGACTTCCCCAGCACCTGGCTCTGGTATTGGAAGTTCGCGAAGTTGCAGCGGGGAGGTTCCCACATCCGCTGTGCGCGCCAAGACCATCGCCTTCATCATTGATTCCTCTCAGGAAAATTGGCCGATGGTGAACCGCGCCCAAGCGGACGAACACAACACAGGCTGCTCAAAAAGGTCATCCAACGAGGCCACAGGGGAGTCACAACCGGAGGCGTACCCTCTCGGGTACGTTGAGGATTGTGACGAACCGAGAACGAAGTTGGGGGCCTTTTTCAGCAGCCTGTTAGGGCTTCGCCTTGATACATTCAATCTCGAGCCGTATCTGAACCTCGTCGCTGACGACGAGCCCGCCGCTGTCCAACGTCTTGTTCCAGATCATACCGAAATCTTTACGGTTGAGTTTCCCCTCCGCGCTGAAGCCGGCCCTGGTATTGCCCCAGGGATCCTTCGTCGCCCCGTTAAAACGGCCCATCAGTGTGATTTCCTTGGTCACCCCACGTAGCGTGAGGTCTCCTACCGCCGTAAAGCTCTCTGCGGTTTTCTTGTAGCTCTTCAGCTTGAAGGTCATTGTCGGATAGTGTTCTACATCGAGAAAGTCGGCATTCCGCAAGTGGGCATCCCGTTTTTCGTGATTCGTATTCACCGACCCAGCCTTGATCGTAGCCTCAACGGCCGTCACGGTACCGGATTCGGCATCCATGTCGATAAACCCAGCATAGTCCGTGAACCGGCCTGTGGTCTTCGACACGACCATGTGCGTGACGCGAAACTCGATTGTCGAATGCTCAGGGTCCAAGTTCCACCGAGCTGGTTCTGCGTGAACCACCAACGGGAACCAGAGCATCGCCACGAACAGCAAGAGCACTCGCCAATTCCATCCTCTCTTCTTCAGCATGAATTCTCCTTCTATCAGGATGCTGAAAAAGTCCGCCAGCATCGTTCTCGCATCGTTCAGACCCTCAACGTACCCCGAGGGTACGCCTCGGTCCTTCACTCGCTGCGGCCTTGCTGGACAGCCTTTTTGAGCATCCTGCTGGGTTGTAACCTACTTCCTCGAAGGCTGGCCCGATGCATCGGGCTTGCTGGTTGACCGACTCCCGACCGACTGCACTTCGCGAGACCGCCCCCCACTGCCGGTTCGCATCCGGACATGCACGTCCACCACGCCCTCTTCCAGCTCACTGGGGAACGGCAGGAACGGTTGGGCATTGATCACGGCATACACTCCGGCTTCGTCGACCTCGCGCGCTCCGGAGCCTTTCTCAATCTCGATCAACTGGGCGCGGCCATTGGGAAACATCTTGAAGCGGACCTTCACCGTTTCGCTGCTGGGTGTACGCCGGACTCCACGGATCTGGCGGGCCCAACTCCGGCTGATGAGGTGACTCACATGTTGCCAGTAGGCCTTTCCCTCCCCCGGGGAGGCAAACGGGACGAGATCTTCTTCTGCTAAAGCGCCGGTCGAGACCGGTTCCACTGCCGGTTGTACTTCATCCAAGATGACATCCCCACTCTGAGATTCATCGAGACGAACGGGAGGTGATTCACTATTCTCTTTGGCCGGCTCTAGCGGACCCATAGTCACATACACGACCCGGCGCATGAACGGTTCGAGTCTGTCCTGGCGGGATCGAGAAAACGTCACTTGCACGCGCGCCGCCCTGGGTGGGACAGAGGTCCGACTCATCAGGATCGGTTCGAGCGAAACTGTCCCCTTCAACGCCATCGACTCTGCATCCGGTTCAAGCGTGACCGTTTGAGTCTGAAACATAATCGATTCACTGGTCGCCACCACCGGAGTCATACCCGCTGTCACGCCTCCAAGAAAAATCGTCAGCGTGACAGGCTTGCCGGTTTGCGGATCTCCCATCGACTCCGCTTGGCTCAACTCGAACTGTGCCCACCGCTTCGTGGGACCAGGCGAGGGTGTCGTCTGTGGCGATGATGCGGAGTGTGCTGGTTCGACGAGGCCGGGACAAAAGAGTGCCACGCAACATATCCCCGCCAAAAGCGCGTTCCTCGTGAAGCGTATCTCGTTATTCGCGCGAGACTCGCGAGACCTGCGCGAAATGCGGGACAGGTCGGAAGTCCCATCTTCGCGAGTCGCGCCTGTCGCGCACGTCTTGCTTGTCTCGCTCATGTTTCACACGCAAGAGCAGCGGATTGGCGATTGCAGCAGAAGTGTTCATGAATCATGCGGGCTAGTCCTCGGTGATGCAGAGCCTTCATAAGTCTCATCCTACCGATCTCGCAGACCCTGGGCAACTCGTTTTTTCTCTAACAGGATGCTGAAAGAGTCCGCCAGCGCGAAGAAGGTTGAGGTTCAGGCTAAGGTTGAGATAAAGAGAGTCTGATCTTCGCTCAACCTCAACCTTGACCTCAACCTACCTTCTCGCTGCGTGTTAAGAGTAGGCGGGGTCGAGATCGTGGTATACAATGGACTCATGCGTGCGCTCGTCAAGACATCAGCACAGCCAGGATTGACCGCCACCGACAGGCCGGATCCGAAACCAGGTCCCTCCGATGCCATCATCCGCGTCACCGCGACGTCTCTCTGCGGGACCGATGCCCATATTTACAATTGGGATCCCTGGGCGCACAGCCGCATCCACCCGCCGCGCATCATTGGCCATGAAATGTGCGGCGAAGTCGTGGAAGTCGGCTCGGATGTCACGCTTGTCAAGGTGGGCGATTACGTCGCCGCCGAGTCGCACATCACATGTGGTCAATGCTTCCAATGCCGCACAGGGCAAGCACATGTGTGCAAGCATTACCGCATCCTCGGCGTTGATCGCGACGGTTCGTTTGCAGAATACGTTGCCTTGCCTGAAACGGTGCTCTGGAAGACTTCGCCCACCCTTCCACCCGAACTCGCCTGTCTCCAGGAACCGCTCGGCAACGCCGTCGACGCCGCCTTAGTCGAAGACCTCACGGGACAGACGGTCTTGATCACCGGCTGCGGTCCGACAGGACTCTTTGCGGCCGCCGTCGCACGAACGGCCGGCGCCGCCATGATCATTGCCACGGATGTCAGTGCGTACCGCCTGAACCTGGCCAAACAAGTCGGCGCCGATCACCTGCTCGACGCCAAGACCGAGACGGCGGACCGGATCGCCGCCGCCATTCGCGAGATCACAGCAGGCGAAGGCGTCGACGCCTCGCTCGAAATGTCGGGGAACCCTACGGCACTGCATCAAGCCTTCAGTGCCGTGAAGAACGGCGGACGCGTCACACTCTTCGGCATTCCGACCGGCCCGATCAATTGCGATCTCGCAAATGAAATTATTTTTAAGGGGATTCGCGTCTACGGTATTACGGGCCGCCGACTCTTCAAAACCTGGTATCGCTTGACCGGCCTCTTCCAGGCCGGACTCAATATCAAGCCGGTGATCACCCATACCTTTCCCATGAAAGACTTCGCCCAGGGATTCGAGTTGATCAATTCCGGCCAATGCGGGAAAGTGGTATTGTTCCCATAACCAATGCGCGATTGGCGAGACATGCGAGAAAGGCGCGTCTCGCAAGTACGATCCATGGCCTACGACTCATTCAAAAAAACTGTTTCAGAGCGGCTCGCTGAAATCCGCGCGGCAGGTCTCTATAAATCCGAGCGGCAGATCCTCGGTCCCCAGGGGGCCGAGATTCGCGTGGCGCAAGGTGAAGTCCTCAATCTCTGCGCCAACAACTATCTAGGGCTCGCCAACCACCCGGACATCAGACAGGCTGCCGCCGCCGGACTGCAAGAGCACGGCTACGGCATGGCTTCCGTCCGGTTCATCTGCGGCACGCAGGATCTCCACACCCAACTCGAACAGGCGCTCAGCACCTTCCTGGGCACCGAGGATACGATCCTCTATAGTTCCTGCTTCGACGCCAATGGCGGACTCTTTGAGGTGCTACTCGGCGAGCAAGACGCCGTCATCAGCGACGCCCTGAACCACGCCAGCTTGATCGACGGCATCCGGCTCTGCAAGGCCACCAGGCTCCGCTACGCGCACTCCGATATGGCGGACCTGGAAGGCAAGTTGCGCGACGCAGCATCCTATCGCCTTCGCCTGATCGCGACGGACGGAGTCTTCTCCATGGATGGCGATCTCGCGAAACTCGATCGGATCGTCGAGCTGGCGGAGAGATACGATGCCGCGGTGATCGTGGACGATAGTCACGCGACCGGCGTGCTCGGGCACAACGGGCGCGGCACGCCGGACCATTTCGGCGTTGCCGACCGAATTGAGATCGTCACCAGCACACTGGGCAAGACCTTGGGCGGCGCGACGGGCGGGTTTACATCCGGACGAAAGGAAATCGTCGAACTGTTGCGGCAGCGGTCGCGACCTTACTTATTTTCGAATTCACTCCCCCCGGTCATCGCCGCGGCGGCTCGACGGGCCGTGATACTCGTGGCCCAAGGCGACCAGTTACGGGCCAGGCTGCACGAGAATGCGGCCTTCTTCCGTGCACAACTCACCGCCCTTGGATTTCGACTCATTCCCGGCGAACATCCCATCATCCCGATCATGTTGGGCGATGCCTCACTTGCCACCAGGATGGCAGAGCGGCTGTTGGAGGAAGGGATCTATGTCGTGGGGTTCAGTTACCCGGTTGTGCCGGAAGGCCAGGCACGGATTCGCGTGCAGATGTCAGCAGCCCACACCCATGAACAGCTTGTGCGAGCCAGCGCCGCCTTCGCCACAGTCGGTCGGGAACTGGGCGTGATCCGATAGTATCGTCTATCTGGTCTATTTGGTCTGTCTA
>CAWAKW010000013.1:0-255002 GCA_963782735.1 Nitrospirota bacterium
ACCTGCCAAATCTAATTCGCTACGTCGAGTTTGATATCGCAATTTGCGATTTCAAGTTTGAAGTGTCAGCTCGTCTCTCTTGTTCATTTGGTTTCTCTGGTCTATCTGGTTCCTCTGGTGGGTTTATCGATCCGGCCAACAAGACAGACCAAATAGACCAAATAAACCAGAAAGACCATCTCCCCGCCACGCGTCGGGAAATTCATGATTTCCAAGGTAGTTGCTGACCCACATTTTATTTTCGAGCGCTTCTCCCCCTACTTTGGGCCCATGCGCCAGGCTATGGAATCTTGGCCCTGCTGCTGACTCTCGGACTGCAGCGTCGTGCCTGGCCACTAGCCTATGCGCTCCCAGTCGCAGCAGCTGCGGCCTTCGTCTTCGGTCTCTGGACCGAAGTGTTCCAAGGATCGGTTCAAGGCAGGCA
Source organism: Nitrospirota bacterium (assembly GCA_963782735.1). Lineage (GTDB taxonomy): Bacteria > Nitrospirota > Nitrospiria > Nitrospirales > Nitrospiraceae > Palsa-1315. Next base: position 425 of record CAWAKW010000013.1, read on the forward strand.
AACGACCGCCGATGATTTGGTGACGGATGCGATTGGAATCGGACTCGCTGCGATGATAATGATGCTTTCTGTAACAGTACGAAACAGGATCGTCTCAAGCCCTGGCCTTGATTCTTTCCTATCATTCTGGCACACAGACTGTCTTGTCTCTCTCGTTCGTCGAACCAAATAAACTAGCTCCCCTCCACGCGCCGCGAGATGAGGTCTGATCCCCTCTTCCCTAACGCACACTCCTGTTGGACTAACTCTTGCCAGAAAGCAGGCGCAGTACTCGATCAATCCGCACAAATACCAATACGTTAGATGGCCTATCGTAGGCTATCTGAATTCCCAAGAGTTGGCTCTTACCAGCAGACCAAATTTCGCTTTTGTTGGCGCCTGGAATACTCCACGCGCCACAACCACTCATTCCGTGTGGATCGCATACCTCGTCCTTTGGGTAGTCGAAATCGGTAATGAAATTAATGTTTGGGTCTTTTGATTTTGGGGCAGTGGATATATCTTTGATAGTCTGCATTGTGACGTGTGGAAATGCAGACCAGCCGCGTCGTCCTGTTACTCGGTGTTCATAGTGCTTTGCCAACATTCCTGGAAAGCCATGAATTGTGATGGTTTCACCTACAGTGACCTGCGCCTCACCCTGAGAGGAAAGATCGTGCAATGTAGTATGGGGAAGATGTGCGTTGAGATTCTCCACTTCTAGCGCTGCTATGTCGTCGTCGTCGTGGCTAAGGCGACCTGTAATGCTGATGGGAGTAGCAGACGAAAAAGCTGGTTTGGGATTTCCTTTTGCTATGGCCTTCTCAAACTCCTTCTTCCCTGGCAGTAATTGGAGAGGAACATCAGCTTTGCCAATGATCCTGATCTTCTGGTTGTCAGGTTCGCTGGCTAGGACATGAGCGGCAGTCAAAACATACTGTTTATCGCCATACTTAACTGTAACGCCTGATCCGTGATGAACGTTCGGATTGGCACTGGCGACAACGACAGTACACGCACTTGTGTATTCGTCTAGCGCGTTAAGGAGTTCCTCGGCAATCTTGTGTTTCTCTACCATCTAATCTATACGGCTTGATCGCAATGAGAAAGCCGGGGACATTCTACTTTTTCAGGTCGAACTGGTCTATCGCTATGTGAGGGGAGGGAGGGGGAGGAAGGCGCCGGACCGTCACGCGCCGCGAAATGGTTCCGGACGCCATATTCCCCGCAGAAAGAGGCTCCTCGGCGATATCTATTTTTCCGTGGAACTCTTGGCCTTCGCGCACTGGGGGCACCACGTCCCAAAGCGTATTTTCCCTGGCTTTGCTGACCAGACGTGTCCTAAGGCGCACTTCCAGGCAAGCTTGGTATTGGCGTCGACATAGTGATCCGATAAACACTCTCCCCCTCGACGCCTGGCTGTTTCTTGCATAACCTGAATTGAGAGACGAGTTTTGTCGGCATTTTTAGATGCCCAGCAGCGCTTGCACCAGTCGCCTCTTTTCACGGATATAGCCCTCGCGTCCCATTCGTGCCCGTGCGAGCAGCGCCAACGAAGCTTGGAATCGGCGTTAACATATTTGGTTGAGAGACATTGTCCTCCACGGCTAATGGCGATAGCTTGGTATTCCTCAAGCGTGCTGGCAACATTACCGGCACATCTGGGGCACCATCCACCAATTTTGATGCGGTCCAGGGGTGCCCCCCAGACGTATCCACATTGGCACTTCCATTTGATTTTGATCTTCACGGAGGGCACAGAGAAGGAGAGGCACTTGCCACCTCGTAGCTTGGCAAGCGTTCTGGCTAGGTCCAATAGCTTTGGGCTTCTGACTGTGAAAAGAATGTTCTCATATTCGTCGTCAGATAAGTCAAAACTGACATTTGCTTTTCGCGTCGCAGCTTCAATCACTTTTGCAGTTGGCAGTTTGCTCCCAATCTGAGCAATCTCAATCAATTTAATGCCCCGCTGGGCGCAAATAGCCCTCCGAGATTCGTCATCACCAATGCGTTGCAGGAGAGCTATCTTTGTAGGTGTCATTCGGGTGTTCATTGCAAAGTGTTGCCGACCATGAAATTCAAAAGCGATCTGCGATGTTTCAGAATAGCCATCAAACTCCATTCTGTTGCCTCGCGCATTTACTAACCAGTTAGGTCGCGCCTTTGAGAAAGGAACTCCCAACTTGTATTCCAGGATCGCACGGCACAGACGCTCACTAATTCCATCGGAGCACTCAGGACACCATGTCCCGTTATCCTTGATGTTATTGAAACTTGCTTCCCACTGATGCCCAAGTTCGCACTGCCATAACATCAGAGTGTTGTTATTTATGTAGGAGGTCGATAGACATTTCCCACCCCTATCCCTGGCCACTTCCCATGCATCTTCGAGTGAACGTGGGAGGCTGCCTGCGCAATGTGGGCACCATTGCCCCCTTGTGATGCCTTGAGGGATCGCTTGCCATTGGTGTCCTTTTTGGCATTGCCATAAAAGTTTATGCTGTGAATCCTGATACACCTGCGACAAACAACGTCCGCCCCTGGCTTGTCCCAAGGCCTGCATGTCTTGAAGGCATCCTTTGAAGCGCGCACTTACTTGTTCAGCTTTGCACTTGGGACACCAGCGCCCTCTTTTAATGTCTGTGGGGCTGGCGAACCACCTATGACCATCTGTGCATTCCCATTCAATCTTAGTTGAAGAGTCTGGGATATGTGAGGCTATCAGCTTCCCGCCTCGCTCCGATGCAATGGCGCCCATATCTTCGATGCGAGGATTTCTCCCCCGACATGTAGGGCACCATGTGCCTCTCCTAATCGAGTTGGGGGTCGCAAGCCAGGTATGTCCTTTTCGACACTGCCACTTTAATGCTGTGTGTGGCCCCTCATATTCCGACGAAAGGCAATCACCGCCATTTTTCTTTGCCCAATCTCTAATTATTCCGATGCCATATTTCTTCATGGAAGCTCGAAAGAGAAACCGGGGAATTCTACTTTTTCAGAGTCGGCTTGGTCCATCTCTAGGTGCGCAGGTGGATCGAGCCATATGACTTTCTCCTCCTCCGCGCATTGCGCGAGCACAGGGAATCGCCAGGCGTCCCTTCTTTCCTTACTTCTCCCTCTCCTCCCTAATATTGACGGGAGTGGCCAAGGTTGCCCTCGACTGCGCGCAACTTTCTCACCCGCCCAACCCCGAGCGCGCCGAGACGCGCTCTTGTCCCTGGCGAGCACTGTTTTATCGTGCGCGTTCTGCGAGCAAGAAGGGCACCTGGCCGCTCCTTCTTTATCCCTCCCAGCTGCTCTCGTCTATCCCTTGAAGGGTGGGCTGGTCGATCCTCAAATGCGCGCGTCGAACGAGCACATTCTGATCGTGCGCGTTCCGCGAGCAAGAGGACCAGCACGAGCTGCCATTCCTCATTTACTGCTGAATCGCGGAGAGCCGCCACTTCCCTTCTTGGATTCGCATGAAGGTCCAGGCTTCACCGGATTCAGTCGGTATCTCTTCGCTGCCTTCGACGAGATAGCCTGGTTCGCCGCGCTTCTTCGTCAGAGACAGGTTGTAGTCACGGGCGCTCCAGCGAAGCCCTGCCGTCACGTACTGCCTCGCCTGTTCGGTCCAGACCTCCAGGATCTCAGCACGGAGGAGCACCACATCTTCGACATGGTTCCGGATGTCTTGACTGGTATTGTCGGCGAGGGCGGCGCTGAAATAATTCAGCATCTCCGGCGTGACGAGCTGCCGCAACTCGGTGAGATCCTGATTGCTCCAGGCCTTCTGAACATCGATCAGGAGTTGTTGAAAGTCTGCTTTGTCAGCGGAGGTCACACTATCAACCGATAATTTCTGTCTGGTTGTGGCGGACCGCTTTGTCGGCAGATTGTCGTTGGACGGGTCGCGGCCTGTGATCCCGGAAAAGTCAGGGAGGGAGGGGCGTTGTATTTTCAGGAAATAAAAAACCGTCACAGCTGCCACGAGCAGGAGGATCAGAAGGATTCCGGCAGAGCTGAAATCTTGGGTGGTGTGGTTGGTTTCTGGAACAGGCGTATCGGCATCGGTGGTCTGCGCGCTGCTGTTCGTTGCTCCGAAGAGCAGATCGCCAATCAATAATCCGGCGATTCCAGCTACGAGGCCAGCCGGCAGGGGAGAACCTTGTGGAATGAGTGTCGTTGTGTTCAAGGCAAGCTCCCCGTTATCGGTATTGTTGCCGACCCATGCGCCCAACATCATAATCCTAGCAGCAATGGTCCCTTGAAAATGAAAGATTCGAAGATAGAGACCGGGGCGTTAGTTATTGGTGCCGGAGGGATCAACTATATTGATAAATTACTTGAGGTATCTACGCGAAGTGACTTGAAATAATAGATTATAGTGCTACAGATTTTTGGCAGCACGGATGGCAAGCTCCTCTGGTATGAGGTAACGTCTTGGTCCTAAAATCGCCGTACCGATGCGCACAGTGGTCGCACCTTCGGCAATGGCGATATCCATATCTTCTGACATCCCCATGGAGAGCGTGTCGAGTTCGTAGCCGTCTTTCTTGAGCCGATCGTACAGTTCCCACAGCATGTGAAACTGGCTGCGCTGCAAGGCCGTGGCAGTCGTGAGTTCAGGGACGGCCATCAATCCGCGCAATTTCAGGCGGGGCAGACGAACGACATGGGCTGCCAGCTGGGCCAGCTCTCCAGGCGCCACACCACTTTTACTTGCTTCGCCGCTCACGTTCACTTGCAGGCAGATTTGCAACGGCGGCAGTGATTCGGGCCGGTCTTTCGCCAGACGGTCGGCAATTTTTATTCTGTCCACACTGTGAACCCAGACGAAATTCTCCGTGATGCGTTTGGTCTTATTGCTCTGTATCGGGCCGATGAAATGCCATTCGATCGGCAAATCGGTCAGGGCCGGCATTTTTGCCAGCGCTTCCTGCAGATAGTTCTCGCCAAAAATCGTTTGTCCAGCCTTCCAGGCTTCCCGCACTCGCTCGGCTGGGTGAGTCTTACTCGCGACCAGCAGCGTGATGTCATCTGGTGATCGGCCGACTGATTGCGCCACGCTGGCAATGCGGTCTCTGACTGCCTGTAAGCGTGAGGCGACTGTTGCGATCTGCTCCATTAGCGGTACAGGTGCTCGCGTGTGAGGGGCAAGGTATTGTTTAGTCCGTTTGTAAACAGGACATGGTAGAGCCGCATGTCCCCATAGCGAAAATTGGCGGCACATCCATTGAGAAACATCCGCCACATGCGAACGAAGGAGGCATCGTACATCGCCTCGACCTTTTTGACGTGGACCTCGAATCGTGCGCTCCACTCCTCAAGCGTTCGTGCGTAGTGCAGGCGAAGGTTTTCGACGTCCGTCGGAATGAGTTTGGCTTCGCACATGGTCCGTACGATTTCGTCGAGCGAGGGAATGTATCCACCGGGGAAAATGTATTTCAACGTCCAGGGATCGCCGGGTATTGGCAGCTCTTGTCCGATGGTGTGGAGTAGCCCAATGCCGCCGGGATTCAAGATCGACCGCACCTTCTCCATAAATGTCGGAATGAATTGCTTTCCCACATGTTCAAACATGCCAATAGATACGAATTTATCGAACTTGCCTTGGAGGTTCCGATAATCCTCAAACACGATCGAAATCTCTTTCGACAGACCCTGGCGCTTTACGAGATCGACCGCATACTCAATTTGCTGTTTCGACAGTGAGCATCCGACGCCGCGCACGCCGTAGTGCTTCACTGCGTAAATCAGCATCCCACCCCAGCCGCAGCCGACGTCGATCAGTGTTTCCCCGGCCTTTAACTGAAGTTTCCGGCAAATGTGTTCATACTTCTGCTGCTGTGCTTGCTCGAGCGTGTCGTGCTCATAGCGGAAGTAGGCACAGGAGTAGGCCATGCTTTCATCAAGCCACAGCTTATAGAAGTCATTCCCGCGATCATAATGATGGGCGACGTGCTTCGTTGAACGCGAGAGCGTGTTGAGCGATGTCTTGCGCAGGTGCGTAATGGCGAGCTTCGCTTTCAATCCGAGAGGCAGATCGAGGAACGCGGCGTCTGCGCCGAAGCGGAGTAGTTGCCTGAAATCGCCCTCCACCTGGATATCTCCGGCCATATATTCTTCGCCGAAGCCCAACGACCCGCTTTCGAGGACATGCTCTGCCGAGCGCTTCGTGACAAAGGTGAGAATGAACTGTGGCTCACCGGCGCCGTACGATTTTTTCACTCCATCCCAAAACTGCACCTGAAATGAAACATCTCGGGCGTGATTGCTCAATTGTTCGAAGAGTTGCTCGAATGTTTTTCGCATGATCCTCCTCTTCCGGGTGATAGGACTTTGCGTTGAGGGGCAGCCCGAACCGCCTCAAGAGGCCCTGTCAGGTGCCTGTGATAAGCTCTTTTCCCAGCCCTTGTCAAGATGCTCATGCGGAAGGGGGCAAGCCGATTAATCCGCATGAGTCATGAGCGCTCCTGTGGCAATTGCGAGTGTTCTGGCGCAAAGCAAGGGGAGAAGACTTCCGGTCGGGAACCACGGATCTTTCCTCTAGCTCCTAGCCTCGTGCCCCTTGCCGGGATTCCATACGATTTCGCGTCGAACCGTCATGAAGAATGGAAGTGAGGCCGGTGTGAATATGCAAGATGAACAACATTGCTTGTCTCAATCGCGTGGGGGTTGTTTTTTATTAAAGAATAGCTGAGAATACAGCACGGTCATCGCTTAGCAATAATTGGTCAACTCACTCAATAACCACACAAGAGGCACAATGATGAAGTTACAAAATATAATGTGGATAGCAGCAGTGTTGGTTATCCCTGCCAACGTCTGGGCTTATGGTGACAACAGTGCTGGCGGCAGTGGTGCAGGGATTTGTAAAAAAGTGAATTTTTCTGAATTCTCGCCGGTGAATAATTCAGAAGTGGCCCCACGATCGGAGTTTTCATTTTATGCGTCTGAATCAACCTTTCCGAAGAGTATTAAGGTGACGATAAAAGGCCAGTCCGTACCGCTCACCGTGATCCAAAAACAAAGTGGGTACAAGGTCTCCGGCAAACTTCCTGACTCAGTCAAAGGGACCTACGCGAAAATTAACATTGATGCTAAAGGCATCGCTCAATGTGAAGTCAGCGAAGGATGGCTGGTAAAAGTCACTGAATAATACCGGCAACGGACGTATGTAGCGATTTGGTTCTGCCCCAGAAGTGAATCGTCTGGCGGGATATTTTCGTAGTATGTGAGGGGGTCAGGTCAACCTGACCCCCTCACAGTTTTCTGGAAGGTCTTCAAAAGCATTTCTTGCTGAGGTTGTTGGCGTCACCCTTCTGGTCCCATCGCCGAAAGGCAAAGCACTAGCCTGCATTATTTATGATGGTTCGTCGCGAAATCGCTGAGCCGAGTCGCGAGCCCGCTGGCCGAAGGCTTGTCGTAGCAGCGGATCGGCGATTGCAGCAGAAGTGTTCATGAATAATGCGGGCTAGATCGGTCAACATTTTCTTGAGGGATGCGGTCGAACGCAACCAGGGCAGGTTCCGACCATAACGGTCGGAACCTGCCCTGGTCTTGTCTTGTACCTTGTCCAGAGAGAGGGATGGTCTCAACGGATGCAGGTGATCCGCTACAAGCGGATCACCTGTGCCGTTTCTGTTCTATTGAGGGAAGGATGTCGGCGGTGTGGCGGCATGTTGCCACCCTTCGCCATTCAGCGTGCGAAGAAACGCCACGAGATCCTGCTTCTCTTGGTCCGTCAGTTCGAGCGGAAGGATCAATGGATCTTGGTGAGGATTCTTGACACCACCCTTATTGTAGAAATTCACGACTGCTTCGAGCGTTTTGAAGCGGCCGTCATGCATATAGGGTGCGCTTCGTGAGATTTCCCGCAAGGTTGGGGTTTTAAATGCGCCGAGTTCCTCAGCGTTCTTGGTCACCATGTAACGGCCGAGATCCACTTTGTTGTCGTCCCAGCCGATGCCGAGGTTGTGAAACTTTTCGTCAGTGAAGTTGAATCCGGAATGGCACTTTGTGCAGCGAGCCTTGTCCCGGAACAGGAGGAGGCCCCTTTGAGCCGCTTCTGGGATTGCTCCTGCTTCCTGTCCCTGATCGAACTTGTCTGCCGGGCTGTTGCCGGAGAGGACGGTGCGTTGGAAGCTGGCGATAGCCTTGCCCACGTTGCCAATCGTGATGTCTTCGCCGAAGGCTTGCAGGAAGAGTGTCTTATAACCGGGGATCTTTTTCATTTTCGCAATCATGACATCGTGGTTGACAAAGCCGTGTTCGATTGGATTCGTAAAGGGGCCGATGGATTGATCTTCCAATGTGGCGGCCCGTCCGTCCCAAAATTGAGCGCTGCTGAACACTCGGTTAAAGGACGCCGGCGCGCTACGTCCGCCCTTTTGGCCCTTGATACCTGTGGAGACTGGTTGGCCGTCGGTAAAGCCAAATTTCGCCAGGTGGCAACTCGCACAGGCGATTGTGTTGTCATCCGATAACCGCCTGTCGAAGAACAAGAGCCGGCCTAACTCGACTTTCTGAATCGTCATGGGATTATCGGCAGGAATGACCACAGCGGTCTCTTCTAAGCCAAAAGGAATCTTGAGTTTGTAATCGGTCGCCGTTGCGACCCAAGGCGACAGCATCGCCACTGAGCTGATGGCCAAGGCTCCGAGAAAGCTCTTGCGTAGCAGAGAAGAACCTCCGATTGCCTGTCGGAGTTCGGGTTTCGGTACGGCTGGCTTCATTGTGGCTCCTTTCGTTTGGGTTGTCATGGCATGTGGCCTTTGCCCTTGATAGGCTTTCAGTCGTTTCTCGTTATTTTCTGCGCGGGATCGAAGCATTCGAGGCTCGGAGCGTTTGGGGAGCTTTTCATGGCGCGAATCGTAGCTATCACGCTCTTTCTTTGCAAGTCCTTTTTTCAGCGATCCCGCACCTGCTCTCCGAGCATGTTGTTGGTGCTGATCCTGATGGGCTCTAAGATTTAGACCCAGGTACGCAGTACTCGAATGTTTTTTCGATTGTGAGGCCTCTCGTTTCAGAAGCCTAGCTGGTTTGTCGGGGTATGGCGCGGCTATTTATTGTGGAGGCTAGCGAGGGTGGAGAAAACTCCAGCTCAATGAAAAATGGTTTCGCAAGCTGTTGATTGTTCAAGGAGTATTCTTTTGATTGAGGGTTTCTCTACGGCATCAACGACAGAAGTGAGCAGCATGTCGATTAGGCCAATCCGCTCGACCGACCGTTTGGCCGTTATCTTATCGAAGTACGCGCTTCCTCTATCAGCGCTGCAAGCTCAGGCGGAATCGGCATGCTCTTGAATGGGGTGACGTTTGTACCGCCTGTGTTTCCCTGAGGCACCAGACCAATAGCCGTGCCTATGGCTGCGCCGACGATGCGCAGCAGCTGACCCAGAGACTCTCGGACGTCACGCTGACGAATCCCCCAGAGGAACATGTGCCAATGCACGCGAACATGCTCAACTGTTGATGTTTGCCCAAGTATGTGGGCACGCTCCAGGTGCGAGAAGGCGACATCTGGTTGCCCTTGTGCTTCAGCTTGATATGCAGCTAGAATTTCCCTCTCCACGTACGGGCGGATGCGGCGACCGAACTCGCTCACTCACCTCTCCTTGGTGCCCATCTCATGACACATGAGATGATTTTGCTTTTATAGTCTAACTGTCTTCATTGCGGTTTCTGGCTGCCCAATTACTTGTGCGCGCGTTAAGCCGCCACAAACTTCAGTGCCACGCCGTTGATGCAGTAGCGCAGGCCAGTCGGCTTGGGGCCGTCCTTAAAGATATGCCCTTGATGTCCTTCGCAGCGGGCGCAGTGGACTTCGGTCCTTGGGAAAATCAGTTTGTAATCGGTCGTGCTTTCGACCACCCTAGGATCGATTGGTTGCCAGAAGCTGGGCCAGCCGGTTCCACTGTCGAACTTGTGTTCTGAAGAATAGGCCGGGAGGTCACAACCCGCACAGTAGTAGATGCCGTCTTTTTTGTTGTCATGCATGTTGTCGGTAAAGGGGCGTTCGGTATTCTCATGCCGTAGGACCCCGTAGGCCATCGGTGAGAGGAGTTTCTTCCATTCCTCGTCAGTCTTCACGACTTTGACAATCTGACCAATCTCAATCTTTGGTGGCATGGCGGTGCTCCTTTCTTGTCTGGTCGCCCCCATGTGAGTCGAAGGGTTTTAAATATCCTTACACATGGATTGGTTTGGGAGCAAGGCACGGGATGGATCCACGAAAACGCCATGCGAGACGGGCAGGAGGGCGAGATACTCGGAATCAGAGTCTACTCGTTGTGATTGTCGCGCCTTTCTCGCACATCTCGTGTTTCACGCGGCACAGTCTGTTCACGCTGAGGCCGGGGCAATACCCATTCCGAAGCGGAAGCTTCCGTGAGCCGCTGTATCATGGTTGAACGCAGCGGGGAGGACCTCCTCGATACGTTCTACCAGAATGAAGGTCAGATCTTTGCGCACTTCTTGCGGGACCTCCTTCAAATCCTTTTCGTTGGACTTGGGTAGAATCACCCGCTTGATGCCGGCTCGATGAGCCGCGAGTACTTTTTCTTTGATCCCGCCGACTGGCAGAACCAATCCGCTGAGGCTAATCTCGCCGGTCATGGCCGTATCGCTGCGGACCGCTTTCCCCTCGTAGGAGGAGGCCAGCGCAGTGGCCATGGTGATCCCGGCCGAGGGTCCATCTTTTGGGATCGCCCCTGACGGCACGTGGATGTGGACGCCATTGCGTTTGAAGCGCGAGATATCCAGCCCCATGCTTTCAGCATGCGACCAGAGATAGCTTCGTGCCGCGCGTGCGGACTCTTGCATGACGTCACCCAACTGACCTGTGAGGGTCAGCTCATGGCTGCCGGGCAAGAGGGTCGTTTCAATATAGAGGACATCTCCTCCAGTGGGAGTCCAGGCCAGGCCGGTCGCCACACCCGGAGGCAGCGTCTTGCGCGCCTCTTCTGGCATGAACCGTTCAGAGCCCAGCCATTCTTCGAGGACCTGAGGATGTATGGTAACGGGCTGTCGCTCTTGGCCCTCCGGAAGATCGGCGAAGGTTAACGCGACTTTTCTCGTGAGCCGTCCCAGCATCTGTTCGAGCTGGCGCACTCCGGCTTCTCTGGTGTACCGGCTGATGATGAGATTCAACACGTCATCCGACAGCAATGCCTGGCTTGCGTCGAGCCCTGCTTCTTTCAGCCGTCGCGGCCACAAGTAGCGGCGGGCGATCTCGGCCTTTTCCCGCTCGCTGTAACCGTGGAGGTGGATGATCTCCATGCGATCCAACAAGGGCTGGCTGATCGTGTCGAGGGTGTTCGCTGTCGTAATGAAGAACACCTTCGACAGATCGAACGGGAGATCCAGATAATGGTCGCGGAATGTGTGGTTTTGCGCAGGATCGAGGATCTCCAAGAGCGCCGATGCGGGATCGCCACGGAAGTCACGGCCCATCTTGTCGACTTCATCGAGCATTAAAACTGGATTGTTTACAGCGGCTCGTCGCACGGCCTGAATAATACGTCCAGGCAGCGCACCGACGTAGGTCCGGCGGTGGCCGCGCAATTCGGCTTCGTCATGTACGCCGCCCAAGCTGAACCGTTCGAACGTTCGGCCCATGGCTCTGGCAATGGATTGGCCCAGGCTGGTCTTGCCGACGCCCGGTGCTCCGACCAGGCAGAGGATCGGCGCCTTGGCCGTTGGGTTCAATTTCAACACGGCCAGATGCTCGACGATCCGTTCCTTTACTTCTTTAATGCCGTAGTGATCCTCTTCCAGCACCTGACGAACCTTGCTCAACTCCAGTCGATCTTCCGAGGCCTTCTTCCAGGGGAGTTCAAGCACCAGTTCGAGATAGGTCCTGAGAACCTGATGGTCAGGCGAGGAGGGTGGCACCTTTGCCAATCGGACAATCTCCCGCTCCACTTCCTTTCGCACATGGTCGGGAAGATCGGCTTCTTGAACCTGTTTTTTGAGTTCAGTGATCTCGTCCTCTTCGCCCTCCCCCTCGCCGAGTTCCTGGTGAATCGCTTTCAACTGTTCACGAAGGATATATTCCCGTTGGGTCTTGCCGATCTTGGCTTGGGCTTCGCTGGCGATTTTGTCCCGCATTTGTAAGATTTGAATTTCTTTCGAGAGCGAGCCATATAGCGCTCGCAACAGCTCGATCGTGGAGGAGCTTTCGAGAAGCCTTTGCTCATCCTGTACGGTGAGACTGAGGAGCGAGGCCACGCGATAGGCCAAGGCTACGGGATTGTCCTCGTTACTGAAGGCCGCCGCTGCTTCCTGAATTCCGGGGGCCTGAATCAATCGGGGAAGATCTGTGACCAATTCCTGGATGGCTCGGTGGAGTGCCTGGACTTCGGTACCCTGGTCCGCTGGGCTATCGAGTCGCCGGGCCTGGACCAGAAGAAACGGCTCTGACTGTTCGACCTTGAGTAACGCAACGCGTTCGAGTCCTTGTACAAGCACGTGTATCATGCCTTCCTCTGACTGCCCGATCTGTTTCGCGATGGCTTTGGTGCCGATCGTGTAGAGATCATCAAGCCCCGGCTCATCAATGTGGGGGTTGCGTTGCGCGACGACCAGGATCGTCTTGTCTTCTGTTTTCATCGCCGCCTCCACGGCGGCAATCGACTGTGCGCGCCCGACCGTCAAGGGCATCATGATCCCTGGAAATAGGACGATGCGTTTAATTGGAAGTACCGGTAGCGTTACGGCCATTGTCTCGTTATTCATGTGGGTGAGTCCTTTCAGTCGGTCGGTGAAAAGACACGAGATATATGTGTAAAAATGTAGATAGTTTTCGTTGAACACAAGTCAAGGGGAGAGATGAGGGAATTGATATAACTACTTGTAATTATAGGAGTGATGCAGGGACAGCTTTTAGTGCTACATAGAGGAGGGCCAAAAGAATAGCAGCACTTCCTTCTACCATTCTGCCAGTAAGCGTCCCTGGCGCTCAAAATGCGTCAGGCTGTCCCAGGGTTGGTTGAGGACCTTGACCACCAAGCGGCTTTTGAGTCGCACTGGAATTGTCTAGACTGCACTTTTGGGTGGGGGAATCGTCTTGCGCATCGATCCTGACACAATCTGAAATTCATATAAGCGGCATTCCAGCGGACCGTTGAAGAGGGGAATGCGTTTTGACGGCGCGAGACCGATGAGTTTGGGGACCCGTAAATCGCCGGTGAAGATATAAGCCCGCCATCCGCTGAATCGTTGTTTCAGCCAATCACCCAACTGGGGATAGAAGGCATCGAGTTCCTCCGGCCTACTGAGCCTGACTCCGTAGGGAGGATTGATCATCAGAACACCCTGTTCAGCCGGAGCTTCAAGGGCGAGCACGTTGCTCTGCCGCAGGCGAATATCAACGGCGACTCCCGCCCCCTGAAATGTCCGCTGCGCGATCTTCACCGCGGCAGGATCCTGGTCTGAGGCATAGATGGCAGTCGGCACCGCTGCGAGTTGTTTCAGCAGAGAGGCTTCGCGCAGATGGCCCCAGCGTTGGGCATCGTGAATCAGCAGGCGTTCAAACGCAAAAAGCCGAGACTGTCCTGGCGCGATCCGGCGCCCCATCAGCGCGGCTTCGAGCGGAATCGTTCCGCTGCCGCACATGGGGTCGAGCAGTACGTCGTTGGGCGTCCATCCAGCGAGCCGCAGCAATCCTGCCGCCAGGTTTTCGCGCAACGGTGCCTCAACGGACAGGACACGATGTCCCCGCTTGAAGAGTGGCTCGCCGGAGGTGTCCAGATAGAAGGTCACCGTTGACTCATCGAGAAAGGCGTCGAGCCGGATGTTCGGGCGATGGGTATCCACACTTGGACGCCTATGTCGTACCGACGTAAACTTATCGCAGACGGCGTCTTTGATTCGCAGCGTGACGAAGTCCAGGCTGGTGAGTGGGCAGCGGCGTGCGCTCACTTTCACCTTGATGGTCTGTGAGGGCGTGAACCAATCTGGCCAGGGCAGACTATAGGCCGTGCGGTACACATCGTCTTCCGAGCGGTAGGGAGCCTGTCCGACTTCCCAGAGCACTCGGCTGGCAATGTGACTCTTTAGATTGACCCAATACATCGTGGACCAGGGAGCCTGGAACGCGATCCCTCCGTCCGTCTTCGTGGTCATAGGCACACCAAGGTCGTGGAGTTCCTGCTCCAGAACCCCCTCCAGCCCACGCGGGCAGGGTGCAAAGAACCGTAGTTTTGTGCTATCCATGCTCATATAACGTTTCGCGAGACATGCGAGACATGCGGCACAGGCAAGACGCGCGAGCCCTTCTTTTCTCGCGCATTACGCATTACGATCCTATGAACTATTGCAGCGCCTGCGGCGCCTCAGTTACGAAGAAAGTTCCTGCCGGCGACAACTTGCCACGGTTCGTTTGCGATACCTGTCGGGCCATTCATTACCATAATCCAAAGATCGTCGCAGGCTGCATTCCCGAGTGGGGCGGCCAAATTCTCCTCTGCCGGCGTGCGATCGAGCCCAAGTCCGGCCTCTGGACCTTTCCTGCTGGCTTCATGGAAATCGGCGAGAGCACTGAGCAGGCGGCCGTTCGCGAGACACTGGAGGAAGCGCAGGCTCAGGTGGAGCGTATTTGCCTCTTTGCGGTCCTGAGTCTTCCCCACATTGGCCAGGCCTACCTGGTGTTTCGAGGGCCGATGCGTTCACCAGATTTCGGGGTGGGTGAGGAAAGCCTCGACGTGCAGTTATTCTCACTCTCTGCAATTCCCTGGGACAAGATCGCATTTCCCGTGGTGAAGGATGCTCTGCGCCGCTATGTCGGCGATGTGACGCGGGGCGAGTTTCAGGTGCATGTCGCCAGCTTGCCGGACCGACTCACCTAATCCCTCAGGATGCTCAAAAAGTCTGTCCAGCAAGGCCGCAGCGAGTGAAGGCCCGAGGCGTACCCTCTGGGGTACGTTGAGGGTCTGAACGATGCGAGAACGCCGCTTGGGGGAAGGCGCGTCTCGGCGCGCCGGGGTCGGGCGGGTGAGAAAAGCGGCTTTTTCAGCATCTGCTCCGTCAATTGAGTGTGGGAATTGTCAGGAGTGGCAGGCTGCGGTTCTCCTCATCGTGTAGAAAGCGAAACCCATCGGCCTCAGTGTAGTCGACTGTCACCCGTTCCATCCGTGGCGCACTTCGCCGATCCACCGCAATTGTGAGGCCATCGATCTGCTGAACGTCATCGTCAGGCTGGTGCGTTGCTTCCAACGTAATGCTAAAGTTTAAGCGTGAATCGTCCAGGTCGCGCACGGATACCCGGACGACCGGATCCTCTGGATGATGGGCTTGAATCGCTTTCAGTTTTGCGATGGCGGCAACGGTGATGGCAATCATGAACGGAGCTCTCTGTGGCGAACGATGCCGTGAATATCGACCATGTGATCGTTACGGTCAATAGAGTATAAAATTCGCCAGTCCTCGACCGCATATTTGGAAAGGCCTGGCAGGTCCGGCGTGATCGGTTCGTGGCGCAAGTTGTCGATGTTGGAGGCGATCCATTTGGTTTTGTCCAAGAGCCGCTGTGCCATGGACGGCTCAAGGCCCGCAAGGTCTTTGAGAATGGTTGGGCGATAGGCTACACGATACCAGGCCATGTTGTTCTTACCAGCGGAGACCGAGCTGATCTGCGATGTCCTCGCCGGACAGTCTCACCGTACTGGATAAGGACTCTTTCAGGCGGGCGCGCAGGCCATCGCCAAGCTGTAGTCCAAGGTCAGGATCGCCCAGTAACTCGCGCAGACGATCGTCGACGATGCCGCGCACGAGTTCTTTGAATTGTTCCTGGGAAAGTTGTGAGAGGTCCATGAAGACGGAGGATACGGAGGCGAGCGCCTAAAATGCAACTATAGCGAAGGTCGTCTACTAACCCGCATTATTCATGAAGCTTCTGTTGCAAGCGCGGATACGTAGCTGTGACGGGCAGTCTCGCCGTTCAGCCCTTTAACATACTGCACGAGTATGCCTCAGGGCTTCACGTCTCCGAGTGCCCGTCTCGCGTCGCGTCTGCACGCTTTCACGACGAACCTTCATGAATAATGCGGGCTAAAGGCCGGTCTTGGGCTGGAGTTGCTGGATCATACGGTCCAGTCGGTCTTGATGCAGGGGGGCTATCGTCAAGAACTCTAGACCGATGCCGGCGGACCCGGACCAGCGGACTGTGGCATTGTCGATTAAGATTGGCTTCGACTCACCAGGAATGTGTAACTGCACGGTGAGCTGCATGCCGGTAAAGGGACTGATGATGCTGTCTACGCGGCATCCATTGGCCGAAATGTTTCGTACAGATCCAGTATGGCGGAAGTGATCCTTATGTACCAAGGTGCTGGAGAGCGACACGGAAAATCTGGGATGCTTTCTGGTGACCATAGCTTTGTAAAGAGGCCTCGCTGATGAGACTCCCGCTGTCATTGTCTTGCCTCAGAAGAGGCTAGTCGGTGAACAAGTGGTTGTCAAAGAAATTGAGATCTTTGGAAATTTCCAGCCCGCATTATTCATGACGGTTCGTCGCGAAGTGGCGAAGCTTCGCGCGACAAGCGCAATGAGCGGGACTTGCGTGACGTGTGAGCCCTGTCCCTACTTGTCTCGCTTTTCCCGCCAGTCTCGCTTAAGTCAGGCATCGTCCGCAGCACGTGTTTCGCATGGTCGCCATTTGATTTTCTGTGGGCGCACTTCTAGAATGCCGCCATTGGATTGACGTTGCAATGCCCACCATCTCTAGCTCACGAATATCCTCTCAGCGCAAGAAGAGATCGAAGAAGTTCCCCGTCCTCAACGCCTCGCAGAAACGCCGTTTTCAGACCCGGTTGCTGAAGTGGTACAAGGAACATGGCCGTGACCTACCTTGGCGGAAGACCTCCGACCCCTATCACATTTTGGTCTCTGAGGTGATGTTGCAACAAACACAGGTTGATCGGGTGATTCCAAAGTACCACGAATTTCTAGACCGCTACCCAAGCTTTGAAGAGTTGGCTGATGCGCCAGTCTCGGATGTGAAGAAGACGTGGTACCCGCTAGGCTACAATATTCGGCCGGAGCGGTTACATAGTATCGCGTGTGAGACAGTAGAGCGGTACGGGGGCCGTCTTCCGAGCGAAGCGGAGGAATTGCTATCGTTCAAGGGAATTGGACGGTACACGGCAGGCGCGATTCGATCGTTCGCATTCAACGAAGATGCGCCGATCTTGGATACGAATGTCATTAGGGTCCTTCATCGGGTGTTCATGGCAAAGGGCGATCCCAAGGCTCAAAAGGCGAAGCTCTGGCAATTGTCGGGAGCCTTAATTCCAAGTGGGAAGGGCTATGACTTCAACCAGGCGATTATGGATTTTGGTGCGACCTGCTGCACGGCAAGAAATCCCTTCTGCCGGCAATGTCCGATGAAATCATTTTGCAAGACGTACCCCTTCGATCAGAAGTCGCGAAAAGTGACGGTGCGGCATGAAGGTCGTTGAGGTCGCTGCCGGTCTTGTTTATCGTGAAGGCCGCTACTTGATTGCCCGACGGAATCCGGGTGTGCACTTGGCGGGTTTCTGGGAGTTTCCAGGCGGGAAGTGCGAGCCGGGTGAAACATTGGAAGAATGTCTGCGGCGGGAGTTGTTCGAGGAATTGGGCATTCGTATCGACGTGCCAATACCCTTCCAGATCGTTCGGCATGAGTATGCAGAGAAAGCAGTGGAGCTGCATTTTTTCCGTTGCAGGATTGAAGCCGGGCATGCCACAGCCATCGACTGTGCGGAAATTCGATGGGTCTGGCCACACGAGTTAGGCGACTTTGAGTTTCCTCCAGCGGATCGTCCGATCATCGAGGCCTTACGGCGCCAGAGCATAGAGCAGACTTTATGAAGGTTGTGCTGGATATTGAGACTATTCAAGCGCCTCGGGATGAATGGTCGCGGCTGGCGGGGAAGCTTCCGTCAAGGGCTGACTCTGAGCCGGCAGGTGAGGGCTACGATTTGTTTACGGCGGGAGCTGCCGAAGCTCAACGACTTGCAGAGGATGAACAATATGCGAAGTCGGCCTTCGACGGCACATTCAGTCAGATCGTCTGTATCGGCCTGTTGGAATTTTCAGACCAGCTCGAGCCCCGTGGATCGGTGGCCTGGTATGGCGGGGATGAGCGGGAGTTGCTGCGGCAATTCTGGAGCCGTTTGGGTCAGAACCGCCCCTCGCTCTTCATCACCCATAACGGTCTGGGCTTCGACCTCCCGTTCATTAAGAAGCGATCAATTATCCACCAAGTTAAGCCAAGCCTGGATGTCAACCTCGCCAAGTTCCGTACGGAACCGGTATACGACACGATGGCGATCTGGAGCAATTGGGATACACGCGGGTGGGTGAAACTCGACGTGCTGGCGCGAGCCCTGAACGTCGAAACGAAATCGGGTAGTGGGTCTCAGGTGGCTGAGATGTGGGGGAAAGGACAGGGGCTAGAGTTGGCTCGGTACTGCTTACAAGATACCTATGTGACCTATGCCTGTTATTGCCGGATGAATTTCCGACAACCCCTGTCCAGTGAAGTGGTCTTGCTCCAGCCGGAGTTACTGAATGTCGGCTGAGGCAGGCTAGCGAGTCCGTGTCGCCTGTGCCGATTTCTTCTTCGGTGCGGGTTTAGCAGATACTTTGGTTGACCTGAGCGCTTTCATTTCCTCGTCTCGGTCCCGCAGTTCGCGCTTCATCCATTCCGACTCCTTGCGAAGCATAGTAATCTCGGAATCTTTCTTGGCGAGCGCCTCTTTTGCTGTTTTTAAGTCACTGAGCTTCTGAACCAAAAATTCGTCCTGTCCCGTCTCCTGGCCCACACTGGCGGAGACCGCCTGAGCTTTCGCCGGAACGGCCGCCATCGAGGATGCAATCGGAGCGATCGACGTGGCGTTTGCGATCGGCATGGCGGCGGGCATCGGCGACATGGCCAGTGCATGATAGTCGATGATCATCGTCATGGCGCCGAGTGCACCACCGGCGGCATAGGCCGGAGCCGGTTCGATGCGTACAGCCGACTCAGGCATAAACCCAGTCGGTTTGGCGCCCTTCCCAATGGTCAAGTAGATCGATCCCTTCTGCATGTAAAGACTGCCCGTGGTGGGTTCAGAGCCTGACCCTGCCGATGAGGATACGCGGAACCCAACAAGCTGTTCGGGTTTCGCCCTTGATAAGCCTTGTGCGAGCAGGGGAGAGAGAAATTCTGCATCCTCATCGCTGAAAACTCTCATCGGCTTGCTGCCACCAGCGGACATTCTCGAAGATCCGCTCATGTCGTCGTTACGATATAACCCTTTTACGATCTTTGTGATGGTCAGTTGATCGATCACAGCGGGATGGCCGGCTTCAAATGACCAATCAGTCACTTCTTCCAGGTAAACGCTGCCCTTTGCATTGTGTGCGAGCTTTGTCCCACCGGCACAACCGCTAATGACGAGGGCACAGGCGGCGATTCCAACAAGGCCCTGCATGACCGGATTTCGCACATTCGTTAGCGTGAAGTAGCTCTTTATCATAACGACTCTCTTTCTATTCAGTAGGGTGTGTGACTATCCGTGGCGAGATGCAATGTCGATGCATCTCGGGGGATTACCAGATTCCCAGGCCCATCAGTGCCATGCTCAGTGCAATCCATCCGAAGAGTCCCATCGCAATGAGGGTTTCCAGGCTCATGGAGGTATCGGTTTTTTCTTTCACGCCGGGTTCTTGATTCTGGATCATGTCTCGTCTCCAAAGAGTGCGCGCGCGGTTACGTATAGGCGAATCATCAAATAGCAAAGATTATGCCTCTAGTTAGGGATGAAGTAGACGCAGTGAAGTACTAGGGCAATATCATGAGAAGATGGGAATTGATGCAGCGGGACTGCCCAAACAAGGACAAGGATAAGCACAGGAGATAATGAGTCTAATCATATGATAATTCAGCACTTAATCAGAACATTGCTCCGGCTATTTCCATGGGTTCCTGAAAAGAGAACTCCCGTTCCACGGAGGATCATCACGCGGATTGCCATCCCCCATTACAACTTGAGAGGCGTGAGGGACGAGGGACTCTCAAACAGATCTTGTTCGGAAGTGTTCTTTTTTGGAGCGGATGATACAGAAATAATTCTTGGGAAAGGAGGGTGGCACCAACGATTTAATTCAACGGCGGACGTTCCGCATACAACGTCGTGGACGATGCATCGTAGATGGCGAGGGAAACCATGTTTCCCGGTTGAGAGGGTATCGCACGCTTGTCCCAGATGACGGTGATGTTGCCATCAGATTTTCCCATGCCTTGCGCGGCGGATCGCTTCGCATCCCCTTCGACCAGGACGGGGACTATCGTCTTCAGATATTCCCGGTTCCGCTCGTAGGAAATGTTTCGTTGGAGGTCGAAGAGTCGCGTCACCCGCTCGGTCTTTACCGTCTCGGAGACATCGTCCGAAAACTTGCGCGCGGCGATGGTGTTCTTTCGCTCAGAGTATTTGAAGATAAACGCTGAGTGAAACCGTGTTTCCTCGACAAGCCGGTACGTCTCATCAAAGTCCGCATCGCTTTCCCCACAGAAACCACAAATGATATCGGTGCTTATGACGATGTCCGATCGCAGAGTGCGGATACGGTCGACTAAGGCGCGATACTCCGTATTAGAATAGGTGCGATTCATCAAGCTGAGTATACGGTCGCTGCCGGATTGCAGTGGTAAATGGATTTGCTTGCAGATGTTGGGATGGGATACGACGGCTTCCAACAATGCAAGCGGAAAGTCTTTGGGGTGCGGGGACGTGAAGCGCACGCGTTCGATGCCGGGCACGTCCGCGACGGCCGTGATCAATCGTGCAAAATCCCAGTCGCCGAATTGGTACGAATTGACGTTTTGCCCCAGGAGCGTGATTTGCTTGAATCCTCCCTCGGCGATCCGGCGAGCTTCCTGAACAATTCCCTCTGGATCGCGGGAACGTTCACGTCCCCGAGTGTAGGGGACCACACAGAAGCTGCAGAAGTTGTCGCAGCCCCGCATGACAGCGATCCAGGCATTCACCCCGTCGGTTCGATCCGGTATGACATCGTGATAGGTTTCATATTCCGAAAGGTCGACTGCGAGTCCCTTCTGATCCAACCCCTCCTCTTGCGAAAGCATCGCGTTGCGGATCAACATCGGCAGCTGGCGATAGGCATCAGGGCCGGCGAGTACATCGACCAGCGGCTGAAAGTCCGTCAGCTCCTCTTTCAGATTTTGCGCCATACAACCCAAGACGCCTACGACCAACGGACGTTGCCGTTTGAGTTTCTTGAGCTCAGATAAGTGCTTATAGACCTTATTGTGGGCATTCTCGCGAATTGCGCAGGTGTTCATCAGAATCACGTCTGCACGTTCTCGTTCATCGGTAAACACAAATCCGTTCTGTTTCATCAGCGAGCGAACGAGTTCCGAATCGTATTCGTTCATCTGACAGCCGAAGGTTTCAAGATGCACATGAGTTGCGGATTTGGTTTTCATAGAACCGGCATCTTTCGCACGGGCTGATGTTCCGCCGTGAGCTGACCTACCGCCCAACGGTCTGATGCTCCAGTAATACGCACCTCTTTTAGGTGATTGGTGAGGTCGATGCTTGAGGGCACACCCACTTTCAAGAAGTTTGCTGTCACCCCCAACCTGAATCCATCTATTTCTCCTGACTCGAAGAGGACGGACACGGTGGATCCGATATGCCGTTCCGCAAAGGCCAGTCGTTTAAGACGGGACAGCTCGGCAAGTTTCTTCGCCCGTTTCCGAGCGACTGCGATCGGCACCTGGTCGGGCAGCTTCGTGGCAGCAGTGCCGGGCCGTTGCGAATAGGTAAAGACATGGAAATAGGAGAAGGGAAGCTTGTGCGCGAGGCTCAGAGTATGCGCGAATGCTTCCTCAGTTTCTCCTGGAAATCCGACCATCAGATCGGTTCCCAGTCCAAGGTGAGGAACCGTCGCCACGGCTCGCTGGATCAGATGGATAAACTCTTCTGCATTGTATGGACGATTCATGGACGACAAGATGGTGTCGTCTCCGCTCTGCAAGGGGATATGGAGATAGGGACATAGCTTCGACGAAGAAGCCATCCGATCTAAGAGGGCGTTCGTGATCGTCGTCGGCTCGATAGATGAAATTCTGATTCGTTCGAGTCCTTCAATTTCCTCTAATTGTGTGATCAACCCGACCAGATCGAACTCGTTTTGGCGATACTGCCCGATGTTGACGCCGGTCAGCACAATCTCCCGGTAGCCCCCTGCTACAAGTATCTCGGCTTCTCGGATTATGTCATCCCGGAGGCGGCTCCGCTCATGTCCGCGTGCGAAGGGAATAAGACAGAAGCTGCACATCACATTGCAGCCATCCTGGATCTTGAGCAGCGCCCTAGTGGAGTCCGGTTCGCCATACTCCGGCAGGGTGAAATCTTCCCGGTCGATGGTGCGAGTATGGAGAATTTCCGGGTCTGGTTGCTTCTTCAGAGCATGGGGAGCCGGAAGAAATGACGGTAAGTCCCATTTGAATTGATTTCCGACAATGAGATCGATTCCAGGAATGGTGCGCAGTTCTTGAACGCCGGTCTGGGCGTAACAGCCTGTTATCGCCACAAAGGCATCGGGGGAATGTCTTAATGTCTTGCGGATCACGTATCGGCAGGTCCGTTCTGACTCCTCTGTCACCGAGCAGGTATTTACGACAAGCAAGTCCGTCGGTTCGCCGAACTCGACGACGTGGTAGCCATCGCGCCGCAAGCGAGCTGTGAGCACCGCTGTCTCTGCCTGGTTCAGCCGGCAGCCGAGTGTATGGAGTGAGGCACGTTTCATAATAGCCAGGCCATTATAGGGAGATCTTTGTTCCTATCGCAATGATCTCCCTCGAGTTCTTCTGCCGCTCACGATCATCACTTGAAGGCCCTGAAAGGCCATGGTACAGTTCGCTGCCTGCCCACCCCATCATCGTGAGTCTGTTGTGAGATCTTCACAGTCGGCGGCTTCCATCTTCATGGTCTCTCTTCTGCTCCTGCTCTCTGCGTCCGGTGGATGGACGAAGGAGCTTTTGCCGCACGAACCTGACCTCGCGACAAGAATTGACGAGCACTACGATCACGAAGCTCGGCTCTTTCTCACGCTCTATTCATTGCACGGGAACGGCCAAGTCGACTATGTCACAGGTCGTCTCGTTCAGGAGTATTCCAGGAGCATCTATGGTAATCCTGTCTACAGGACGGAAGCCTATCCCTTGTTCTACTGGTGGAACCACACCATGTATAACGATCCGGAGCAGGATGGCGTGAATGGCAACGAACGGGTCTACCAGGAAAACGTGGAGTTCGATATTTCGCGCTACAAGCCCTGCACCTTCAATGGACAACCCTGCTGAGTTTCTTATGTACTACTCTGCTGGATGGTTCTTCGATGCCGTTTCGACCCACTCCTTCTCCCTCTCGACGGATTAGATTTCAAGAATGTCCTGCGCGGTCCCTGCATTCCGATGATATGCTTCTCCCGCATGTGTGCTAAAACGGCTCAATGAAAGCTGCATCTTTCACTCAGATCCTTGCGAACCGTCGCATCGGCATCATGCTGCCCCTGGGCTTTGCCTCGGGGTTGCCATTGGCCCTTACCGCTGGGACACTCCAAGCTTGGCTGACGGTTGTCGGGCTCGACCTGAAGACCATTGGTGTTTTTACGCTCGTCGGTCTCCCGTACACGCTGAAATTCTTGTGGGCCCCCTTGATGGATCGCCTGGTCCCTCCCTGGCTGGGACGCCGGCGTGGATGGATGCTAGTGATGCAGCTCTGTGTCGCGCTCGGCTTGGCGGCCATGGCGGTGACTGGGCCGGGTCAGCGTCCGGAAATACTTGGGATCCTGGCCCTCGTGGTGGCCTTCCTCGCTGCCTCACTCGATATCGTCTTCGACGCCTATCGGACCGATGTGCTCTTACATCGGGAACGGGGCTTCGGTGTAGCTGTGTGGGTGAATGGCTACCGATGTGCGCTGCTGCTTGCGAGCGCCGGCGCCCTTCTATTGGCCGATCGTATTGGATGGCAAAACACCTATTTGCTGCTTGCCGCGCTAATGTTGGCAGGCGTTGTCACGATCCTCGTCAGTCCGGAACCATCAGAGCCGAGTGCGATACCGGCAAGTCTGGCCGATGCGGTTGGTGGGCCGCTGAAAGAATTCTTTACGCGTCCAGGGGTGGTTGGGCTGCTCGCTCTCGTCATCTTTTATAAAATCGGAGATGCCGTCGCAGCTTCACTTCAAACGGCATTTCTGATTGGAGGGATGGGCTTCTCTGTCAGCGAGGTCGGGTATGTAAAGGGTCTTGGGATTGGAGCGACGCTCATCGGCGCATTGGCCGGGGGTGTCGCAATGGCTAAGCTCGGGATGGTTCGGTCATTACTGCTCTTTGGTTTGCTGCAAGCGGTTTCAAACTTGGGATTCATGTGGCTCGCCTGGATAGGCAAAAGTTATGGAGCACTCATGACATCTATTCTCGTCGAGAATGTGACTGGTGGCATGGGCACTGTAGCGTTTGTCGCACTGATTATGTCGCTATGCGACCATCGATTTACAGCAACCCAATTCGCGTTGCTCTCCTCCCTTGAAGCACTCGGGCGGGTATTCTCTGGCCGTCCGTCGGCTGAGTTGGTCGAAATGGTCGGCTGGGCACAATTTTTCTTCTGGTCGTTTCTGGTCGCTCTGCCAGGCATCTGGCTGGTGTGGGCTCTCCGAGCACAGTTGCATCGAGAAGCCAGCCGCGATGTGCAAGCCAAAGTTGGCTCAGCCGATCTATGACGGACGTATACGTCTTTGGAGGAACAAGACAAACAGCATTAATGTTGGAAGAGGTGCCAGGACGAAGGGGACAAGCCAAACCCAGAAATTTTTCCCACGCATGCGAGCTTGATCGATCATCCAGACAAAGACCCACACAATCAAGCCAAGATAGTTAATGGCCATCCATCCGGCTATATAAATCTTGAGGCCGTTCGTGTTGTCCGATGCTGTATTGAGGAAAAAGACTCCCAAGGTGAGCACAAATAGTCCTAATAAGACTGCGACAAGGCGTTTGCTCCAGACAAACATGAGGGTCCTCCTGATAGAAGCAATGTGAGCAGCATGGTTGCCGCCACAATCCTAACGGGCGTAGGCTAGTCATCCGTCTGTTGTTTGTCAAAGGGAAGCTGCGCGCCTCCATTTTTCTGTCGATTCCGGTGCAACATCGGTTCGGCAACAAGTATTGGCTTGTATGAGTCTTCTGCGTTTGAGCCTAGTCGTGGCGGTATTGGCCCTGAGTGTTGTGTTGGCACTGACCAATCCCACCATTGATGAATATTTGGCCTTTGTGCAAGCCGAACTCACCAAGGCTCTGGATCGAATGGATCAATCCACGCCCGAACGGGAAGGAGCGGTGGTCAGAAGTATTTTTCGTAGGCACAGTCAGGAGTTGCTCAATAGTATGGTGCGTCCTCATACCATTCGGAAAAATTGGGGAATCCTCAGCCGATTTGAAACAACGGTACTGGGTACTAAGGTTGTGGTTATCGGCATTGGCAACCAATTCATTCCCGTTGAAGGAGTGGATGAAGCCGTTCTGACTCTCGGTCGCCGTGTTTTTTAGTCCAGAGGCATCTGGTGGGCGTTTACATTCGCTCTTTTCCATAAAAATACTGTGGATAAGTCGGTCTAAATTGCTGAAAGTTGGCGTTCCTCAATCATTTGCAGTTATCCACAGATTTTCCTCCGTTTCCCCAGCCAACCCACTACATTTGGTATTGACAATTCATCCCGATCGCTATATGTAGATAGCCCTCGGTGGATTGATCCGTCAAGCAGCAAAAACCAGGGCACCCAAAGCACATTTTATTATTGGTATTGAAGACAAATTGTTCCTGTTTGGGATTGAAAGCAGTCCCATACCACATACGCAGACTGGGGGAGGGAAAATCGTGAGAATAGAACGTCGATTTACACGCCGTGGGCAAGGTCCCTATGAAAACCTGCCATTCGTAAAGCGTTCGTCGGAAATTCGTAATCCCGACGGATCGACCGTGTTTAAGTTGGAAAATATCGACATTCCCGAGCCCTGGTCCCAGCTTGCAATCGATATTCTCGCCCAGAAATATTTTCGGAAAGCCGGAGTACCGCAGCGAGATGAGCAGGGGAATCCGATCATCGGGCCGGATGGCAAGCCGCAATTGGGAGGGGAGCGTGACTCCCGACAAGTGTTTGAACGGCTTGCCGGATGTTGGACTTCTTGGGGGAAAAACTTCGGCTATTTCAAGACTCCAGAAGATTCCGATGCCTTCCATGATGAGCTCTGTTACATGCTCGCGCATCAGATGGCCGCGCCCAATTCACCCCAGTGGTTTAACACCGGGCTTCATTATGCCTATGGACTCTCAGGGCCCGCTCAAGGGCATTTTTATGTCGATCCCAAGACCCGTGAAGTTGTCAAAGCCACCAATGCTTTTGAGCATCCGCAGCCGCACGCCTGCTTCATCCAGTCCGTTGACGATGACTTAGTCAGCGAGGGTGGCATCATGGATCTCTGGGTGCGAGAGGCGCGCTTGTTCAAATACGGATCAGGGACCGGCACCAACTTTTCCAAGCTTCGCGGCGATGCCGAGCCGTTGTCCGGCGGCGGACGCTCGTCTGGATTGATGTCGTTTCTTCGCATCGGCGATCGAGCGGCAGGCGCCATTAAGTCCGGTGGGACGACCAGACGAGCTGCCAAAATGGTCTGTCTCGACTTGGATCATCCCGACATTGAAGAATTTATCAATTGGAAGGTGGTGGAAGAACAAAAGGTTGCCGCCATGGTGACTGGTTCGAAAATCTGCGCACAGCGTCTCAACGCCGTTCTCAAGGCGTGCCACGTTGTTGACGAAGCCGGTCAGATGAAAATCGAGATTGACGCCAAGCAGAATTTGATCCTCAAGGAAGCCCTGGCCGCTGCTCGGCGGGATGCGGTTCCAGAGGCCTACGTCCAGCGGATGTTTTCCTATGCGCAGCAAGGGTTCACACATTTTGTGTTTCACGAGTACGACACGAATTGGGACGGCAAGGCCTACCAAACAGTGTCCGGTCAGAATTCAAACAACAGCGTGCGCATTTCCAACGAGTTTTTTGCGACGCTGGAGGCGGATGGCGACTGGCAGCTCAAGCGACGGATCGACGGTAAAGTCTCCAAGACCATCAAGGCGCGGGATCTCTGGGATCAAATTGCTTGGGCCGCCTGGATTTGCGCGGATCCGGGCACGCAATACGATACGACCATCAACGAATGGCATACCTGTCCGGAGGATGGCCGTATCAATGCCTCTAATCCTTGCTCCGAATACATGTTCCTCGACGATACAGCATGCAATCTGGCGTCGCTCAACCTCGCCCAATTCTTTTCGGATGATGCTCAATTTGAACTGGATAATTTCCGCCACGCCGTGCGCCTCTGGACGATCGTGCTGGAGATCAGCGTCCTCATGGCGTCGTTTCCCAGCCGCTCCATTGCCGAAAAGAGTTATCAGTTCCGAACGCTGGGGCTCGGCTATGCCAACTTAGGCACAGTGCTGATGCGACAAGGCATTCCCTATGATTCACCCAAAGCACTGGCCATCTGTGGTGCGCTGACCTCCCTCATGACCGGCGAGGCGTACGGCACATCGGCAGAAATGGCCGCAGAGCTGTGGCCATTCCCGGGCTATGCCAAAAACCGCGAGGCCATGTTGCGTGTCGTCCGTAATCACCGGCGAGCCTCGTATAATGCTGCTTCGGAAGAATATGAAGGTCTTACGATTACACCGATAGGGATCCAGCCGGAGCATTGTCCTCCTGACTTGCTCGTGGCAGCACGTCGTGCCTGGGACCGTGCCCTCGAATTGGGAACGGCCTATGGGTATCGCAATGCACAAGTTACGGTAATTGCTCCTACCGGTACGATCGGACTCGTAATGGATTGCGATACGACGGGCATCGAACCGGATTTCGCGCTTGTCAAATTCAAGAAACTGGCCGGTGGAGGGTATTTCAAGATCATCAATCAAAGTATACCCGCTGCCCTCAGAACATTAGGGTATGACGAGTCTCAGATTCAGGACATCGTGAACTATTGTGTCGGCCGGCAAACCTTGCAGACTGCACCATTCATTAATCATGAGACCCTAAGACAAAAGGGGTTCGATGATGCCGCGCTCGGACGAATGGAAGGTGGTTTGTCCCAAGCCTTCGAAATTCAATTTACGTTTAATAAATATGCGTTGGGTGAGGACTTCTGCCGGGAGAAGTTAGGATTGACCGACGCGCAATTGAATGAGTCCAACTTCAACATGCTGAAAGCGCTGGGATTTACACAAGAAGAAATCGCCGCCGCCAATGATTATTGCTGCGGGACCATGACGGTGGAAGGAGCCCCACATCTCAAAACCGAGGACCTTCCAATCTTCGATTGCGCCAACCGCTGCGGTCGGATTGGTCAACGATATATCGCCGTCGATGCGCATATCCATATGATGGCGGCGGCACAACCATTCATCAGCGGCGCCATCAGCAAAACGATCAACATGCCAGCCGATGCGACGCTGGAAGGAGTGAAATCGGCCTATTTGCTTGCCTGGAAAAGCATGGTCAAGGCCGTGGCTCTATATCGTGACGGCTCGAAGTTGAGCCAGCCATTATCAGCTTCAACGGATAGCGGCAAGACCATTGAAGCCTCATCGGAAATATTGACGATAGCTGAAAAGATTACTGAACGAGTGCTAGTACGGTACCTGGCAAAGCGCCGACCACTCCCGGCCAGACGCAATGGGTACACGCAGAAAGCCGTCGTTGGGGGGCATAAACTCTATCTCCGCACTGGTGAATATGAGGACGGTACATGCGGAGAAATTTTCCTCGATATGCATAAAGAAGGGGCCGCATTCCGAAGCCTCATGAACTGTTTCGCCATTGCTATTTCACTGGGTCTCCAGCATGGCGTCCCGCTGGAGGAGTTTGTCGAAGCGTTTGTGTTTACCCGCTTCGAGCCGAACGGGCCGGTCAAATTGAATGACCGTATCAAAATGTCTACGTCGATCATTGATTACATCTTCCGAGAGCTTGCCGTGACCTATCTTGACCGCTATGACTTGGCACAGGTCCAGGAAGAGGATCTTCGAATGGATTCCGTCAAGATGGACGAGCAAGATCCTGAATGTGTCGAGGAGGAAGCCACTCCTGAAACGCTGGCTTCGGCCTCGATCAGCACGGACCTATTTCCTGCACGACGTGGGGCGATACCGCGTCA
Organism: Nitrospirota bacterium; assembly: GCA_963782735.1. GTDB lineage: Bacteria > Nitrospirota > Nitrospiria > Nitrospirales > Nitrospiraceae > Palsa-1315. The sequence goes on from CAWAKW010000013.1 coordinate 29,645, forward strand.
TAAGGGCAATGGACACGGAAATGGAAACGGTAACGTCGCCCATACTGTCGAACTGAAGCGTGAAACCTTGACCTTGACCGCCATCCAAGTGGCACGCCAAAAGGGCTATGAGGGAGATCCCTGCTCCGAGTGCAAGCAGTTCACCATGGTACGGAACGGGACCTGTCTCAAGTGTGAAACTTGCGGCACCACGAGCGGTTGCTCGTAGGAATGGGGGACTCAATGAGTACGGTGCTTCGCGAACAAGGGATTGTCACAGTCCACGATCAGGTTGTCAGTCTGGTCGCGCAGCGATGGGCGAAGGCCTTTCATTGCAAAGTCACGATTCACACCGGTCTTGAGGAGAACCCCTGGGCTGGTCCTCAGCAACAATGCGATATCGTCGGCTGGCAGGTGAGTTCAACTGGCAACAAGATGGAATGGATGGCTGAAGTGGAAACCAATGATTCGATTAGGGATGTCGCAACCGTTTCAGAATGGAAAGAGACAGTCGTGCGCGGCATCCCCTTCTATCTGTTTGTCCCACGCGGCCTCAAGGAGTTGGTACAGAAGCTGACAGGGGACGCCTCTGTCCCTGTTAGCGGTATCTACGAGTACACATTTGTGAACGGGATATGTCAGGTGCTATAGCAGAATGCTGAAAGGAGGGTGGTGACCTTTAAATCCCGGTAAGGAGGTTGCCATCATCATGTGCCCCACGCCACGGAGTAACGTCCATGCCCACAACGACACAATTGATTATTAGCGGATTGAGCAGGCCTGGCGTCATGGCTCAAGTGACCCAGGTTCTTGGTGAGGCGAAGGTCAACATCAAGGCATTTTCTGCTCCAGAAGTCGCCGGAACAGGAAAGTTGAGACTGTTGGTCGCGGATTTGGAAGGGGCTCGTGCGGCGCTGAAAGCGGCAAAGATCAAGTTTGCGGAGGAAACCGCCTTGTTGTTGAGTCTCGAGAATAAGCCGGGGGCTTTGAAAGAAGTTGCAGATCTGCTGACGAAAGCTCGTATTAATATTAAATGTGGCTACTGCACCCCGTCCCGCGAGGGGAAACGCGCGATCGTGGTCCTGACAGTCTCAAACACAGAGAAAGCGCTCACAATCCTCCGGGATCAATCACTCGACGAGTTCTAGGCATGTCTCGCGGACCTCAATCCTGCTGGTCCAGCTGGCCGGTTCTTCTTGCAACCCTCCTGGTCGGTGTCCTGGCTGCTTGTAGCGGTGCCCCCAAACCTACCTATTTCCCAGGTTACCCTGTGGGATTCGTCGAGCGTGGGGTTGCCTCATGGTATGGCCCAGGATTTCATGGAAACAAGACGGCAAATGGCGAACGGTATGACATGCATCAGTTGACGGCTGCTCATCGGACGTTGCCATTAGGATCAATTGCCGTTGTTCGATCGATGAGTACCGGCCGACAGGTGACTGTCCGGATTAACGATCGTGGTCCCTTTGCCAGGGGGCGTGTGCTCGATCTCTCACTCGCCGGGGCGCACGCGTTGGGGATGACCGGGGCAGGAACCGATCAGATTGAATTACGGGTGGTGGGGTATCAAGGGCGGACTGCGGAGATGGGGGTTTTACGAGTGCAAGTCGGGTCTTTTTCCGATTATCAGAATGCCATCAACTTCTTAGAGCGCGTGAAACCGTTCTATTCAGGCGGAAGAATCCAGGTTGTCGATCTCCCAGAAGGAAAGCGATATCGAGTTCAGATTGGTCAATTTTCCAGGGAAGCTCAGGCAGAAGCCGCTGCCTCCCATCTCGAATCCTCCCTTGATCTCCAGGCTTTTGTATTTCGAGACGATTCATAATAAATAGTGTCAGCTTCATCGAATAAGGCGCTCCAATACTTCAGTTTTTCCGCGGACATACAACGCAACTATTTGATATTGTGACGTGTTTTCAGCATAAGCTTGCTCGCCACTCCATTCGTATGATACATCTACAGCTCCATGGATACAGGTCTGATAGGTTCCTATCAAGTCATTCTGTCCTGCCAAATCTCATACTGCGGGGTCCAGGCGATAGAGGACAGCCCCTGGTGTTTCAGGCTGCCCAGCATAGCCGGTTGTCTCTAATACAGCCCAATCCATGGATATTCTAATCCTCTTAGGTCTTATTGTTCTTTCAGCTGTGATATCCACGGCCGAAATCGGTTTCTTTGCAGTCAATTCAACGAAGCTGAAGGCGCTCGCCCAAACTGGGAATAAACGTGCAAAGCTGGCCCTCCATCTCCGTAGTGACCCTCAAAAGCTCCTCTCGACTATTTTGGTCGGCGACCGGCTGATCGGCGTGGCGACACCGATGTATGCCACCTTTCTGACCCTGAGTATCTATGGAGGCCAAACTTTCTTTGACGAGGCGCTCGCCGTCATGGTCGGATTGTTGACCTTTGTCCTCTTGGTGGCCGTCGATGTCATCCCTAAAACATTAGCCGCTAAGTTTGCAGTTCCGGTCACTCTGAACATGGCCTACCCCGTCTACGGGGTTCAGTTATTTCTCAAACCATTATTGTTTGTGATCGTGCCGATGATCTACAAACTAACAGGAGGGAAAGGCCTGACGCTTCCTCTTGTCACTGAAGAAGAGCTGAAGATCATGTTGGATGAGGGGGGGAAGACCGGGACGATTGAGTTCGAAAAGGTGAAAATGATCAAGAACGTCTTCCAACTCAAAGACATCACAGCTGAAGACGCGATGACCCCTCGTCTCTATGTCTTTTCATTGGATGGTAACCTGTGTCTGAAAGAGGCACAGGATCTCCTCTATAACTCAAAATATTCTCGGATACCAGTGTATGACGGGACGCACGATAACATTACTGGCATTCTCTACAAGACGAGGGCATTGACCGAACTCGCCAAGGGGCAGAATGAGGCGAAACTCAAGGACATTGCCTATCCCCCGCTGTTCGTTCCCTCAGGCAAGACGGCGGATGACCTCATGAAGCAGTTTCAGCAGGAGAAACGGCATATGGCCGTCGTGGTCAACGAGTTCGGCGGCGTGATGGGGATTGTCACGCTTGAAGATCTTCTCGAAGAAGTGGTCGGGGAGATCATGGACGAAACCGATATCACGGAAGAACTGATCAAACGGTTAGGGAAGAACCATATCCTTGTTCACAGCAGAACCGAAGTGCGCAAGGTCAACGACTTCCTGAAAGGTCGATCTTGGCGATGAAGCCGTGACGATCGGCGGTCTTATTCAACAGGAGCTTGGTCGAATTCCCAAGGTTGGAGAAGAGGTGCGGATTGCCAACTGCCGGATACTTATCCATGAAGCCGAGCCACGATCCATCCGAAGCGTCCAGATTTTTCGTGAAGAGAAATCGCCGGCTCACGTTGAAGCTCCGAACCTCGATCTCGTCAGCTAAGCCTGTTCTCGCCTTTTCCAATCAGGGAAGCAAACTCCTGTTCTGTCAGAATTGTCACTCCCAGCGTACGAGCTTGGTCCAGTTTGGATCCAGGGTCTCGTCCCACCACTACATAGGACGTCTTTTTGCTCACACTTGAGGCCACGCGCCCTCCCACTGTTTCCACGGCCTGTTGCGCGTCGTCTCGCGTGAAGCGATCGAGCCCACCGGTAAATACGAATGTCTTGCCTGCGAGCGGCGATTTTCTCCGGTCAGCCGATCCCATGCCGAGGGCAACTTGTACACCTAATTGCTGGAGTTGTACGATGACTTCCCGGTTGCGCGGCTCAGACCAATAAACCGCCAAGCCCTCAGAAATCTCAGGACCTATCTCCCGAATTTGCTGAAGTCGCTCCCGATCCGCCGACATGATCTCATCGAGAGACCCAAACTCACGGGCCAGGACTTTGGCGATGTGTTGTCCGACTTGCCGGATCCCCAGTCCCATCAAAAACCGATCCAGGGAAACGGTTTTACTGCCTGCAATCGATTCCAAAAGGAGGGTGGCGGAACGATCGGCAAACCCATCAAGTTTGATGAGGTCATCTTTGGTCAGGCGATAGAGGTCGGCGAGTGATCGTACCAGTCCTTGATCTACCAGCTGCGCCACCGTCTTCTTTCCTAATCCTTCAATGTTGAGTGCATGTTTGGACGAAAAATGTTCGATGGCCCCCTTTAGCTGAGCGCTACAGACCAATTGGCCGGTACAGTAGAAATAGGCGCCCTCGCGACCGACGGCCGATCCACAAATGGGACAGTGATCCGGCATGCGAAACGGGACGCTGCGTTGTTCATCAGAGACCGGGATCCGCTCGGCAATCGCGGGAATCACATCACCGGCCCGTTCCACTTTAACGGTATCGCCGATCCGAATGTCTTTCCGCGCAACCTCATCGGCATTGTGCAACGTGGCTCGGCTGATGGTGACACCACCGACCTCCACCGGTTTCAATAATGCGACGGGTGTGAGGGTTCCGGTTCTTCCGACAGAGACGACGATATCCTGCACGACGGTGATTTCCTTGCGAGGCGTAAATTTGTACGCGATGGCCCAGCGGGGACTGCGAGACTTCATGCCCAGGCGACTCTGCCAGTCTCGGCGATTCACCTTCACCACCACGCCGTCGATTTCATAGGGCAGCTGCTCCCGCATCGATTCCGTTTCGCGGTGGAAACCCATCACGTCATCGATTGAAGCACAGAGCCGCCGACGACTACGCTCAGGTATCGGGAGACCCCACTGGGCCAAGGTCTCCAGCTCATCCCAGTGTGTCGGTGGGACGGTCCCGGATACGGCCATGATTTCGTAGCAGGTCACGACCAATGGACGGGTCACGGTAATCGTGGAGTCCAGTTGCCGGAGCGAACCGGAGGCCGCGTTGCGTGGATTGGCAAAGGCGTCGCCGCCTTGTTCCGTTATGCGCCGATTCAATGTTTGGAAATCATCGAGACGCATATACACTTCACCGCGTACGACAAGATGATCGGGGAGGTTGGATTGGGCGTGCAATTGCAGTGGCAGGGAACGGATCGTGCGAAGATTGACGGTCACATCCTCTCCGATCATTCCGTCGCCTCTGGTCGCCCCACGGGTAAAGACTCCATGGTCGTACACGAGTTCGACTGATAGGCCATCAAACTTTGGTTCCGCGCTGTACTCAATGGACTGGGCTTCCAGTTCGCGTTTTATCCGTTGGTCGAATGCCTGAACTTCGCGTTCTTCTACGATTGAGTCCAGACTGAGCATCGGCTGTTCGTGTGCAACCTTAACCAATTCGTGGAGCGGCGGTGCGCCAACACGTTGCGACGGAGAATCTGTCGTCACCAACTCAGGGTGAGCCCGTTCCAGTTCGAGCAGATCTCGAAATAGTCGATCGTACTGGGAGTCGGAAATCTCCGGGCGATCCTTGACATAGTACAGGTAGTCGTGGCGCCTGATTTCGTCTCTGAGGGTAATCAGTCTGGCAAGAATGTCGGCGTGGGCCATAGGACTGGATGGTGACGAACAGAGGAAGTGACGGTCTCGACCGTACCATAGGGCTAGGGAGTGGGTCAAACGGCAAAGGCGCCATATTCGCTTTGACTTTCGCTGCGATAGACACTATTGTACAAAGACTAGTTGAGTCGAATTTTCATTGATCGGCAGCCATTGCTCACCTTTTGCCGCGAGAGGGAAAATTTCTCACGACAGTCAAAGGAGCTATCCATGAAAGGGGAGAATTGCATGAATAAGTTGAGGCTAAGACCCAGCTATCGAATCATTACCATCATCTGCGGAGGGTTGTTGCTAAGCGGATGTGTCATGGCAGAAAAATACGATGCTGAAAAGGCGCGCAGCCTGAATTTCCAACGCCTTTTGGCCCAGGAAGAAAAGCGCACCGGCGAGCTCGATAGTGAAGTGAAGCGGAGCAGAAATGAGTTGATGGAGTATGAAGCCAGGAATCGGGAACTGACGGCACAGCTACAAACCGCTCGGGAACAAACCGCCCGCGTACAGGAAGAAGCCGAGGCCATGAAGGAATCTGCGCTACTGGAACGCAAAGCCAAATCCGATATGAAGCGCAAGCTCACACCGATGCGCAAGGGATTGCCGGGTGAACCGATCTCCAATGCTGTGGATCTGAGCGAATCGGCTCCTGTTTCTGCTGTGCCCGGGCCAACAGATTCGTTGTCGGGAGGCGTGGGGTCGTCCACAGTTCATGTCGTGAAGCCGGGCGAAACGCTCTATCGGATCAGTCGGCGGTATGGCGTTCCGGTGGACAAGGTCAGAAAGTGGAACAAGCTGCCGGACGACATTATTGAAGTAGGGCAGAAACTCATCGTGGGCCAAGAGTAATAGGACGGCCATATGGCCCCGCCGCAATACTCACTCAGTCTCGACCAATTTCGTCAGTATGCCGGAGAGGGTAATCTCGTTCCTCTCTATCGAGAGATCCTCGCGGACTATGAGACCCCCGTTTCTGCTTTTGCCAAAATCGATCATGGCCCCTCGGCCTATCTCCTAGAGTCCATTGAGGGTGGTGAGAAATGGGCACGCTATTCCTTTCTCGGCAGTGGTTCACCCATTGTCGTGTACGAGGATCGAGGCGACCTTCTTGTCGTGCAGGGTACGCGCAAGAAGCGTATTTCTAGCTGTGGGAATCCTCTCGAACGTCTGCGGGAGATGATGGACGGCTATCGTCCTGTGACCGTGCCGAACCTTCCCCCGTTCGTCGGTGGCGCAGTCGGATATCTGGGCTACGACATGGTGCGCACGTTCGAGGATCTGGCTGCTCGGCAGAAGGACTCGCTCAATCTTCCGGACTTTGCCTTCCTGTTCACTGATACGATGCTGATCTTTGACAATGTGGCTCAGAAGATTAAAGTCGTGGCCACTGCCCATGTTACGGCAAAAGGGGAACGTGGCATCAAGGCTGCCTACCGTTCGGCAACGGAACGGATCGAACGCACGATCACGAGGCTCAGACGTCCGCTCCGCCGAACACGTCCGCATCGCCGCCGCAAGCCGGTGACCTTTACGGCGAACATGAGCAAGGCAGATTTTGAGAAGATAGTCGTACGAACGAAGGAATACATTCGGGCCGGCGACATCGTGCAGGCGGTCTTATCCCAGCGATGGGAGACCAATGTTCAGGCGTCGTCTTTACAGCTCTATCGCGCGTTGCGCGTGGTGAATCCCTCTCCCTATATGTATTACCTCCGCATCGCTGGGGTCGAACTGGTAGGCTCCTCTCCGGAGACGCTCGTCCGTTGCGAAAATGGCGTTATTTCCGTCCGTCCCATTGCCGGCACGCGCCGTCGCGGCGTCAATCTTGACGAAGATCAACAGATGGAACAGCGGCTATTGGCTGATGAAAAGGAACGGGCCGAGCATGTGATGCTCGTTGATCTTGGGCGGAACGATGTCGGCCGCGTAGCGAAACCAGGTTCGGTCACTGTGGATTCGCTCATGCACGTCGAGCGGTATTCGCATGTGATGCACATTGTGTCAAATGTGACCGGGCAACTGGATGCGTCGAAGACCTCATACGACGTGTTGCGCGCCTGTTTCCCTGCCGGCACGGTCTCCGGTGCGCCGAAGATTCGAGCGATGCAGATCATTGATGAACTTGAACCCACGCGGCGCGGTCCCTATGCCGGCGCGGTGGGCTACTTTAGTTTCTCCGGCAACATGGACATGTGCATTAACATCCGGACGGTCGTCGTGAAAAAACACCAGGCCTTCATTCAAGCCGGAGCCGGCATCGTTGCCGATTCGAATCCTGAACACGAGTATGAAGAGACTTGCAATAAGGCTCAGGCCATGATGAAAGCCGTCGAATTAGCCGAGCAGGGACTGGAGTAGACAAGAGTCCAAAGTCGAAAAGTCTTTATGGTCATCAAGTCTCTGGAGACTGCTTGGATACCCTGTGACCTGACGACTTTCGACCTTTAGACTTTAGGGCGGTTGCTATGCTCTTGATGATCGACAACTATGACTCCTTCACCTATAACCTCGTGCAATACTTCGGGGAACTGGGTGAAGATGTTCGAGTGTTCCGCAATAATAAGATTACGATCGATCAGATCGAGTCTCTAAAACCCAGCCGCATCGTCATTTCTCCGGGACCCTGCACGCCGTTGGAAGCGGGCGTATCGGTCGAGACCGTCCGGCATTTTGGCGGGCGTATCCCGCTCTTGGGCGTCTGCCTCGGCCATCAGTCTTTGGCGGTGGCATTCGGCGGCGAAGTCGTCCGAGCCGAACGGTTGATGCATGGCAAAACGTCGAAGATCCAGCACGACGGGAAAACAATTTTCCATCAGCTGCCCACTCCCTTTGACGCGACACGCTACCACTCTCTGATTGTGAAGCGAGAAACGTTGCCGTCCTGTTTTGAAATCTCTGCTGAGACGAACAAGGGTGAAATCATGGGACTCCGCCATCGATCGCTGGGTATCGAAGGGGTGCAGTTTCATCCAGAGTCGATTCTCACCACGTCGGGGAAGGATCTGCTTCGAAACTTCCTTAAGTTGTAGCGTGGCTCGCCCCACTTCCGATCCATGATCAAAAACGCGATTGCTAAACTTGCCGACCGCTCCTCCCTCACCGAACAAGAAGCCGAGTCGGTGATGCTCGAGATCATGGATGGCGCAGCAACTTCGGCCCAAATTGCTGCCTATTTGATGGGGCTCCGTCTGAAGGGAGAAACCGTCGAGGAAGTTACCGGCTCTGTACGGGCTATGCGTGCCAAAGCCATTCGCATTGCAATCGGAGATCCCCTGGTCGTGGATACTTGCGGCACGGGCGGGGATGGGGCCAACACCTTTAATATTTCCACCACAGTGGCGCTTGTCCTTGCAGGTGCAGGCTTGACCGTGGCAAAGCACGGCAACCGTTCTGTGTCGTCCAGGTCAGGGAGTGCGGATGTTCTCTCAGCCCTCGGGGTCAAGATTGATCTGCAGACTGAACGTGTGGCCGATTGTATCAATGAGGTCGGGATCGGCTTTCTCTTTGCCCCGCTCTATCATGGAGCCATGAAACATTGTGCCGGCCCAAGACAGGAAATGGGCATCCGGACCATGTTGAATCTCTTGGGTCCGCTGACCAATCCTGCGGGAGCTACCATTCAAGTGCTCGGTGTCTATGAGGGGCGATTGACCTCCCTGCTGGGGAATGTGCTCATGCATCTGGGATCGCAACATTGCTATGTTGTACATGGGATGGACGGGCTCGATGAGATCACCCTCACGACAAAGACACAGATTTCGGAAGCCAAGGGGGGTGTTCTTTCGAACTATCTTCTGGATCCGGGGGAGTTCGGACTGGCGCTGGTCCCAGCCAAACAGCTGACCGGAGGGACTCCGCAAGAGAATGCCGCGATGACTCGTGACATTCTCCAAGGGCGGAAGGGGCCGAAACGGGACATCGTCTGTTTGAATGCCGCGCCGGCTCTTGTTGCAGGGCGCAAGGCGGTAACCCTTCAAGAGGGGTTCCTCTTGGCAGGCCAGGTGATCGATTCCGGTGCCGCGGCCGAGAAAATGGCCCGTCTCATCGCATTTACGAATAAGGGCTGACGCCATTGTGATTCTCTCTCGTATTCTTGAGCATAAGAAAGCGGAACTCCGGCGCAAGCGAAGCCGGGGCTACCTCTCCGAGTTGAAGGCGAAGATTCAAGACGCGCCAGGTCCACTCGGTTTTGCCGTGACTCTCGAGGCTACGAGAACGGGCGGCAGTCCTGCGCTGATTGCCGAAGTGAAAAAGGCCTCACCCAGCCTTGGCCTACTCCGCCCTGAGTTTTCTGAGCGATTCGACTATCTCGAAATTGCCAAATCCTATCATGTCCATGGCGCCTCGGCGCTGTCCGTCTTAACCGACAAGGATTTCTTCCAGGGGAGCCTCGACTATCTCCGAGAGATCAAACTGTCGGTGCCCATGCCCGTCTTGAACAAAGAGTTCATGGTCGATGAGATCCAGTTTTACGAAGCGCGAGCCTACGGGGCCGATGCAGTCCTCTTGATTGTCGCTGCGCTTGAACGGCAGCAACTGGTTGACTTCTATGCCCTCGCCCGTGGGTTAGGGGTGGACGTGCTCATCGAGACCCATCACGAACGCGAACTCGATAGGGTATTGGAGCGACTTCCGGAGGCGAGGCTGATCGGTATCAACAACCGAGATCTTAAGACCTTCACGACCGATCTGGCCATCACGCTGCGCTTGGCGAAACGGATTCCGGTCGGTAAGCTGATCGTCAGCGAAAGCGGCATCCACCAGCGTGCCGACGTAGTCCAGCTAGTCGAAGCCGGCATCCATGCCATGCTTGTGGGAGAATCGCTCATTCGGGCCGATGACATCGGGGAGAAGATTCGTGAGTTGAGAGGAGTTCCGGCTCCATCGCACGCATAGCAGGGTGCTGAAAAAGTCCGCCAGCGTCGTTCTCGCATCGCTCAGAGGCTCAACGTACCGAAGCGTACGCCTCGCCTCTTCGCTCGCTGCGGCCTTGCTGGACGGCCTTTTTGAGCATCCTGCGTGGTATCTTCTACTTGTCCCAGACGTGCGGACCAGTAACATTCTGGCTTGCCGCAATAGTTTTTCACCAGGTTGCTAAGATGGCCCATGCACCCAAAGTTAAAATTTGCGGGATTACCAACGCCGAGGATGCTGCTGTTGCAGTCGAGGCGGGGGCCGATGCCTTGGGGTTTGTGTTCTATCGAAAAAGTCCCCGGTATATCGAGCCCACGCTGGCCCGTCAGATTGTTATGAACCTGCCCCCCTTGGTAATACCGGTGGGTGTGTTCGTTGACGAAGAGCAACAAGTAGTTCGGAATCTGATGGACGACTGTGGACTCGCGCTCGCACAGTTGCACGGAAACGAATCGGCGATCTATTGCAAAGAGTTAGGTCGTACGGTTCTCAAAGCGCTCCGTGTGAAAGATCGAAGCACGTTTCTCGCCTTGGCGGAGTTTCGTGGGCGGGCCGGAGTTCGAGGGTTCATACTGGACGCCTTTTCCGATCAGGCCTATGGAGGCACTGGACATGTGATCGATTGGCAACTTGCCGCAGAGGTAGCCAAGGCTGCAAGCATTCTCTTGGCCGGAGGACTCACCCCGGACAATGTTGAGAAGGCGATTCAGGTGGTACAGCCGTACGGTGTGGATGTAAGCAGTGGCGTCGAGCGGACTCCAGGCAAGAAGGATCACGATAAAGTGCGGGCATTCATTCAGGCTGTCAGGGTTGTCTCTCCGATATGAGCCTGTTTATACTGCTGCGGCGCGTGAAGCGCGAGATGTGCGAGAAATGCGCGACAGGGGCAGATTGGACTCCCACCTCGTCTCGCCCATCCCGCGAGTCTCGCTCGGCCATACGAACATGAGGACAATGATGGATTCGGTTCCCAACAAACAAGGTCGTTTCGGCGCGTATGGCGGACGCTATGTCCCTGAAACACTTATGCCTGCGCTGCTTGAACTGGAGAAGGAATATGCCCGTGTGAAAAGGGACCGGGGCTTCCAGTCCGAACTCGCCTATTATTTGAAACACTACGTCGGGCGTCCCACCTCGCTTTACTTTGCGCAACGGCTTACGAAGCGGTTGGGTGGAGCGAAGATTTATTTGAAGCGCGAAGACCTCTGTCATACCGGGGCTCATAAAATCAACAATGCGATCGGGCAGGGTCTGTTGGCTCGACGGATGAAGAAGCCCCGCATTATCGCTGAAACCGGGGCCGGACAACATGGGGTCGCGACAGCGACCGTCGCGGCGATGTTCGGACTTCAATGTGAAGTTTACATGGGGACGGAAGACATGCGGCGCCAGGCGCTGAATGTTTTCCGGATGAGATTGCTCGGCTCGACTGTCACGGGAGTTGATGCGGGAAGCCGAACCCTCAAGGATGCCATCAGCGAAGCTATGCGGGATTGGACGACAAATATCCGCACGACCCACTATATCCTAGGCTCAGTGCTCGGGGCCCATCCCTATCCGATGATGATCCGAGACTTCCAATCCATCATCGGGCGTGAAGCTCGGCGACAGATCCTGGCGGCAGAAGGCCGGTTGCCGGATTGCCTCATTGCCTGCGTCGGAGGAGGCAGTAACGCCATAGGACTCTTCCATGCGTTCATCCGCGATAAGAAGGTGAAGATGATAGGCGTAGAAGCCGGCGGCCTTGGGGTCGCGAGCGGAAAGCATGCCGCGCGTTTTGCCGGAGGAAAGCCGGGCGTCTTGCAAGGCACCATGACCTATTTGCTCCAGGGTGATGACGGGCAAGTGAATTTGACCCATTCGGTTTCAGCCGGGTTGGATTATGCGGCGATCGGCCCCGAACACAGTTATTTGCGGGATCAAGGGCGAGCTGAATACACCTCAGTGACCGACGACGAAGCCATGGCGGCGTTCGATCTATTGGCCAGAGAAGAGGGAATCATGCCGGCCCTCGAAAGTGCCCATGCCGTTGCCCACACGATGAAAGTCGCGCCCACGATGAAGAAGAACCAGCTTCTGGTTGTAAATCTATCCGGTCGCGGAGATAAGGATGTCCAGCAGATTGCCAACATGCGAGGAATTACGCTGTGACATCGAAGCTCGACAATACGTTCGCACAACTTCGGCAGAGAGGTGAGAAGGCCCTCATTGCCTATGTGATGGCAGGCGACCCTTCACTGCAAGAGACCGAACAACTTGTCGTGGGGTTAGAGCAGGCCGGGGCCGATATCATTGAACTGGGCGTACCGTTTTCCGACCCCATCGCCGATGGTCCCGTGATTCAGCAGGCGGCAGAACGAGCCTTGCGCAGCGGGACATCGCTTCCAAAAATCATTTCTATGGTCAGACGTCTCAGAGCCAAGACCCAGATTCCGCTGGTCTTGATGGCCTACTACAATAGTGTTCACGCGTTCGGTCCTGAACGATTCTGTCAGGAGGCTGCCCAAGCCGGTGTTGACGGACTAATCATGCCTGACATGCCGCCTGACGAAGCAGGTCCGCTCAAAGGGCCGGCTGCCAAGGCTGGGCTTCCACTAATTTATCTTCTTGCCCCCACGAGCACGGCAGAACGACGGACATTTGTGGCGCGCCAGTCACAGGGCTTTGTCTATTACGTTTCGCTGACTGGGATCACCGGTGCGAAATTGGTCAACCTGGCCGATGTGGGTAAGAATGTAGAGAAAATTAGGAAGGTCACGAAGGTTCCGGTGGCGGTCGGGTTCGGGGTTGCTACGCCGATTGACGCTGCCAGGGTCGCGGCCATTGCCGATGGGGTGATCGTCGGCAGTGCGATCGTCAAGCAGATTGCCGCATACCAGCAGAAACCGGAGATGGTGAAGCATGTGGCCGAATTTGTCCGATCATTGAAGGCTGCCATGCGAGCGGCTCAGCCCAAAACATGCTAGGCGTTTGAACCACCCTCTCCTCATTGAAAACCACAGAGCGTGCTGCTCGATCTGACGAGAGTCGGTCCCTTCAAGCGCACTGAGAAAATTCAGACGGAGCGGGACTATCGTTTGGCTTGGGGAGGCATAGACGCGATCATTTCAGCGGCCAGGTCTTTGGCGACGTCCTTCAAGTTGGGTCTGTAAAACATGTAGCTGCTGGATTTTTCATGCCGTGCCTTCCAGACTGTTGTGCCGGTTGTAGTATCAATAAGCCGCAGGCTGAGTCCGACGCGGCCGACGTTATCGTCTTCTTTGCGTGTTGTAGCGAACGGGTGCTCGTCAAGAGTTAGACGATTTGACCATCCTGCATATGCACGATCCGGTCGGCTTGGGCAGACAGTTTGTCGTTGTGGGTGACGATCACGAAGGTCGTCCCGCGGGCCTTGTTCAGTTCACGCATCATCGCAAAGAGCGCGTCGCCCGTATGGGTATCCAGATTTCCCGTCGGCTCATCAGCCAACACGAGATCGGGTTTCTGCAAGAGGGCTCGTGCGACCGCCACGCGCTGCTGTTCACCGCCGGATAATTCACCAGGCTTATGATGTAGCCGAGCTCCCAGCCCGACCTCCTGCAACAACGCAATGGCCTCCGGTTCAATATCTGCCGGATGCCGGCGCTGGATCAGCGCCGGCATGCAGGCATTCTCGATCGCGGTGAACTCCGGCAGGAGATGATGAAACTGGAAGACAAACCCGATACGCCGGTTTCGGAAATCCGCCTGTTCACCTTCCGACATCTGGAATATATCCTGGCCGTCGAAATGGACCGTTCCTGTGGTGGGACGATCAAGCGTCCCGATAATATGGAGCAGTGTGCTCTTCCCGGCTCCCGAAGCCCCGACAATCGCAATCAATTCCCCCCGCTGAATCTGCAGATTGACGCCCTTCAGCACTGTGAGGGTCTGCCCGCCCATCGGGAACGATTTGTAAAGATTTGTGACGGTGATCATGCCGGAATTCCAGAATGAAAGAAAAATGATGAAGAGGCCGGCATGATCATTCGTAGCGCAACGCGGCCACCGGTTCGAGTTTGGCTGCCTGGAGCGAGGGGTAGACCGTGGCGGCAAAGCTAATAAGAATTGCAGAGCCTGCCACAAGGAAGACATCCATCGCTTGTACGTGGACGGGGATTCGAGAGATGTAATAGACCGAAGGATCAAAGGTCCAAAATGTCTGGATCAGCCAAAGAAATGTGTAGCCGAGCGGAATGCCGATGGCTGTTCCGGACAGGCCGATGATCAATCCGTTCAGCATGAAAATGCGCCGAATGCTTTTGCGCGTCGCGCCCATGGCTTTGAGGATCGCAATTTCTTTTTGTTTTTCCGTCACGATCATCGTGAGGGTGCTGACGATGTTGAAGGAAGCCACGATCGTGATCAGCACCAACAAGAGAAACATCATCGTCTTTTCAAGCTTGAGGGCTGAGAACAGATTGCGATTCATCTGCATCCAGTCGCGCGCGCCATAGGCGAAGCCGAGCGACTGCTCTACGGAACGGGCCGTCTCATCCGCGTGGAAGACGTCCGTGACTTTAATTTCAATGCCCGTCACGGTGTGCCCCATGTTGAAGAACTTCTGTGCCTCCGCGAGGTCGATGTAGGCCAACGACGAATCGTACTCGTACATGCCGGATTGAAATAGAGCGATCAGCGCGAAGGTTCTGATCTTGGGTACCATGCCGATCGCGCTGATCGGACCGGCGGGAGGGGACACGACGTTGACCGTATCTCCGACAAAGACGCCGAGCCGCATCGCCAATTCCTTGCCCAGGATGATACCGGGCTTTTCCGTCTCGACGGCCGGGCCGGTCGGATCGTCTGCGGATGGCTGTTTCACCTTGACCGGCCTGCTGAGGTCAGCTAACTCTCCAGTCGAGAGATTTTTAGCCAGCTCGGTCACTGTAGCTTCACGCTGCGGGTCGATGCCACGGATCACAATGCCTTGCACGCCACTCTGGGTCGTGAGCAAGACCTGCTTGAGCACAAACGGGGTGGCCGCCACGACACCGGGCACGGTTGTCACCTGTTTGGCGACGGGATCGTACTCGCTCATGCTGTCTTTCATCCGATCCTGCACGATGATATGGGCCGTTGTCCCAAGAATCTTAGCCTGAATGTCTTCTTTGAAACCGGTCATGATGCCGACCGTCCCAATCAGGGCAGCCACACCGAGTGTGATCCCGGCAATAGAGACCACGGTGTTCAATGAAATTGTCCGATTCCGGCGCTTCGCGCGCAGATATCGCAACCCGACAAAGATTTCGTAGGGGAGGGCCACCGTTATTTCTCAGGTCTGAGTTGGGGGAAGAGGATCACGTCACGGATCGACGCTTGATTGGTAAAGAGCATGATCAGCCGGTCTATTCCGATGCCTTCGCCCGCGGTCGGAGGCATACCGTACTCCAAGGCCCGCAGGAAGTCTTCATCGACTAGATGCGCCTCTTCGTCACCCGCCGCCCGCTGTGCCGCCTGCCCTTCGAACCGTTCCCGTTGATCCAGCGGATCGTTCAACTCTGAAAAGGCATTCGCGATTTCCCTGCCTGCAATGTAGAGCTCAAAGCGATCGGTCAGCGCCGGGTTCGAATCTTTGCGCCGTGCGAGCGGGGAAATTTCAATCGGGTAATCGGTAATGAAGGTAGGTTGAATCAGATTCGGCTCGACCGTTTCCTCGAAGATCTCGTTCACGATATTGAAGAGCGGCCATTTTGGATCGACTGCAATGTTCAGCTGTTTGGCCGCCGCAATCGCCTTGTCCTTATCCTCGAAGACAGAAGGATCGAGATTGTTCACCTCCAGAATCGACTGATGATAGGACCAGCGGCGCCATGGAGGCGTGAGTACGATTTCCTTGCCCTGATATTCGATGACCGTCTTGCCGAGAACCTGCTGTGCCAACGAGGAGACGAGTTCTTCCGTGAGGATAATCAGGTCCTGATAGTCGGCATAGGCGACGTAGAATTCCAGCATCGTGAATTCAGGGTTATGAATGGTCGAGATGCCTTCATTCCGGAAGTTGCGGTTGATCTCAAAGACGCGAGGAAAGCCGCCGACGATCAGCCGTTTCAAATAGAGCTCCGGCGCAATGCGGAGATAGAGATCGACGTTGAGTGCATTATGGTGTGTGACAAAGGGTTTTGCCGCTGCGCCTCCTGGAATCGGATGCATCATCGGCGTTTCGACCTCAAGGAATCCGCGTTCGATCAAAAAGGCGCGAATGCCGGCGATGATTCGGCTGCGCGTGGCAAAGATGCCATGGACTTGAGGGTTGGCGATCAAGTCGACATAACGCTGCCGATAGCGGGTTTCGACGTCCGTCAACCCGTGCCACTTTTCCGGAAGCGGTCTGAGCGCTTTGCTCAAGAAGGTCAGTTCTGAGACCTCAACGGTGAACTCATTCGTCTTCGTGCGAAAGAGAATGCCGGTCACGCCGATCCAATCGCCCAGATCCAGCTGTTCCGCGATGCGATAGGCCTGTTCCGAGAGATAGTCTTTCTTGAGGTAGACTTGAAGCCGGTCGGATCCGTCTTGCAGTACCGCGAAGCCGGCCTTGCCGAATCGCCGCAGGGCAACGATACGTCCTGCAAGGGTACAGGATATCGTCTGGTCTTCCAGGACCTCTTTGGTTTTCTCTCCATGGAGTTTGATCAGTTGGCCCGCGCGGTCCTTCACTTCGAATCGCGATCCATAGGGCGCGACGCCCGCTTCGCGCAGGACTTCGAGCTTTTTGATGCGCTGCTGCTGCTGTTCGTTCAGTTCGTCCATCAGATGCCTTTACCGATGTCCCTCTTCGGTCAGCTATCGAGTTCGTCCATTTCCGACTGTTGATAACTGAGCGCGGTGGCCCCAAGTTGCTTCATCTTCAAATAGGCCTCGATGAACCCGTCCAGATCACCGTCCATGACGGCAGCTACCTGGCCCACTTCATAGCCTGTGCGGAGATCTTTGACCATCTGATAGGGCTGGAACACATAGGATCGAATTTGGCTGCCCCAGGCAATATCCTTCTTCTCCCCGACGATCGCATTGAACTCCGCCTCCTTCTTTTTCAGCTCCAGTTCATAGAGGCGCGCCTTCAAGACCTTCATTGCGCCATTGCGATTCTGAAGCTGTGACCGTTCGTTCTGACATTGCACCACGATCCCGGTCGGCAGGTGCGTCATGCGGATGGCCGTCTCGACCTTATTCACATTCTGGCCGCCGGCGCCGCCGGCCCGAAAGGTATCGATCTTAAGATCTTTGTCTTCGATTACAAGATCGATATCTTCATCCACCTCGGGATAGACAAAGACCGAGGCAAAGGAGGTATGTCGCCGCTTGTTTGCATCGAAGGGTGAAATGCGTACCAGCCGGTGCACTCCTGCTTCCGCCTTGAGATAGCCGTAGGCATAGGGCCCTGTCACTGACAAGGTTACGCTCTTCACACCCGCTTCTTCTCCCGGGAGCAGGTCCAGCGTTTCGACTTTAAATTTCTTGCTCTCGGCCCAACGGACATACATGCGGAGCAGCATCTGCGCCCAGTCCTGCGATTCCGTCCCGCCGGCGCCGGGATGGATCGCCAGAATCGCGTTGTTGGGGTCCAGTTCGCCAGAAAGCAGAAGCTCAAGCCGTAGGGCAGCGAGTTTCGGTTCGAATTGATCCAGCTCGGAAGTCAACTCCTTCAGGAGCCCCGCATCACCACTTTCTTCTGCCAATTCAAGTAAGGCGTCCAGATCGTTCCTCTTTCCATCGATATCGCGCCACTGCTGGAGGTCACGCTCAATCGCAGATTTCTTCCTGCTGATCTTTGCGGCCCTCTGAGCGTGGTTCCAAAAATCTGGCTGAGAAGTCTGTTGTTCGAGATGTGCCAACTCGGCCGTCATGCGGGCGAAGTCAAAGATGCCCCCGTAGTTCCGTTACCAATTGCTCGACAGCCCGCACACGATTCTTTACCTCATCCAACATGGGACGATCCTTTCTGGTTATATCGGCACTGCATCGGGCTCAGATTCCTTGGTGCGGAACATGCCTAACAAGAACAAAAGCGCGCAGATTATAGCACAGCCGTAGGCAAACACATCGCCGTACCGGCTGTAAAACGTATGTGGACGCCAGACCTGCATCGTCGCCTTGATGGCTTGCTCCGTGAAGATCGGCGTCGCCTCAACGATGCGCCCGAACGGGTCGATGAACCCGGAAATGCCGGTATTGGCTGAGCGGGCAAAGGCTAAATGATTCTCGACTGAACGAAACACCACCATTGAAAAATGTTGTGAGGCAGCCGACGAGTGGCCAAACCAGGCATCGTTCGTCACGGTCACCAGAAACTCGGCGCCATTCGCAGCGAATTGCCGCACCAGGTCCGGAAAGATCACTTCGTAGCAGATTGCCACCCCAAAGCTTATTGGTTTCGGAGTCGTCCCAGTATTGCTGGCAGCTGCTGATCGGGGCTTCGGTGTCAACGTCAAGACCGTCGGACCAGTTCCCGCTTCGAAATCGCCGATTCCTTCTACCATTTTGTCGAGGAAAAACAGGAGCGAAGATTTGAGCGGAATATATTCTCCGAAGGGAACCAGATGATGTTTGTCGTAGCGCCCCAACAACTGGCCGTCGGGGGAGAGGAGGTAGGCACTATTCAATAGATAGGGCCGCCGATCCGAATAGAAACGTAGGGCCGGGCTTCCAAATAAGATCGGCGCCTGGGCTCGATTGGCCAGCGCAATGAGTTGCAGTTGGTAGATCGGTTCACGCTCAAAGACGAATGGTGTTGCCGCCTCCGGCCAAACCACTAAATCTGTGGCACGGCCGAGTTGTTCGGTCAGTTGGTCAAAGCGTGCGAGAGTTTGCTCTCGATAGGCGGTATCCCATTTCACTGCCTGATCGATATTCGGCTGCACCACTCCCACACTGATGGACGATCGGGGAATACCAGAAAAAGGCGTTTCAGATAACGTCGCAAGACCATATTGCCAGGAGAGGGTGACTACCAATGTCGCCATCGCCGCGAGCTCCCAGGGAAGCCTTGCTGGACGGAAACCCCGGAACAGCGGCATCAACCAGGACAGGAATTCAGCCAGTGCGACATTCACCAGCACAATAAGGAATGAGACTCCGTATACCCCCATGTGATCCGCGATCTGAATGATCTCAATCTGGCGATATTGAGAGTAGCCGAGAAGTCCCCAGGGTAATCCGCTCAAAGCATATGTCCGGATCAGTTCGAGTGTCACCCATAAGCAGGGAAGTGCAAAGAGACCGTAACGAGGAATCAGCGTCCGAAACCACACGGCCCCGACAGAATAGAGACCGACATAGAGGCCAAGATAGGCCGTGAGCAGCAACATGAGGCCGTAGCTGATCGCCAGCGGGACCTTGCCGTAGGTGTTCATGGCGGTCACCACCCAGGACATCATGCCGGTAAAGGCAATCGTGCCGGACAGCCAGCCGATCCAAAATGCCTGCGCTTTGTTCTTGCCGTCCAACGCCCAATGCAACGGCACGAGGGCGATCCAGGCCAATAGTCCTAGATCAGATTTCGGAAAACTCAACGGGAGGAACAGCCCGCTCGCGCCGGCAAGCATGAGTGAACGCGCGAGGGAATGGGTCATGAACCGCACCTTAGCGAAAGCCAGAGAGGGATGCAACTTTCGGTTCGGAAAGTAGATACTCGCTCGCACCCGTCATGGACGGGGTGCGAGATTTGGGGTTGACGGGCACCGATTGAGCACCTATAAGTATGAGCGGTAATCTGGCATTCACATCCGCATATAGTGTTGAGAGTAGCCCAAGATGAGAGGGCCAGACTATCCTGACCCTGACGAAGCGGCACGATCAAGGATCACGACAAACTAGGAGGCGATACCATGAATCGGAAAGTCATCAGCCTGTGTCTAAGTCTGGGTCTCATGTTTCTGATTGCGGGCTGCGCTAGTAAGAATGTTTCCTCCTCGTCCGGCGATCAGTCCAGTAAGGCCAAGACCGAGGCGATCCAGCCGGATGCGATCAAGACGGTACCACTGGAGCGTTCGTTCGACCGGCCATCCGGCAGCACACCCTCTAACCGCGCAATTGAGCCTGGCATAGCGTCGTCCGACACCAACGCATTGAGCGACGTATTCTTCGATTACGACCGGTTTCAAATCCGTAAGGATGCCATGCCGCTATTGGATGCCAATGCCGGATGGCTTCGCGCCAGTGGGAGCAAGACTGTGCTGATCGAAGGCCATTGCGATGAGCGAGGCACAGTGGCATACAACCTCGTCCTAGGCGAGAAACGGGCGCGTGCCGCCAAGCAATACCTCCAGGATCTAGGCGTTCCGGCTTCGCAGCTCCAGACTACGAGCTACGGAGAAACAAGGCCCTTCTGCAAGCAGCAGAACGAGGACTGTTATCAACAGAATCGGCGGGCGCATTTCGTTGCCAAATAATCGCGAGTTCGATCAGACGATCTTGTCGCAGAAACCAAACATCAATTAGGAGGGAGCCCCTGTGAACTACTACCAATTCCTCGGCATCGGGCTTCTGGGAGTTTGCCTGGCCGCAGGCTGTGCAGGAAAAGGTGAGCGCATCGATCTGAATGTCCCCGTAGCAAGCGGGACAGGTGAGAAGGCCGTAGCGATGAGTTCCCCGACCGTTGCGATTCAGCCGTTTGAAGACCGTCGCACCGACCGATCTCACCTCGGCATCCGGCATCATCTATGGGGCGGCGAGAGTCATTTCAGCCGCTCCAGCGGTACCCTTAGCGAGGCCACGGCAGAGGCCTTCGCTGACTATCTCAAAGGGAAAGGTTGGAACGTGACCGTTGCCAAAGGCGACAGGACAACCGGGGCAGACATGACCATCACCGGTACACTTATCGATGTCGGCGTGGATGCCAAAAGCGGCATCGGACAGACCACTCTTCACGCCAAAAGTCGGATGGCCGTCGAAGTGCAGAATCATGCCGATGGCAGTCAAGTTCGTGAGACCCTCACCAGTACTGGAACCAACCAGGTTTTCTGGTTCGACCCAGAGGATGCCCAGGAGTTGCTCAACGAACTCTACAACAAAAATTTCGAGAAGTTCGTAGCCGACACTAAGATTGACGGTACAATCCTCAAGCTCAGGAAATAGAGTGCTCCGTCACGGCGTGGAGAGCGCTGTGATGGCGGGATATGGCTCCTCTGCATCGCTCCTGAATCGAATACGAAATAGGAGCGTGGGGGTAACATGGAGCGACGGCAACATCGGCGCGTGCCGGCACAGCTGCAGGGATTCCTGTTGGGAAACTCGCATGAGACCGAAGCGGTTACCCTGGACCTCTCAGTCGGTGGCGCGAGGTTCGACTGCGACCTAGAAGTCTACCCCGGCAAGGTGATCCGTGTGCGACTGGTGATTCCCGGTGCGGAGGAACCGGTCTCGATCGAAGAGGGGCTGGTGCAGTGGGTGGGAGAGGAGACATTCGGGGTCTCATTTCAGAATGTCCGACAAGCCGAGCTCGATGAACTTGAGCAGCTCATCAACGAGTTTGAAGAAGCCGAAGACGGTGGTCATGCATAGTGAATCAATCCTTGACTCGTCCGCATCGGAAGAATATCGTATCCCTGTGGGAGGAGCTTAACGCCCCGAGGGAATATGGTTCATGAGGGGGTCGAGCGTCGGGATGGTGTGCAAGCCCAGCTTGACTGGGAAGCCTAAAGTCCCGCCAAGATCTCCGCCGTACCTATGCTGTCCTCGGTAGGTGCGCGCTCCTTCCACCCTAACTTCCCCCTCATCCCGGTTGGCGGTTTTTCCCCATTTCACCACCCCGCCATGGGCCGCAACGCTTCTCTCACCACCGTGAAGAGGTTTGCTGTGTCATCTCACTTGCAAGAGATGGCAGTAAGAGTGTGCTCATTGAAATAATCTTGGTACAGTGCCTATCTGGTGTCGGCACTTGATTGATTTGAGAGGATGAATGGCCACGCACAAGCCACCTGCATCTGTGTCCAAGAAAACAGACCTCCGTGCAGCTTCGGCCGTGACGGCGGTGGAAATGGGTGCGCGACAGCGCGAGATTTCCGTCTCCGAGTTCTTCACCAAGAACCGGCATTTACTCGGGTTCGACAACCCGCGCAAAGCCCTGCTGACCTGCGTCAAGGAAGCGGTCGACAACGCTTTGGACGCCTGTGAGGAAGCCGGAATTCTTCCTGAGGTCACAGTACAGCTGGAGGTCGTGGCTATCGGATCTTCAGCTGTGCTGCCCGCAAGCCAGGCGACACGCTTTCGAGTGACGGTGACAGACAACGGCCCCGGGATCGTCAGACAGCAGATTCCCAGAATCTTCGCAAAACTTTTGTACGGCTCCAAGTTCCATCGCCTACGCATGAGCCGCGGCCAGCAGGGGATCGGCATTTCAGCGGCAGGGATGTATGGCCAACTGACGACTGGAAAACCGGTGAAGATCGTCTCGCGCATCGGTCCAAAAGCCGCAGCACATTATTTCGAAGTGCAGATCGATACAAAGAAGAACGAGCCGCTGGTCCATGAGAACAAACAGATCGAGTGGGACCAGCCCCGTGGCACGCAGGTGGCGATCGAAGTCGAAGGACGCTACCAGAAAGGCCGCGCGTCGGTGGACGAGTATCTCGATCAGACGTCTATTGCGAATCCGCACGTGCGACTCATGTATCGAACGCCGGAAGGCGAGACAAAGGAATATCCACGCGCCTATCACGAACTGCCTCCCGCGCCGAAGGAAATCAAGCCCCATCCCTACGGCATTGAGTTCGGGATGTTTCTCAAGATGCTCCAGGATGCCAAGAACCAGACCCTTTCGAGCTTTCTGTCGAGCGATTTCTGCCGGGTGACGCCTGCGCTCGCGGATGAGATGTGCAAGACGGCGAAGATTTCGCCCAAGGCGAAGCCCCGTGACATTCGCGGCGCGATTGCCGAATCGCTCTATCACACGATTCAAGCGACGAAGATCATGTCGCCGCCGACCAATTGCCTTTCGCCGATCGGCGAGAAGGCGATCCTCTCCGGTCTCTACAGACAGATCAAAGGGGAGTTCTATACGGCGGTGAGCCGGCCCCCCTCCGTCTATCGCGGCAATCCCTTCATTATCGAAGCAGGGTTGGCCTTCGGGAAAGCACCGGACAGTGTGACCAAGCCTGAGAAGCCGGCGCAGCCGCTGGCAGAAGGGGAGCAGGAAGAAGGAGATTCGGAACTCGCGCGCGTGATTCGCTACGCCAACCGGGTCCCGTTGCTGTATCAGCAATCCGCTTGTGCAATCTTCAAGGCAGTGCTGGCCACAACCTGGCGTAACTATGGAATCGGCCAATCACGCGGGGCTCTGCCGGCCGGGCCGATGGTCATCTTCGTGCACATTGCCTCCGTGTGGGTGCCCTTTACGAGCGAGTCCAAGGAAGCGATCGCGGAGTACGACGAGATTCACAAGGAGATTACCCTCGCGCTCCGCGAGTGCGGGCGGCGGCTTGGGCTTTTCCTGCGACGCCGCGAACGGGCGGCGAGCGAATTCCGTCGGCGCAATATTTTTGAACTCTATATTGAGGAAGTGGCCGAAGCCTGCAATCGATTGAAAGGCGGGAAGTTGCCCGTTGAAAAGTTGAAAGCGCAGCTGCAGAAGATTGCGTCCTCGCGGACCGGCGGCATGAAGACGGATGAAACACTCGGCAAGACCGGCGCAGGACCGGAAGGCCTGCCGCACTCCATCATTGTCACTGCTGAAGGAGCTGATGGAGAGGTTCCGCCGGTAACCGGCGTTTCCGACGCAGAACCTATCGAAGAAAAGCCGGCTCCATCGAAATCTGAACGGCGACAGGAAGCACGACTGCGAAGGCAAGGCCTGCGTCCCATCGGTTCCGAAGAAGATCATCCTCACAGCGGCCAGCAGGCGCGGTCGGCACAGGTCGCAAGGCTCGCCTGACAGAGAAGAAAAAATAGGACGACGCATGGCCAAAACGAAGATAACGAAGAATGGGACGGTCGAGAAGAAATTGATCGGACTGGCCGATCTGGTGATCACCGCCGCGCAGCGGGCAAAAGATCCGACGATGGCGATTCCGATTCGCGCGCTTTCGAACGTGACGTTCAACGAGCGCAAGGGCCTGCTTGAGATGGGGGATAAGAAACAGGCCCGTTCATTCTTCAACGTCGGCATGGCCAAGAAATTCATGCAGACCATATTGGTCGCGGATGCCCTCTCCGAACTGCAGCGTGCGGAGTTGACGACCTCGCTCAGAGAGATCTACTACCGGACCAAACACACCATTCAGGACTCGCACGAGAATACATTCGATACCCAGGACGAATCAGACCCGATTATTGAAGATCTGGAAGTGTCGCTCACGGCGCTCCGTGAAGAGTTGCATGTGCGTGCGGAGAACGGCGGGAGTGTGGTCGGCCCGCTCGTGCTCGGTGACGATGGCGATCGCGTGGATTGCGCGAAGCTGGGCAAAGGCGGCTACTCGGTTCCCTCGATAGTCGAGCCGGAGTATGTGGAGATCCGCCGCTGCACGGCGGACTTTGTGCTGCTGGTGGAGAAAGGCACGCAGTGGAACCGCCTCTCGGAAGACAAATTCTGGCGTCGCTATAACTGTGTGTTGCTGACGGGGAATGGACAGCCACCCCGTGGGGTTCGCCGCTTAGCTCGGCGGCTGCACGAAGAATATAAGCTCCCGGTCTATGTCCTGGTCGATAACGACCCCTGGGGGTACTATATCTATTCCGTCGTCAAGCAAGGCTCGATCAATCTGGCCTTCGAGAGCCAACGCATGGCGATTCCCAAGGCCAAGTTCATCGGTCTTTCCAGCGCCGATCCAGAACGGTACGAACTTCCGCGTAACGTCGGGATCAAATTGAATGAGAAGGACATCGCCCGCGCGAAAGAGCTTCTCAACTATCAGTGGTTCCAGAAACCGGCCTGGCAGGCGGAAATCAAGCGGATGCTTGCGAGCGGACTCAAGTACGAACTGGATGCCCTTGCCAACAAAGACTTCCAGTACCTCACGAAAAAATATCTTCCACGGAAACTGAAAGAGAAGGACTGGCTGGATTAGGCAGGCCAACCCTTCTTCCATCGCACCCTGCCGTCAGTAGCTAGTGCGCGGGTAACATCAGATAGAGCCCGACCACAATGATCGGCGCCATCACATACATTGCCTTCTTGCCGAACGCATCGTAGACGCCATAGATCAGAATTGCGCCCATGAAGGTGAAGTAGAGCGATCCGATTCCTCGATATCCCCCAAGTTCTTCCGCCAGGGCGAGCGAGGGCGATCCCAGGATCAGTCCGGCTGATAGGATTGCCAATCGTTTCATCTCAGTCTCCATTTCGATGAGGTTAAGACCCAGGACATCATGCCGGTGGTCGCTACTGTTGCACAAACAACAACGTCCTCATGGCGAAGTCTGCCAAGAGGGCGCGATTCAGTTCTTGAACGATTCTGTGTAGCTGGATTGGGAGAGACTAGCAAGGGGGTCACAGTACACCTCTGTGTCGTAGATAAGAGATGCCAATTTGCGCCTTCTCATAGTGGGAAGTCAAATTGAAGTCAGTGGGGGGTGAGGCGTAGGGGTAAGGGGTGTGGATGGGATGAGCAGTTCGGTCCCGTCGCGCGAAGGAGGGTTGTCGGAGGAGTTTTCAAATGGTGCAATTGAAAAGATTCCCGACCCTTTGTTTCTGCTTGACCGTTCAGTGCAAGTGCGCTGATGCCCTGAGTTATCTTGCCAGCAAGAACACCACTAGCTTGCAACGGTACGCAGGTTACTCTCACCGGCCGTGCCCCACAGAGGAGGGTGAGTGGAGCACACACATGGTTTCTATAATCGCCGAAGTGAAGAAGAATGCCTCGAAGCTCTTTCGCCTCTTTTTAATCTAAGACGGTACTTGACATCAGCATTTCCCCTATGTAGACTTGCAATCATGAGTCAACAGGAAACCCCCAGATTAAGCTACCAAGGACTTCTTGTCCTACGCGCTTTTCTTGACCGCCCACGCAAAGAGCTGTGCGGAGCAGACCTGTTGAAGATAACGAATCTCTCCTCGGGGACACTATATCCCATCCTATTGCGCTTCGAGAAGTACCGATTTTTGGAAAGCGAATGGGAAGATGTAGACCCCAAAGCAGAAGGCCGTCCTCGAAGGCGCCTCTACATAGTTACACCTCATGGGGCACAGATAGCTCGTCAGATGTTAGATAACGTCAGTGGCATCTGGTCTCAAGCAAAACTATCGCCGGACATTGCTACGGGATAAGAAGATTATCGATGCTCAATTTCGTTCTTGGCTTATTAGGAAATTTGCTTGCTGCAGAAATTGGAGCATGGTGCCCGCATCTTGCCAAAAAACTCATTGCTAATGCCGCCAAAAAATTACCGGCTTCGTTGCAGGAACGGATGCATGAGGAGTGGAACGCACTTCTTAACGACACCCGGGGAGACTTGTCCAAGCTAGCGGTCGCGAGCTCTTTGTATTGGAAGCGATCGAAGATAGCAGATCAATGCGAGGATACGGCAGAATCTCCAATTCTTCCGGTGCTAATGGACACACTTTCGTATACAGAAGATGCAGTATTCGAAATGACTACACGAGGCATGACCATCGGGGAGATTTCCAATCTCTTGAATCTTAATAGGACCCTGGTTGAATACAACAAGATCACCTGCGCTCAAAAATTAAGTGGCCAAACCATTATTGGACGGAAAGACGTCGTTAGTTTCTTCGTCCGATACAAATACCACCGTAGTACATTCGGAAAATTAATCATGCGCTTCCGACGCGAGAGAAGTTGGCGGAACTTAGAAATGAGAAACAGGCTAACGAACCAGTGGAGGCACAATGGGGGATGGTGACTGTATATCCCGTTTGCCTCTCACGCGCTATGTGCGCTTCCGGGGTCAATCGAAAAGGGGTCGCGAATGTTTTTCATGATCTCGTCGGTCGCTCACGGGGCCGCAGCGTAGATTCTATCCAGAATTGCCATGCCATTTGCTGCACTGGTTTTTTTTAGCCGAGGTGCGGCCTGACGTTTTCTCATCATGCGCGTGTTCAACGAAGGTGTTCCGAGACTGCGCGTTGCGCAAGCACAGGGAATCGCCTTGCCGCTCTTTTTCCTTTCCGCCCCATTGTATTAGGAGGGGAGTAGGCAGATTGTTCTTCACTGCGCGCATTGAGCGACCACCGCTTCACCGTGGGGGCTCTGAGAGCAAGAAGATCGGTCTGCCTGCTCCCCTCGCATCCCTCTGAGGCCGCGCGTTGCGCGAGCACAGAAGATCATCAGGCTCCATCCCATCTCTTGCTTGACCTTACACCGACACCACAGATGTATTGAGTATGACTCCGGAAGCTTTGGTGCGGGTTATGATCGGTAGCTTGCGTTGATGCGTACATAGTCGAACGACAGATCGGTCGTCCAGATGTGGGCTTTGTGGCGGCCTTGTCCCAGCCCCACGGCAATCGTAAATTCTTTCTGGCGAAAGACCTTCGCGATGCGGGCTTCAGCAGCGAGTCCGAGACCCATTCCTTTTTCTACCATCGGAACCCCGCCGAACGACAGGCTCAGCTTTGAAGGAGTAATCGGGACCCCGGCTCGTCCGATCGCCGCCATCACGCGACCCCAATTGGCATCCTCGCCGAAGAGGGCGGTCTTGACCAAGTTCGAGGTCGCAATGGTTTGGGCCACCTGCCGTGCCTGCGCCACGGTGGCTGCTCCGGTCACCTCGATGTTCACCACTTTGGTGACACCTTCGCCGTCGCGACAAATCGCCAGTGCGAGCGCTTGGCAGGCTTCTGTCAGGAGCAGCAGGAATCGACGAAAGGCAGGCTGTGCCTTCTTTGATCGTGCGGTTCCCAGCCATACCGTTCGCCAAGCACAGGACAGTATCGTTGGTACTCGTGTCTCCATCGACCGAGATGCAGTTGAATGACTCGTTGGCCGCCAGGCTGAGAGCCCGTTGGAGGGCGCTCTTCGTGATTGACGCGTCGGTGGTGAAATAGGCCAGCATCGTGGCCATGTTGGGATGGATCATTCCAGAGCCCTTGGCCATCCCGCCGATGGTAATCAAGCGACCGCCGATGGTGTCCTGAAGGGCGATGGTTTTCGGACGCAGGTCGGTCGTCATGATCGCCCGAGCGGCATCCGGGCCTCCACGGTCGCTGAGCTGAATGAGCAACTGCGGTATGCCCTTGACGATTCGATTGACCGGCAACGCACGACCGATCACGCCGGTAGAACCGATGAACACTTGCTGCGAGGGAACTCCCATGTGGCGTGCAAGCAAGGTGGCAGTCTTCTTTGCGGCGGCTAATCCTTTGGCGCCGGTACAGGCGTTGGCGTTACCGCTGTTGACGAGAATGGCCCGTCCGATTCCTTGGCGCAGGTGCAGACGATCGACAATGACCGGCGCCGCCACTACCTGATTTTTCGTGAAGACTCCGGCCATGGGACCGCTCTGTTCAGAGACGACGAGCGCAAGGTCCAGCAGGTTTGGCTTCTTGATGCCGCAATGGATGCCGGCTGCGCGGAACCCCTGCGGTGCTGTGACCCCACGGCGTGGAGATACGGTTGTTATTTTTTTACCCATGATCGAGAGAATGTATATTGATCAATGCAGGATGCTCAAAAAGGCTGTCCAGCAAGGCCGCAGGCGAATCGAAACCGGAAGCGTACCCTCTGGGGTACGTTGAGGATTTCGACGAGCCGAGAACGAAGCTGGCAGACTTTTTCAGCATCATGCTTAGGGGTAGGCGGCAGGAGCCGTCAACCCTGTCTCCTCAGGGAATCCCAGCATGAGGTTCATGGCCTGGATGGCTTGGCCTGCGGCGCCCTTCACAAGATTATCCAGCGCGGCCACCGTAATGACCGATCCTGAACGGGGATCGAGGTAGACTCCGATGTCGCAATAGTTGGAGCCCTTGATATAGCGCGGATTCGGAATAGTCTCTTCCTGGAATCTGACGAACCGCTCACCTTTGTAAAAGTCTCGATACAACGCGCGCAGGTCCGGCAACGCCATTGGACTCTTCAGCTTGCAGTAGGCCGTGCTCAAGATGCCACGGTTCATCGGGACGAGGTGCGGAGTGAATGTCACGATCGGTTGTGCCGCTACCGTTTTCGATGGTTGAGAGGCTCGTTGAAGCAACCCCCCGAGTTCTTGCTCGATCTCAGGAGTGTGGCGGTGCCCTCCGATTTTGTAGGGCTCCAAGGATTCATGGGCTTCAGGGAAATGGTAGGGGAGAGCCGGGCTTCGCCCAGCCCCAGACACGCCGGACTTCGCATCGATGACGACGGTGTGAGGCTGCACGAGACCCTGGGCGAAGAGCGGTGCCAATTGTAAAACGGCTGCTGTTGGGTAACAGCCGGGTGATGCGACGAGTCTCGCCTTGGCAATGGCGGCACGATGCAATTCGGGAAGTCCATAGACTGCGTCCTTCAGCAATCCCGGATAGGTATGCGGTGTTTTATACCATTGTTCATAGACGGCAGGATCCGTGAGCCGGTAGTCGGCGCTGAGGTCCACCACTAGTTTGCCGGTTTTGAGACAGGCGGAAACCGGCTCTAATGATTTGGTGTGGGGAAGGGCCAAGAAGACTGCATCTGCCTGTTCGGCTAAGGCTTCCGGCGAAAGTGCTTGAAATGAGAGAGACACGAGGCCGGCCAGACTTGGGAAGACTGTTGCCACGGGAGCCCCGGCGGACTTCTCAGAAGTGACAGCGTGAAGATCGAAGTGCGGGTGGAGGGCTGCCAGGCGAACGAGTTCTGCTCCGGCATATCCACTGGCCCCTGCGATTGCGACACGTACCTTTTTCATCTGTATCACCTGCGATGTGTGCCACGGGCACAAAAAAAGGGAAGGCGTGGAGCCTTCCCTTTTTCTGACTGTGGCTCCGATGTTTATCGTTTTGAGTACTGGAACCGCTTTCTTGCGCCCTTCTGTCCGTACTTTTTCCGCTCTTTGACGCGCGAATCGCGGGTCAGCAAGCCTTCCTTCTTCAAGGGTGTACGGAGGGGTTGGTTGAGCTCCACCAGCGCGCGTGCAATGGCATGACGCAAGGCGCCAGCTTGTCCAACCTGCCCGCCGCCTTGTACCGTGGCCTTGATCGAGTACTGCCCCATGACACCGCCAATTTCGAGCGGGAACTGAATAATCTGCCGGAGAGTCAGTCGTGGGAAAGCCTTCTCGATCGGTTGTTCATTGATCGTGATATCGCCCGCCCTTCCCGTGACCCAGGCCCTGGCTATGGCACATTTTCGTCGTCCGGTTGCATATTGAGTTGCTACTGCCATGCTATAACGTCTCCTTCTTCGTGCACAGTGAAGTCTAAAGGGTAATCGGTTCCGGGTGTTGGGCCTGATGCGGATGGGCTGGCCCAACGTAGACACGGAGTTTCTTGGCCATATGGTTCCCCAACGGGTTTTTGGGAAGCATGCCTTCGATCGCTTTGACCAAGAGTTCTGTCGGATCCTTTCGGAACACATGCTGCGCCGTTGCGGTCTTGAGCCCACCCGGAAAGCCGCTATGACGGCGATAGAGTTTCGTGGCCATTTTGTTGCCGGTCAGATGGATTTTCTCCGCATTCACAATCACAATATGGTCCCCCATGTCCACATGGGGGGTAAAGGTCGGCCGGTGTTTGCCACGCAACATTCCGGCGACGCGGGCTGCCAATCGGCCCAGTGTTTTTCCCTCCGCATTCACGAGGTACCACTTTTCCTTCACGTCCAAAGGCTTTTGCATGTAGGTCAACATCGTTCTTCCCGCTCCTTCGCTATCGAATCATTCAGGTTTCATGCACTTCCGGTGTACCGATATCTTTTGACTCCAGCTTTGACAGCCAGGCGTCGAGATTTGTCGTGCTCCGTCTCTTCAACACATCGTGGGTAATGTAAATTGGGCAAGGCGTCCGAAGGGCCAACGAGATTGCGTCGCTGGGCCTGGCATCGATTGTCCGCTCCACGCCTTTGTTGGTGACATAGACCGTTGCGTAATAGGTGCTGCTTTTCACGTCCGCAATGATGACGCGTTGGATCGTAATGTTTAAATGTTCAGCGAAACTCTTGATCAAGTCATGGCTCATTGGCCGTGGCGTGATCATGGTATCGAGCGCTAATTTAATGGCATTACCTTCTGCGGCCCCAACCCAAATTGGAAACGTATCGATGATACCGTCCTGGCGTGCCAAGATGACAATTCTCGTGTCGGTATTGGCCTCTTCGAGGATGCGATCCACCCGGTATTCAACCAGGTCTTGCTCTTTGGGTAGATCAACGGCGCTCATAATTAAATCGTGCCTGCTCAGGAGTCGAGTTTGCCGAAATCTTCCGGTTTAAGATTTTCCAGCCACTGCTCGAGTTCTTCAGAATTCTGTTTGGTGATGACCGAATTGTTTGCGAACACCGGCGCATTGCTCCGAAGCGCGAGCGCAATGGCATCGCTGGGTCTGGCGTCGACGGTGTATTCCGAGTCTTCGTACATCAAATGGATTTTTGCAAAATAGGTGTGTTCCGACAAGTCCGTAATGACCACGCTGATGACTTTCGCATTGTAGGCATCGAGGAACGACTTCATGAAGTCGTGCGTCATAGGCCGGGGGGGCGTGATGTTTTCCATTGACATGCTGATCGCGCCAGCCTCTGACTTGCCGACCCAAATGGGGAGCATGTCGGATTGCTCTTCGTCTCGCAGCACTACGATATACGCGTTATTATAGGGGTCGAACATCAACCCTTTGACATGCATCTGTGTAATCACGACAAACCGGCTCCCTGTCCCTATCCATAATAGGATTGTGAGGAGATACTGATCACCCTGGCGGATGGATCACGAAGGACACAATCTAGCATTTCCAAAGTTGGCATGTCAACGAAGCCTGCGAGATCGCTGGAGAAATCCGTGGAGGATATAGCGATCACAGTCCTGGCCGGTATCCACATGCCTGTTGGAGAGCTGTCGCGATTAGGCCGGTGGGCGATAGTTTTGATCAAGTTTCCCGGTATCAGTTTGCTCGCCAAGTTTGAGAAAGGCCTTCATCTGCTTCTTCACGAGTTCTCTGCCGCTTTCTTCACCCAGGTTGACTTGATACTCGTTGATGACCATGACCCGCATACCCTCCCACTTTTTCCAGCAGGGTTTGCAGACCTTGGCTTTGATCTCGGTTTCAAGCTTCCCCATGAAGAGGGGGTCTGTAATCGTTTCTCCGGCTTGTCCGCACGTGACGCACTGGACGTCTGCCATGATATGAGCATCCTCCCGAATAAATTATGAAGTGACAGTGAGCAAGAAGTCTAACATTGCAGCTGAGCGAAGATAAAGAGGGGGAACGGATTGACCCGCACATGGCTTCGTGCTAAGAAGAATCGCTTTCAGAAATGGATAAGCCCGGATGGCGGAACTGGCAGACGCGCCGGACTCAAAATCCGGTTCTCGTAAGAGAGTGGGAGTTCGACCCTCCCTCTGGGCACCATCGATTCACCGCGTGTCCGTAAGTCTGGCAAGGAGCTTTTTCCAGCTCGGGTGGTGATCGGAATTGTGTGCGAGGTCGAATCGAATCTAAGCCACATGTCTTCAGTTGACATGTCCGAATGGGTAACCTATAGTCTGCAACTTATAGAGTATGAAGAAGTTTCAATGCCATGATATTGGTAACAAGTTTGGTGTTTCGTCATTGCACATCATTTTCTTTTCTAATCTCACCATGGAGGCAGCACATGCGTAAAGTGTTGGCACTGGGAGCGGCAATTCTTTTTGTCGGTTCAGCTGGTGTGTCAATCGCTCAGGAGCGTTTGCAAACTAACCAATCGGGCATGGGCGTGGGCGAAGGGGTTGGCGATGTGTCGGGATCGAATACACGGGTGACCACCTTCGATCGAAGCAACTTCCTCGAGCGGCTGTCGCAGCCAGAGACGGTGTACGGGCGGGTATTTGCGATTGATATGGCCCAGCATAGGCTGATGATTGAAACCGGCGGGGCAGGAAAGATATTTGACGAGGGACAGGAGGGTAAGTCAGGGTACGGAGCTCGCACCGTTGTGATCCTTAACCTCACAGACCGCTCAAATATGCAAGCCATTAAGACGCTCAATGTCGGTGACGATGTCACTGTTCAAGTGAGGGAAGAAACGACGGTCGATCAGCCCTATGGCACCGGAAAGAAAACGGTGCTTGAAGCATACGTGACCCATGTCGATGCGACAAAGCAGGGGTTCGGTGGACTTGGACAACGTCCGGATCCTGAGAATGAGCGCGCGATTGGGACAAGTCGTGGCGGAATCACCGGTGGCATTGCTGGTGCCGTTCTTCCAGGAAAGATTGATTCTGGTATCACTAGCCCGATTGGTGAATATACCGGTTCCGCTCCCTGCTGGCAATGTGAACCACAGCCGGGATGGGGCAATGCAGCAGCCGAAACCAAGTCAGACTATGGGACGGACTATTTGAAGGCAAACTTGAACAAGGGCCTGCACTAATCCGAGACACATTCCGTGAGAGTATAGAAGGGGCAGCGAGACGCTGCCCCTTTTTTTTGCGTTCACCAT
Organism: Nitrospirota bacterium; assembly: GCA_963782735.1. GTDB lineage: Bacteria > Nitrospirota > Nitrospiria > Nitrospirales > Nitrospiraceae > Palsa-1315. The sequence continues at coordinate 63,449 of CAWAKW010000013.1, forward strand.
GCCGTTCTATCCGGTGCTGTGCTTGTAGGGCCGTCGACTCCTTGTTAGGATTGGAGTCCCGACCAGTGTGGTGAATCGTCACGGCTATCGCGAAGGAGAATGATGTGGTAGGAGATGGAGAGGGAGGCGCGGCAGTGACTGGTCAGCCAGATACCGAGTTGGATTTGCGGGGAGTGATTTGCCCCTATAATTTCGTCAAAACGAAGTTGAAACTGGAAGCGATGGAGCAAGGACAGATTTTGTCAGTGCTGTTGGACGATGGCGACCCGATTCGGAATGTTCCTCGCAGCGTGAGCAATGAGGGGCACACCGTCCTTTCGCAAGATCGCGTTGAGGGGTCCTATCGAGTGCTCATTCGCCGCCGCGAAGACGAGTAGCGCGCGGCACTCCTCTGCTCATCATTTTTCCTTAGATCCTCGCTTATATCCTTCAATGACGACCGTCACCGCTGAGTCCTTTGGTACTGGTCCAATCCGATCGAGAAGCTCATCAGGCCTTCCGCGTGTGAGTGTTTCTTTACATGTCGTGAGATTCATGGCGATGGCAATCTGCCTGGTGGGGAATATCTGTGCCAGGATTTTCAGTAGTCCGGTGAGGGCTTTCGGGGCCACATAGAGAACGAGGGTTCTTCGTTCTTTGTGGAGTTGGGAGAGGTAGTGTGCGAGACGGCGACTGGTTGAGGGAAGGTGTCCTTCAAAGATGATGGCATCACCAGAAAATCCAGAGATTGCTGCCGCTGCCGTTATGGTAGAGGGACCAGGGATGACCTTCACCGGAATTCCTGCTTGATGGGCAGCAGCCACAAACAGACTGCCTGGATCGTAGATGACTGGGGTGCCGTTGTCTGAGACGAGGGCGACATCCTGTCCCTGCATGAGTCGATGCAGAAGGAGCAGTATTTTCTCGTGGCGATTGAATGGGCCATAGCTTGTGACTGTTGCAGTAATGCCATGATGCGCCAGGAGAGCTTGGGTCACGCGAGGGTCCTCCGAGGCAATAACCGTGACGCGGCGTAGCGTGGCAAGGGCCCGAAGGGTAATGTCATCGGGGTGGCCAATCGGCGAGCTGACGACATAGAGGGTGCCGGGGGGGCGAGACGTGGTCGTCTGGCCTCTTACTCCACGATCGTTTGGTTGACTCCCATCTCGCGCCATCGATATAATTCCCCGTTTAATGTCTGTCTGTTTGTCCTGGAAAGTTGAGAGGATAGCCCTCTATGGCCACCATGTTTTTCGTGGTGACGATGGCGCTGTATTTTGCGGCCACCGTTGCCTTTCTTGCCTACCTGCTCTGGCCTTCTGAGGTTTTGGCAAACGTCTCCCTGGGTATGACGGCGACCGGGTTTGCCTCACACACGATTGCGTTGGGTGCAGGGATGATCGGAGCCACGGACGTCTTGCAGCCAGGATTCCATGAGGCCCTGTCGTTTTTTTCCTGGGTGCTGATTTTGGTCTTTCTTGCCGTGGAGTTTCGCCATCATCTGCACGTGCTTGGCTCGTTCATTGTCCCCCTGGCATTACTCTCGTTGGTCTCTGCCGCTGCATTACCGGAAACCGCTCCGTCGCTCACGCCGGTGTTTCGAACGCTGTGGGTCCATGTCACGCTGAGCATGCTCGGTACCGTAGGGTTTGCCGTGGCCTTTGTGGCTGGTGTCATGTATCTGATTCAGGATGGACTTCTCAAGTCCAAACGTTTCAACGTCCTGTACTCAAAGCTACCTGCACTGGATTTTCTCGATCATCTAAATCAGCAGTCAATCGTGACGGGGTTTCCGCTGCTCACGCTCGGCATCATTACCGGTGCGCTTTCCGCGGAGTTCTCTCGAGGGTCGTATCTGAACTGGAATCCCGAGCAAACAGGGGCGTTGCTGACGTGGGTGTTCTACTTTGTCGTACTGACAGGGCGGCTGACAGTGGGTTGGAGAGCTAAACGCGCGGCCTATCTGACGATTATCGGATTTGCCGGGGTTATTCTGACCCTCATTGGCGTCGTCCTCAAGAGTCACGGACCGGTGTCTTGATATGCACATTATTGCCGTCGGCTTGAGCCATAAGACCGCCCCGGTCGAAATCCGCGAGAAGCTTGCGATTCCTGAGAGCCGAATGGGTGAAGCTTTGGCCCGTCTTTGCTCCTATCAGGGGGTGCGGGAGGGGGTATTACTCTCGACCTGCAATCGTGTTGAGGTCTACGCCGTCGTCGATGAGATTGAATCAGGGTATGGACGAATCCAGGACTTCCTGGCGGATGCCCACCTTTCGCTGTCCTCGGAGCAGCTGACTCCCCATTTGTATTGGCACGAGGGAGATCGGGCGATCAGCCATTTATTTCGGGTGGCCTCCAGCCTCGACTCCATGATCGTCGGCGAATCGCAGATTCTTGGTCAGATCAAAGATGCGTTCGAGGTTGCGCTCACACACAAGACGACCGGCATCATCTTGAACAAGGTCGTGAAAAAAGCGATCTCCGTTGCCAAGCGCGTACGGACAGAAACAAAAATTTCCGAGATGGCAGTGTCGGTCAGCTATGCCGCGGTTGAATTAGCCAAAAAAATCTTCTCGGATTTAAGCGAGAAGACAGTGCTGTTGGTGGGAGCAGGGGAGATGGCCAAGTTGGCGGCGAGACATTTCATCGCCAACGGTGTTCGGCATGTGCGGGTGACAACCAGGAATCCACAACATGCGCAGGAGTTGGCGAGCCGATTCGGCGGCACTGCGGTTGCGTTTGAGGAGTTTCGAGAGGACATGGCTTCCGCGGATATCGTCTTGGTATCGACCGGAGCGGCGCATTATCTCGTGAGCGAGGATGATGTGCAGCACTCGGTCAAGCAACGGATGAATCGTCCGATGTTCTTGATCGACATCTCGGTCCCGCGCAATATCGATCCGGCAGTGCGGCATGTGGATAATGCATTTCTCTTCGACATCGATGATTTGAAGACGAGAGTTGAGCGGAATCGCGGAGAGCGCCTCAACGAAGCTGAGAAAGCCGAGCGGATGGTGGTGGACGAAGTCGGGATTGTGCGGCAATGGCTCCAGTCGCTCGAAGTCACTCCCACCATCGTGGCTCTTCGCGCACGGGTCGAAGACATCAAGCAAGCCGAACTCGACAAGACCTTGGGCCGATTGGCGAATCTGTCCACACCGGAGCGTGAATTGGTCGAGGCTATGGCATCGTCGATTGTGAACAAGCTTATTCACAATACGATGGTGACACTCAAAGCTGAGGTAAATTCCTCGGAGGGGGCTGCCTTTATCGAGGCGGCGAGACGGTTTTTCTGCCTCAGCGACCCTGCGGCCTCCAATGTTAATGATCCTACGTCATCTGCCTCGGAGACCTGTCATTCGTCACAAGAAGATATCCAGAGTGTTGACGCGATGACTCCGAGGACAGGCTCGAAGATGCCGGATCGTTAGCATAAGAAGACCATTATTTGGTTTGTCTTGTTTATTTGGTTGAACGGAACTAACCAAATCAGCCAGATAAACAAAACAAACCAGATCAACCAGACAAGCCAGATAGACCAGAGAAACCAGATGAACCAGACAGGCCATGAACGATCGACCGTCGTGCTTGGAACGCGCGGCAGTAAGCTGGCTGTGCAGCAGAGCGAGTGGGTGCAGGCTCAATTGCATGCGCTGGCACCGCATGTGACGGTGACGTTGCGGAGGATACAGACATCTGGAGATAAGATTCTGGACGTCCCGCTGGCCCAAATTGGCGGGAAGGGACTGTTTGTGAAGGAGATCGAGGAAGCGTTGTTGAGCGGTGAGATCGATCTGGCTGTGCATAGCATGAAAGATGTGCCCACGGAGTTGCCAGAGGGATTGGCGATTCTCTGTGTGCCGCCACGCGAAGATCCTCGGGATGCCTTGATTAGTCGTGACGGGAAGTCGTTCATGGACCTTCCTCGTGGCGCCCGGATTGGAACCAGCAGCCTTCGCCGCCAATCGCAGCTCCTGCATGCCAGGCCGGATATCACGATTGCCATGTTACGCGGGAACTTGGATACCCGTCTCAAGAAGTTACGGGAGGGACAGTTCGATGCCATCGTGCTTGCCGCAGCCGGGCTTCGGCGATTGGCCTGGGCACACGAGATTACGGAGTATCTTGCCCCGCAGATTAGTTTGCCTGCCATTGGCCAGGGGGCGCTGGGCATCGAGGGTCGGCGAAACGATCTTTTTATTCGTTCATTGTTGAGTGGCTTGGACCATGCGCCAAGTAAGATAGCCGTACTTGCCGAACGTGCGTTGCTCCATCGGCTTCAAGGAGGCTGCCAGGTTCCGATCGCGGCGCATGCGACAGTGGTCGGGACAGGGGTGAGACTGGAAGGATTGGTATCCAGCGTGGACGGCAAAGAGCTCCTTCGCGACACCGCTGAAGGAACCATTGAGGATCCGGAGTCGATCGGCATTCAACTCGCGGAACAGCTGCTCGCACGCGGGGGCGATAGGATACTTCAAGCCATCTACGGGACCACATGACGAAATCGAAAAGAACGGGAAAAGTGTACTTGGTTGGGGCGGGACCAGGCGATCCTGGACTCTTGACACTGAAAGGGAAGGAATGCCTTGAGGCGGCCGATGTCGTCCTGTACGATTATCTCGCCAATCCGGTTTTACTACAGTATGCTCCGGCCACGGCACAGCGCATCTATGTCGGTCGGCGGGGACGTGGGCAGTATCAAGACCAAGCCGATATCAATCGATTGCTCATTGAGCGTGCCAAAGAAGGGAAAGTAGTGGTTCGGCTCAAAGGGGGTGACCCATTTGTCTTTGGACGCGGTGGAGAAGAAGCAGAAGCGGTGGCTGCGGCTGGGGTCGACTTCGAGGTTGTGCCTGGTGTGACGGCGGCGGTCGCGGTTCCTGCCTATGCGGGCATTCCGGTGACTCATCGCACATTGGCCTCCACGGTCACGTTTGTCACCGGTCATGAAGACCCCACCAAGCCGGTGGCATTGTTGGAATGGCCCAAATTGGCTAGTACATCGGGGACACTCGTGTTCATGATGGGCATGAAGAATCTTCCTTCGATTGTGAAACAGTTACTGTCGGAAGGACGGCCGCCCGAGACGCCGGTTGCGGCGATCCGTTGGGGGACCAAAGCCGCTCAACAGACTATCGTGGGAACATTGGGCGATATTGTTGCGAAAACGGAAGCCGTGCATCTCGAACCGCCGACGGTGATCGTCGTGGGTGAAGTCGTGCGATTACGAGAACAGCTGAATTGGTTTGAAACCAAGCCGCTCTTTGGGAAACGAATTGTGCTGACCAGGGCACAGGAGCAGGCGAGAGAATTTTCCCAGCTGCTGGCCGCCTATGGTGCGGAACCAATTGAAGTCCCGACGATTCAGATCGTGCCTCCGGCCAATTGGCAGGCGATCGATGACGCGGTGACTCGACTTAGTACCTATCAATGGCTTATTTTTACCAGCGTGAATGGGGTGAGGCCCTTCATGGAACGGCTTCATGCTGCAGGGAAAGATGCGCGCGCGTTGGCGAACCTTCGCCTGTGCGCGATTGGACCAAGAACTGCGCAGGAACTGGGAACCTATGGGCTGACCCCGGATGTCGTTCCAGCCGAGTTTCAGGCGGAGGGAGTGATTGCCGCATTGGCCCATGTGGGAATCCGTGGGAGCCGCGTATTGATCCCACGCGCCGAAGTCGCTCGCGAAATCTTGCCGGAGCAGTTGCGTGAGTTAGGGGCAACTGTCGAGGTGATTCCTGTCTATCGCACGATCGCCCCGGCGGTGGACGTCGCGTCCTTGACGCAACAACTTCACGATGGGCAGGTGGCGGCGGTGACATTCACGAGTTCCTCCACGGTCCGCAATTTCGTGGAACTCTTTGGTGGACGGGACGCGGCGAGATCGCTTCTCGCAGGGGCGGTGGTGGCCTGTATCGGGCCCATTACGGCACGCACGGCGGAGGAGTATGGGTTGACGGTCACGGTCATGCCGGCTGAGAATACTGTGCCGGCGTTGGCAGAAGCGATCGTGAGGTATTTCAAGGAAGAGGTTCGAGTCGCCGTTTCTACGCTCAGCTAGGCCGGCGTAGACAGCAGGGTAGTGGAGTAAATTAGCCAAAGGAGGGCACCGTTATGGTTCCAGTCAAATCGTTCATGGTTACGAGGGAGAAGTTTGTGACGGTTGAGCGGGATACGGCGGCGCAGACGGCGGCACGGATCATGCGCGATCGCGGTATCGGCAGTCTGTTCGTGACGAACGGGAAGGAGATTGTCGGTATTCTGACGGATACCGATATGGTCCGGCGGGTGGTCGCGGTTGGAGTCGACACCAACAAGACAACGGCTGAACAGATTATGTCGGCCCCGATCGTGACGATCGAAGAGGATAAGACCGTATTAGATGCCAACGATCTGATGGCCAAGACGCATATCCGTCATCTCGGTGTGACTCAGGGTGGAAAATTGGTCGGCATGATTTCTGTGCGTGACATCGTGGTGTTCTTGACGAATCTCCCGAGGAAGTGACCCGATGGCCTTTCCGATACAGCGTCTCCGGCGGCTGCGGCAGCATGAGGCCTTTCGTCGTATGGTACGGGAGACGAGCCTGAATCCGTCCGACTTGATCTATCCGCTGTTCGTCGTCGAAGGGCGAGACCGGCGTGAGGAGATCGCCTCGATGCCGGGCCAGTTTCGGCTCTCTGTCGATCTCCTGGTGAAAGAGGCTAGTGAGGTTGCGGCCTTGGGGATTTCCGCCATCATCCTTTTTGGGATTCCTGACCGGAAAGATGATCGCGGGAGTTCAGGGTTTGATCCGAACGGCATCGTGCAGCGGGCCGTCAAAGCGGTGAAGGACCAGGTGCCGGGGCTGTTGGTCGTGACCGATGTCTGCATCGACGAATACACTGATCACGGCCATTGCGGCATCGTCAAGGACGGACGCATTCTCAATGATGAAACGTTGGAGTGTCTCCGGGCAATGGCCAGGACCCATGCGCAAGCCGGGGCCGATATGGTGGCACCGTCCGATATGATGGATGGGCGGGTGGGGGCGATCCGGGCGGAACTGGATCAGGCGGGTTTTCCTGAGCTGCCGATCATGGCGTATGCCGCCAAATTCGCGTCCTGTTTTTATGCACCGTTTCGAGATGCGGCGTTTTCAAGCCCTCAATTCGGCGATCGGCAGTCATACCAAATGGATCCTGCCAACCGCCGTGAAGCACTTCGGGAGATCGCCCTCGATGTCGAAGAAGGGGCCGATATTATCATGGTGAAACCGGCACTGCCGTATCTCGATATCATTGCCGCGGCTAGGGTGCAGGTGTTGTTACCAGTGGCGGCCTATCAAGTGAGTGGGGAGTACAGCATGATCAAAGCGGCCGCCAACGCCGGCTGGCTCGACGAATCGCGGGCCATGATGGAATCGTTGCTCTCGATTAAGCGGGCCGGTGCAGATCTCATTCTGACCTACTTTGCCAAAGACGCAGCGCGTCTCCTTCGCTGACGACTATGCTGAAAGTGACGCGTGGGCTGTCCGGCGAGTGTCCACGTGCCTATCCGGTCGCCACAATCGGCAATTTCGACGGCCACCATCTGGGCCATCGAGCGCTGCTGAAAATGGTGGTCGAGACGGCTCGGAAGGCACAGGGGACTGCGCTCGTGCTGACATTCGAACCGCATCCGGTAAAAATCCTTGCACCCCGAGTCGATCTTCGCTTTCTTACCAGTCCGGAGGAAAAGCTTGTGCACTTCGAAGCCGCAGGGATCGATGAAGTGGTTTTCCTGGATTTTACCCCCACCTTCGCGGCGATGAGCCCGGATCAATTTGCCGAAGACATCCTGCATCGGTCTCTCACCCTGTCTGAACTATTCGTGGGTAATCATTTCGCGTTTGGGAAGGGCCGGGCAGGGCGTATCGGTGACCTCGTGCGTCTCGGCGGGCAGTACGGCTTCCGCGTGCATCCCGTGGCTCCCGTGATGATTGAAGGGGACGTGGTGAGTTCAAGCAGGATTCGCCAGCTTATTCAGGCAGGTAATGTAGAGCGGGCCACCACGTTACTCGGACGTGTCCATGGGATTCGAGGTACTGTGGTGCACGGGATGCAACAGGGACAGGCGATGGGTTGGCCTACGGCCAATTTGCGCGTCCCGGCTGACCGTGTCGTGCCATCCGATGGAGTCTATGCCGCGCGGGCTGTCCACGGTACTCAGATCCATGATGCGATCGCCTATATTGGGACTAGGCCGACCTTTGGAGCCGGCGAACGACTGATTGAAGTCAATCTTTTGGATCAAACCAGAGATCTCTATGGCCAGGAGATCACCGTGCAGTTTGTGACGCGGGTACGCGGCGATCACACCTTTGCGTCTGCCGATGAATTGTCAAAGCAAATTGCCCGTGATGTGGAGCAGGCGCGTATCAGCTTGCGGCGTATTCCGCAGGGAGTTCAGTAACCATGGCTTCCGGGACGACGATTATGCGGGCATCATCCAGGTCTGCCGCACGACCGGTACTGTTGTCCCATTTTGTCCGGACGGTGCGTCAGCAACAGCTGTTCGCTCCCGGTCAGCATGTGCTAGTGGCGGTGTCGGGCGGACCCGACTCGATTGCGCTGTTGTCTCTCCTCCATCGCCTGGCCCTTTCCTGGCGGCTTACGCTGACGGTGGTCCATTGTAACTATGGGTTGCGCGGAGCGGAGTCCGAGGGTGACGAATCGTTTGTTCGTGATTTTTGCCAGGAACGACAGCTGTCTCTTGTCATCCATCGACCCAAGCTGGTCAAGCGACAACACCGTTCATCGCTTCAAGCAACGGCGCGCGACGCGCGGTATGACTTCATGAAGCAACTGGCTCACGAGGTAGGGGCTGATCGCATTGCGGTCGGGCATACTGCCAATGACCAGGCGGAAACGGTGCTCATGTGGCTGTTACGGGGTGGGGGCATGACCGGGTTGGCAGGAATGCCATATGTGCGTGAAGAGAGGATTATTCGTCCGCTTCTCGCCGCCACCCGCGAAGAGGTAGTGGCATACCTGGATCATGAAGAGCTGAGCTATCGTCGTGATTCAAGCAATGAAAAGCCGCTCTATCATCGCAATCGGATCAGAAAGGAACTCCTTCCTGTCATCACACGGTTGGCGCCGTCTGCCGTCCGTGTGCTGCAGCGGCAGGCAGATTTGCTACGTGAGGACGAACAGTATTTGACGGGAATTACAAATGAGTTGGTGCGCACACTCGTCAGTCATCATTCCACAGGTGTGCAACGAGTCGATCGACAGGCCTTTGTCGAGTTGCCGGTTGCACTTCAGCGGCGGCTCGTTCGGGCAATCTTACGGACCTACGACGAAGAGGGGCGAGCCAGCAGTTTTCACATGGTGGAGTCAGTTCGGCGTGTTCTTCTCAAGGGAAGGAGCGGGGTTCGGCTGTCTTTTAAAAAGGCCCTTGTGGCTTTGGAACAGGGGTCGGTGCGATTTAGCCCAAGCGCAGGAGGAGATCGCAGTCATCAGATTGATTCAGAACAACAGAAGAGCGAGATGATTGCGGTTCCGGTGCCTTCAACGGTCTCATGGGCTGGAATGAATCAGCAAATTCATGTACAACTCATGACTCGCCGTGCCGTTGATGAGCTGGGTAGGTCTCCTTCCCGAGAATTGGCGTTGTTCGATGCCGACCGGTTTTCGGAGCCCTTGGTCGTTCGCGCTTGGCAGGCCGGCGATCGATTCTTTCCCCATGGGATGAAGGGAAAGAGCAAGAAACTACAAAACTTCTACACCGATAAGAAAGTGGCTCGTCACGAACGTGGGAAGATTCCATTATTGGTAGCGCCAGAGGGAATTCTTTGGGTGGTGGGAATGCGGCAGGACGAGCGCTTTGTCGTTCACGATGGGACGACACGGTGTTTGGTTGTTTCGGTGAGCAACTGGGCGTCAGAGGAGGAGTAAAGGAAGCATGGAACGGATCTTCGGTCGGCCGATCGTGACGCAGGAAGAAATGCGTGCCCGGATTCGTGAGTTAGGCAAGCAGATCACGACCGATTATACAGGGAAAGATTTCGTCTTGGTGGGAGTGTTGAAGGGAGCCTATGCCTTCTATGCCGATTTGGCTCGTGCCATCAGAATTCCCATGCGGGTGGACTTTCTTCTGGTTACGAGCGACGGGTCTCGGTCAAAATCATCCGGCAAGGTTAAAATGATGACCGAGCTGACCGAGGACATCGCGGGTAAAGACGTTTTGCTGGTGGAAGATATCGTCGATTCCGGATTGACGGCCCAACACTTAATTAAGACCTTGGCGAAAAAGAAGCCACGGTCGATTAAAATTTGCACCTTGCTGAGCAAGCCAGATCGTCGGACCAGCAATGTCGCCATCGACTATGTGGGGTTCAAGATTCCAAACAAGTATGTGGTTGGATACGGACTCGATTACCAGCAGAAGTACCGGAACCTTCCCTATCTGGCTGTCTTGGATATGGAGGGAGATCAAGAAGAATAAGACTTTGCCACACGGTTGTCAGCATGAATGTGTCTGTGTTAGCATCAAGCATGTTATTGGATTTTCTGACCATTTGAGCATGCCATCCACAAGGAGATCTGGATGAATTCCAGGACAAAGAATATACTTTTCTGGGTCGTCGTAGGCCTCTTCATGATTTTGTTGTTCAACCTGTTCAGCGTGCCGCACCATGAGCCTGAAGAGGATGTGATTTTTAGTGATTTTATGACCAAGCTCGACAAGGGAGAAGTTGAGCGGGTCATCATCAAAGCCAGCCACATCAGCGCCATTCTGAAAGACAAGACCCGTATTCGAACCTACTCGGTAGAATATCCTGAATTGGTGCAGGTCTTGCGGGATCGGGGCGTGCAGATCGAGGCGAAGCCACCAGATGAAAGCCCGTGGTACATTACGTTTCTTGTGACGTGGGGACCGTTTGTACTGTTCCTGGGATTGTGGTTCTTCTTGATGCGGCAAATGCAGATGGGGGGCAATAAGGCTATGTCATTCGGGAAGAGCCGCGCTCGTCTGTTGACGGAGGAGCGTAAGAAGGTGCTGTTCGCGGACGTTGCCGGTGTCGATGAAGCCAAGAACGAAGTGCTTGAGATCATCGAGTTTCTCAAGGATCCTCGCAAGTTCCAAAAGCTGGGCGGCCGCATTCCCAAGGGCGTCTTGATCGTCGGTCCTCCCGGTACAGGGAAAACGCTTCTGGCCAAGGCTATTGCCGGCGAAGCCAGTGTGCCGTTCTTCAGTATCAGCGGATCGGATTTCGTGGAAATGTTTGTCGGCGTCGGAGCGTCTCGTGTTCGCGATCTTTTCGAGCAGGGGAAAAAGCATGCACCCTGTATTATTTTCATCGACGAAATCGATGCTGTCGGCCGGCTTCGTGGGGCAGGGTTGGGTGGAGGTCATGATGAGCGTGAACAGACACTCAATCAATTGCTCGTAGAGATGGACGGGTTTGATACGACAGAAGGTGTGATCTTGGTCGCTGCGACCAACCGGCCTGATGTCCTCGACCCTGCCTTGCTCAGACCGGGGCGTTTCGATCGGCAAGTCGTGGTGAATCGACCGGACATGCGTGGCCGTGTTGAGATTCTCCAGGTGCACACAAAGAAAGTTCCGATCGCGACGAACGTGGAGTTGGAAAAAATCGCGCGCGGTACGCCGGGATTTTCAGGCGCCGACCTGGAAAATCTGGTTAATGAAGCGGCACTCTGGGCCGCGAGACTCAACAAGAAAGAAGTGGAAGTCATCGACTTTGAGATGGCCAAAGACAAGGTGCTGATGGGGGCAGAGCGAAAGAGCATGTTCTTGAGCGACGAGGAGAAAAGGACGACGGCTTATCATGAAGCCGGGCACACGCTGATCGCCAAGCTGCTTCCTGGAACGGACCCCGTACACAAAGTAACCATTATTCCTCGGGGCCGCGCCTTGGGCGTGACGATGCAGCTCCCCACCGATGACCGGCACGGCTATTCAAAAGGGTACTTGCTCAATCAGCTTGCGATCCTCATGGGAGGGCGTGTGGCGGAAGAGTTGGTCCTGAAGGAGATGACAACCGGGGCGGGAAACGATATTGAGAGGGCCACGGATCTCGCGAGGAAGATGGTCTGTGAGTGGGGCATGAGCGAAAAGATGGGTCCCCTGACGTTCGGGAAACAGAACGAACAGATTTTTCTTGGGCGAGAGATGGGGAGCCAACGCGACTTCAGCGATCAAATAGCCATGGAGATCGACCAAGAGGTTAGGCGGCTTGTGACGGAAAACTATGAGCGGGCGAAGCGGCTGCTCACGGAAAATATGACCAGCCTGAAGCGTTTGGCGGAAGCCCTCTTAGAGAAAGAAGTACTCGACGGATCCGACATCGATAATATTCTCTTGCAGTCCACATCCCAAGCAGTTCCTGCCTAAACTCTGCATCGCTTGATCCCAGGACGCCATTCAGGGCATTGGCGACCCGGGGCAGTACATCTGGAAGACGATAGGCGAGAGGGGGTACTTCTCGCGAGTGGCGTATAGTGACTTGTACCCTATACAGCCACGATAGTTGGTGGTCTAGGACAAGCTAGGTTTGTCTGGTTAATCTTATTTGTTTTATTTATCTGGCTTCTTAGGCGGAGGCACTGCCGTTTGATGAGAGAACTGAAAACATTAGCTCGAAAGGCGAAAGATCGGCTGATTGAGTTTCCAGACCGACCATTAATTATGGGCGTCGTGAACGTGACGCCTGATTCGTTCTATGACGGCGGGCGCTATTTGGATGCAGAAGCCGCTGTGGCTCATGCCGTTCGGTTGGTAGAAGAAGGGGCGGACCTGTTGGATATCGGCGCAGAGTCGACGCGTCCAGGCGCCAATGTTGTGAACGAGGAAGAAGAGCGTCGTCGTGCGATTCCCGTTGTGACCGCAGTGGCGAAGGTCGTCACCGTGCCGATTTCAATCGATACCTCAAAGGCTGCTATTGCACGCGAAGCCCTCGACGTGGGGGCGGCTCTCGTGAACGATGTCACGGCTTTGCGAGGCGACCCTGCCATGGTCGATGTAGTCGCTAGATCGGAAGCTGGAATCATCCTGATGCATATGTACGGAACGCCACGTACGATGCAGCAGGCTCCCCGTTACGACGATGTGGCCGAAGAAATCTCGGAATTTTTCGAGGAACGAATTCGTTTTGCGATGACACACGGCATTGCGCGAAGACAGATCATCCTTGATCCAGGTATTGGATTTGGTAAGCTGCTGGTGCATAACCTTACCCTGTTAGCCCAATTGTGCCGTTTCGACATTTTTGAATGCCCATTGCTGGTTGGTGTTTCACGGAAAGCGTTCCTTGGGCAGATTCTGGACCGTCCGGTTCAGGAACGTCAGTGGGGTACGGCGGCGGCGGTGGCGATGGCCGTGGATCGTGGGGCTGGGATCCTTCGCGTCCATGACGTGAAAGCTATGAAGGATGTGGTACAGGTGACAGCAGCGATTAGTCAACGGACGGCCGTATCCATGAAAGCACAACATGCGTAAATTGTTCGGTACCGATGGGGTCCGGGGGGTCGCCAATCTCGATCCGATGACCAGTGAAATGGCGATGCAGTTAGGGCGGGCCGCGGCGCATTTGTTCATGCGCCGAGCCGGACGCCATCAGATCGTGATCGGCAAGGACACCCGCATCTCGGGCTATATGTTGGAATCGGCGTTGACCTCAGGGATTTGCTCGATGGGTGTCGATGTGTTGCTGGTCGGTCCGATGCCGACGCCGGCGATTGCGTTCTTGACAAGGAGTCTCCGTGCCGATGCCGGGGTGATGATCTCGGCCTCGCACAATCCCTACCAGGATAACGGCATTAAGTTTTTTTCCAATGATGGGTTCAAGCTGCCCGATGAGATGGAAGCTCGTATCGAGGAACTCATCTTTTCAAACGGGATTGCCCATCTACGTCCGACGGCTGATGCCATTGGGAAAGCCTATCGAATCGACGATGCCGAGGGTCGTTACATCGAGTTCGTCAAACGGTCTCTCCCGAAGGAGCTGGACTTCCAGGGGATTAAGGTCGTGGTCGATTGTGCTAATGGTGCAGCCTACAAGGTCGCGCCAAAGGTGTTGCGCGAACTCGGGTCGAAGGTCGAGGTGATCGGTGATGAGCCGGACGGTATGAATATCAATGCCGGCTGTGGCGCGGTCCATCCTGAACTGCTGCAGAAGGCGGTCCTCAAGCAGGGGGCTCATCTCGGAGTGGCTCTGGACGGGGATGCCGATCGCGCCATTTTCGTCGACGAACAGGGACAGGTTGTGGACGGTGATCATATTATGGCGATGTTGGCCCTCGATCTTCATCGTCAGGGGCAATTGGCCAAGCAGACGGTGGTGGGGACCGTCATGAGCAACTTCGGATTAGAGTTGGCTATGACGAAGGCGGGTATCGCCCTCGCGCGGACTGCTGTCGGTGACAGATATTTGCTCGAACGAATGTCGTCCGAGGGCTATAACTTTGGAGGAGAGCAGTCTGGTCATTTCATTTTCCTGGATCATAATACGACCGGTGATGGGTTGCTTTCGGCACTACAAGTTTTGTCGCTGATGAAGCGTACCGGCAAGCCCTTGTCCGAGCTGGCTAAAGCTATGACAGCAGTCCCGCAAATATTGCTCAACGTGAAGGTGACGAAGAAGCCAAACCTCAACACAGTCCCAGAACTGCAACGTGCAATCCTTGAAGGTGAGCAGAGTCTCAATGGCAGCGGACGCGTGTTGGTGCGCTACTCTGGGACCGAACCGCTCTTGCGGGTGATGGTTGAGGGTGAGCGCGATGCACAGATTCGTGAAGTAGCCAATCGACTTGTCGCTGTCGTCAAGACTCATCTGGGTTAGGGTTGTCGCCCCCATCGAGGGAGGCTCATGCTGCCGTCCCTCACCGTTGCCTTCATTGCCGGACTCCTCGTCGGATCACAGATTCCCTATTTCCCCCTGTCCGCCTCGTTCCTGCTCCTCCTCGCCGCATTAGGCGCCTTCGCCCTCGAACGACTCAATCGGTTCTCCGTCCTCCAGGCGACGTGGCTCTACGGAGCACTCTTGGTGGGAGTCGTCTATTGGGCGATGGCAGTCAACCTGGCTGCTCATGACCCGATGGTCGATCACTCGTCCGATGCGCTGATCGAGGTGACCGGTCGTATCGTGGCACCAGTGCAGCAGGCGCCAGATCGACTGGTCATGATTATCAGGTCGGAGGATCCAGTTACCGCGTCGAGAGCATCCAGACATGTTCGGCTGACCTGGCGCACACCTGAACGAGTATTCTTCCAAGGCGATCGGGTCCACTTTCGGGCGATGTTGCGCCGTCCGAGCGGGTCATTGAATCCTGGTGGATTCGACTATGCGGCCTATCTTGAACGGCAAGGGATCGATGCGATCGCCACGGTGACCGGGTCCGAGGCGGTGCAGTTTCTTGAGTCTGGGCAGGCACATGTCTGGTGGGCAATCTGGAATCAATTCGATCGGTGGAGGAGTGGCATCCGGTTCGCTGCGCTGCAGACCCTTCCTCAGCCGGCACTGGGACTTTATGTGGGCATCATCATCGGTGATCGAGGGTATTTGGATCCAGATCTGCGCGATCAGTTCATGGCGACCGGGACGGTTCATCTACTTTCTATTTCTGGGAGCCACTTGGGCCTCATGGCGTTGGTCATCTTCTCGGTCGTCAGATGGGCGATGATTCTAATGCCTGCTAACTGGCTTCTTGCGCTCTCTCGGAGAATCACACCGACTCGAATTGCCGCTGTCTGTACGCTCCTTCCTGTTACAGGCTACGCCTGCCTGGCTGGGGCTGAACTGGCGACGATGCGGTCGTTACTGATGGTGGCTGTGGGGCTGAGTGCAATTTGGCTCGGCCAGGAGCGCCGTCTGTTTCATGCCCTCTCTGCAGCCGCGGTGGGAATGTTGCTACACGATCCTCAGGCGCTATTCGACATCTCCTTTCAGCTTTCATTTTTGTCCGTCATCGCCATTGCCGGGTGGCTCTCGTGGCCGTCTGTGGCTGATGTGGAGGAGCTGTCGAGGGAGTCGGCGCTCCTGAGAACCTGCGTTCGATGGGGGAGAGACTCTGTGGTGATGAGCGGGGTGGTGACTCTGGTGACCGTTCCTCTTGTTGCGTATTATTTTAATCAATTGCCCTGGCTTGGTCTTTTCACCAATGTGGTGGCCGTTCCCGTGATGGGGATGCTGCTTGTCCCGATGGGACTCGCTTCCGGAATCTGGCAGATCATGGCAGGGGGAACCGTATTGCCCCTGGCTTCGTTAAATCAGTGGTTACTCGAACACTATGTGGCTGCGGTCCGTCTGGTGTCGATGCTACCGGGCGGGGAATGGCATGTTGCGGCTCCTTCGGCTTTCACTATGCTCATATTTTATGGCTGTCTAGTGTTGCTATGGCACCGAGTGGGCCACGTATCGTTCCGGTTGGCAGCGAGCGCTGGAGTATTATTGATAGTACTGTGGTGGGCCTGGTCCCCGCGGATGTTTCCTGATGGGGATCGCTTTCGAGTCACGTTTCTCGACGTCGGGCAAGGCGATAGCGCGGTTATTGAGCTGCCTGATGGACAGGTGGTGTTGATCGACGGAGGGGCGACCTATGAACGATTCGACATGGGCCGTGCGGTGGTGGGTCCGTTTCTCTGGAACCGGGGAATTCATGCGATCGACCAGGTTATTGGCACACATCCCCAACTCGATCATGTCGGAGGTCTGGCCTGGGTAGTCCGCCATTTCATCGTCAAGCGCTATTGGGGATCGGGAGAGACCCGCGACGAGCTGTTCTATCGACGAGTGCAAGAGTCATTGGCCATTCAAGGATTACAAGAAGGGGTGGCCAGAGAAAGACAGGAGATCGTGTCATCCGGCCCCTGCCGGCTGGTGGTCCTCAACCCACCAGCCGACGAGCCACTCGCTGTGCCGCCCCACGATGGCCATGTGGGTGGGCATGTATTGAACAATCGTTCAGTAGTGACTCGTCTGACTTGTGGTACCCATACGGTGCTCTTCGCGGCGGATGTCGAGCGTGATGGCTTGTCGCGGATGATCGGCCCAACGCCTCAGGGGCCGATCGAGATCCTCAAGGTACCTCATCACGGGGCCGTGAGTTCGCTGAATCGTAACTGGTTGGCATCGGTGCATCCGCAGTATGCCGTATTTTCCGCAGGGCGCCATAATCCCTACAGGCATCCGGCTGCTGCTGTTCTCGATGCGTATGGGGCGGAAGGCAGTACGGTATTGCGAACCGACCGTGACGGCGGGGTATGGTTTACCGGTTCGGTCTCCGACGCGACACTTGATGTGCATCAAGCGAGAGAGCTGCTGCTGCAGCAGACGAATAGCGTTTCGTGCCTCTGGAGATGCGAACAGGCGAACTGGGCTCGGGTTTGGAAACGATGGCGTGATCCGAACTGACCGTGAGCCCGGTTTGTCTGGTCCATCCGGTTGATCTGGTCTTTTTGGTTGATCGCAACTAACCCGATGAGACCAAATCAACCAGATAAACAAAACAGACCAAAGGACTGTCTTCTTCTACTAGGGCTTGCACTGAACCACAGTTCCCGCTACAAGATGCATCCATGGTTCCTACCGTTGAATGGAAAGACGGCGCAGTACGGTTGCTTGATCAAAGCCGGTTGCCGGAGCACGTCGAGTTTCTGGACTGCCGGGACTATCAGACCGTGGCCGAGGCCATTCGAAGCCTCAAAGTCAGAGGAGCCCCGGCGATTGGTGTGACTGCGGCGATGGGGGTCGCGCTTGGCGCCCAAACCGTGACAGCATCCGACTACGAGGCCTTCGCGAAAGCGGTGCTCGTGATATGCGATCACCTTGCAGCGACTAGGCCGACGGCGGTGAACCTGTTTTGGGCCATCGAACGAATGAAACACCTGCTTGCCTCGTTACGCACGCAGCCTGTTGCGTCCATCAAATCTGCTCTGTTGATGGAGTCACAAGCTATTCTCGATGAAGATATTGCCCTCTGTAAGGCAATGGGACAGCACGGAGCGGGACTCATTGCGAGCGGCCAAACGGTTCTGACCCATTGTAATGCCGGCGCGTTGGCGACGGCCGGCTACGGAACGGCATTGGGTGTCATTCGCGCAGCCTGGGAGCAGGGGAAAAAGATTCAAGTCATTGCGGATGAAACCAGGCCGGTGCTGCAAGGTGCGCGACTCACGGCCTGGGAATTGATGCAGGACAAGATCCCTGTGACGCTCATCACGGACAATATGGCAGGGTCACTCATGAGGCTAGGGAACATTCACCTCTGTATCGTGGGGGCGGATCGCATTGCAGCAAATGGAGACGTGGCCAATAAGATTGGGACCTATTCAGTCGCCGTGCTGGCCAAGGCTCATGGGATTCCCTTCTACGTGGCCGCGCCCTATTCCACGATCGATTTGAAGACCAAAACAGGAGCGGATATTCCCATCGAACAACGGAATCCCTCAGAAGTCACCACCGTCCATGGCAGCCATCCAGTGGCGCCCAAAGGGGTCGCAGTCTACAATCCCGCGTTCGACGTGACCCCTGCCGAGTTGATCACCGGCATTATCACTGAACGAGGAGTCTTTAAACCAAGTGAATTGGCAGACCAGTTTCGGTCATAGTCGGGTCCCATATTGCCAGCAGCTTGCCGGCCACACTTGTATTCTCCAACCCTTGCAAGCCCATTATCAGCAACTTATAATGCGCCAGGTGCCTGTCCGACGTTGCCTTTGTGACGAGGCGAACGAGGCACCGGCAGATGCATGACCGCAGGCCACCAGAAACCGGAAGCGTATTTACTGGAATACGTTGAGGGTTTGTCGGGGCCGAGAACATAGCAGATGCCTCTGCTTCGTTCGCCGTAGTAGAACGGTCCATGTTGAACAGGCTCTTAGGCTGTTCAATCTATTCTTTAACTATCTGGAGGAACCTCAGAGTCCATGAGTGAACGAACATTAGCCATCATCAAGCCTGATGCCGTGAAGAAGAACGCGATCGGCGATATTATTGCCCGCTATGACAAAGCAGGCCTGAAGCCAGTGGCCATACGCATGATGCAGTTTTCCAAAACAACGGCCGAGGGGTTTTATGCCGTGCACAAGGCCCGTCCGTTTTTCGACAGCCTCTGCACGTTCATGGTGTCCGGTCCGGTCGTGGTGCTGGTTCTGCAGGGTGACAACGCGATCAAGAAGAATCGGGAGCTGATGGGTGCGACCGATCCGGCCAAGGCGGCGGCGGGCACGATTCGCAAGGCCCATGGGGCGAACATCGAATTCAATGCCGTGCATGGTTCCGATTCGCCGGAGACTGCCAAGTTCGAGATAGGATATTTCTTTCCTGGAATGGATCTGGTCGGATAAGAACGTCTGCAGCATCCTGCTAGACCTTCTCCAAAGAGGAGTGCGCATGATTCCAAAAGATCTCCGTTACCATCAAGAACATGAATGGGTGCGAGTGAGCGGCACTCAGGCGACTGTCGGCATCAGTCATTTTGCCCAAGATGCGTTGGGCGATATCGTGTTCATTGATATGCCGAAGCCAGGAGCCGTCGTCAAGGCCGGGCAGCAGATTGGTGAGGTCGAATCGACCAAGACGACCTCCACGATCTACACGCCTGTGAGCGGCGCCATTGCCAAAGTCAATGCTGACTTGAAAGACCACCCGGAAGTGGTGAATTCCGATCCCTATGGCAAAGGTTGGATGGTGGTGATCGATCTGTCGAACGCGAGTGATGTGGATAAGCTGATGACCGCCGCACAGTATGAAGTCTTTCTTGCCGGCCAGAAACATTGAACCATTGTGTGACCGGATCATTGGTGAGTGCTCGCAATGAATCAATCGGCAATGAGCCAATGATTCAATGACCCCCCAGAAGCACATCGCCATTCTCGGAGCTGGACCTGGTGGCTATGTCGCCGCGATCCGGGCGGCTCAGCTTGGCGCCCGCGTGACCGTCATCGAGTCCCATGCACTCGGCGGCGTCTGTTTGAATTGGGGATGCATTCCCAGTAAGGCCCTCCTGTCCGTCGTCGAACTCGGCGACAAGGTCAAAAAAGCCGATGACTTGGGACTACTCGTCCAAGGTCCAGTCCGGTACGATCTCGCACGGATGGTCGCACGAAAGGACCAGGTCGTGGCAGCTCTCGTGAAGGGCATAGCGACGCTCTTCAAGGCGTGGAATATCGAGCATGTGCAGGGAACTGGATCGCTGCGCGATAGGCGAACGCTCACGGTGACCGCAGCCGATGGTGCGACGAGGGATATTCAGGCTGACGCCATCGTGATTGCTACGGGGTCGTCCTGGCCAAACTTGCCGCAGTTTCCGATCGATGGGCAGCAGCTGCTTACAAGCCGGCACCTCCTGGATCTCAATCGCATTCCTGACAGTCTGCTGATCGTTGGGGCGGGAGTCGAAGGATGCGAGTTCGCGGCGCTCTATAGCGGCCTAGGGACGGAGGTCACGATTGTCGAATTGCTGGCACATGTGCTTCCGCTGGAGGATAGCGACATCTCATCGACGATGGAGCGGGAACTGAAGAAACGTGGCGTGACGGTCCTGACCGGGACCACCGTCGAGAGGCTGGAGCGGTCATCGGCAACTATCGTTACGCATCTTAAAGATAGTACGCAGGTTGTGACTGAGAAGCTGCTGGTGTCCGTAGGTCGAGGGTTCAATAGCCAAGGCATTGGATTGGAGCAGGTGGGGGTGCAAACGGGCCGGCGAGGAGAGATTCTCGTCAACGATCAGATGGAAACTGCTGTACCTGGAATTTACGCGATCGGCGATGTCGTCGGCAAGGCCATGTTGGCGCACGTGGCATCGGCGCAGGGAAAAGTTGCGGTCGAGAATATCATGGGGCATGAGGCGAGGGTCCACTACGACGTCATCCCCGCTGGAATTTTTACCTTGCCGGAAATTGGTCGCGTTGGTGTGACGGAACAGCAAGCTCGTGAACGAGTCCAGGCTGCCGGGCAGAATCCCGATGCAGCACTCAAGGTGGGTCGTTTTCGATATGCCGGGTTGGGGAAAGCGCAGGCGACAGGGGATACGACGGGGTTGTTCAAGGTCATTGCCGAGTCACCAAGCGGAAAAATTCTGGGTGTGCATATCGTCGGAGCCCATGCAGCCGATCTGGTGCATGAAGCGGCCATGGCCATGCAAGTCGGCGCGACAGTGACGCAAATGGCGGAGATGATCCATGCCCATCCGACACTGGCCGAAGGCCTGATGGAAGCAGCTGAAGATGTCGAGGGGAAGGCGATTCACCAAGCCAGAAAAAAGATATCATAAGTCTTAAAGTCATCAAGTCATAGGACGTTCGACTTTGGACATTCGACATGAAGACTATGCTTTATTCTCTTATCATTAAACTCGGGATGTTTGCAGCGACTATGGGCGTCGTATTCTGGATCGGGTGGACCCTGCCGTCCTCATTCGATCGTGAGCACGACCTTGTAGCTGAATCGCTTGAGGGATCGAAGTCTGAGATTTCCTCCGGCAGTGGACGGGTAACCACGGTGAGTCCATCTCCTGTCGCCTCGTTGGCGGATCAGCCATCTCATGCTGCTGCGCAGAAACGATCTCACAGGGGGCTTCTGAATCTGAACCGGGCGACGGAGCAGGAACTCGACGCATTGCCGGGGATCGGCCCCCAGCTGGCCGAACGGATCATGGAGTATCGGCGATCCGTAGGTGCTTTCCACTCTTCTGAAGAATTACGAGCCGTCAAAGGGATTGGGAGAAAGAAGTTTGAGCGCATTCGTACATTAGTCACGGTCACGCCGGGTGTCGGACTTTCAGATGGACAAAAGAAGGCAACATGAGCGAACTCTCCCGCCAACTCGACTTGATCCTCCGCGGAGTCGTGGAGGTGATTCAGCGGGCTGAGCTTGAGTCCAAGCTGATACATTCCTTGAAAGAGAATCGGCCCTTACGTGTAAAAGCCGGCTTCGATCCGACCGCGCCGGACCTGCATTTGGGCCATACGGTTTTGATCCACAAACTCAAGCACTTTCAGGAACTTGGGCACCAAGCGATTTTTTTGATCGGCGATTTCACCGGAATGATCGGCGATCCGACCGGCCAATCGGAGACGCGAGTCGCGCTCTCGAAACAAAAAGTATTAGAAAATGCCAAGACCTACGAACGGCAGATCTTCAAAATCCTCGATCCTGCGAAGACTTTGGTGGAGTTCAACAGCCGGTGGATGAGTACGATGACGGCAGAAGCGTTGATCCATCTGAGTGCGCAATATAGTGTCGCTCGCATGTTGGAGCGGGACGATTTTCGTAAGCGGTACGCGGAGCAGAAGCCTATCAGTATCCACGAGTTCATGTATCCTCTTGTGCAGGGCTACGATTCCGTCGCGCTCAAGTCCGATGTGGAATTGGGCGGCACCGATCAAAAATTCAACCTTCTTGTCGGGCGTGACCTCCAGCGAGGCCATGGACAGGAACCGCAAGTCGTGATCACGATGCCGCTACTGGAAGGTACCGACGGCGTGAAGAAAATGAGCAAGAGCGTAGGTAACTATATTGCGCTCGAAGACGCACCGAACGACATGTTCGGCAAGCTCATGTCGATCAGCGATTCGTTGATGCTTCGATACTATGAGCTGCTTACGACGGAGGATTTGGCTGGAGTCAAAGCCGCTCATCCGATGGAGGCAAAGCAAGCGCTCGCGGCCCTGATTGTCGCTCGGTATCACGGGACAGAAGCTGGCCAGCAGGCGAGAGCAGCCTTTCAGCAGAAATTTTCCGAACGTGAATTTCCGACCGAGCCGGATGTGCGATTGACCTTGACCTTGGCCGATTTGCGCGAAGGGCAGTCGATCAGTCTTGTCGATCTGGTGACCAAGACGGGGCTTGTGCCGAGTAAGAGCGAGGCCCGGCGGCTGATCATTCAGGGGGGTCTGGAGGTCGATGAACAGAAACAGAGCGATGCAAATGCCGTATTAATGATTGAGGTAGGACGAGCCTATCGCCTGAAGGTCGGTCGTCGAAAGTTTGCACTAGTGGAACTACGAGGGTAGTTACCAGGAGTTTCTTGACTTGCTGTGGAAGCTCAGCGTAGGATTCGACTCAGCGAGCGGGCGTAGCTCAGTGGTAGAGTCCTAGCTTCCCAAGCTGATAGAGGGGGGTTGCTCAAGTCGTTGATGACCTGAGCAATCCCCTTGTCATTCCTGGCGATTCGCAGTTTGACCCATTCGTTTCTCTTCAGTTCGATTTGTCGCTAATCCAGTCGATTCTTCGCTCTTCCTAACACTGTAATAACACCTGTCGCTAAGGCATGAATGCGCAGGTGCTTGATGCCTCCAACGGTGCTGACTTTTCGAGACAGAGTGCTCAGGGGTACCCCTGGGGCCACCCTTGCGAAGGGGTGTCAGTTGTGGGGCGGTTGCCTGTCAGGTAAAGGGGGATACGGTGCATATAGAAAAATGCTTCTAAAAAATTAGAGAAAATTCAAAAAGGGTTGAGAGCAGAGTCTTGGTCTATAGCTCCTAAGGCTGGTGGACCAGGAGAGGACCTCCTACATTCAGTCTCAGCATCAAGGGGAACCAAATCAGCGAAGTCAGGTGCTTGCCCACGCCATGCTTTCCTGTAGACCCACGGCGGGATGGGATGGTAGTGGGGACGGTTTGAATCTAGAAAGCGAGAAGTTCACGAATCAATAGAATGATGACACCGAAGATACTCCCCAACGTGAGAGACAGACGAATCCCATTAATCATGCCTACGGTAGGAGCAAGAGCCTCAATCTCACTCTCCTCCTCCGTCCTTTCCTGTACCAGGCGTAACTGAGGGGAGCGGGTCGTGGCTTTGGGTTTTTGAGGCACGCCCAGGCGTTCATCGGCTAAGGCTAAATTTCCACACGATTGCGGAAACTGCCGTGTTTCCCGTTGGTCTTTAGCTTGCATCAGCGCACTTCCCTCTTTCTCACAATTCGCCGTGACCCCCCTGCAGCCTGATATGCCAAGATCGCTCTCCCTGGTGCGGGCCTTGAAACTCGCCCCTCATCGTAGGTCATGCGAAAAGGATACCGCAGGCCATGTACCCCGCAAGACCGAAAAGAGGTAGCTACGAAGTAAGCTCCTAGATTTAGAAGGAGGGGTGGTCTCTGGGAGAGTTTCTCAAGTCTTTGAGTCGATGATTGTCGAAATCCCTTCTCTTTTCGCCTTAGTAGCGCAGTTGACGAGTCAGCGTTTTTTGTTGGTCCATTTATTATAGCGACCTGTTTGCCGCTCTTCTTAACTTTGGAGAAATCACCACCCCCCCAAGTGGCACTCCCTATACCTCAATGCGCATGAGACTCCTACCAGATTTTTGTACCCTGAAAACAAAAAAATGGCATGTTCGATGGTGTCGCCGTCGAGGACGGAGACAACGGGGCCGGTGAAACCAGCGAACGCTCCCTATGGGTGGAGCAAGAAGAGAAGCAGGCTGACCATGGACCGCATCTGCCGCCTCCTGCCTCACTTTTGCTTCGCCACAATCTGGCCCTTGTCATAGGTACCCAGTGGGGCATTCTCCTCTGCACGAGATGCTAGAACCATTGGATGCAAGGCAGGACAAAGAGATGAAGGGGAAGTGGCACCTTGCCTTCTTCAGTGAGTTGCCGTTGCCAATTATAAGTGCGTTCCCGGAAGCCACTGAGTTCCTCATCTTGAATTCCCGCAAACAGCATCGTGTTTGTACCGCTCCCGAAAATTAAGTCAAGATCATGCCCCGTCTCGCCTTTTCCGTGCGCGTTATCCACAAACGTAAAGGAGAGGCGTTCTGCCTTCAGCCACTTACGCACTTCGCCTTCCAGTGATGACCGAAACGTCATGACGACCATCTGCATGGGATGTTCCCTCCTTGGTTCATGTCTGCTGCGGCCTAACCCGCTGCGATTCCCTGCTGATTTCGCTTCGCCCCGATCTGATAGAACAGCAAACAGGGGAAGCGCCGGTGTGGGCGAATTGTGAAGGCCATGGGGCCTCGAAGGCCCATTCTAATAGAGCGAGAAGGAGGGGTGCAAGGAGTTTGGCTCTACACCGAAATGCGGCTTACGGACAGGTAGGTCTCAAGACACAGGAGCGACGGCCATTAATTGGATGATAGAGGGCAGAGCTTTGTTAGGAGGTCGGCAGAGAGAGGTACGTGTTGCAGGCTGAAGATGCAGTAGCTCAAGCTTAGATGGGTTGTCTATCCTTCGCACATACGATGTTCCACAGAATGGCTGCGGCGCTTTTTGGTGCAACCCGGCTCCACTTGCTGCCTTCGTCATCACCTGCAAACATCACCTTACCATTTCCCCTATTGTCTGAGTGATACTTATACGAAAGGTGACGGGAGCGTGGGTCTGCGCAGTCGAACTGCTGCTGCCATGTGGCAGACAAATACGATATACCTTTAATGGCTTGTACAAACCTGAAGTCGTACAACACCAACATCTTCACAAGGTCTCCTTGACGGAGAACCGTGGCAGGATCAATGTAGATTGTAAAGCCCCCAGAGCCCGCGGCGTAGCTAATCGGGCGCCACTCTGCATGTGCAGGAACACTATTCAAGAAGATGAAGGCTAGCACCGACCACAAAATAGTGAACAACATGAGAATCCCTCGCAGGGAGGCATATTGTAAAAGGGAACCGAACGAAGGCGCAAGAGCCAGTTGATTCAGTCCACGTCCAAACGGTCTCCATTCCAGCTAGCGACCTTCTTTCCGGTCTGCCAGTGAATCAAATCAAACGATACGCCTCTGTCTGCTCCCTTGACGAAGAAGCAGTTCACGGTCCTTGCAAACTCTTGTTGAATGTCAATCGGCACAGTAAAAAACGCAGGACCAACAGTTACCTTGATGGTTGATCCCTTGGCATTCAGGTCAGACAGCACATCGAGTTCCTTGGCTTGTTTTAACTTTCCTGTACAGATGTCATAGTGCAGCTTCGCGACTTTCTCGTCCGGTGCTTGCTTTTCAGGGGATTGCCGGACAACGAAAACTGTAACCACAAATACCAACCCGAACACGACAAGGAGTTTCCGCACAAGCCTCTGGCGCCCTTCGAGGCGTGCCTTCTCTTCGACTTGTTTGGGTGCTTTAGGCGAGAGTTTCATTGTGGAATGTACTCTCAGGGATGCACATTTTACGAAAGTTGCTGACGAGGGCGCAAGCCTAGGCCCACCATGGGGAAAGAGTTCTGCCCCACTTTTACGGACTCCTAGTTCAGGCTCATAATGAGCCAGGAGGGTGTCATGACACAGCGATGGAGATTTTCAGCGGAGTACAAGCGTGAAGCGGTTGCAATGCTCAAATCTCCCGGTGTGCAAGTAAATCAGATCGCAGCGGAACTGGGGATTGAGGCGACGGTGCTCGGGCGCTGGCGACTCAAGATGCAGCAAGAGGGGGAGAAACACTTAACTCACCTGTCCGTGGAAACGGGATAGAACCCGCACGATGCATCATTGCCATACGGCGCGCCCGAATCGGCACACCCCCCGGATGGGCATGCTGTGGAGTCATGGCACCTGCACGCGAAATAAACAAAAGACGTAATTGACACCCAAGCATGGAATGGGCTCCGTAGATCGTCTCCGATAGGCCTTTCTTGTAAATTTCCCCTAGCCTAGCTCACGTTTTCGAGGACAATTCTGCTCACCCTTGGATTCCCTCTGTTTGGCATAGGTCCCTTTACAAACCCGGTGTTTTCCTGGCTACTCCTCCGCCATTCCCACGGCGGCACCGGCTGCGGATCAATCCACAAACCTTTCTTTTCCGGGTCTTCGCGGATCACAGTGGGTCCTTTTTCTGCACTCCGAGTTAACGGAGGCAGGAACGCCGCGACGATTTTGAGCTTGAGGTAGTCCTCATCGCGGTAGCCGTAGGCCCGACGCTGGAGGACACGGATCTTGTTGTTGAGCCCCTCGACCAGGCCGAGGCTGACCTTGTTCTCCGGGTGACAGTACGACGCGATGCCGTCCCAGTGGCGGTCGATCATCGCCGCGAACTTCTCGTAGGGCGTGAGCCGCTGCCACTTGAGGCTCTGTTTCCAGCGCGTGAAGAAGGCGCGGGCCCAGCTCTCGGTCTGGTAGTCCCAGAGCTGGCCAAAGGACTCTTTGAGCAGGTAGGCGGTGTTGAGCCGCTTGTTGGCCTTGAGCAGTTTGGCAAGGGAGCGGCGGCCGTCGAGGGAGAGGTGCTCACGGTGGGAGAGCAAGGTGTAGCGCTGTCCCTTGATGAAGGCGCGGTCCTTGGCGGCGAGACGGCGGTACTCGCTGCGGCGAACGGCGTCGAGCGCGTCGCCGAGGTGGCGCACGATGTGGAACTTGTCGAAGATGACACGTGCTTGTGGCGCATGGCGCTTGAGCGAGGCACGAAAGGGCTTCCACATGTCCATCGCGGCGAGCTGGATGCGCGCCGTCTTTTTGGCGCCCAGCGCGGCAAAGAAGAGATCCATGTCGGCTTCGGTGCGGCCCTTACCGCCGACCCAGATCGGCCGCCGCGGTCGAGGTCGCTGACGACGATGCGGTAGTCGTGCCCCTTCCGGATGGCGATCTCGTCCACGCCGATCGCCCGCGGCGCGGGCAGGCCGGCACGGGCAACCTGCTGCTGCATGTAGATCGTGTCGAGGTCCTTGACCGTGCTGTCGTGGAGGCGCTCCGCCTGGGCCACCGCCGTGTTGGTCATCTCGCGGCAGAGCGCGCCCACGTGCATGGCGAAGCGCTGAGTGAAGCGCGGGTTCTTCGCCAGCCAGTCGAGGCGCTCTACGTACACGCCGCGGCACCGCGGGCAGTGGACGCGCCAGCGCTCGAACTGGACGTAGATACGGAACCCGCCAGCCGAGAGGTCGCGGGCACGGCAGGTCCGCTGGTCGTAGCGACCGCGGCACCGGTGGCCACACTGCGAGCAGCGGGCCGTTTTTTTCGGCGCCGTAACACCAGCACTCTGGCGTAGCGGTCCCCGAAGACGCCGACGAGATGGGCGGCCGCCACGAAGCCCGGCAGCGAGAAGAGGGCACGAATGGATGTGGGGTTATGCATGCGGTGACTCTGTTCCAGAACCTGTACCAGTTTCAAGCGGGAGAGAACGCCAGGAATGCCGCATCAGGCAAGGCGATCATGCAGGATCGGACCACAGAATGACCCACTCGAATGCGCGAAGACCCCTTTTCCTTTTGCGCTTCCTTCTCTAACTCTTCCAGCAGCGTATCCCCCGGCGCATACTTCCGATACCACCAGCACCAGCCGTCTTTGATCAGTTCGTGGTTGACGTTGGTGCCATCGAGCAAGAACACGTCAGCCAATGTTCGCCCGTACTTGTCCTGGCCGTGGGTCTGGAGAATGACATCTCTCCCGAAGACTAACGCTGACGTAGCCTGCTTCGCTCGGTTACCGAAGGCCTGGCCCTTCTCAGGACAGTCGATCCCGCTGAGTCGAACACGCTCAGGGTGTTGGTCGTGCAGGATTTCGAGGGTGTCGCCGTCCAGTATCGCTACAACTCTGCCGTTGTAGTCGGCGGCGATAACCTGGGAGGTAACAAGAGACCCGAAGAGGAGAGAACACGAAAGGGAACGCAGAGGCGAGAAGCCGGCGCGTTTTCTGGCCGTCTTGGTGCGGGCGATACATTTTGCATCTTGGATCTGTTGGGACATGATGAGTCGAGGGTATGCCCAAGACAGAAGTCAGCGCGCCACGACTATTCGATCATGACAGTGCCAGCTCTCCTAATCGCATGGCCCGTCGCTGCCTTATCCCCTTGCACATGATATGTGTACGTCCCTGGGGTTGAAAAACAGAGACTGACATGGTCACGACTGTGCAGCCTCGCGATAATGAGGAACTCGGGCTCTGAACCTCCGAAAAGATAACCCCATCCTTCGGATAGGAACCCCTTCTGACAGGAGATGGCGCCATCCAGAGATTTTTCAAAAGAGATGTCCACAGTGGCGCTGGTCGTATTGACCCACCGTATTTCGTCGCCTTGTTTGGCGGTGATCTCCTTTGGTGTGATGGATTCACCAACCTTCACCTCCACGATCGTTCCCGTTAAGGAAGATTCTGGAAATGGAGGGTGACTCGCGCAACCCACCGTTACCAGTACCCCAAGCTGCACTAGAATCAACCCTATGCGCATCAAGTTCATGACAGCGCCCCCTTTTCTTACTTCTGTTTCGCCACAATCTTGTACTTGATCTGTTCGTGCGCGGCTCGTGGATGCACGAGCCAATCTTTTTGCGGATCGGGACAGCTCCTGATGATCTTCTCGGAATAGGCATCGCCGCTTCAAGTCTTGCCGCTCCAGTTCAGGCGTCTCCGCTTCTTTGCCTCGCTGGACTTCTGCGTCAGCGGTATACCTCGATCAGGGTCCTCACCGTATCAGGCACGCCACCTAAGTAACCTCGACAGTCCTAACTAACGGCTGTTCAACGCGGGTTCAACTGTTGGGTAACCATCAATTCAAACGGTATCGCTATTCCTCCGGCATCTCGCATGTGAACTCGACGCGCATCATGCAGGCTTGCCAGGCAAACTTCTTGGCCCAATAGGTATAGGCCGCTTCGACATCGCCCCAGCGATGCAGCGACTTCCAGGCATATTTGCCGCCTCCCCGGCGATCAACTGCGGCGGCCAGCAGTTCCCCAGTC
The DNA here is from genome assembly GCA_963782735.1 of Nitrospirota bacterium. Classification (GTDB taxonomy): domain Bacteria; phylum Nitrospirota; class Nitrospiria; order Nitrospirales; family Nitrospiraceae; genus Palsa-1315. The sequence continues at coordinate 93,027 of CAWAKW010000013.1, forward strand.
TGAGTGTCGGTCACCTCCACTTCAATCGTCGCCGTGCCGACAAACAACTGGGCGCCGCCGAAGAATTTCCTCGCATTGAATAACGCCAGGGAGAGCGGGAGCGCGGTGGTGAGATTATCCAGCACCGGAATGTTTTTGCCGGCTTCGGTAATGCCGACACGCAGTCGCATCACGCCAGGCCCTGGCTCCTGCACCATCATATAGTCCTTGCGGAATTCTTCATCGAGGCGTGACCAGAGGAAATGGGACAGGTTGTGGGCATCCTTCTCATCCAGATCCTTCGCGTCAGACTTTTCCCCACGCCAGACCTGCACCGGCTCCAGCCAGACCTTCGCGTAGGATTTAAACTTGGCCATGTCCGGCGTGAAGTACACCAGCGTCGCATCAGTGTCGTTCACTGCTGCATGGAGCTTTGAATAGTCTTTCAGGAACCCGGACGGTTCGGCCTTTCCATAACCGGCTATATGCTCCGATTGCGCGCAGCCACCAAGAGCCGCGATGCAGATGGTACCCATCAGCCAGAATCCTTTTGCAACCATCACCATCTTCCATGTTCTAATGGCCCGATACTCGCTGTCTCGCCGTGGCAGTGATCGGTGGTTTGAGCCGTCTAGGGGGTTGGTCAGAGGGGAATGCGCCATTGACATTGCAGGGACTTGTGGAGATTTTCGGCGGCTAGAGCTTGCCTGTCAAATATCCGCTGTAGAAGCCGACGATGGCCGATCCGGGCACGATCTCTACCGATCTCGGCGGATTGATTGCGTGGTGCTTGAACTCTCACTGCCAGACTAATCGGGCTTGCACCCCTGGCGTGGACCTTCCTTTCCACTCTTCCAATTCAGCCCTCGTCATGAAGCAAAGCTTGAATACCCAGACTGTGAGCCAAGTGAGAGCCGATAAGTCGAATACCCGAGCTGGCGAAGCAACAACCGTCCGTCCCGCGACATCCGATCAATAGCGACAAATATTTCTCCAGTACTGAAACTAGAAAGGTGGGTAACGGCATCGTCTAGGGAGCATGGACCACCCCGCAGCTTCTCAACAATCGCTTCTTCAATCGGTAGCATGGCGTCAAACCTCCGGTTGAGGTGAGGTACGATCGCAGGTGGCCCGCATTATGGACAGGAATGCGTCGTTGGTAAGTAAGAACTGCTCTAGTAGTGGAGTAAGAAATGTCCTACGAAACTTGCCAAGAAGCGTGTCGGACAAATAATTGACGATGCTTTTGCTTGGGCTGTGCCGCACATTTGTAAAACTGGACCTACATACACAGCCGCAAAGGTGGGATAGAGTTCCCCGCGCGCATTTCACGCTGGGAACACCGGGCAATGTCTCCAAACCCCGAATGATCCACCGCTTCTGTCCTCCTCATTGATGGGAACGACACCGACCGCAGATACTTCGCCGATCAACTTAAGCGCCGCTCCCAATAACCAATTGGTTGGAGTGGCACGAAGGCCACAGAAAGGCAGGTAGTCCTATGGGACTGACCAAACGGAAGGACAGTTACTATGTCGAGTTTCCTGTGCTGGATGACGGGGAAGCCTTGAAACTGGCGAGTGGGGGAGGCGGGCAGCTGAAACGCTGGAAGGTTGGGTCGCTCAATAAGACGGTGGCGAAACAGCAAGAGGCGATTCTCAAAACTCAGCTCCTGACAGGGCAGATTTCAAGCCCTGGGAAGGCCCGTGCGCAATCTGTCACATTTCGCCAGTGGGCAAAACAGTATCTTGGTCTGGAAGCAGTCAAGAGACTGAGGGGCTATGCGATTCGGAAGCTCTACGTTGAAAATCTCGTGCGGTTCTTTGGTGAGAAGCCGCTGGGTGCCATTACGCCCGAAGATGTGACCGCGTATCGAGCACAGCGAGTCCAATACAAACGGGTGAAGTGCGGCATGTGTAAGGAGATGGTGACAAGAGAAGCTTGTACGGCCTGTGGTTGGAAGCGAGAAGATTCTGGCGTGCCCGTCTCTATGCAGACGATCAACCATGATCACATGACCCTGACCCACATGTTCAATGTGGCGCGGAGTCCGCAGTTCCGTCTCCTAACCGACAACCCGGCCTCCCATGTGCCGAAGCCGAACCCCAACAATGAGCGGGACCGGATTGCCACCGCTGAAGAATGGGAACGGCTGAAGGCCGTGCTCGCTCCACACTTACGGCGGCTGCTCACGGTCGCCTATGATGTGGGGCCACGGAGGGGAGAGTTATTGAACTTGGAATGGTCTGACGTAGACCTGCGCCGGAAGGAGTTTACCTTGCGACGAACCAAGAATGGAGAGGTTCGCGTGGTACCGATGACACCGGCGGTGTATCATGTGTTTGTGGAATTATGGACTGAACGACGGCTGGACACCAATCGGGTGTTCCTGTATAAGGATAAGGGGATTCAGCGGATCGGGACAGGATTTAGGGCTGCCTGCCAACGGGCGGGGATTACGAACCTGAGAGTCCACGACTTCCGCCATACGGCCAGTACGAATCTCAGACGAGCAGGAGTGGATACCGCCACCGCTATGAAAATCGTCGGCCACAAATCAGACCGCATGCATCGGCGGTATAATACGATCGAGCCGGAAGACCTGCACAACGCCGCGTGCGAAGCTGCATGTCTTCAGGGCTAACACCGTAATAACACCTGCCGCTGTTGCGGTCGGAGCCGAAATCGTAAGTGCGCGTCAAACCTCAGCGAGCGGGCGTAGCTCAGTGGTAGAGTCCTAGCTTCCCAAGCTAGTTGTCGTGGGTTCAAATCCCATCGCCCGCTCCAAACCAAGACGTGATAACGTGAGGCGTGAAGCGTCTTGCGTAAGAAATGGAGGACTTGAGAGGCCTGCGCTTCCAAGTCCTTTTTTTTATCTCATGGGTGAGCTTCTGAAAGCCAAAGATCTATTGGGGGCCTGTACACAATCCACGGGAAGTCGAATTGAGGCTGTAGCACGCGTGATAAGACTGATAGGACTTGTGGATTACAGAAAGGAGGCATTGTGAGCCGAGGGCAGTTTGGGTTCTTGGTCGTCGTGACATTGGTCGGAAGTACCATAGGTGGGGCCTTCAGTGGCTGGTGGCTGACTCCTTCATCCGTCAAGGCGCAGAAAACCAATGTGGTGAATGCTGAAGAGTTTCTCCTGCTGGATACGAATGGAAAGGCGCGAGCCGGATTAGGCCTCGATAAGAATGGCGAGGTAGGTCTGGTGCTGACGAGCCGTGATGGGAAACGGAAACTGGCCCTCTCTCCTGATGGTCAGTTTGCCGTGAAGCTGTCCGATCAGAGCGGTCGTGTCTTGTGGTCGGCCCCGTAGAGGGATAGGCGAGTTTTCACGGTTTGCTAAACGGCTTTTTGGACCTTGCCGCTGCGGAGGCAGCGTGTGCAGACCCGAATGCGTTTGGGCTGACCGTCGATCAGGGCTCGGACTGGTTGGAGGTTGGGCTTGAAGATTCGCTTGGTCTTGTTATTGGCATGACTGACATTATGACCGGATTGGCGACGTTTGTTACAGAGATCGCAGGTGAATGCCACGGGTACACTCCTTCATCTAGTCGTATCGATATAAGTTTACGAATGTCGAAATGTATCACAGAGCCATTCGACTTGACAAGCAGGTTTGACGGAGCAGGCCGTTGTAGCATGGGAGTGTCAGGTGAGCTGAGGGGTGACTTATGATGACGGCACTCGATCTACTGGGATTTGCAGCGGGGACGTTGACGACCTGTGCCTTCTGACCTCAGCTACAGAAGACGTGGGCCTCAAAGTCTGCGGGGGATGTATCGCTGGGCATGCTGGCCATATTCTCAGCCGGCGCTTGCCTGTGGTTTCTATATGGACTGGTCCTGCATTCCTGGCCGATCATTCTGACCAATTTCATTACGTTGCTTCTGACAGGGGCAATCTTAGTGCTCAAGCTGTGCTATCGAGACCGGTAGGATGCTGAAAAAGCCCGCCAGCTTTCTGGAAGGTTAAGGCTCAGGTTAAGGCTGAGAATAAGAATCTGATCGTTGCTCAACCTTGACCTCAACCTCAACCTGCTTCAGAAGCTGCGGCCTTGCTGAACGGACTTTTTGAGCATCCTACGGAGTGATCGCCTATTGCCGTGAAGGGCTAGTGACGGATAGAGCGGTGGGGTGGAGCAGCTACCGGCGATTCTTTAGGTCCGGGCGCGAGGGAGACAATTGCAGGCACGCTGATATCGAAGCTCGAGTCGCCACCGTCATCGTATCGGTCTTTTCCCACACTATAGATCTTCTCTTGCGTCGGGCTCCACAACATGGGTAATCCGCTAAATGGATCGTAGTAGGACGAGCCGACGTGCGCGAGTCGATTCGGCACGGTGGTCTGTGCGCTCGGGCGCCGCAAGACGACCTGCAGCGAGGCGAGTCGTAATCTGGCATCAGTTTCCCGCAGTTGATAGTGGAAGGGATCCCAGTCCGGTTCGAAGGAGTGTGGGTTGACGAGACTTTCCACGATGCCTTGAGGTGTGGTACCTGCGAGTTGATGAAGCTTTGGCAAGCTGCCCTGCCCTGCTTCTGCCGCATGGATCATCGCGTCGTAGTACGTCGCATACATTTCCCAAGTTTCTCGCGTCTGTAACGGGATTCCAAGGAACGAGCGCCCGTGAGGATGTGAGATCTGGCGAAACGCCTGTTTGGGAAGATGGGCAGCGCTCGCCAACCACTGTTCGTGTGTATCGAGGGATTCAGGTTGCTTCTCTCTGGTACGTTCGCCTATGCGATCGCCCTGGACACCGAGTGTAAATTGATGTTGAAGCGGCCAGCGGAGCGATGATTCTGCCGCAGTAAGTGGAGGGGCCACGTTGGGGGTCATCGCCAACACAGTCTTGTTGACGACGGGCTGCGACATCAAAATTGAGAGTAGGCGGAGATCATCGGTGATGACGATTTGCGCCATGACTTTGGTGGCAATGGTCGTTGCGGCTCGCAGTACGTTTCGCCACGTGTCCATATCCTTCTTCAGGCGCTGCATGCCCAAGGCTGTCTGGTGAGAAAACCCGTCAGCGACATAGAGGCGGTGGCCAACAAAAATTTCTACAAAGCGAGGCGTGCCGCGGCGCCCAAATCCCATATCCTCGAAGGGCATCGCGAGCCAGCGCTCGTACCGCGTTATTAAAGTGTGGTCAAGGCTGCTCACAGGCTGAAGCCGTGTATGCATATTCCGGAATTCACTCACTGGATTCTCGGAGTTCCAGGATGGAAGGATCTGTTCCATTGGAAGCTGAATCTGTAGTTCGGAGCGACCCGGCTTGTCGTAGTTGAAATCGCTAGCGCCTGGAGCGGCTGAGGTTTCCAGCCAGATCTCATGGCCTACCTTAGCCGGATCGAGAGAAGCGGCTGCAGCAAAGCCGAGGAGATAGAAGTAGCCATTCTCATTGGGACCGATGAGACGGTGCTGTGGTGGCTCCAAAAGTCTGGTGAAGGTAGCGCTGGGAGGCTGCCCCTTCGAGGACCAGATGAGGCTCGATAACTGGAAGAGAGCCCAGAGCAGGACAACGCCAATGATCAGGTGCTTCATAGATACGTAAGTAGAAGTTGCATGGTGGGCCGGCAATTCATGTAATCTCGTAGCCTATTCGTGTGAGTCACCTACTTTAAAGGTGAGCAAAGGCTATGCCGGGAGGTGATCTGGAAATCCTTGGTCTTTTGCTTTGTTTATCGACGGGTAGGAATGTGCACCTGTCAGAATATGAGCAGGGGCGGAGCCGACGGACATTAATGAACTTGACAAACTTCTTTCCGGTCTCCTAGAGTGCCCTCCACATTGTGACTCCTGGGTAAGGGAAGAGGGTGGAAATCCCTCGCGGTCCCGCCGCTGTAAATGGGGACGAAACCCGTAAATGCCACTGTCTTTGAGACGTTAAACGCTGTCCGTTAAGCGTTAAACGTGGGGAGAATTTCTTCACGAGTAACGAATAACGCTTCACGTTATACGGCTTCAGATGGGAAGGCACGGGGAGTAGGGTGAACCATGAGCCAGAATACCTGCCAGGAACGGGAGCCTGCCAAAGGATCCCTTCGTCGTGAGGCGAAGGAGATCGGATCAGATGCAAGGCCGAAGGCGTGTGAACGACCGGAAGCGTATTTACTGTAATACGTTGAGAATCGTTTCACGCCGAGAACGCGGCAGATGGTCCGAGATCGTTCGCCGCAACAGAATGGCGATCCTCTGGTAGGTTCCCAAGACCGACGTTCCCTCGTGGGCTGGGGAATTGGCGAGGATGAGTTGCGGGTGCAATCCTCAGGGTCTGCCAGGCCTTGGGGATTTTTTATTTGCGTACATTTTCACAGCGTAGTCGATGGTGGGCTGGGCTGCTGATAGCAGTAAGTATGCTCATCGTTGCCACGACAACTTTTGCGAATACAGACGATGAAAATTCGGGCATGACACGTCGACAGCAGGGCATTCTTACCGGCATGCCGTTCATGGCGCACGTATCGGCGCGAGCCTACGTTGATGACGCAGGTCGACGCATGTATTTTGCCAAGCCTCCCACGAGGATCGTCTCGCTGGCGCCCAGCATTACCGAAATGTTGTTTGCCATAGAGGCGGGAGAGCAGCTCGTCGGCGTCACGGACTTTTGCGATTACCCGCCTGAAGCGCTGAAGAAGCCGAAGGTGGGCTACTCTAATCCGAACTTGGAGTCGCTGGTGGCACTCCAGCCTGATTTAGTGGTGGCGCCTAACGATTTTCTCAAGCCCGATGTCATCGTCAAGCTTGAGCAGTTGAAGATTCCCGTGTTTATTTTGGCTGACAAGAATGTCGAGGGGATCTTTGCCCACATCCAAACACTCGGACGCATTGTGGGGCGATCGCCGAAAGCCGATGCAGTGGCCATGGAGCTCCGGAAGCAGGTAGCTGCAATTCAACAGCGTATCCAAGGAGCGGCTCCAGTGCGGGTGCTCTATGTGTTGAATAGTCAACCCCTCATCACCGTCGGGCCTGGAAGTTTCATTGATCAGCTGATTGGAATGGCGGGAGGAGCCAATGTGGCTGCGAAGAGCGCAACTCCCTATCCGCGACTAAGCATGGAGACTGTGCTTCAAGAGGATCCAGAAATACTGGTGTTTCCTGTCGGCAAAGCGGAAGGCATCTCGGAGAGTGAACAGCAGACATGGCGCCAATGGACGACGATGACGGCCGTAAAGCGAGGTCGCCTTCATCAGATCTCCGCCGATTGGTTGAATCGGCCTGGTCCGCGGATCGCTCGGGGGCTTGAAGCGCTTGCGGAGATTTTACACCCGAACAGTCCGTCGGGCAGTCGAGCCGAACAGTAACGTGAGCAGGAGATGACGGATCTAGCCTCATCATGGGCGAATGCCGGTGCGGTGTTGACCGTTCATCGATGGGTGACGGTAATCGGCAGCCTGCTACTGGCGTGCATGGTTGTGCTGATACTTTGTCTGCAATTCGGCGCCACCTCGGTCGGCGTGGGAACGGTCGCAACGGCAATCGCGCATATGGTGCGTGGAGTCGAGGTGGATTCAACGAGCCTGGGAACATCAGAAATTATCATGGTTCAGATTCGTTTGCCACGAGTGCTCATGGGGTTTCTTGTGGGAGCCAGCCTGGCGGCGGTCGGCGTGACGCTTCAAGCGTTGCTGAGAAATCCCTTGGCCGACCCCTATGTGCTGGGAGTATCGAGCGGCTCCGCTTTAGGCGTCTCGGTGGGCATTCTGTTTGGGATCGGCTCCACCTTGATCCTGTTGCCTATGCTGCCGCTGTTTGGATTTGCAGGAGGACTGCTATCGCTTCTATTGATCTATCGATTGGCTCAGTCAAAAGGCCGGCTGCCGATTCATAGTTTGCTGCTGGCGGGCGTAATTTTGAATGCCATTCTGACGGCCTTTATCATGTTCATTACCTCGATTATGGAGCCGAATCGCTCAGCAGGGCTTATGGCATGGCTGATGGGATCGCTCACAGCGCCTAACTATCCGGCCTTGGGTATCTTTCTCCTCTACGTCGTGTTTGTCCTTGTGATTCTCATGCACAAGGCCCAGTCGTTAAACATGCTCACATTGGGAGAGGAAACGGCTCGTTCACTGGGCGTAGAGACCGAGGGGATAAAGAAACGGCTCTTTGCCCTCACGGCACTCCTGACCGGTGCGATCGTGTCGGTGAGCGGCATGATCGGGTTCGTCGGCATGGTTGTCCCGCACGCCGTAAGGCTGGTCATCGGGTCGGACCATCGATTGCTGCTTCCGGCTTCAGCGTTGGTGGGGGGCATGTTTCTCGCTGTGGCCGATACGATAGCCCGGACGATCATGGCCCCGGCTGAAATACCGGTTGGCATCGTGACGGCGCTTACCGGTGGCCCATTCTTTCTCTATCTCTTGCTCTGGCGAAAAGACCGAATGTTGTGAGATGAAGACCGATCGGATTGAAACCATGCAGTCCTGGTTGCCTGTGGACGGTCCTGCCATCGAAGTCGAGGAACTGTCGTTTCGTTACCGAACGATGGAAGGGCGGGAAAGAATGTGGACACTGGACCATCTCTCCTTCCATGTCGATGCAGGAGAAATTCTAGGTGTTGTCGGACCGAACGGGTCCGGGAAATCGTCGCTGTTGAAGATTTTGTCCGGGCTCATGCCGGTCGGTGAAGGGAATGTCCTACTGGGTGGGCTCTCGATTCAGAAACGGAGCCAGGCCGATATTGCGCGGTTGGTTGCGGTCGTGCCGCAGGAGTACGTACAAGTATTTCCGTTTACCGTGGCCGAGACTGTGTTGATGGGACGGTTTCCCCATCGGACCCCGCGCTGGTGGAGTATGGGAATCGGAGACGAGACTGCGAACGATCTCGCTTCTGCACACCAAGCCATGGTCGATACTGACGTCTTATCGCTGGCCGATCGGCTGGTGTCCGACTTATCCGGAGGCGAACGGCAGCGAGTCATGATTGCCAGAGCCTTGGCTCAAGAGCCGAAAATTCTGTTGCTCGACGAACCGACGGCATTTCTCGACATCAATCACCAGATTGAGATTTGTTCGCTCGTCGCACGACTAAGGGCGGAGCGCGGTTGACGGTGGTCTTGGTGTCTCACGACTTGAATGTCGCGAGTCAATATTGCGATCGTGTGCTGATGCTCAAGGAAGGCGGGCTCTGCCGCATCGGTTCGCCGGAGGAGACCATTCGTCCGGATGTCCTTCGGATAGTCTATGGATGCGACGTGGTTGTCGATGCCCATCCTCAGACGGGCAGGCCGCGCGTGACGATGTCGATGGGATTCGCTCGAAAGTAGGTGGAGATTTCGCAGGAAGTTCAAAAAGTCCGACCAGCAAGGCCGCAGCGAGTGAGGGGCCGAGGCGTACCCTCTGGGGTACGTTGAGGGTCTGAACGATGCGAGAACGCTGCTGGCGGGCTTTTTCAGCTTCCTGCTAGAAGGCAGCCAGGGTCCTGTCCCCGGCCGGGCTTGTGCAGTACAAGGGGGACGGTCAATTTTTTAGGAAAGAGTGTTTTGGAGAAGCGACGCGGGTGACGGGGAAGATGGTGCAAGTCCATCACGGTGCCGCCACTGTAAGCGGGGAGTTACTCTGCACGAATGCCACTGTGCGCACAGACGCATGGGAAGGCGCAGAGACGCGACGATCCGCAAGTCAGGAAACCCATCCCGCAGTTGATTTAACTCAACCCTTCGAGCACAAGGGAGGTTCGTTATGGCGTGGTTTGTTCGTTCTTGTCGTGCCTGGTGGTGTTTGCTTCCTCTGTTCGCACTGAGCTATCCCGTCCATGCTGCACCCGACATCGAAGTGGCTTCCGCTGATCAAACGGATGTCATCGAAACCCGCGAGGTCGTGGTCAGCGCAACAAAGACTCCGATCCCAGTTACTCAGGTGACCAGCGCGGTCGAAGTTATTACCGAAGAGCAAATGCAGCAGCGGAAGGTAAAAACCGTTGCCGAGGCGCTTCGCTGGGCCCAGGGGCTCGCGGTATTCCAAAGCGGAGGGCCGGGGACAAACGTCGATGTGCGGATGCGCGGGGGAACGCCGGAGCAAACGCTCGTCCTGATCGATGGAGCGATCGTTAATAGCGCTACGATCGGCAGCTATGATTTTGCGAATTTGACGACCGACAACATCGAGCGGATTGAGATCTTGCGGGGGAGTCAGAGCATGCTGTGGGGATCGGATGCCATGGGAGGAGTGATCAACATCACTACGAAACGAGGGCGTGATACGCCGAACATCTCTGGTTTTTCTGAATACGGCTCTTTCAATACGATTCGTGAAGGTGCCAACGTGGCCGGGAAGAAAGGACCTGTGGATTTCTCCGGCTCGATCTCCCGCTGGGACACGGCCAGCTTCTCGGCCATCAATTATCGGCGTGGCGCGGCTGAGCGAGATGGATACCACAACTGGCAAGGATCCGTCCGGCTCGGAGCTGACCTCCCCAAGGATGGGCGATTGGAATTTAGTTTCCGGTGGATGAAGGGAATCGTGAACTTCGATAATTTTGGATTTAATCCTGTGACGAATCAATTCAATGCTCCCCTCGATTCTCTTGGCGAGAAAACTAATAGTACCGAATATGTTTACGCGGGGAACTATACACAGCCGATCACCAATTGGTGGTCGCAAAAGCTGACCATGTCCCGTGCAACCCAGAATCTCGTCTCAAAAACGGGAACGATTGCGCGCAATCTCGTCACTGGCCTTGATGAGACACCCTTCCCGCAGGACTCCCAGATCAAAACGACGAGCAACCGAATCGAATGGCAGCACAATGTTCAGGTAGTCGAGCCCCTGTTATTGACGGCTGGCTACCAGTTCCGCGAACAACAGGGCGAGAATTTCGATCTCATCAATGGCACGACGACGGTTCCGAACAAGATCGTGAGTAGCAATGCAGGGTTTGCCGACGCCAAATTGAATCTCTGGGACCGTGTGTTCGGTACCGCAGGCATTAGGCAGGACGAATACAATGTCTTCGGAAGCGCGACGACCTATCGTGTGACGGCCGGCTATCTGCACCAAGAAACCGGCACCAAGCTGCGCGGGAGCTATGGGACGGGATTCCGTGCCCCTACCATCAACCAATTATTCTTCCCAGATTTCGGTAATACCAACTTGCAACCGGAAAAAAGTCAAGGGTGGGACGTGGGGGTCGATCAATCCTTGCTCAATGATCGAGTGGTCCTCAGTGCCGGGTACTTCTGGACGCGTTATCGCAATCTCATCTTGTCAGTGAGTGATCCGGTTGCCTGTGGTTTTACCCAATTCGGGTTTTGTGCCTTGAATGTTGGCCTAGCCAGAGCGCACGGGATGGAGGCGAGTGCGAACTTCAAACTTGCTCGAGATCAGCCGTGGGTGAAGGGGCTGGATCTGCACTTTCAATACACATACACACTCACGAATGATTTAACCAACGGCCAGGACACGCGCCTGCCGAAGTGGCCGCTCAATCAATGGTCGACTATCCTGAGTTACCAACCGATCGAAGGGCTGAGGGCCAACCTTGAGGGTCGATTCGTCGGACAACGATATAACAATGTCGGTAATACTGGATCAATTGGTTCCTTCTATGTTTGGAATATGTCCGGAACATATGATGTCAGCAAGCAGATTCAGGTCTATGCCCGTGTTGATAATTTGTTTAATGAGAAGTATGAGGAGATTTTATACTTTGGAACTACTATCCGGTCTGTTTTTGGAGGCGTGAGAATGAATTTTGACATGCCCCTTTGATATTCCATGAATCTTTATCCACGATTGGTCATCGCCGGCACCCATAGCGGCGTCGGCAAGACGACGGTCACCTTGGCGATCCTGGCGGCACTAAAGGTTCGGGGCCGCCAGGTTCAGCCTTTTAAGGCAGGGCCAGACTTCATCGATCCGAGTCATCACGCCGCCGTGACCGGCCGGACGTCACGCAATCTGGACGGCTGGATGTTGGGGGAGGCCGTCAATCAAGACATCTTTACGCGAGCCGCAACTGGTGCGGACCTCTCCATCATCGAGGGGATGATGGGGCTGTTCGATGGCAGTTCGCCGGTGAACGAGATTGGGAGTACGGCTGAGCTGGCGAAGCAACTGGATGCACCGGTGCTGCTCGTCATCGATGGGAGTGCCATGGCCCGTTCCTCCGCGGCCATGATGTCGGGGTATGCGAAGTTCGATCCGGCCGTACGGGTGGTCGGTGTGCTGTTTAATCGGGTCAGCAGTGAGGGGCACTACAAGCTGCTTAAAGAAGCAGTGGAGCAAGAGACCGATGTGGTAGCGGTGGGCTATCTGCGGCCAGATCAGGCGGTGACGATTTCCGATCGCCATCTCGGACTCGTGATGGCGATGGAAAAGGGGACTGGCGAATTCTACGGTTTGCTTGCGAAGGCGGCGATAGAGACGATCGATCTGAATGGAGTCGAGAGACTGACTCAAATGTGCAGTGAGTTGTCGGCGGTGGCACCGCAGCCTGAGATGAGTAAGCAGGGTCGTACGGTTCGAATCGGCGTGGCGCAGGATCAGGCATTTTGCTTTTACTATCCCGACAATCTAGAGTTGCTTGAAGCAGCAGGGGCTGAATTGGTGAAATTTTCTCCATTGAACGATCAGGTGTTGCCCGAGGTGGATATGCTGTATTTCGGCGGCGGCTATCCAGAACTGCATGGCGCGGCGCTGGCCGGAAATGTCACAATGCGAACGGCAATCAGAAAATTTGCTGAGCGGGGTGGAACCATCTATGCCGAGTGTGGTGGCATGATGTATCTCACGCAAGCTATCCGAGATTTTACTGGCACATCGCATGAAATGGTTGGGCTGTTTCCCGCTGAAACGGTCATGCAGAAGTCGGGTTTGACTTTGGGGTACAGGACGGTGGAACTTTCGCACGACTGCATACTCGGTGCCGCTGGCACCATCGCACGCGGGCATGAGTTTCATTACTCCACGCTTGTTCCAAAGGGAATACTCAACTACGCCTGTGTACTTCGTGACGCGCGGGAGGAGTCAAAGGGGATAGACGGGCTCGTTGCTGGCAACGCGTTGGCACTGTATACCCATCTCCATTTTGCGAGTCAGCCACAGGTAGCTAGCGCGTTGGTCGCCTCTGCGCGCCGAACAGGCAGCTATCCATCTGTGTGTTTTGGAGGTATGACGTGACCGAGCAGGACGAGCACAAAGCTAAGATGGAGCGGTTGAAGGCGTCAGTGGATCGACGTATTGAGGCGGCGCAAGAAGAAAAAGGCCTGCTGATTGTCTATACTGGTGCCGGCAAAGGGAAGACCACGGCAGCGCTGGGTATGGCCTTGCGCTGTCTCGGACACGGCATGAAGGTCGCAGTGGTGCAGTTCATCAAGGGTGCAATCGATACGGCAGAGGAACGGGCGCTGAAGTCCTTTGGCGATCGTGTCACCTTTCTCCGTATGGGCGAAGGATACACCTGGGAAACCCAAGATCGCGAGCGGGATACGAAGTTCGCTCAACAGGCCTGGGCGGCGGTCTGCGGGTTCTTGCACGATCCGTCCTATGCAATGGTCATTCTGGACGAGTTCAATATTGCCCTTCAGCATGGCTATGTACGAGTTGAAGACGTATTGCCGGTTCTTCGCATCCGGCCTCCCATGCAGCATGTCGTGATCACCGGCCGCGGCGCCAAAGAGGTGTTGATTGAAGAGGCTGATCTCGTTACGGAGATGAAGCAGATCAAACATCCCTTTCAAAAAGGCGTGAAGGCGCAACCGGGGGTGGAGTTTTGAAGGGGCCGGTTAACAAGACCTGTGAGAACTGCCGCCAGTCGTTCGAGTGTGGCGGATATCAATGCTGGTGTGGGAAAGTCGGCATTACTGAACAGCAGATGGACTGGATTGCCGCTCGTTTTCAAGATTGCCTCTGTCCTGTCTGTCTGAAGATGGTTGTTGCGGACGAGCTCGAATCGTTTTCCAGCAAGCCGATGAGTCGGACTGATGTCGGGTGAGGGATTTCCCATGATCGTTGTCATGAGCCTCTGTTCAGGGGATGTAATATGAGTCTGCCGCTTGACATCCCCATCCACGATAACGGGCGGTTTTCGGACCCTGAGCGGGCGGCTGTCTACCGTGTGATCTTCGAACGGCGAGATGTCCGCCGCAATTTTTTACGAAAACCGATCGCGGACGATGTTCTTGCGAGGGTTTTGACCGCGGCGCATCACGCCGGGTCCGTCGGGTTTATGCAGCCGTGGGACTTTGTGGTCATCCGTCAACGCGCAACGAAGCAGGCAGTGAAGCAACTGTTCCAGAAGACGAATGCTCAGGCGGCGATGCGTTATGAAGGCGCTCGCGCGGCACTGTATCGGAGTCTGAAGCTCGAAGGGATCGAAGAAGCGCCGGTCAATATTGGCGTGACCTGCAGTCGTCAGCGGGGCGGCCCTCATGTGCTGGGCCGTTCCACGGTGCGCGATACAGATTTGTATAGCACCTGTTGCGCCATTCAAAATCTCTGGCTGGCTGCACGAGCGGAAGGTATTGGGGTTGGGTGGGTGAGCATTCTGGACCATGGAGCCTTGAAGCAGGTGCTGGGTATTCCGAGGCCGGTTAAAGTATTGGCCTATCTCTGTCTCGGCTATGTCTCAGACTTCGCGGCGAGGCCAGAGCTGGAAACGGCAGGGTGGCGAGCGAGGATTCCGATTGAGGAACTCATTCACTACGAGTCATGGGGAATAAAGGTACAGGGTAATAGGAGCAACGGCGATGCGCATCACGAAGGTGTACACAAGGACCGGGGACGCGGGAAAAACAAGGCTAGCCGGGGGACAGCAGGTGTGGAAGGACAGTCTGAGAGTCGAGGCCTACGGCACCCTCGATGAACTGAATGCGGTGGTCGGGGTGGTGCGGGTGATGAATGCCGAGATGGTAGGGAGTCATGTGCAGGCAGAACAACTCGAAGCAGATCTCCGGTGGATCCAGAACAAACTGTTCGATCTTGGTGGGATTCTTGCGACAGCCCCTGGCCAAGAATTTAAGAACATGCCTCAAGTGACAGAGAAAGATGTGACGAAGCTGGAGAAGGTTATCGATCGCTGTCAAAAAGACTTGGCTCCACTCAAAGAATTTATTCTGCCCGGAGGGGGAAAGGTATCGGGATTTTTGCATCAGGCGAGGACGGTGTGTCGCCGGGCGGAGCGGGTATGCGTGCATCTTTCGCATGAGGAGCCGGTCGATGCAGTGAATATCAAGTTTGTGAATCGTCTGAGCGATGCTTTGTTTGTTCTGGCACGTTGGGCAGCCAAGACTCAGGGGGAACCGGAATTTCTGTGGGAACGTGATGTGAAGAAGGCGGCTGGCTGATCGCATGAAGAAGGCGCGCAAGGAGCGATCGAAGCTGATTCTCGTACTCGGCGGTGCAGCGTCCGGCAAGAGCCAGGCTGCGCTTGATCTAGCTGGTCAGAGAGGGCCGAGAGCGTTCGTGGCGACGGGGCAGGCCTTGGATCGGGAGATGAAAGTCCGGATCCAACGGCACCAGGCCGCACGTTCATCTGATTGGGAGACAGCGGAAGTCCCCACAGATATTGGCGTATGGATTCGTGAAAATAGCATGAACTATCAATTGATTGTCATTGATTGTCTCACGTTATGGTTGAGTAATTTGAAGGGACGGCGTCTGCGGGATTCAGCTATTTCTGATGCGACGGTAGATCTACTCCGGGCGATTCGAAGGACGAAGGCTTGTGTCGTGGTCGTAAGCAACGAATTAGGACTGGGACTCGTGCCAGCGACGAAGACAGTTCGGGCATTTCGCGATCTGGCCGGACGGATCAATCAACAGGTGGCTGCAGAGGCAGATGAAGTCTATTTGGTGGTCAGTGGACTTCCATTGAGATTGAGGTAAGAGGAGTGGCAGGGATGTTGTCTCGCGAAACCATTGACCGAATTCAGCCGACCGACCTCCGACTCTTGGCACAAGCGCAGGCGCGGCTTGATCGATTAACGAAGCCGATCGGTAGCCTGGGGCGGCTGGAAGAATTGGCCGCGCGCTACGTCATGATCACGGGTGAAATGATACCAAAGGTCCCGCGAGGAGCAGTCTTTACCTTTGCCGCCGATCACGGAGTGACGGTAGAAGGGGTGAGCGCCTACCCCTCCGCAGTGACTCCTCAGATGGTCTTGAACTTTCTACGCGGCGGCGCAGGCGTCAATGTTCTCGCGCGTCATGTCGGCATTGATGTTCGTGTGGTGGACATCGGCGTGGCCTTCGACTTTGAAGCGGTTCCAGGACTCATTCATAAGAAGGTCATGCCCGGCACGAAGAATCTGATGGTGGAATCGGCGATGAGCCTCGCGCAGGCGGAGCAAGCGCTAACAGTAGGGATCGAGTTGGCCACCGAGGCCGCTCATGATGGCATCGGCCTGATCGGAACCGGGGAGATGGGAATCGGCAATACGACGGCCAGTTCGGCGATTGCAGCCGTGATGACGCGTCGGCCGGTTTCCGAGATGACAGGTCGAGGAACGGGAATTGACGTCGCCGGTCATGCACACAAGATCGATGTGATTCAGCGTGCGCTCAATACCCATAAGCTCGACTCGACTGATGCGATGGAGGTGCTCGCCAAAGTAGGTGGGTTGGAAATCGGTGGGCTGGCTGGGCTGATACTTGGCGCAGCGGCGGCTCGCATTCCGATCGTGTTGGATGGGTTTATCGCTGGAGCTGCCGCTTTGATCGCCGTGGGTCTGCAACCGCGCTGCAAAGACTATCTCATTGCATCCCATCAGTCGGTCGAACGAGGCCATCAGGCGATATTGGAGCACCTTGGATTGAAGCCGCTGTTCGATCTCGATCTTCGTCTGGGGGAAGGCACCGGCGCCTGTCTCGGCATGAATTTGGTCTTTGCCGCCATCAAGATCCTCACAGAAATGGCGACGTTCGACGAGGCAGGCGTATCAGAGCGTAACACATGACCGCGGTGTTGCGAACGTTTCTGTTCGCCTGGCAGTTCCTTACGGCAATTCCGCTCAGCCGTTCGACGCACGATGCCAAGCCGGAGGAGTTGGCTGCCTCCATGAGTTGGTATCCTCTCGTAGGCTGTCTCCTTGGTGTGCTGCTGGTTGGGGCCGACCTACTCCTAGCGCGGATCTTCTCACCACAAGTCACGAGTTTGGTATTGATGCTCCTCCTGATCTGTATCACACGGGGACTCCACCAGGATGGTCTTGCCGATATGGTGGATGGTTTGGCCGGTGGTCGAACTGCTCAGGCGCGTTTGGCAATCATGCGGGATGGACGTATCGGTGCAATCGGAGCAACGGGACTGTTTCTCTCGCTCGGCCTGCGATACGCCGGGCTCAATACATTGCCGGTGGGCGAGCACATTGCGTTGCTGATCGGCATGCCGGTGGTCGGTCGGTGGGCCATGGTTATGGGGGCCTTCCATGCAACCTATGCGAGATCGGAAGAAGGACTGGCTAAACCTTTCCTCGCACATCTGTCCTGGAAACACCTCTGTGCGGCGACTATCACGGCGGGATTGGTGTTGACGCTGTTGGTGGGACCATGGGCGGCGTTGTGCTGTCTTCTCATCGGCACGGCTCTTGTCCGTCTTTCGACGGCCTGGTTTCATCGCATGTTCGGCGGCGTGACGGGTGATTTGCTGGGGGCGACGAACGAAGTCGCAGAGATTCTCTTTATCGTGATCGCTCCTGTGGTGCTCTTCCGATGACCGGAGGCGAATTGGCGATGGCCTGTCTGCTAGACGCAGCGATCGGAGACCCTCGCTGGTTTCCACACCCGGTGCGATGGATGGGATCTATCGTCAACTGGTGCGACCAGCGCATCCATCAACTTCTCCTGTCTTCCGCCAAACAACGTATGGCAGGCGTGCTGCTGGCTGTTGCCTTGCCAGTCGGAGCCTATGCGTCCGGCGCGCTGTTCATCTGGTTCGGCAGCTCGATCGATCCTATATGGGGGAGCGCAGCTACGGTGCTGCTGGCCTGGACCACACTCGCGGCGCGGGACCTCATCGACCACATCGTCTCTGTACAACGGGCTCTCCAATCTGTTTCCTTGACGGAGGCGCGATCGGCAGTCGCCAAGATTGTCGGACGCGACACGGAGGAGATGGACGAGTCCGATATCGTCCGTGCAACTGTAGAGACGATTGCAGAAAGTACGGCTGACGGCATCGTTGCACCACTGTTCTATCTGATCATCGGGGGAGCTCCCTTGGCGCTCGCGTATAAGGCGGTCAGCACGTTGGACTCGATGATCGGTCATTTGGACGACCGATACCGGTGGTTTGGCTGGGCGTCGGCACGATTGGATGATGTGGCGAATTTTATTCCGGCTCGCATTACTGCACTCTTGCTGGTTTTCTCCGCGGGGATCGTTTCTCGATCATGGCCCGTGATGCAGCGGACTTGGCAGATCGTGCTTCGTGACGGTGGACAACACCCAAGTCCGAACAGTGGGCGCCCGGAAGCCGCGATGGCCGGCGCACTTGGCGTGCAACTGGGTGGGACCAATCGCTATGACGGCCTTCCTATTGAACGCCCATGTCTTGGCGATTCGAATCAGACCCTGACGAGGGCTCACATTGACAGGGCGCTCACGCTCATGATCTGGACAAGTCTTATAGGAGTCCTGTTGGGCATGGGGTGGCTTCTTATGGTGAACGGATGACCCAACCAGCTCATGGCGGAAATGTTCACAAGGCTGCTCGGGAGCGACGAATTTCCGTTGAGCGAATCGTGGATTTTAGTGCCAACATCAACCCGCTTGGCTTTCCTACTGCCGGGCTCCGCGCAATTCGCTCGGCGCTTAAGCAGATCGTGCACTATCCAGATCCAGATTGTTGGCAGCTCAGACAAGTGTTGGCGCAACAGTGCAGCGTCGATCCAGATATGATCCTCGTCGGCAATGGCTCGACGGAACTGATTCATCTGTTGCCGCGCGCGCTCGCGATCAAGGCTGCCCTCGTCATCGGTCCCACGTTTGAAGAGTATGCGCGTGCGCTGAAGGATGCAGGGAGTGGGGTTCAGTATGTTCACGCCAAACGAGAGGAGCGGTTTCGTCCTCCATTGCAAGAGGTTCTACGGCAGCTCTCTGTAAAACGATCACGATTCGACGCCGTGTTTTTGTGCAATCCCAACAATCCGACCGGCCAGGTGATGAATCGGTCGGCTCTGTACGAGCTTGCTGAGGTTGTCAAGCGACTACAGGGCTGGTTGATCGTCGATGAAGCCTTTATCGATTATTGTCAGGAACAGTCTGTCGTCTCCATGTTGAAAGAGCATCCGCGCATGGTGGTGCTGCGCAGTCTGACGAAATTCTATGCCATGCCCGGTCTGCGGATCGGTTACGTGCTTGCCGCCAGCAAGATTGTGAATCGGCTAAAAGATCGGCAACCACCCTGGTCGGTAAATTCACTGGTCCAAGATGCCTCCCGCGCGGTGCTTCATGACTATGCGTATGCGATACAAAGCCGCGCATTCATGGGGAACGAACGGTCGCGATTCGTGCGAGGGCTCCGTTCCTTGTCAGGTATACGTGTCTATCCATCAGCGGCAAACTTTGTGCTGATCGAGCTTCCTGGCTGGACCTCCGCCAGCGTGGTGACTGATGGTCTGGCTTCCGAGGGGCTGCTCGTCCGCGACTGTTCGCCGTTGCCGGGCCTGACCATGCAGATGATTCGCGTGGCAATCAGGACCGCGAAAGAGAATCGACGATTGATCGCAGCCCTTGGTGCTTGCTTGACGAAGAGACAGTCATGAAGGAACCGAGCAGGCGCGTGATGCAGACCACGTTTAAAGTCAGACGAAAAACGCTCATTGTCAATCTGGGGGGCGTCCGGTCAGTTCTCTCATCCGCTCCCAGGGCTGGGGGGATCACGAGGGCCAGGTATATCTTGAACCATCAAGTAGCGGCCAAGCCGATGGAGAGAAATGATCGTGGCATGGGTACAGGCGCGCAATGCACCGATCCTGCCAGGACGCTGAGCAATCTGGCCATCTCGCTCGGCATCAAAGATAAATTTGTCGGCCTCATGACGGCCGTCTCGCTGGCGGATTTAGTTACGGTGCGAGAGGCCTACGACCGGATTTGGGTCGAAGGGTTTGTCACAGTCGGGACTTCGAATGCCGTGCGGGCGGGAGAATCGGTGACACCGAGACAGCGCACCTGCAACGGTACGTATCCTGGCACAATCAACTTGATTCTCGTGACCAACGCGCGTCTGTCTGCTTCGGCAATGGTCGGGATGGTGCAGGTGGCGACCGAAGCCAAGACGGCTGTGCTGTTGCGTGCGAAGGTGAAGAGTTGGACTGGCCGTTCGGGGGCAACTGGAACGGGAACAGATGCGGTTGTGGTTGTAAGTGGAGATGGGCCTCCTCAGCGGTATAGTGGCACCCATACGATTCTCGGTGAACTCGTTGGACGGGTAATTGGGACGGCAGTTAAAGAGGGGCTTAATCGGTATATGCGGTGGCAGGCTCGTAGTACACCAGGCACTCGCAGGAAGAAACTATGACGATTTCCTGTAGGCCAACCAAAGCTCTTGCCATTCTCGGAACCGGCTCCGATGTTGGGAAGAGCCTCATTGTTGCCGGGCTCTGCCGACTCTTGTCTCGAAAAGGTGTGCGGGTCGCGCCGTTCAAAGCGCAGAACATGGCGCTAAATTCCTTCGTGACGCTCGATGGCGGGGAGATCGGCCGAGCACAGGCGCTGCAAGCTCAGGCCTGTGGGATCGAGCCGACAGTGGACATGAACCCGATTCTGTTGAAGCCAGAATCGGACTCGCGATCGCAGGTGGTCGTGAAGGGAAAGGTCTACGAGGCGTTGGACGCGCTCGCATACTTTGGGCGGAAAGAGACACTCTTCAACATTGTTCGAGAGTGTTATGCACGACTGGCCATGGAGTATGAGTGTGTCGTGATCGAGGGGGCTGGGAGTGCTGCGGAAATCAATCTTCGCGATCGGGATATAGTGAATTGGCCGATTGTCGAGTTGGCCGATGCGGCAGTCCTGTTGGTGGCGGATATTGATCGGGGCGGGGTTTTCGCGCAGATCATCGGGACGCTCGACTTGTTGGCGCCTCATGAAAGACAGCGAGTGCTTGGTGTGATCGTGAATAAGTTTCGTGGAGATCGCCGGCTGTTTGAGGATGGTGTCCGTATACTTGAGGCCCGTACAGGCTTGTCAGTCTTGGGAGTCGTTCCTTATCTGCGCGACCTTCGGTTAGATCAAGAAGATAGCCTGGATCTCGCACATTCACGATCGGTTCAGTTTAAGCCCGATCTCACAAACGTGGTCGTGGTCTTGCTTCCTCGTATGAGCAACTTCACAGACTTCAATGTGCTGGCAGCTGAGAAGGATGTAGCGCTCCGGTTTGCCGCGTCCCCGGACGATCTTAGAGGAGCCGACGTCGTGATTCTTCCTGGGAGCAAGAATACACTCGAAGACCTCGACTATCTTGTGACCTCAGGATTCCCGGCTGCTGTAGACTCGCATGTGCAACTGGGGGGCGAGTTGGTTGGAATTTGCGCGGGGTACCAGATGCTTGGGCAAGAGATCTCCGATCCAAAAGGATTGGAGGGGGGAGGGATATCAAAAGGGTTAGGTTTTCTCGATGTGACGACGGAGCTTGATGCGCCGAAGATCTGCCGACAAGTTCAGGCCATGTCGCTGCTTTATGACGTGGAACAGCACACGCCAGTTCGTGGTTATGAAATCCACATGGGACGAACCAGTCGTGGAGCCGCCCGCCCGTGTTTTCACATCGAAACATCTGAAATCTGGAAAGGCAATGCGAGCAGTGAGGAAGGCGTTGCCAGTGAGAATGGTCGTGTTTGGGGCACCAGCATTCATGGTCTATTCGATCAGGCTGGGTTTCGCAGAGGTTGGTTGAACCGAGTACGTGGCCGGAAGGGGCTCTCACCCATTTCACCTCGTGAGTCCGACCTCATCTCGACACAGCTGGGCGCTGAACTGGATCGCTGGGCGGACCACTTGGAGAAGTATGTGAATATGAGCGCGATCTCTTCTGCATTTGAGGGTCGGTGAAGAGGGGAGTCGGCACGCGAATCACGGTGGACAAACTGAACTCGTCGATAAGGATCGTCAGGCCGTTTAATTCAGATTCGATTAGGACGCAATAGTCTGCCGATCGCTTAGAAGAGGAACTGCGCTGGATATAGAATTAGCCGTTCGATATCGCAGGGCTGCTGGCTAGAGCCTCCTGGCAGACATCCAAGAATATGCCGACAGTTACAACATGACACGTGATCAGTCTGGAAAAATCCATCGACAGTTGCCAGAAAAACATGACGCCGCTGCAGGAGTTTACTCTCCCAGGGGGCGGGAAGATATCTAGCTTGTTACACCTGGCCAGAACGATCTGCCGGCTGGCTGAACGAATGTGTATGTGGTTGGGGAGGGAGGAGTCTCTGGATCAGACGCTCGTGCGGTTCCTGAATCGCCTAGCGATACATTGTTTGTCTTGGCCCGTTGGATGTTAAAGAAAGAAGGGTGCACTGAGCTGCTCTGGCAAAGGGATCAGGCTGAAACGGGTGCGTGATGTCAGATGTGTGAGTGGAGGGATGCAAGCGGCACTCCTCTCCACTCGGCTATGAATACGTACTATGAAAGCGTCAGCTTACTTTCCACCGGCGTTATCGATGGTTGCGATGACGTTACCGAATTTTGGATCGATTCGGATGACTGAGATCATGCGATTGCCATCTTCAACCTTCACTTCCCACACAATCTGATTGTCTCGTTTCTCCAGGGTCGCTTTCAGTACGCTACCCTGTTTAGTCTGGGTGGCCTTGGCGATCGCCTGGTCTCTGGTTAAGCGCTGCTCGACTTTGCTGCCAATTTGGGCAAGCAGGATGACGCCGTCTTCTGAAAATACCGGAGACGCCATTCCTAATACGAGTCCGGCCGCTACGATGTAACTGAATCTGTGTGTTGTCATCGCATCCCCTCTCAAATGTAAGTGGTAGCGGAGTCCATGTTCTCATTTCTAAAGGACTTCCTACCCGTGTCTCGTTAAGTAGCGTAGCGCACAATTGATCCTTGTCAACAGGTCAACACTATGGCAGATGCCAAAATCTTGCCAGGCGGGATTGGTAAACCTACGTTCTCAAGCACAGATCTCCTGCAACCGCCTGTCCGTGGGTATCTGCATGTAGACAGAGCGATCCGCTGATGCGATGGCGTTCGTCAAGACTGGTTCGTCCATTAAACATTTCCCGTATCGCATGAGTAGGCGCTGTACCAATGAGTTAGTGATGTACTACAGGCTGCGCAGCTGGGATTCAGATCTTCCAATATAGGCCTCATCCTTCGCCATATGTTATGGGAGAGAGGCCGATAGGTGTCCGAGTTGTCCAAGTTGTGAATCAGAGCAGTTTGATAACAGTGTTTTCGAATGTGCCGATTTCGTCATGAGCGTATCGCGCTCCGTATCCTTCTCCACAGCAGCGTAGACTTGATATCGACCCGGAGCCGTAATTATCCGATATGTGAGTGGATAGAAGTGGGAGCGATGGTTGTTGCTGGAATCCAGCGAGCGAAATGGGTGCCGTGGTTGACGATGATGGGCTCTTCGTGAAGACCCCATAAGACATGACGGCATGAGATTCGGGAGGTTTCGAAACAGGTGATTCTCTTGCCAATAGCGAGGAACCAGCTACACTCAAGCTCGATTGACAATATTGTGACGGAGCAGCGACCGGACGGGACGACATCTCGAGAGGGCTTAAGAAGGAATGGCTGTGCGTAGACAGGTTCTCATGACCGTGGCAGTCGTAATGACCGCGATCTCGTTGGCGTCGATTATGCCGGCGAGAGCGGGGAATGAGGCGGAAGTGGAAATAGCGAAGCACTTGATTGAGCTGGTCAAAATCGGCCGTGGCATCGTCTCGGAGCAGACGGAGAATATCAATGACTCGTCGAAGGCCTACAAAGGATTTACTGGCGAGTACATGGCCGGTCAAATCATAGTACGGTTTAGGAAAGCTGCAAATCTCGATCTGCGAATTCCCAATGTCGTGCCGCAGGCGAATCTCTATCTCTCCTTAGTTCAAACGGAAAAAGAAGTAGTAGACGAAGCCCAACCGGTCATTAATAGGGCTGGCATCGCCTTCAAGGGATTCAGTCCCGCCGTGTTTGCCAGGAGAGTCGGGGATCAGTTCTATAAAAAGACTGGTGTCCGTGTGAAACTCACGGCCATCGACTATCGGAATGCCAATACGAAGCCAGATGACTTTGAGGCGGAGGTGTTGCGGATGTTCAGCGACCCGCGTCATCCCAAAGGGCAGGCGTATGCGCGGAATACGATGGTAGATAATCGACCTGTCCTTCGTATGATAGCTCCGGAATATGTCGGCCCAACTTGCCTAGCGTGCCATGGCGCACCGAAAGGCGAGCGCAATGTGACCGGAGCAAAAAGGGAAGGGTGGAAAGAAGGCGACTATGCTGGTGCGATCAGTATTGTGTTGCCGTTGAAATAGCATTGGAAGGCTAAATTGACAGCGCGTGAGAGGAAAGTAGGTAGTAAACCAAAGGAGTGTGCACGATGAGCAAGATTGTCGTCGTTGATGATTCGTACGCAGAACTGCAGTTGATCGAAGGATGCCTCAAGGCGGCCAATCACACGGTGGTGTCTTTCCCTAGTTCTGAAAAACTTGAAGATAAAGTGGCTAGCGAGAGGCCGGATCTCATCGTCATGGATGTGGTGATGCCAGGACGAAACGGGTTCCAGGCATGTCGTGATTTGAAGAGCGATGAGCGTTGCAAGAATATTCCCATCATTCTCTGCACCTCGAAGGGCAACGAGAGTGACAAGTTTTGGGGGCAGCAGCAAGGGGCGAATGGCTATATCGTCAAGCCATTTAAGTCTGAAGATTTATTGGCCGCCATCAAGAAGGCGATGAGCTAACGCCGATGGATTCCTCACGTCGTTCAGCTGTTGCAGATCGTGCACTGACCGCACAAGGGACACCTTCGTCAGTATCCAGTCATGATCAGACTAACGGGCCCTCGACTATCCGAGCAACGATCATTTCTCTGGCTGGAGAGCTCTTTACGATTGACCTAAAAAGCGTACGGGAAGTCTTCGTCGTGGAGTCCATCACTCCGGTACCCGGGATGCCGCCCGGCTTGGTAGGGGTCACGAACCTGCGCGGGACCGTGATCCCGTTGCTCGATCTGCGGCCGATGTTCGCCCTTAAGGCAGAAGCGCCGTTGCAGTATGCCGTGGTAGTCAAGCACGGGAATTGGCAGGTCGGCGTCTTGGTGGATTCGGTGCCGGAAATTCGCACCATTTCGAAAAACCAATTCCTGCCGGCTCCGACCGGCGGCGGGGAAGGGACTATTCCCTTTGTGTCGACGGTGGTCAAACTCGAGGACCGGTTGCGAGGGGTTCTGGAAACCTCAGCCGTGCTCTCGTATTTTGAGGGGACAGGCTAAATGTCGGCATTCTTCCCGGTGTATGACCGGCTTGCATCGATCGCTAGTTAGAAGGAGGAGAGAGTTATATGTCCAGATTCAATGCCTTGCAACGGTTTGAAGACTTAAAGACGAAGACGAAGCTGCTGACAGCATTCGGCATCGTCAGCTTCATTATCATCATCATATCCTCGCTGGGTGTATGGACGAACGAACGCCTCAGACAACAGGCTGAAGCAATTTACGTCGACTATACCGTGCCGCTCATCGACTTCAATACGATGTTGTTGAATGCCGGCAAATATAACAAGGGTCTGCAGGACGTTGCGAAGGCAACCCACGCCGCAGACTTCAGGGCGGAAGTCGGCAAGCTCGCTCCATACAGGAAGGTGGTTGAAACGATGATTGCCAAGTATGAAGCAACCCTCTTGCGTGTGTCGAGCACAGGTCGTGACGAAACGAAGGATCTTGTGGAACTCAAAGCGGCGTTCGATAACTACTTCGTCCAAGCCGAGGCCGGTCTTGCCGCGCTTGCAGAGAGCTTCGATTCCAAAGCCTTAAATGCTTCGCAGGTTCAGCAAATGCAGGATATGGGGCAGTTGGCTTTGACCGTGGGTATTGCTCCGGCGTACGAGCAGGTCACATATCGGCATAGCGAACAGATTTTAACGCTGCAAGCCATCGCAAAAGACCTTTCTGATGAGGCTGCTCAATTGGCCAGCAACGGTACCTGGGCGTTGGTCCTCGGCGGTGGTTTCGCGGTGTTATTGGGGTTGGGCATCGGGTATTGGGTGGCGCGCAATCTGGCGTTCGGTCTCAGCCAAGTCGCGCATGTCGCGCAGATGGCGGCAGGCGGTAACTACAAGGCTCGCGCTAAGGTCGGGTCGAAAGATGAACTCGGAGAGATGGCCAAATCGTTCAATGCCATGCTAGATCGCATCACGGTATTGGTGACGTCGGAGTCCGAGCGCGACGATATGCAAAAACGATTGATGAGTTTTCTGGTCTTGGTTTCGGATGTCGGTAAGGGAGACTTGACGAAGCGCGGCGAGGTGACAGCCGATATGTTCGGAAACCTTGCGGACGGGTTTAACCTTATGGTGACCAGGTTCGGACAGCTGCTCAAACAGGTTCGAGACGCAGCCGAACGCGTAAACAAGTCGGCTGGGACTCTCCGAGACAGCGCAGGACAGATGGCAGGTACTGCAAAACAACAGGCGGATGAATCCACAAAGACGTTGAACGCGGTCGAGCAGTTGGCCTCTTCCATGCGTCAGGTCTCAGCAACTGCCGGCGCCTCGTCTGAGTCTGCGAATCAAGTGTTGCAGGCGACAGAGCGAGGCCGCGTGGCTGTGCAAGAAACCGTGCAGGACATGCAGAGCATTCGCTCGTCCGTGCAACGCATGTCGAAACAGGTCAAAGCGCTGGGAGATCGATCTTTAGAAATTTCTCAGATCGTGTCGACGATTCGCGATATCGCCAGTCAGACCAACCTGCTAGCGCTGAACGCAGCCATTGAGGCGGCCGGTGCCGGAGAGGCCGGAGCTCGATTTGCCGTCGTGGCTGATCAGGTCAGAAAGCTGGCCGAAAGCTCTACGGGCGCCACCCGAGAAATTGCAGATCTCGTGAAAGTGATTCAGACGGAAACGCAAGACGCCGTCGTGGCCATGGAGCAGGAAACTCAGGCGGTGGAAGCCGGATCTGCTTCTGCGCTGCGTACGGGCGAAGTGTTCAAGGAAATTACAGGGATTGCCCAGCGCTCGTCTGAACTGGCAAAGACCATCGCCAGCGCCGCGGTGAGCCAGACTGCCTCAACGGACCAGGTGGGCCGCTCGATCAAGGAGTTCGCCGGCGGTACTCTGGAGACCCAAAAGGCGACTGACTCGGCTCGCGCGACCGTCGAAGACATGGCAAAACTCGCCGAAGGGCTGACGACTTCCGTTGCCCAGTTCAAATTGGCCTAGGTCGGCTTTCCGGAGCATTCTTGGATGCTCTAGGTGAGAAAGGACAGAGATGGGTTCCGAATTTGACCGGCAGGGTCTTGTTGATATTTTCGTCACTGAAGTGTCGGAGGCGTTGGACGTCCTGACGAAGGCATTTCATCCGTCCGATGGGACGATGCCAACTCCATCACAACTGCAAGCGCAATACGTGTGGGCGCATAAGATTAGGGGGGCGTCGGCGCTCTACGGCTATCAGGGGTTAGCCTTGATGGGATCGTTGGTTGAATCGACTCTGGAAGAGGCGCCGTCTATAGAGGCTTCTCTTTGGCCGAAGGCTTTGGAGATCATGCGCGGAGTGGTGGTTTCGCTCAAGGCTCAATTGAAAGTTGTTGCGGATGGAGGCACTGAAGATCTGGAGGTCAGTGCACAATGGAAAGGTGAAGTGGCTGGATTATTTCCGTCTCTGCCTGCTGCGGCCCCAGCTGAGCCGGCATTGCTCGCGCCGGACTATCTCGCACCGACTCTCGATGCAGAGGTTCTGTCGCAGTTCACTTCGGAAGCTGATGAGTATCTGCACACCATGGAGTCGCTTTTACATCGTCTACGCGAGGATTCCAAGGACGAGGAGACTATCTATAGGTTCTATGGTATGGCTCACACGCTCAAAGAGTCTGCGCACACGATTGGATTCAAGGTGATCTTCGATGTGGCCCGTCCGGTCAAAGATTGCATGATTGCAGTTCGAGGAGGAGAGATTTCCCTTTCGTCGGATGTGCTGGAGGTTATTGGTCGCGCCGTGGAGGTCATTCGGCTGCTGGTGCGCCGAGACGGCGGCACGGTTGCCCAACTACAGCATGAAGTGCCGGACGTGACCCAAGCGCTTGCGCAGGTCCTTAATGGGAAACAGATGACGGTGTCGAATCAGGCGGCGGCTGTGATATCTCCGGCGGTTCAGGTTGTGACGTCCGTTAAGGAGTATCCCGGTGAATCATCTGGCTCCAGGAAGGAATCGCCGTCTACCGCGATCGCCTTGACGGACGAGTATCTGTTACCGCTTCTCGATGCGGAAGTGCTGTCCTATTTTGCTCCGGAAGCACAAGAGTATTTAGAATCTCTAGAAGCCCAGCTGCTTCGGCTCGAGGGGGAAGATCACAACCCGGAAGTGATCGACCAACTCTTCCGGACGGCTCATACGCTCAAAGGGTCTGCGTATACCGTGGGATTCCAGCCGATCGGCGATCTGACACACTATATTGAAAATTTCATGGGGGCAGTACGCGAGGGCCGCGTAAAGATTCTCCCGGGGCATACGGACGTGCTGTTGCGATCGGTGGATGTGGTACGTCTATTGATGCGGCGAGATCCCACGTCCCTTGACGTGCTGCGCCAGCGGTTTGCTGCCGCGATGCAAGAGCTCAAACAGCTAGATCAGCCGGTGGCGGCTCAGGTGGTGGAGTCTGGTTCAGGCGTCCATTGCGGCGATGTGCCGGTGGACCAAGAACCACGTAATCAAGAAGAAGTCGTTCCTGCCAGTGTGACGGAAGGTAAAGCTGTAGAAGATCGCGAAGTCATCCGCGTCAGCCGTGATCGGTTGGAACGGTTGTTGAATCTGGTCGGTGAGCTTGTCATCGGTCGAGGGCGGCTCGAACAGCGGCTGCATATGCTGGAGCAACTTTCACATCAAGTATTGGCCTACAAAGGGCGACTGGTTGAATCGGTCCATTCGTTCGGGGAAAAACATATGTTTACACTTCCGACCGCTTCCTCTGGTCCAGCAACCGTCCAGGCTCAAGGATTTACGGGTCTCAGTGACTTCGGTAACCTTGAACTCGACAAGTACGATGATTTCAATATTTTGGCTCGCCGCATCAGCGAAATCACGGCAGATATTTCTGAATCAATGACGCAATTGAGCGGATCGATTCGCCGGTCTCATGAAGACATGAGTCACTTGGCTCAGCTGACTCTCGGTATGAGGGATGAAATCGCGCGAGCCCGCATGGTGCCGATCGGTACGCCGTTCACACGATTTCGCCGCGCCACGCGCGAGATGGCGCGTGCGACAGGGAAAGAAGTCACGTTGGTCACGTCCGGTGAACATACCGAGGTTGATACGGGCGTTGTGGAGCGGTTGGTCGATCCGTTAATTCACCTCGTGCGCAATGCAGTTTATCACGGAATCGAGCCTGCGGCTATTCGTGTGTCGAATGGAAAACCAGCGGCCGGCACGATTTATCTCCACGCGGCGCATCGCGGGAATTCGGTGTTGATCGAAGTCGAAGACGACGGCGCAGGGCTCGACGTCGAAAAGGTCCGGGCCAAAGCAATCGAGCGAGGACTGATCCGCCAGGAGGTGGCCCGGTTGATGCCTGAATCCGAAGTCATCAAGTTTATTTTCATGCCGGGGTTCTCGACGGTCGACCAGATCGGTGATCAGGCGGGGCGCGGTGTCGGCATGGATGTGGTCAAGCGTGTCATTGAAAGTATGAACGGCCATATCGACGTCGAATCTATTCGAGGCGTAGGGACGAAGTTTACCTTGAGCCTCCCGCTCACATTATTGATTGCCACGGCGCTCATGGTGCGGGTAGAGAGTGAGTGCTATGCGATCCCTCTGACGGCAGTGCGTGAAGTGACTATGTTGACCACCGGCGTACATCAACGAATGGGCGAACGATCGATCTTGCATATCGGCGACGAGGCGATTGAAGTGCAGCCGCTCCAGCAGCTCCTTAATCGAAGCACGGTGGCGGTGGAAATCGGGAAACCGGTGGTCATCGTGCGGACGGCTGCCGGGATGATCGGTATCATGGTCGATGAATTGCTCGGTCGCCAGGAAATCGTCATTAAACCGTTGGGATCACTGAAGTCGTTGGATCGTTCCAGCTTCGGTGGCGCAACCATCGATCCGGAGGGGCGCGTGGTTCTTGTGTTGGACCCTGCTCGGCTACTGGTGCGAGAGGGGCAAGCTGCTACGGCACCGGAGTTGTCGTCAAATGCGACGGCGTCGGCGGACTCGCTGGTTCCATACGTTGAGGCCTCGGAGCCTAAAGCGTTGGAACGGTTGCTTCTCTTGATCGACGACTCCTTGAGTATCCGAAAATTTGTGGGCCGGATGTTGGAGTCGGCCGGGTATGTTGTCCATACGGCGGTGGATGGAGAAGAAGGTCTTCGTATGGCATCTGTGCAAAACTATCGGCTAATCATTACCGATCTTGAGATGCCGAAGCTCAATGGTTTTGAAGTGATTCAGGGTTTGCGCATCCGGGAGCAAACGCAGCAGACACCGGTCATCGTCATGACGACGCGAGCCGGTGACAAGCATCGGCAAATGGCACTAAACATCGGAGCGAGTTCCTATATAGCAAAGCCGGTCGAAGAGCGGGCCCTGATCCAGGAAATTGAACGCTGGATCGGCAAAGAAGCCACTGTGCGCCAATAAGGATGCATCGCGTCAGATCTTTGGGCTAGTTTTACATCGGACAGTCGAATAGGAAGTATTGATTATGAGCTTACGAGGCCGTCAGAATTTGACGAACATGCGTGTGGAGACGGCCAGTTTCTTGGTCGTACGTCTGGGGGCCATTTATTTGGCTCTACCCGCAGCTGGGGTTCGTGGCGTTCTCACGCAAGAAGAGGCCGGTCATGAGGAGACCGTGACTACGGCGGAGAATGTCTATCAACGAGTGGATCTTGCCCAACGGCTTTCGGTAGTGGCCGACTTGTCCGGTCTCGAGATGAGGACGGTGTTGTACTCGGCTGGATACTCCCAGGGTGCGATTCGTGTTGAGCAGGTGGTGGGTTTGACGGACATAGAACGGAAGGACTGCCTTCCATTGCCGCCACAGTTTCAATGCGATGAACGAAACTGGTTTGGGGGGATGATGCTGTATCAGGATCAGCTGGTGTTGATCCTTAATCCTTCCTGGACGTTGGGAGAGTCGTCCGGCGTAGTGCCTGTGCCGATCGGGCAGTCGGAGCAATTATCTGCGCTAACCTCAATGGCGGTTGGTAAATCGTGTTGAGAGGCGCTCGCGGACAACAACAAGCTCAGGGTACGAAACGATCGTGGAATGTGGTGGTATTTTCCATCGGTGGAATAAAGCTGGCCGCCCGGACCGAGGATGTGGGGGGGGTGTTGCCCTGGACTGGGACTATCCCGGTACCGAGTCGGACTCCGTTCGTACAGGCCATGCTGAAGCAGGAGAATCATGTGATGCCGGTCTACGATTTGGCAGCCAGAATGAATTGCTCATTGCAGGGAGATCCGCTGCTGTATCTGGTGGCTCGCCACCTCGACGGGCCGATGGCCATCTGCATCGATGCCGATGTGCCGTCTCTCGAGACTGTGGAGGTGTCGGCGATTCGACCGAACGGTAGAGGGGATATCGAATCGCTGGGTTCAGTCACGATCGGCGAACACGATGTGGCGATCGTGGCATTACAGCGATTAGGGCGGTCGACACAGGTGACCGCCACAAGTTAAGCGTTCCAAAGGAAGGCACCTACTATGACGAAAGTATTGATTGCGGACGATAGTATCGCGGTTCGAAAAGTTGCCGAACGGTTGCTGACTGAAGCTGGATTTGGAGTCACTCTTGCTGCGAACGGCGAAGAGGCCTTGGCCTATTTGACTAAAGAGACGCCCGATCTGATCGTATCCGACGTGATTATGCCGGATAAAAGCGGCTACGAGGTGTGCGCCTTTGTGCGCGCACAGAGGGCGTTAGCAGATACGCCGGTGCTCCTGATCTCCGGCATAGTCAACGATGAGGTGACGAAGCAGGCTGAATCCTGTCACGCCAACGGGGTGTTGAAAAAGCCGTTCCAGGGGACGTCTCTCAGGGATCGCGTGTGCGAGCTGTTGGCCAAGCGGCAAAGCGCTGCCGCGCCTACTAAGAAGAGTATCGAGAAGGTGACTGAATCCATCGAGCCGATTCAAAGCGCGTCTGTGAGCGACGAACAAATGGAAATCTATCGGCGGGCAGTTGCTCGATTGAAGCCATTAGAGGAAGAACTTTTGATTGAACGAGATCGCGCAACACGTAGTGCTCAGCGAGCGGCGCAACTTGAAGGACAGTTGAGTCGTGCTCAGGAGGTCGAGTCGATATTGTCAAGGGAGCGAGAGCAGACTGCCCAGCTGAAAATGCAACTCGCAGAGGCCGACAGTGTTACGGCACGGGTACATGAACTGGAATCCGCACTCGCGATCGAACGAGAGCGAGCGGCTGAGGCTATGAACCAGGCATCCCTGACGGAGAGCCTGGGTGAGCGTGTGCGGGAGTTGGAGGCGGCTCTTCAGAAAGAACAGGAAGGCAGTGCACAACAAGCAATGCGTCTCACCGAGCTGCAGAAGAACGCGAGTCATGTCCAAGAGCTGGAGGCGACGTTGTATGCTGAGCGCCAGGCCGCCACTCAATTGGTTGAACAAATGGCCGAGATGGAACAGGCGGTGACTCGGTCTCAGGTATTGGCGAAACAGCTTGCGCAGGAGCAAGAGCGTACAAGCGACTTGACTCGTCGTGTGGCCGAGAGTGAACAGGTCTCCGCACAAGTGCACACATTAGAGCAAGCGCTCGCTGCCGAACAGCAAAAAAACAGAGATCTTGCCGTGCGTCACTCCGAAGCTGAGCGCGCATCGCAGAAGGCCCAGGAAGACGCCACACTGCTTCAGACGGAACGAGACAGAAATAGCCTTCTGGCGAAGCGCGTGTCTGACGCTGAGCAAGCGACCGAGCAAGCCACGAAGCGGTTCGAAGAGTTGGCAATAAAGCTTGGCGAGATCGCAGGGTTGGCCGCGCAGTTGGGGAACGGAAAGAGACGGCTCTGATCATGCACGCCCCCTTTTCGCGCGAAGTCACTGTCGTGAAGGACTAATGTCATGGCCGCCGATACCGCGGACGATTTTCAGAAAGAGCTGGTCGATCTATTTGTTCAGGAAGCACACGAATGGCTCCAGAACATCCACGTCGCCCTAGATGAGTTGCAACAGGGGCCGGTGCCGGAGCGGCATGCCAATCTGATTGGGGTAATTTCTACCGGAGTGACGAACCTCGGCGGGTCTGCTGCCACGATCAACCTTCCAGATGTCACGCAAGCTAGCTTCGCGACAATTCCCTTTATCGAAGCTCTGCGGGACCCACAGAAAACATTCTCTGTTCAAGACTTTCTCTCGCTCTGTAAACAGCTTGGACAGATCCATGCCGCATTGACTCGTGCGACTGGTACCTCCTTTGAAGAAGAGGGGAGTGGTGCGGCGGCTGAGGTGATTGACGCGAGTCTTTCTCCCGGAGTGTTTCTGCAAGCGCTTCATGAACTGCAACAAAAGCAGTCTTCCCATGCCGGGTCCGGGCGCAACCTTATCCGCAGTATGATCGAGCATATGGAAACCCAGGTTCAGACCGGTGTTGAACGTATCGATGCCACGGTCATTCAAGAGTCTTTTGCGCGGACATCTGAAGCGGAAGAGTCTTTTTTGAAGACGATTGACGAGCAGGTACCAAAGATTTTTAAGAAGCTGAGTGATCTCAAGATAGATGGTGGCGAGACTTCCTCGCGCATGATGGCCATCGAAGCCACCCTTCGAGACGTTGCACAATTGCGCACAGAAGCGCAGCAGGTGAATGCAGGCTCTGCCATGATGTTTTTTACAGGTCTTCATAGTCTATTGACTGTGGTGGTTAGGCGTCGAGTGTTTCTGGCTGCTGCGCGGGTGGACTCGGTGAAGGAGCGTCTGCATGTGATGGGTGGCGCCATCCGCCAGTGGGTGGAGCATGGGCGGACCCAGCGTGCCGCGATTGATCAATTACTCCATGCCAATCACACGTGATTTCTGGTTAGGAGCCTGTCCGACAGTGCCTTCGTGACGAGGCGAAGACACTGTGGCCAAATGCGAGGCCGCAAGCTCCGAAAAACCGGAGATGTATTCTCCAGAATACATTGAGGAGCTTTCTCACGGGTGGCATCGGGTGCAGCAAAACGTTGCTGAGTCGTCGGCTGATTGTCGGACTGTCGCCTGCTCGGTATAATGTCGCATTTGTCGCCAATCCCGCGTTATCACCATCCGAATTGCTGGGTGAGGTGTTGTCTCAGTTCTGACTCGGGCTCGTGCGATCGAAAGCCGGACGATTGCAGACGCTCAATGAACGCCAGGAATTGAATGCGCAGCGTGGGATCAACTCGGTGCTGGTCGTAGATGAGGCGCAGGCGATTGAAAGTGTCAAAGGGTTTGAGGAACTTCGGCTGCTGACGAATTTTCAGCTCAACAATCAATTTCTGTTGACTGTTGTGCTGATCGGCCAATCAGGATTGCGTCATCGCGTCGCGGACATTCCGCAGTTGAACCAGCGGATCGCGGTCCGTGCGCACCTGGGCCCCTTCACGGCAGAGGAGACAACGTCGTATATTAGCATCTGCATGAGAACCGCGACTGACCGGACAGACGTGTTTACAAGAGAAGCGGCGTCAGCCATATACGAACAGAGCAATCGGATCGGGCAAGCCATATGATGAATGATCGAATACTCCTCGAGGACGTCCTCTGGCCATGAACGAATACAGCACAACGGACTGGTATCGCATGGCGCAGGAGCAATTGACGGGGGTGGCTCTTGCCGTGCAGCGGCAGGATGAACTCGACTTGGAAGCCGTGGCTACTTTGGCGACGGAAATTGTGGAGGCGCTTAAGGGAAGCAATCATTTGCTCGTTCAGGCTATGAGCGGCCCCGCCGGCCCTCCACTGATTACGAATCTCGTGAATGTCGGAATTCTGGCGACAAAGGTCGGTGCCAGGCTGGGCTATCATGGGAAAGAGTTGGAAGAGCTTACTTTTGCAGGGCTTCTGCACGACATCGGTCTCTTTGCCGTGCCGCAGTCGCTGATCACGAAGTCAGGTCGGTTGACACAGGATGAG
This sequence comes from Nitrospirota bacterium, assembly GCA_963782735.1. Taxonomy (GTDB): domain Bacteria; phylum Nitrospirota; class Nitrospiria; order Nitrospirales; family Nitrospiraceae; genus Palsa-1315. The sequence goes on from CAWAKW010000013.1 coordinate 128,244, forward strand.
CGAATGCTCATCGAACAACATCCTGAACTCGGGTATCAAACGATTCGAAAGGCAGGTCAGAAGTACGATTGGTTGGCACAAGTGGTGAGGCAGGCGCATGAGCGGTGGAACGGACAGGGGTATCCGAGCAAGCTGAAGGGGCGGCAGATCTGCGAGTTTGCTCAAATCATCGGTGTGGTGGATGTTTTCGATGCCCTCGTCAGCCCGCGCGGGTATCGCCGCCGATTCTTTCCGTACGAAGCGGTGCGGGAATTGATTGTGGCGGAACGGACGGCGTTCCCTCGCGAGGTCGTCAAGGCCTTAGTCGAACAGCTGTCAGCCTATCCGTTGGGTACCTCGGTACGATTGACGACCGGAGAAGTCGGGTCAGTCATGCGCATTAATACGCGCTATCCCCTTCGCCCGGTTGTGTGGATCGAGGGCGATGCGGCCTATAGCCAGGAGGGACGGCAGCTCGATCTGAGCCTCACTCCGCTCGTGTCGGTCATCCAAACACTGGAGCCTCCTGACGTGGCACATGTATGGTCTCCGCCAAATGGGACACAGGCCAAGACAGCTGATGTCGTCCCTTCGGCATCCGATCAGTTCACGTCTCTCCTAGAAGGTTTGGACGCACTAGCGAGTGCGATCCAAGGGGCCGTCGAGTCCAGGACTTCTATGCAAGAATGTGGCACTGCGTCGCTGTCGGGCGAGGATCGATGGATTGATCAGCCTCCAGCGCAGGATCTTGTGGATGCCAGTTTTGAAAAGGAAGTGATCGGGTTGTTCGCCCTCGAAGCACACGAATGGCTGGCGCAAATTCAGATGGCGGTGAGACGGCTTGCTATAGAGGCCAACGGATCGGTGCGTTCGAAGCTCTACGGCATTCTCTTGCAGGGCATTACAAATCTCGCTAAATCTGCGTCTACGGTGCAGCTTCAGACCATCGAACAGATGGCCTCGAATCTGCTTCCGATTCTCTACGATGTGGGGCGACAAGAACCACGTGCGATGGCGTCAGCGATCCAGTTGCTTCAGGAGGGGCTGGATCGGATCAGTCTGGCCGTGCGTCGCTTAGCAGGAGACCAGGAAGCCGAAGGTGCCGGGCGTGATGTCGTTCCTGCGGAAACGGTGAGTTCGTCCGCGCAGGTTCTTCCTGCCATCGGGACTGAGTTACCCGATGTTTCTCAGTTGCAGGCTCAGCTTACGTTGAACTCCAGCGGCCAGCTCATTCATGCCCTTCGCGACTTGCAGCAAGCTCGTGCACGGTCGATACAGCCGGCCCGCGATGTGTTGGAGGCGGTGATCCAGCTAGCTGATCGAGAAGCCGATCACCTTGATGTCGCCACCGTTAGGCGCATCTTAACTGACCTTGATCGACTTGACGAAGAGTTCCTTCAAGAAGTCCGTCGGCGGGTTCCGATCATCAGTTCCACTCTTTCGAATTTACGAGCGAGCGGGGCGACAGATTTCGTGACGGCGTCGCAGCTCGATCCAATACTTGAACAGGTCGAGGCCCTCTATGATCTGGCCAACCAGGTACAGGCGACGATGATCACGATGTTTTTGCAAGGGCTGCGATCCTTCCTCATGGTCGCGGCCTACAGAAAAACGGCGACCTTGGCGCAGCGATTGGGAACCGTCGAGACGAGGATACATGCCTTGATTCCGCTGGCAGAGCAGTGGGGCAATATCGGGCGCGTCGAACGATCGGCGATTAGCGATATCCTGCCGGCTTCTCAAGCGCGAGACAGGCAGGCCTAGCACGATAGGCGCGACTCAAAATTCCGTAAATCTCGATCTTCGGACTTCAAACTCTCCCCCGTCTTGTTCATCCATCTTTTCGCGCGACTCTCGCGTGAACTTGGCCTTGTCACCCTGCACACTTCTGTACACCTGACCATAGAGAATCTATTTGATCGTGTGACGTTTCCGCCTTTGTTCTGTACGAGTTCCGGTTAAAAAAATACATCTTGCTGAAATTGCACAGATTGTGTTGCCTACCGATTGGGCAATGTGTGAGGTGCTGTGGCAGGGTATGGTTTTGGTCGCTCATCCACATGATTATCCACAAACCATGCACATCTTTTGTGGACACTGAGAGTGGGGGTGTTGATCTCCTGTCCCACTGTCGCCAGTCCCTCCGCAGAGCTTCATGCTGATAATGGCTAAAGACCTGTTGGGATACAGCGTTTGGGTGCTGGCGCCGGCCTCTATACCATGGAATGAGCGGATGAGTGCCCATGATCTAAAAATTAGGTATGCCGTCTATCGTTGCTCGCCGGTCATCCACAATCTCTCATTAAATCAGGAGAATTGAGCAGCCTATTTAATGAAGCTCCTCGCAGGAGACTACGACGCCGAAGTCGCCACTTCGGCTACAAAGGCCGGAAGCTATGGGGTATGCGGCAAAGGAGAATCAGACCCGACAGAGACGCCCAATCTCTTTTTCTCGTCCATGTAACAGGCAGTGGAACGATGGTATGATGCCGCCAGCTTAGAGACGTCTGAGGTTAAGGTTGAGGCTAAGATGAGACCGTCAGATCTTTGCTCAACCTTGACCTCGACCTCAGCCTGCTAGATGGGAGAACGCATCGATGCCGAAACTTGTGACGGTGTTGCGGCCGGAGAAGATTGATGAGCAAGCACGCTACTATGTCCGGTCCCATATCCTCCTCCCTGCCGGGACGATAGGACTGGTCACCATGGTCGGTGGGATAGGGGCTCTCGGCTATCAGCTGGTGGCGAGTCATACCTATAGCTGGGTGACGTTTCTCGCCAGCACAATCTTGCTGGCCGTCGGTGCATCCTGTGGCTTTGCGCAGGCGCGTTATCACCGCTATCTCTTTAAGACATTTCCCGATGTCTATGCAGCAAAGATGAGAACAGCCGTGGCTCAACGTAGCAGGAAGGCCAAAGCCAAGACCGAGCCGGAAGCGCCGGCGATCGAGCACCCTGGGCGTGGCTTTGTCACGGCTATCTCCATTGCAGGAGCGGTTCTGGTCTTTGGCTCAACAGCCGCGGCCTATTTGTACGGCGATCTCGACCTGCTCCCGGCATTGTTGGTGCCATGGGCTGGATTCTACTGGGCCAAGTTATTTTGTTGGCGTGGAGTCGTGGACTAGCACGATAGACTGTGCCGCGAAACGCGCGACAGGCTAAAGGGATTCAGCAATCTGTCAAATGTGTAATGTTAAACTTTGAATGGTAAATGTTCGGAAATCATCAGATCGAGGCCGATTCCGACCATTCAATATTCCCAATGCCGCCTCACATTTTACGGTTCTTTTTCTTGGCCTTCGTTTTGGAGGTGTGAGGAGCCGAGAGCGATGCTGTAAGTTGTCTCATCTGATCTTCCAATGTACGTATGGCCTGTCTGAGTTCAGGGAGCCGTGGAATCACGGCTTGGGCTTTCACCCACACTTCATGCGGCATCACGGGAGCCCCTGAGACGATTTGATTGGGTTCTAGACTGCGGTTGACACCTGCGCGAGCGGCAATCATGACCTGATCTCCGATGACAATGTGGTCTGCCAGTCCCGCCTGTCCACCGATCATCACGTGATGTCCCACGCGAGTACTGCCGGCGATCCCAACCTGTGCCACAAGGATTGAATGGGCGCCGATTGTCACGTTATGGGCGATCTGGACCAGATTATCGATCTTGGTGCCCTGTTTGATGACTGTTTGGCCGAGTGTGGCGCGATCGACTGTGACGTTTGCTCCAAGCTCGACGTCATCCTCAATCGTGACTCCGCCGAGTTGAGGAATCTTGTAATGCCGTCCCTGGTCCTGCACATAGCCAAATCCGTCGCTTCCGATCACTGTGCCACTATGAATGATGACCCGCGCTCCGATCGTACAGCCTTCCCTGACGACAACATTGGGATACAACAGCGTGTCGTCCCCGATGGTCGTATCGCTGCCGATGAATACACCGGGATAGAGTGTCACCCGGGCCCCAATCGTCACCCGATCTCCCAGAGTGACTCCCGGCCAAATTGAGGCATCAGGTCCGACCTGGGTGTGAAGGCCACGGACCGCGGATCCATCAATTCCGCGGGGAGGGGAAACTGGGCAAAAGAATGCTCGGGCAACCTGTGCAAAGGCCAGTGCGGGATTGGCGACAACGATATGAGGATTGGTAATCTCTGCAAGACGCCGATGGGCAAGGAGTATTCCGGCAAGGGGGGAGGGGCCTGTCTTGAGCATCCGATCCCCTGTGACGAAGGCCAGATCGTTCGGGCCTGCCTCTTCAAAGCCAGCCAGATTCGTCACGGTTGTGTGAGGCGAGCCCACAAGCTCTCCGCCGACCACATTGTGGATCTGTTTCAGTGAGATAGGACTGCTTGCCCGAGTTGCCATATGGGTTAGGACTTCTTTTTGCCCTTCGGCTTAGAGGGCTGTATTGATTTTTTTGTCCGAGCAGGTAAGGCAGGTTTTCCCAACCGTTTCTCGACATAGTTCACGACATGGCCAACTGTCGTCAGCCCCACCAGGTCTTGGTCGGGGATCTGGAGATCGAAAGTTTCCTCGATGCGATATAGCAGTTCGATCACGGCCATCGAGTCGAGGCCTAAATCCTCACGCAGATGCTGTGTGATCAGTATTGTGACCGGATCGCGTTTTAAGTACTCGCCCAGGGCTGTGCGGATCTTCAGTGATATGGTGGGATCAGTTGCCATCGATCGATAGTCTCCGTCGGATGTTCGGAAGGTCAAGCTTCAGGTTGTGAATGGAAGTTTCTAATCGGCACTCAGCCTTAGCCTCGACCTCAGCGTTCTATTGAGTCGCCTGTTTGAATACCACAGCAGCATTGTTGCTGCCAAATCCAAATGCATTCAGCAAGGCGACTTTCACGCGACGCTCTTGCGCTGAGCGGGAAAGTCCTGCCAATGCACAAGCCGGATCAGGGTCATCGTAGTTGGCGGTCGGATGAATCTGGCCTGTGTGAAGGGCCAGCACTGAGGCGATGCCTCCTATGGCTCCGGCAGCACCCAGCGTGTGGCCGATCAGTGATTTGGTGGCGCTGATGGAGATCTTATCTGCGCGAGACTTAAAAAGTTGCCTGATCGCCTTGGCTTCAACGGCGTCGCCGATGGTCGTCGACGTGGCGTGAGCATTGATGTAATCCACCTGTGCCGGGGTCACTCCGGCATCCTTAAGGGCCAGCTTCATCGTATTGGCCACTTCCAGGCCGTCTTCACGGGGGATGACCATGTGATAGGCCTCGCTGGTGGCGGCGTAGCCGGCAATTTCCGCATAGATTCTCGCCTTGCGTTTCTTGGCATGGGCAGCCGATTCCAAGATGAGTGTCCCGGCGCCTTCTCCCATGATGAAACCGTCTCGCAATCGATCGAAGGGCCTTGAGGCTTTCTCCGGATGATCGTTGAATTTTGAGGAGAGGGCGCGCAGAGAACAAAATCCGGCGAAGACGAGCGGGGTAATACTGGCGTCGGCTCCTACAGCGATCACGACATCGGCCCGGCCCTCGCGGATACAGTGGAGCGCTTGTCCGAGTGCATGGGCGCTGGAGGAGCAAGCGGTTGAGATGGTCAAGTTGGGGCCTTTGGCGCCGTAGGCTATCGCGATAATGCCGGAGGCCGAATTGAGGGTGATGACAGGAATAAAGTTCGGATGGACACGATGGGGCTTCTGTTGCTGATAGAGCTGTGTGATTTCACGCTCTCCCATCACCATCCCGCCCATGCCGGCTCCCACGATAACCCCAACCCGGTGAGGGTTCTCCTTCGCCATCTGAAGGCCCGAGTCTGCCAGCGCTTCCTTCGCTGCCACGAGGGCAAACTGGGCGTAGCGGTCCACACGCTCGCCATGGGCTGAGTCGAGAAACCGTTCGACCGCGAAGTCACGTACCTGGCCTGCGACCTTGGATCGATAGCCGTCCATGGGAAACGGGTCGAATGATGTGATGGCCGAGATGCCGGATTGACCGGCGAGGGCGGCTTTCCAAAATTCGCTCACTCCAATACCGATCGGAGAGACGACTCCCATTCCAGTGACGACGACACGCGAGCGCATCTTGCTAAAACCCTTTCGTAATACTTGTGACACTACTTACCGGAAGCATCTGGATCAGTCAACCGGCCATGGGATAGGCGAGACACGCTGAAGCTGGGAAGGCTGAAGGTCGGAGTCCGAACCCGTCCGTCTTCAGCCTAGCCCTAACCTTCAGCCTGTCTTGCCCGTCGCGCGGCCTTAATACCGCACCCTTAACATCAAATAGAGACCAACACTCACGAAGAGCATGTTGGCCATCCAGCCGGCAATCAGAGGCGTCATGACCCCGCCACGGCCGAGCGCGATTGCAATGGAGTGGGTTGTCCAATAGCAGAAGCCGATAGCGAGCGCTTGCCCAATGCCCATCGCCATGCTGCCCCCTCTGGTCCCACTCCGGCGCAGACTCAGCGCAATGCCGACCAGGACCATGACCACGGTGACGAAGGGGAAGGCAATACGGCCGTAGTAGTCTGTGGTAAGTCGTGCGGCTTGGGTGCCTTGCTGGGGCCGGCGTCTGGAGTAGGCTCTGATATCATGGAACGTCATCAATTCGGAATCACCGGCGAGCCATGTAGTGAAGTCATCAGGAATGAGGGTCAGCATGAGGGCTTGGCGATCGAATACGGTGGTCGACACAGTTCCATCAGGGGAAAATTGTCGGTGTCGTCCCTGGTAGAGCGTCCACGTGGAGTCACGATAGCGGGCTTCATCGGCTTCCGTCACTTCGGTCAATTGGAAGTTGGGATCGAATTGAAAAAGACGCACGCCGCTTAAGAGTTCCCCACCGACAGAGACACTCGTGACATGCATGAGACTGTCGGCACCCACTCTCGTCCAGGGCTGCTTGAGTATCACGGCTGCAGCGGGCGGCTTTTTTTCGATGCGCGTAGTCCGAATCTCTTCGGATTTGTTTGCAGCCAACGGAATGATGGTGGAACTGAAGAGCAAGAGTACGAGGGTAATTCCTGCGGCAAAGGTGATAAAGGGGGATGTAATCCAGAGTAGACTGATGCCGCAACTACGCATGGCCGTGATTTCGTGGCCACGGGAGAGCAGGCCAAAGGTGAGCAATGTGGCCATCAGGATGGCCAGCGGTGCGATTTGGAAGGAAATCGTGGGAGTCTTGAGAAGGAAATACGTCAGGACGTCGAGCCAGTCGGCGTCGTAGCGCAAGAAACGGCGCACTTTTTCGAAGAAGTCGATGACGAGATAAATCGTCATTAGCCCGCTGAAGCACATCGTGAAGATTTTGGCGTACTCGCGAAGGAGATAGCGGAAGAGAATGGGCATGGGGTTACCGGCGGCTCATGATAGAAAACCACACGACAGTGGTGAGAGCGAACAGCCCGTTGGGTATCCAGGCTCCGGCAAAGGGCGGCAGGTATGCCGTCGTGACCAGGAATTCGCAGGCGACATTCATCGTGTAGTAGACGATGACGATCAGCACGCCGACTGCGAATCCGCCGATTCGACCAGAGCGTTTTGAGGCAATGCCGACCGGGACGCCTAACAGGCAAAATACCAGTGAGGCAGTCGGAAAGGCCAGATCTTTATAATACTCCATCAATCGTCGGAGCGCGGACGGGTCGCGCCATTGGGATTGTGTGAGCTGAGCGATAATGGCATCGTACGATGGACGTTCCTCTGTGGCCGAGTAGCCGCTTTGGTTGAGCGGGAGTTTCAGATCATAACTGGCGAAGGACACGTGCTCATATTGATCGGCCTGATTCGGCCGGCTGTGAATGACTCCGTGTTGCAGGCGCAAGGCGACTTGATCGGTCGAGGCATCCATGATGACCTCGTACTGTTGTGCCACGATGATGCGGGGTTCATTTGCCTTCCGCTCGTCGGAGACAAAGATCCCGGTTGTGGCCTGTTCGGGAGTCCCATCCGGGACATAGATCATGATCTTGGGGATGGGCTCGTTAAACGTTCCCCGCTCCAGCGCCAGCACCAGCTGATCCTTCAGGAGATTTAGCGCCACTTTTTTTAGATTTATTGAACTCCAGGGTTGCCCCCACTGTGCCAACCACAAGGTCAGTCCAAACACGAGCAAGGCGAAGAGCAGCACGGGGCGAGCCAAGCGCATGAGGCTTAGGCCCGCAGTCTGCATCGCCACCAGCTCTTTGTCGAAGGAGAGTCGTCCGAAGGCGGTGATCGAGGCGATGATTCCGGCGATCGGGAGGGTCAACACGAGGAACGACGGCATCAGATGGACGAAGACTTGCAGGACCGCTACAATCCCAACGCCTTTGGAGACCAGCAGTTCCACTAGACGCAGGAGTTCTCGCGTGAGCACCACAAAACATAGCGCCCCGAGGCTGATACTAAAGGGGGAGAGGAGTTCGGTGAAGATGTAGCGATCCAGCAGCGTTCGTAGAAACATTCGAAGAATCACGCTCCTAGGAGCCTGTCAGACATTGACCGTTCTACTGCCGCGAATGATGCGCAGTCATCTTCGTCGTTCTCGGCCAGAAAAAACCCTCAATGTATTCCAGCTTGGTTTCAAACTTTTAACGCAACGAGGTGATTAATGACCTCAATAGGTTTTTTTAGGCCTGTGGCCTCGCATCTGACCGCGCTTCCTTCGCCTCGTCACAAAGGCAACGTCGGACAGGCTCCTTGCCCAGTCTGTCACTATATATAGGCGAGCGGGCGAGGGTTGTCTACCTCACGCCTGGCGAGCCTGCGCTCAAAGAATGGCTTGACAACATTTGAAACGCCGTGGTACATGCTGCCCGTGTCGTAACTGAGATGGGTTTCGTGATCGATCTTGTCTCTCCAATGAGCCCGTCAGTCTACCCTTCGCTTCTTTCTGTCTTTTTCTCTTCATTGGGTATGCCGCCAACTTGGTTCTGGGACAGGCCACGTAACTATGCGTGGCCGTTGAGGAAAGGAGTATTTTTGTGAAGACAAAAGGTACGGTTAAATGGTTCAACGATCGGAAGGGGTTTGGGTTTATTCGTCTTGAGAGCGGGGATGATGTCTTCGTACATTATTCCGCGCTGCAAGGAGAAGGATTCAAAACCTTGAAAGAAGGAGAGAACGTCGAGTTTGAGGTTGTGCAAGGTGCAAAGGGGCCTCAGGCTTCAAACGTTTTGAAGGCGGCCGTTGCCGAGTCTTGAGCTTCCATTCTGTTGGATTGTGTCTCAGGGAGGCCTGCCGTTCACTTAGGGGGCAGGCCTTCGTGTTTCTGCTGCACTATCGATCCACTGCGCTTGCGCGACATGTGCGACTCGAAACTCAAAGCTCTGGAAGCCTCGAATTCTTCCCCGTCTCGCCCGTCCCGCTTTTCTCGCAAGTCCCGCGAATCTGCGCGAATAATGAGGGCTAAATGCCCCATTTCGTTGACAAGTTTCATTGACACTGTTAGCGTTTGATCGTTAGCCCGCATTATTCATGAAGGTTCGTCGCGAAAACGTGCAGACGCGAAACGAGACGGGCACTTGGAGGCGTGAAGCCTTGAGGCATACTCGTGCAGTATGTCGAAGGGCTGAACGGCGAGACTGCTCGTCACAACCGCGTATCCGCACTTGCCGCAGAAGCTTCATGAATAATGCAGGCTAGGGAGGTCTGACTTGGCGATCGACCGTAGTAGCGTATTGCAAAATGCACAGCTCTTTGCGTCGCGGGGGCAGTTCGATGCTGCCATCAATGAATGGAAGAGGCTCTCCGTCGAGTCGCCAGGTGATGGAAGTATCTTTAATTCAATCGGTGAGTTACACCTCAAACGCCAAGCCACCAATGATGCCGTCGCAGCCTTTACGCAAGCGGCCAATGCCTTCCGTGCCGAAGGGGCCACCCTCAAGGCGATCGCCACGTTCAAGAAAATCTTGAAGCTTGACCCCTCACGGTACGATGTGTTCCGGCATCTTGGAGACCTCAATGCCGAACGCGGTTTGCTGAGCAGCGCGGTCCAAGATTATCTCACACTCGGGAAACACTACCTCAAAGCGGGAAAAAGCAAAGACGCGCTGGACGTCTATAAGAAGATCGTCAGCCAGGATCCTTCGAACCTGGATGCCCAGCAGCGGGTGGCGGAGTTGTGCCTGCAAGAAAATAGGCAGGATGAAGCCACGACAGTCTATTTGCAATTAGGGCGGGAGCGGTCTGCACAGCAGCGCCATGCTGAGGCTAAGGATGCGTATCAAGCCGTCTTACGGATTGATTCTGCCAACAGTGAGGCCGCCCAGTACATCGAACATTTCAAAAAGACCAATGGGAATCCTAGCCAGGCCGTCATGCCAGGAGCCGGCCATGCAGGAGGTCCGACCAAGAGTGCCGAGCCGCTCAATCTGCTGTCGGAAGCCACCCGCCGCATCGAAGCAAAACAGTTTGCCGGGGCTGAGGCTATTCTCAATCAGATGTTGACCAAAGAGCCGGGCAACCCGGAGGTCTGTCAATTACTCGCGAAGTTGCATCTGCAACGCGGAGATCTACAGGTGGCGCTCGGCGAATATCGCTACCTCGCAGGGGCAGCCTTGCGTGCACAAGACCATGTGAAAGCTGAATCGCTGATTACCGACTTTTTAGCGGTCGAACCTCAGTCGGTTGCGATCCTTGAACTCTACGGAGATCTCTATGAAGAGAAAGGCGATGCTGCCAACGCTGTGATCCAGTATGGGAAGGCGGTTGAACTGTTGCTTCAGCATCCAGAACCTGGCATGCCCACTCTTCATGATGAACTGTTTGAGAAGATCAAGTCGCTCGCTCCGGACAATCCCATTGTCGCGAAGCTCTCAGCGCTCATGACCGGCGAGAACTCCGTTGAAACGCCTGCGCCGACGGCGCCTCAGGCGTCGAAAGAAACGACCACTTCCGCGCCACAGAGTTCACCGGAACTTTCATGGACTGGAACGGCGCCGGACGATCCCTGGAGCGTGACATCCAAAGGCACCCCTCTACAAGATAGGCCTTCCTCAGTCGCCGAGACGGAGCCTGTGCCTGCAGAACCTGAACCAATCACACAGGCTAGCGGGTTCTCATGGAATGCCGAGCCGGATCAGCAATGGGGGCCGCTGTCGCAAGAGGCAGGCTCGGTCGCTTCCCCCTCGCCTGTCCTCTCGACAAGCGAGCAGTTCCAGGCGTATATGAAGGCTGGCCAGCATGCAGAGGCGGAAACATGGCTCAGCCACTTGGTCATGATGCAGCCGGATCATGCAGAGGCTCGAGAGCTGTTCGCCTCCTTGCTTGAAGCCAAAGGCGATACCGCTGACGCGGCCTTGCAATATTCACGTGCCCTTGAATTGCATCTGGCGCATCCAAACGACGAGAGTCCGACTCAATCAGCACGTCTCTATGCAAAAGTCAAAGAACTAGATCCAGCCAGCCCCGTGGTCGCCAAATGGGCCTCGATGTTTTCGCCGAATCTTCAGGCGTCAGTCCCTGCCGTCGAGCCGTCGGCTCTTGCTCCACCTCCACCTGGGGATGAGATTGACCCAGAGACGCACTACACGCTGGGAGTGGCCTATAAAAACATGGGGCTGCTGGACGAAGCGAAAGAAGAATTTGCTCTCTCAATGCAGAGCCACGACTTCTTCTCGGACTCCTGTCTTATGCTCGCGGTCTGTTTGAAGGAAAAGGGAGAATGCCAGTCGGCAAGTACACAGCTCGAGCTGCTGCTGAAGGACCCTAAGTGCCAAGGGGCCAAGGCACAAGCCATTCGCTATGAACTCGGCTTGCTCTACGAAGCCCAAGAGCAGTGGGACAAGGCTGCCGCAATTTACGAATCGATTCCGACCTTCCACGATGTACCGCAACGACTCGAATCAACTCGCGCACGCAGAGTCCCAGCTGAGCCTACGCCCATGTTTCGCTACGCAAACTAGAGCAGGATGCTGAAAAAGTCTCGCCAGCGGTCGTTCTCGCATCGTTCAGACACTCAACGTACCCCAAGTGGTACAGACGCCTCGGCCCTTCACTCGCTGCGGCCTTGCTGGACAAACTTTTTGAGCATCCTGCCAGGTATTCTCCCGCCCATCTTGCGAGGCTCGCCTTTTCCGCCAGTCTCGCCGTTCTCGCGCTTCACGTAGGCTAGGTAACTTGGTTTGGAGCCGGAAGTCCCTCTAAGACGGCTTCAATATTTCTTAAACAGACTAGTCCCATCTGAACCCTCGCGTGCAGCGTGGCGGAGCCTAGGTGGGGGAGCAGCACCACCTGCTTTAGCTGTGCCAAGGTTGGGTAGAGGGCCGGTTCCTGTTCATAGACGTCGAGCCCTGCGCCGGCGATGATTCCTGTTTTGAGGGCCTCAACCAACGCTCCTTCATCAACGATCGGGCCACGAGCGGTATTGATGAGGAAGGCGGTGGGACGCATCCAGGCCAATTCGCGCGCGCTGATCAGATGCTGGGTGCTGGGCGTGAGAGGTACATGGATCGTCACGATATCGGCTTCCCCCAGGAGATCTTGCAGTGATCGATGTTCCCATTCACGGGGGAGAGACGAGGTGGCCATGAGTTGGCGTGAGTGGTAGCGTACCGGCATGCGAAACCCTGCCGCACGGTGAGCTACTGCTTGCCCAATTCGTCCCATGCCGATAATCCCCAGCGTCTTGCCTGAGACTTCCGCTCCCATGAGTTGCGTGGGGCTCCACCCAGTCCATCGACCGGATCGAACGAGAGCGTCGCCTTCGACGACGCGGCGTGCCGTCGCCAGGAGTAAAGCCCAGGTCAGATCCGCGGTGGCATCCGTCAAGACGTCCGGCGTGTTGGTGACGATCAACCCATGCTGTCGCGCTGCAGCAAGATCGATATTGTTATACCCGACGGCATAGTTTGCCAGAATTTTCAGCCGGGTGGCCGCATGAATAGTCGCCGCCTCGATATGGTCTCCCAAGGTCACGATCGCCACGTCGGCTTGGCAAAGCCCTTCACGAAGTGTTGACAGGCTAGGCAACGCATCGAACGGTTCATGCACCATCTGGAACCGCTCCCGCACGATGGTCATGACGGGATCAGGGAGAAGACGTGAAAGATAAAGGGTGGGACGTGTGTCAATCACAGGCGTGTGCTCCTATCTGTATCGTGCATTTTAGCAGGCTGCTGAAAAAGTCCGCCAGCCGGTCTTGTTTATTTGGTCTGTCTGGTCTATTCGGTCTATCTGGTCTGTTCGGTCTGTCTTGTGTGTTTGGCTGAACGAAATTAACCAGACCAGACAGACCAGACTTGTGCTGGTCTCAAGAGTCCATTTAGAATGAGATACTCATTCAACTATGACCTCACCAACTCTTATTCTGCCTGAACGTTCCCACGCCATTGCATCCGACCTCCGAGCCGCGTTAGGTGTCGATAAAGTAAAAGACGACTATTCGACGCTCACCGCCTATGCGGTGGATGCGAGCATCTATCGGATGACGCCTCAGGCGGTCGTGCTTGTCGAGTCCGAGGAGGATATCGCCGCCACGGTGCGGTATGCCGTACAGCGGGGCATTCCGCTGACGCCGCGCGCAGCTGGGACGAATCTGACCGGCTCGGCGATTGGGTCCGGGATTATTCTGGACGTCTCGCGACTGGATCGGGTGCTGGAGTTGAATCGAGAAGAGCGCTGGGCGCGTGTGCAACCGGGAATCGTTTTGGCTGAGTTGAATAAACAACTAGGGCGGCATGGATTATTGTTCGGCCCCGATCCCTCCAGCGGCGATATGTGCAAGCTCGGAGGGATGCTGGCGAACAACTCATCCGGCCCCCACACGCTACGGTACGGCGCTGTCAAAGATAATGTGGAGGCGCTTCGTGTCTGCCTGCAGTCTGGGGAGTGGCTGGATGCCAAGGCCTATGGACTCGACGATTCGAACTGCGCCGATCTACTGAAAATGCACAGGCCGCTTCGTGATCTGCGAGCGCTACTTCAAGAAAATGCCACGCTGATTGCGCAGAAACGTCCGACGGTCAGCAAGAACAGTTGTGGCTACAACCTCTTCGGTCTCGCCGACGGGTTGGTACGAGGCCGCTTCGATCTTCCCAAACTGTTTGTCGGCAGCGAGGGCACGCTCGGTCTATTCAGCGAAGCGACGATTAGACTGGTGGAGAAACCTTGTACGACCATCACGGCGCTCATCCATTTTCATCGCTTGGAAGATGTGGGCGACGCGGTGCCGAAGCTGCTGGAGTTGAGTCCTAGCGCGTTGGAAGTGATGGATGCCAACACACTCAATTTGATCGGACGGGCGAAGCATGGCATCCCGGCAGATGCGGCTGCCACCCTGCTGGTGGAGTTAGATGCTGACGTGGCAGGGACCGATCTCCGCGCACAGGCCGAGCGCATGACCGAGATCTGCCGCCGCTATCGCCTCACGTCCGATCCCGTGATCGCGTTCGATCCTGAGCAACGAGAGCAATTGTGGAAGGCCCGCAAGGCGCTCTATCCCACGCTGTATCGATTCGATCCCCGGAAGAAGCCGATTAACTTCGTCGACGACGTGGTGGTGCCGGCTGAACGGATCAGCGAACTCATCCGGTATCTGGAAGAGTTCTTTGCCGGACAGCATGTGCCGGTTGCGATTTTTGGTCATATCGGGAATGGGAACGCCCACGTCATTCCCTTGCTTGACGTGAACGACCAAGACGATTTTCAGAAGATGGTGCAGGGCTATCACGAGATACACCAAACGGTCTTAGGCCGCTTCGGCGGTTCGATCTGTGGGGAGCATGGGGATGGCCGGGTGCGCGCCGAATACGTAAAGACGATGTTCGGTCCGGAGCTGTACGACCTGTTCGTGCGCGTAAAACAGAGCTTCGATCCCTCTGGGGTGCTCAATCCTGGTATCAAGATCAGCGATCGGCCCTTCACGGACCATATCGACTATGTGCGATTGTCAAAATCCTGCGCAACCTGCGCCAAGTGCAACGCCGTCTGCCCGGTCTACGATGTGTTTCAATCGGAAGATATGAGTTCGCGTGGCTGGTTCGAGATCGTCACCGATAAGAACTATAGCTATCTCAATTCGAAGCGAGTCGTAGAGGCCTGTCTCAACTGTAAATCCTGTCGTACAGCCTGTCCCGCTGGAGTCGATGTGTCTCAGCTCATTCTGGACCGGCGTGCCGAGCATCCGAACAAGGTAGCTGGAGTTATATTCCGTTTCCACGCACAAACAGCGAAGTTCGAGCGATTCTTAAAGCTTCTCGCGAGGTACCAATCGATATGGGATCAGCCTCTGATGCGGCGTCTACTCGATCGTCTGACGAAACCGTTCATGCGTGGTCTCGCTGAGACGGCACGGCTGTCGCCTCAACTAATGCTGCCTCGACTCGCCCAACGTCATCTGCGAGATCGTTACCCCGAACTGATTTCTCAGGCCGGACAAGCGGCTCGCTCCCCGGTGGCGTATTTCCATGGCTGCGCGGCCAACTATTTCGATGATGGGGTGGGGGATGCCGTGATCGCCGTGCTGCGAAAACATGGGGTTGAGCCGGATCTGCCGATGCAACGCTGTTCCGGGACGCCGATCGAAACCTACGGGCATCGTGCGTTGGCCAAAGAAGGGGCACGGGTCAATCTCGTGTCGATGGCTGGGTACGACAAGGTGGTGACCGGCTGCGCCTCCTGTACCCTCATGCTGAAGGATTACCCCACCTTGTTCGCTGGGGAGCCTGAACAAGCAGCAGCCCAAGCCTTGGCCAAACGGGTCACACATATTTCGGAGTTTGTGTCACAATCGTCCGTGAAACCTGCCATGGCTAGTCAGCAGGCCATGAAGTGCAAGGTGGCCTACCACTCTTCCTGCCATCTGCGAGCTGCGGGAGTGACGAAGGAGCCTCGTGCGATTCTGGCAGGCTTGCCTGGCGTCGAGTATGTGGAGATGCCGGATGCCGATCGCTGCGCGGGTGGAGCCGGGACCTATCTTGTAAAGGATTTCGAGACATCGCAGCGCATTGTTGAGCGCAAGCGGCGGGCTGTCGAACAGAGCGGCGCCAAGGTTGTGGCCACGAGTTGCCCGGCCTGTATGATTCAACTGCGCACCGGATTGCATGGCGCAGCCGAGGTCAAACACGTGGCCCAACTGCTTCAAGACGCCTACGAGGCAGCAGACAGGTCGTAGGTCTTTCTCGTCTATTTGGTTTGTCAGGATAGGACCAGGTAAATCTGGACGGACGAGATAGACCAGACAGACCAAACAGACAAGATAGACCAAATAACGAGGAAGTCTATGGTCACAGTGCTGGTCTTTGGATTGACGCTTCGCGATGCGGTCGCAGAAACAGAATTTGAATGTGAGGTCTCGGAGCCGACTACGGTCAGGAAGCTCATTGAATCGAATCAGGATCGCATGGGCCCATTGCTGCAATTCCTGCTGAATCGGGAACTGTTGATCGCGGTGAACAAAAAAGTGAGCGCCGAGGATACGGTGGTCAAGGACGGCGATATCGTGAAGCTCACCCATCAATCGAGGGTGTCATATGATGGGACGAGAGATCTCCCTCACTAACCGAATGCTGAAAAAGCTCGGCGCATCAGGCTGTTATTTGGTTTGGTTGGTTGAACAAAACAAACCAAATAAACCAAATTAGCGCGCTCGCCGTTTGGCTTTGGCAGTCGGCGTGGCGGTGAGCGGATCGTCGGGCCAGGAATGTTTGGGATAGCGGCCACGAAGCTCTTTTTTCACTTCAAGATAGGCTGATTTCCAGAAGCTTGAGAGATCCTTTGTGATCTGGACAGGTCGTCGCGCTGGTGACAGGAGATGCAGCATGACTGGAATCTTTCCATCGACGAGACGGGGCGTGTCCTTGCAGCCGAACATTTCTTGCAACCGCACTGCCAGGATGGGCAGATCGGGCGTCTCGTACTCCACGTGGACGTTCGATCCGCTCGGGACCGTCAGATGGGTAGGAGCCCATTGTTCTAGTTGGCGCGACTGTTCCCAGGAGAGGAGTGCGTGCAACGGCTGGGTAAGATCGAGTCGCGTGACGCGGTCGAGCGTCGTCATTCCGGATAGGTAGGGACCAAGCCAGTTGTCGAGTGTCTGCAACAGCGCCTCGTCCGACAGATTGGGCCATCGTGACTCTTGCCCTTCGACCCTCCGTAGAAATGCCACTCGCGCCCGCCACTGACGAAGTTCCGGGTTCCAGGCCAGACTGTCGAGTCCGGCCCGACGAATGCCCTGTAGCAATGCCGCAGAAATCATCGAAGGATCCGGCTTCGAGAGCCCCTGCTCGGACAGAATGAGTAAACCCAATCGGCGCTGTCTTGTTGCCCGAACTCCCTGCGCGGCGTCATCCCACGATACCTCATCCACCACTCGAATTTGGTCTGTATACAGGGTCTCAAGCTCGCGGAGCATTACCGGCGCAGCCAGATCGATCCTGGCCCATTGCGCGCCGCCATCCAAGTCGGCAATGACCAGATAGTCTTCTGAGCCAAGCGGATCAGGGTTGGCGAAGAGGGCGCCACGGCCGTTGGCCATGAGATAGCGCGCGGCGTTCCCGCTTTGGCGTTGGGCAATACGATCCGGATAGGCGAGCGCGAGCAACAGACCAACCTCATCGAGACTGTCCTGCCGATCCGAACGAGCCGATCGTGGAAGTTGTCGTTGCCACAAGTCCGCGGTGCGTCTGACTCGTTGGCAGGCTGCGCGGTCGACGGTGCCGCCGGCCGCGTGTTCGTGCTGTCCATGCAAGACATCCAAACGGAGTCTCAGGTCGGCGTTGTGCCAGCCGGAAGGGCCTCGCAGGATATCTCGCTCGCTCAACAGTGCCGCCAGTTCACAGGCAAGAATGCCGAGCTGCAACGGCACAGCCTTGAGCAGCATATGTGCGAGACGTGGATGCAGCGGCAGCTCGGCCATCTGCCTTCCATGAGCGGTAATCTGTCCCTCTGGATTGAGCGCGCCAAGGCCGGTGAGCAACTCTCTCGCCTGGGCCACAGTCCCGGGCGGCGGGGGAGTGAGCCAGGACAACTCAGCTGGATTGGCCGTGCCCCAGAGGGCTAGTTCGAGCAGCAGCGGCGCCAGATCGGCGTCCAGCATTTCCGGCGGGCGACGAGGGGCTAACGACTGGTGCTCTGCAGAGGTCCAGAGGCGAGCACAGACGCCTGGTTCAAGGCGGCCGGCTCGACCACGACGTTGCTCGGCAGAATCCTGGGTAACGCGGATGGTCTCCAGTCTCGTAAGTCCCGATCGTGGATCGAAGCGAGGTACACGTAACAAGCCGGCATCGATCACGATACGCACCCCGTCGATCGTCAAACTGGTTTCGGCAATTGAGGTAGCCAGCACAATCTTTCTCGTGCCCGGTTGAGTGGGAGCGATCGCGCGGTCCTGCGCCTCTTGTGGCAGGTCGCCATGGAGCGGCGCGATGAGGATGTGCGAGCCCAGATTCAGATCGAGAAGCTTGCGTTCGACACGTCGAATTTCTGCCATGCCAGGCAGAAAGACCAGGAGACTGCCTTGGTCCTGCGCGAGCGAGCGCCGGATCGATTGTACGACTGCCACATCGAGATGGCCTGAGAGCGGCTGCTCAAGATAACGGGTCTCTACGGGAAACATCCGCCCTTCGCTGGCAATGACAGGCGCTTGGCCCAAGAGGTCTGCGACCGGTCCGCAGTCCAATGTGGCCGACATGACGAGCAAGCGGAGATCTGGGCGAAAGAGACGTTGCGATTCGAGACAGAGGGCCAAGCCCGTATCGGCCTGGAGGCTCCGTTCGTGGAATTCATCGAAGAGAACGATCGCATACGCGCTGAGTGAGGGATCCTGCTGAAGCAGGCGGCTGAGAATGCCTTCTGTGACGACTTCGATTCTGGTCTTGGGCCCTACTTTCGTGTCGAGGCGCATGCGATAGCCGACCATCTGGCCAACCGACTCACCCAATGTGGTGGCCATGCGATGGGCTGCAGCGCGTGTGGCAAGCCGCCGAGGTTCCAACATGAGCAGCTTCTTTCCGTCGAGCCACGGGGCATCGAGCAAGGCCAGCGGCACTCGCGTCGTTTTTCCGGCGCCAGGCGCTGCGGTCAACAGCGCATTGCGTCCCTCCGCCAGCGTGCGACGCAGTGCCGGCAGCACATCTTCTATTGGAAGCTTGGCCATGATAGGTTCGTTCTTCCCAAGAGTTAGCAGGCTGCTCAAAAAGGCCGATCAGCAAGGCCACAGTCGAAGAAAGCACCGGAGGCGTAGCCTCCTGGGCTACGTTGAGGATGCTTTCGAGGCGAGAACGAAGCTGGCGGACTTTTTCAGCAGCCTGCCGGACTGTATCAGACTTCAGGCAGGGGCGAAAAGAAAACAGATACATGGCTGAGTATCGATGGACCAAGGAGAAACCCACAGCAGCCGGCTGGTATTGGTTCCGTGGCCCAGCGCATGAAGCAGACTTCTTTATTGTGCAAATCGATGAGGTAGGCCAGTTTCAATGGCCGGACGGTGGGTTTCAGGAAGTGACACTGGCAAAGGGGAGTGGGCGGGGCCGATCCAGCCGCCAGAGGAGGGAGGCGAGGAAGCTGGCTAGTCTCCGTGCTCGCAGAGCCCCCACGATAAAACGGTGGTCGCTCGATGCGCGCAGTGGAGACTATGCCACCCCCCTCGCTGAAGGTGGGTTAACGACAAGCCTTCGACGGCCGCAATGGAAATCTCCCAGCGCCCCATGCACAGACAGGGAGTAAGTTGGATGACCCCTTAGGGAACAAAGGATGAGCAAGCTTGAGGGAGCATTGATCGAAGGCCCTCGCCTGGGAATCGGGTATGTCTCGGTATGCCGGTGGGTGGGCGGGTGAGTACAGAGATTTTGTTGCCGGCCTGCTATCTCTTCTTGGTGGAACCGCAGTAATATGGTGGGTACTCGGTAGCAGTCCGACTATCACGTCACCAGTATACATTTCAGACAGGTCGTCGATCATTCTATGAAACACGAAACCACTCATCCATCTGTGGAAACGCCTGCGAAGGGTTTTTCTCCCGGGTTTGCTTCGTTAGGCTTGGAAGCTGCTTTGCTGACCACGCTCGATACGCTGGGCTATGAGGAGCCCACGCCAATCCAACGGGAGGCGATCCCTCCGTTGTTGGCGGGCCGCGATCTCTTGGGTCAAGCGGCAACCGGAACCGGCAAGACGGCAGCCTTCACGCTGCCGCTGCTCCAACGCATTGCCCATTCGGCGCGGCGTTGCCCCTCCGCGCTGATCCTGGTGCCGACCAGAGAATTGGCCATACAGGTCGGCGAAGCTGTCACGCGCTATGGCAAAGAATTAAAAATTTCCGTACTCCCGGTGTATGGAGGACAGGCGATGGGTCTGCAGCTCCATGCGCTCAGGCGCGGGGTCGATGTCATTGTGGCGACGCCTGGGCGGGCGCTGGACCATATCCGTCGAAAGACCCTGCAGCTCAAGACGGTCCAAATGGTCGTGCTGGACGAGGCCGATGAGATGCTCGACATGGGGTTTGCCGAGGATCTGGACGCCATTCTGGAACAGACACCCAAAGAGAGGCAGACAGCATTGTTCTCCGCCACCATGCCGCCCCGGATCGCCTCTATCGCCAAGCGCCATCTCAAGGAGCCGGTCGAGATCAAGATTGCCAAGGAGCCGCTCAAAGCCGGTGCCGCGCCGCGTGTGCACCAGACAGCCTATATCGTGGCCAGGCAACATAAAGAAGCGGCATTGGCTCGTATTTTGGATGTGGAAGCTCCAAAGTCGGCCCTCGTGTTTTGCCGCACACGTATCGAAGTCGATGAAATCACCGCGATGTTGACGAGCCGTGGGCACCGGGCCGAAGCGATCCATGGCGGGATGAATCAGCCTCAGCGCGATCGTGTGATGAATTCGTTTCGAGCCGGGCAGACCGAACTCCTGGTCGCCACCGATGTGGCGGCGCGAGGTTTGGATATTCCATCCGTGTCGCATGTGGTGAACTATGATCTGCCCACGTCGCCGGAAGGCTATGTTCATCGGATCGGGCGGACTGGGCGGGCTGGGCGTGAAGGGTCGGCGATTACCGTTATCGATCCGCGCGAGCAGCGGTTGTTGTGGAACATCGAACAACTCACGAAAGCCAAAATTGTCGTGACGCAAGTGCCGACCGTCGCCGACCTTCGTACGAAGCGGCTTGCACGAACCAAGAGTGCGATTGAAGAAGTGCTCGCGGCCGGCGATCTGGACTTGTTCCGGGCCGTGGTCGCATCGCTCTCTGATCAGGGAGATCCCCTGGAGGTGGCGGCGGCAGCTATGAAGCTTGTCTTTCGCATACAGGGTGGGGAGCGAAAGGAACTCGATATCCCCGCTGTGTCGTCCAGGCCGCCGGAGCGGCCATCGATGGCGCGGCACCCTATGGGAGATCCACGAGGACGGTCTGGCGGCCTAATGCCCAGAGAAGGGCAGGGCAGACCATTCAACGCGCCAGGTCGTGGCGGACGAACTGCGGGGATGGCCAAGGTGTATATCGGGGCAGGCCGAGAGGCCGGAATCCGGCCGGGCGACCTCGTCGGGGCCATTACCAACGAGGCCGGACTCAATTCGAATGTGATCGGCGCCGTCGAGGTGATGGATCGATTCTCGCTGGTGGAAGTGCCGGAAGTGCTGGCACGTGAGATCATCACCACCCTCAGTCGAACTAGGATCAAGGGACAGAAGGTGGGCGTGAGATTGTTTCTGGAGCAGCCAAGGGGTGGGAGGGCATAGCCAGGTGCCCTTCTTGCTCGCAGAACGCGCACAATCGGAATGTGCTCGTTCGATGCGCGCAGTAAAGGGCAACCTGGCTATGCCCTCTGTGAGTGGAAATAAGCGTGGCAATCGAAGGCCCTCGCACGGGCTAGTGGCACGTTACGAGAAATCGATTGCGAAGCAATATATATAAGGGTAGGGCGGGTAAAAATATCTGCCAGCGGATGGGCGGGTGAGAATGCCGCCTCCCTCATGCCTCAGCGCGCCCGTCTCGCGTGGCGTCTCAGCGGTTTCGTCACGAACATTCGTGAATAATGTGGGCTAGGGGGTCTTTGGCTTCCACTCCCGCGCCCGCTTGTGCGCCTCGGCAATTTGGGCTGGCGTCATCTGTCTGGTGAGATCATCGCGGTATCCAGGCGCGTGTGCATTTCCGTTTCCCGCCGCCAGGCTGTACCACATGTAGGCTTGGACTAAGTCCACGGGTCCGCCCTGGCCGAAGGAAGACTGCATACCGAGGTAGAGTTGCGCCTTCGCGTCCCCCTGAGCGGCGGATTTCTCGTACCACTGTCGTGCTTTCACATAATCCCGCGTGACGCCGTCTCCATTTTCATACGACAAACCGAGAGAGAACTGCGCATTGGCGTCTCCCTGTTCGGCGAGCGGTCGCCACTCACGCAAGGCTGTCGCATAGTCTCCACGGTTATAGGCATCCATTCCTGCTTTGAAGTCCGCCCATGCGGGCACGACGAGACACACAATCGACAGCACAAGGGCGATGGGGAATCGAAGCGCTATGGAGCGATTCCATGCGGCGCCTTGGCTCTGGAATGGGCCAGTGTTGTTAAAGACGGCGCAGTGTACTGGGAAGCGACAGGAGGGGCGAATCAAGAAGAGCATGAGAGTCTCGCAGTGAAGTCCATTCTAGGAGGGGTCTGCAGAAACCGCAAGGCGGAGCGTCGGGAAATGGCTGAAGGGATCTTTTGGTTTCTTGGAATTCAGAATGTACACGTTTTTCTTGCTCTCTTCACGGCCTTTCCTTCTGTCCCTCTCCATCATGAAAGACATGTGCGGATATAATTCAAGTCGTTGGAACGGGCGCGATCGTTCGCGCAGCGTTTTTCAGGTGGGACTTCTTCATCTTCATGAGACCTAACTGTTTCTCGGTTGCCGCATGGGGTCCTGATTTCCCCCCCCCTTGTAACGTTTCTCAAACTGCTCGATGAAATGGAGCGCTTCAGCGGTGCGCCCCTGCGCAGTCAAGAGTTCCACGAGGCGAAAATACGCCGGCACGATCAGAGGCATATGTCGAACCTCCTTGGCATTTTCAAGCGTATGGCGGTATTTGTCCATTGCGGGATTTGGATTCACGCAATCTCCCAAGACAGCTTCCAGCACGTAGATACTGATCTGGTCGGTGTTGGCGCTGATGCTTTGCTCCCAGGGACCAAGGACCATCTCCTGCAATTCATCCTGGCCTAAATGTATTGGTTCACGCTTGCGGGACAATCGTAATCGCGCGACAATCTGGTTTGCTTCTGGCCACGCGCCGTACAAACCGACGAGAAAGCCAATGCAACGTTCGGGGCTTTTGCATATTCCCTTGATCGGTGAGAACTGGCGCTTCATTACTTCGCTGGGCGGGAAAACCGTTCCATGAGCTGCGCGGCACACTTCGCACGCATGTAAATTGTCGGCCACGGCATAGAGATACATACGGATGCCCGATCGATCGAAAATATCAACGGCCAGGATTCGCCCTTTCATTACACGGAGTTGATAATATTGCCACAGGACAAGCAATCCAAAAATTGCCAGTAAATAAGGGAAGATTTCTGGCAGGACAATACTGGCTATGGTTTCCATAGGCATTCCACCGATAGCTGGAAGGCGCTAGCCCGCATTATTCATGAAGGTTCGTCGCGAAAGTGTGCAGACGCGAAGCGAGACGGGCACTCGGAGTCGTGAAGCCCTGAGGCATACTCGTGCAGTATGTCGATGGGCTGAACAGCGAGACTGCCCGTCACAGCCGCGTATCCGCGCTTGCAGCAGAAGCTTCATGGATCATGCGGGCTAAGCATTCTAGAGAAGAGTATAGCGAGGAGATGTTAATAGACCTAGAAATAGAGTGGTTTCTGAACATAGCAACGAGAGCATTCTGAGCGAACACATTCAAAGTTAACGGGGAAGGCGGCGGGACCATATCATTGTCGCGCATCATTCTCACCCGCCCAACCCCAGGCGCGCCAAGACGCGCCTATATTCCCAGGCGACGACAGCTGTCTTTTGGGAGCCTTGGGTGAGGGTTGGGCCAGGCGAGTGTATCTTGTTTATTTCGTGCCGAAAACCACACCAACTAAACAAACCAAAGAAACCAGATGAACCAAACAGACCAGACAGACCTGACCCCCGCCACGCGCCGCGAAATGGTTCCCGTCACCGTTGCTCTCTCGTATCTGCGTCAACGGGTGCGTGCGGCTACGCGATCAGTTCTTACCGCATGCAACTGTCCACACCGTTCGGCCAATACTGCCTGGTATGACGGGTATCCACTTGCCAATTTGTGAGTTGGTATCCACCATTGTTCCACTTCCCATATTTCCCGAGAATTCCTTGAGCGCAAGCACCCGACCGCGCTCTTCTGCGCAGTCGAATTCCCATTGCTCCTTGGCGCTTAAAAACCTGACGCCTCCCACAGTTTGTACTGTCTTGTAGTCATAGAATTGCCACATCTTTACCAGATTGCTGTCGCGGCGTATGGTGGCTGGATCCACGTAGACAGTCTTTCCTGCTTCGTCGCCGTCACCAACCTTTACCCACTCCGCATAGGCAGGTGCACTACTCAGCAGCAGGAGTGTGAAAAGGAGCAGTCGTTTCATGTGAATCTCTCAGTGAGCAAGGTCGCTCATTTGTTTTTCGGCTTCCATTTACGCGCCAGCTTTTTCGCCTCGGAAAGCTGGTCAGAGGTCATCCGTATGGCGAGATCATTCCGCATGATGGCTCCAGACGTTCCTCCATTTGCTGCTCCTAACTTGTACCACATATAGGCCTGGACATAGTCCTTCGGCACACCGTCCCCACGTTCGTACAGGAGGGCAAGTCTTCTTTGGGCTAAATCGTTTCCTTGATATGCGGATCGACGATACCATCTCACACCATCCTAAAATCCTGCGGATCACCACGACCATAATCATACAAGCTCCCTCTGTGCAAGAAAACCGAATCAAACCAGAGAAACCAATTAGACCAGACAGACCAGATCCCCGCACGCGCCACGAGATGGTTACGGAGCCGGTTTGTGGTGGAGGCTAAAACGAAGCAACCAATGCTTGGGTAAGGCAAAATAGACTCATTACGAAAGAGCCGTAGGCCGTTACATATGCAAAGCTACGAACATGTTTAGGCCCCCACATCATCTTGACGACTGTGGGAAAATAGATCACCGATGTCCATTCTGGTGGATCGGTGAGCCAGCGCCACTGCTGTCTGAGTCCGTAGACCAACACTGCGCCATATATGACGCCGATCGCACAAATTAACACCTCCATAATTTCGACGGGGCGAGCCTCTTCCATCCTGTTTCCCTACACATTG
The DNA here is from genome assembly GCA_963782735.1 of Nitrospirota bacterium. Classification (GTDB taxonomy): domain Bacteria; phylum Nitrospirota; class Nitrospiria; order Nitrospirales; family Nitrospiraceae; genus Palsa-1315. Next base: position 153,408 of record CAWAKW010000013.1, read on the forward strand.
ATGAGTCCAGCTCATTCTACGTTTTCCGGCTTGGTGGGTCTATGGCTGTGCCGTGAGTGAGGGGTGATTGAGGGGCAGTCTATCTAGTTTGTTTGGTCTTTCTGATTTATCCGGTTTGTTTCGTTCTCTGAACCAGACAAACCAAAGAAACTAAACAGACCATACGACGAAAGGCCTTATGTTTCCGCAGCCGCCTGAGGCGCTGTATCGGAAAGGGCATCGGATCACTTCTTTCGGAGATTCGTCAAGAACACCAGGATGTCGCGCACAGAAATCATGCCGACCAATTTCCCATCCTGAGTCACGCCGAGATGTCGGATATGCGTATTGGCCATCAGATCGCTGGCATCTAATACGGTCTTATCCCCATCGATCATCACGATTGGGGCCGACATGATCTGTTCAGCCGTTGTCGTGAGGGTATCGACTCCAGCCGCTACCACGCGCCGGACCATATCGGTATCCGTGAGGATGCCGACGATCTCCTTGCTATTCGTCACAAGCAGGCTGTTGATGCGGCGATCGTACATAAGCCGCGCCGCCGTTTGCACATCCGTATCCCGCTCAACCGTAATAAACTTCTCACTCGGAACCATGAACGACTTGATTGGATCCATGCAATGTCCTCCCTTGGCTAATGCAGTTCATCACCTTCCACCCTGCCGTGTGCTTCGGCCTATCCGCGTGGAGGGCAGGATGGTCGCGATTGATTGGGTCAAGCGGATTATTGGGATCATGGGCAGTCTCGGTAATCTGGTGGAGGCAAGTCTACTGCAAAATCGTAGACATATCCATCACTCTGGAGATGGTGTGGGAGCCGTGTGTGAGGTGAGGGGGCGGTTCAGAGGCAGTGTAGCTGGTTTGTTTGGTCTATCTGGTTTATCTAGTTTATTTCGTTCTCTGAACCAGACAAACCAAAGGAACCAAACAGACCAGATGAACTAGATCCCCGCCATGCGCCATAAAATTGATTGCAAGCCCCGGCCCTCATTTTCATTCACATGCCAGAAAATGGTCTGTCTTGTTCGCTCAGCAGCCTTCGAACTGGGCGAGCCGTGACTGCCTCACTGTGTATGTGAACGACGACATGAAGGATGGCACGGTGAAACCCGGTTGAGATAACCTCCCTTCCACTATGAGGATCGAACAGAAATATCACAAGTTATTCCGGTCGCTCCTACCTTCATGAACTGATACCATGACAGACTCTAGAGTGAGCGCGTCTCCTCATAGTCAGCATAGCTGTGCTGTGAGTTCCTTCATGCGTTTATCTCAAGAGGCGTGTCAGGAGGCACGCTGCCAACGAAGACCACTTCATAATAAGGAGAAGACTCATGGTCAGATCACAGACGGGGGTGCTCATCACGGTCAGCGTTTTTTCGGGACTGCTTGGCGGAGTTGTCGCGACCTGTCTTGTCGGGGGTGGCCTTGTCACGGCGCAAGAACCGGCAGGAGAGGTGCCTGCCGTCGTTAGCGCCAAGGAGTTCCGCCTCATTGATCAACAGGGGCACACGCGAGCCTTGCTCTCCTTTAACGCTGAAGGGCAGCCACACCTCCAGATGCGCGATGAGTTTGATACTGCGCGGGTGCGGGTCGGGATCTCCAGGGACACCGGAGTAGAGGTGCGTGATGTAGATGGCAAAACACGGCTGGTCCTCTCAGTGGACGAAGAGGGGTTTCCCTCGCTCGTCGTCCGCGATCGAAAGCATCAGACGAAGTCATTCCGTCCCTAGGAAACAGTCGAGGCACCGTCAAGGTTATGGAATGGTCAAAAATGCTTTCGGGGTATAAAGGGTTGGGGCGATGGACAAAGAACGCCACACGCCGCGAAATGATGGATTGCTAGACCTGACCCGTATTTTTTCGTTATCGCTGTATGGTTTTCTCGATGGCCGTCTGAATTTTCAAGCATGCCTCGATGTCCCTCCCGTATTCTTTCTTTTCTATACACTCGGTGAGGGAGGAGACGTCGCCGGTCCCGGTCAACTCGTGCCAGAGCGCCTTCGTGTGCTCTTCTTCATCCCGAGCCTTGATTTCCTGCCAACCGGCGAATGCGGCGAACACCATCACGAGCAGCACCCACAGGATAATCCATCGTCGCATGCTGCTCCCCTTTTTCATATCACCACTCCGCTATCGAGACCATCAACGTCGTCCATCATACCAAACTGATAGTTGCTTCTTATCTTGCAATGTTCGTCGTGGGTGGAGCATGACCCGCAGGATCTGGCCGGCAATCTCTTGTGCAGAGTAGAGTGCGACCTTGCGGGCTGATGTCTCCAGCGGATGCTGTGTCAAGATGGTGAAATGGAGGCCGCGTTGCCGCCCCCACCGCTTGAGCTGCTTACTCAAGCGTATTTCCTCGGCAACGTAGATCTCCTGGGTGAAACCACCGACATCGCGAAACGCATCGCTGCGACAGACAAGCATTGCACCAGACGCCCAGCGAAACAGCATCGATGCACCCATCCACAATTGCAAGATCGAGTTCGCCCACCATGGTATTCCTTGCATGCGGAGTGTGCAGCCACAACCCACGCTCCTACCGTCTTCAATCGTCCGCAAGATATCGGCAAGCAATCCTGGGTTTAAGACACTGTCGGCGTCCAGAAACAGCAACCAATCTCCTGTCGCCTCAGCTGCGCCGGTATTGCGTGCTCGACCGATTTGATTGATCGGTTCAAATACGACCTGAGCCCCTGCCTGCCTTGCCAGAGTAGCCGTGTTGTCGGTCGAATTATTGTCGACCACAATGATTTCTGATGTGAAATCAGACGTGAGGTTGGCAACGAGTGATGTAGAAATAGACTGCAGACAGCGTTCTATCAGACGCTCTTCATTAAAAGCTGGAATGACAATTGAAAGATGCATAGGAAAATGGGCTCTGGTTTATAGGGTCGAAGCTGAGATGTAGAGATAGGGGCTGTCTTGTCTCTCTTGTTCGTTGAGCCACACGAACAGGATAGACCAGATAGATCAAACAAACCAGATCGACCAGATCCCCGCCACGCGCTACGAAATGTTAAATTGCAAGATCTGAGGTGGTCCCTCATCTTTGACCTGACATTGCTGCCAGACCTAAGACGACAGGTTGTGCAGTGAATCGTGGAACAATGGAGCAGGGTATCCTGTTATAGTGAGGATGCGGGGTCATGGCATTGGCCTTGTGCAGGCTAACCATTATCAAAGAAGTTCAATTCCGAACGCAGTGAGTGCGTTCACTTACCCAAGGAGGGCTGTCATGCAGACATCATTGATCGTTGCAGTTGTGGTTGCCGTCGGTCTGGGTGCAAGCGCGGTCCCGACACTAACGTCATTAGCCTATGCGGAGGGCATGGTGTCGGAAGGCAAGGATGCCGTGAAGGCCACAGGCATGCCTCTGACGGAGGCCACAAGCAAACTCAAAACTGATGCGAGTAAGACGAAAGATGATGCCAAGGCACTCGACATCGAGAAGACCAAGAAAGGTAGCGGAGAGGTGAAAGAAGACGTCAAGGGGCTTACGGAGAGCGCCAAAGGAACGATGGCCAATCCGTTGGGAAAATAGTCTCGTCGCGCAGCTTGGTTTTGTAGCGAGGGAGCCTCGCTGATCCTGTGGTCGGCGGGGCTTCTTGTCTCACATTATGGATCGACAAATGGGTCGATAGTCTTTTCTCATGTAGCCTGGTACATCGCTGTGTGAGGAGAGGGAGATTCAGAGGCAGTGTAGCTGGTTTGTTTGGTCTATCTGGTTTATCTAGTTTATTTCGTTCTCTGAACCAGACAAACCAAAGGAACCAAACAGACCAGATGAACCAGATCCCCGCCACGCGCTGGGAAATGGTTCCTGGCAACTTTTTCTAGCCACTAGTCATGCCTGACCCAAAAACTGTGTGACTACAAGACCAGGACCAATTTTCTGGGCCTGGCCCTATTTATTCCCGGCGCTTAGCCGACAACCGCAGCTTGTGTTTGTCTTATGGTGTAAGTCCCCACACCTCTTGTAATTTTCACCTTACCTGCTCGGCTTAAACGCGAGATCTCCTGATCGATCTCGCTAGAGGTGAACTCCGGAGAGCGCGCCACCAAGGATTCAAATGCACAATCCTGAGAGCCTTGGAGTAGTTCGAGGATGCGGTCGGAAATGGGCCTCGTCGTTGACATAGGGATCCCTCCTTGCCGTGATGTGATCGTCTCGGGACAGTGTGCGGAGTGTGCGCCCTGCGTTGGAGCGGCGGAGACTGAAGAATCGGTCGCGTTGGGAAGAGCAACGAAGCGCGAGAGATTCGACAGTCGGCGTGGCTGAAACGTTATGGCTGTCATGCTACGCGCCCAGAGACCGCTCAGTCAAGCAGCCGCAGCGGTGCATGCCCCTGTCATCGAACCAAGCAGACGATAAGAAACCAGATGAACCAGCTCCCCGCCACGCGCCGCGTAATGGGGTTGCCAAGACCTAACCCTCATTCTTTTAATGAGTTGTAGACTGGCGGTTCCGCCAGGTACTTTAGCGTATGTCGATGCGGTAGTGTAGAAATCACTCTTTCTCAGAGAGGCAGGGTAGCCAATATTCTGATGACGGATGATGAACTGCCATTCGTGCTCCGCCCGAGGCAGTGCTCCGGCGCCAATGCCGGCTTTCTCATAATTAGGGACATGAGGAGGGCGATATGGAGCCTACCGTTGAACAACGCAAGCACCGACGTCATCCCGTCAACTTCCAAGGGGTCTACTCCTCCGGTTCAGTGCAGGTCAAGGAAGCAGTTGTCCTAGACCTCTCCGTGGGAGGATGTCGGGTGATGAGCACGATTCCTATGCCTCCCGATACAGGGATTCAACTTCAGATACGGCCTCATCAAGCCGCCCCCATTTTTGTACCCAGCGCGATCGTGCGTTGGGCAAGTGGCTACGCATTCGGTGTGCAGTTTCAAGAATTACCTGAGCACGAATCGAAAGCGATAAATCGCCTGCTGCGGTCGTTGCCCCCTTCAAAGCAGGACGGTTCTTCGAATCCGCATAGCGGGACATGATGCTCTGCCGATGGCTATCGAGGAAGGCAGACAATCGGCTCCAATCCTACCTGCATGCGAGGGGCTGCCTAGCTCTATGGACAGGAAAGGATGCTGCCATGGACAAAGAGGTTCTGGATCCAGATAAGGTGCTGGTGATTCGTGACTTCCTTTCACGCGAAGAATGCGCTGCTCTGATCCGGCGCAGCGAGGATCTTGCCTACCACCCAGGCACGGTCGCCGATGTCGTCATTGAACAGGTCCGCAACAACGAGCGTGTGCTAGTTGATGACCTGTCGCTGGCCGCGGACCTATTCCACCGCGCTGAACCATTGTTACCAGCCATTATTGAAGGTCATGGTCTTGTCGGGTTCAACGAACGGTGGCGCTTTTACCGGTATCGTCCAGGGCAGACCTTCAAGCCCCATCGAGATGGGTCGTATGTACGGATGGAGAGCTGGGAGGAAAGTCAAATGACTTTCATGATCTATTTGAACGAGGGGATGACGGGCGGGGAAACACGGTTCTTCGGGGACATGGAGCAGGCATTCCTACAACAACGCCCATACCTGTCTGTCCAGCCGAAGGAAGGGATGGCACTCGCCTTCTTGCATTCCATCTGGCACGAGGGTGCTGTCGTGCACAGCGGACAAAAGTATGTGCTGCGCACCGATGTGATGTATAAACCAGTCTCGAACCTAGCTGGAAAGTGAGGAAACAGGGACGTTCGCTGTGTAAGGTTGGGTAGGGGTGAGGGAGGAAGGCGCCGGACCGCCACGCGTCGCCAATGGTCTCTGACGCCTTTTCTTTTCCACAGACAATATTATAATTGATCGCTGAATAGGCGATGATGAGTTCCTCCTTTCGAGAAGCGCTCTAATGCTCGTAGTGATCACCGAGACGATTGAGCAGGGTCATCGAACAGCTGCGTCCCTGCTCGGTCAGTCGATCAAGAAGAATCCGACCTTACGACTCGGGTTAGCTGCAGGCAATACACCAATTGGCGTGTATCAGAGCCTGGTAGATCTGCACCGATCGACGCATCTTGATTTCTCGGGCGTGGAGTTCTTCAGTCTTGATGAATTCCTTGGGCTACCCTCCACGAGTTCGAAAAGTTATGACGCCTTCTTTCATCAACATGTGTTCCGACATATTAATGCTGATCCTGCTCATATCCATCTGTTAAAGGGAGAGCCTCCAGGAGACATGGTCTCTTATTGTCACTCCTATGAGCGGCTGATTCATGATCGCGGCGGTATCGATGTTCAGTTGCTTGGCATCGGGATCAATGGCCATCTGGCATTCAATGAACCAATGTCAAGTTTCAGATCTCGCACAAGGGTGAGCCTGCTGAGCGCTGAGACAAGAGAAACACTTTCCAGGACTTTCAATGAAACAGAGGTGCCTGAATGGGCCGTCACTATGGGTCTCGGTACGATTGCCGAGGCTCGGGCTCTGTTGATGCTGGCATTCGGTAAAGAAAAGGCAACGGCTATCGCCAAAGCTGTAGAAGGACCATTAACTGCGGCAATTCCCGCCTCTTCCATTCAATTGCATCCAAATGCCGTCGTGATTCTTGACCCAGAAGCCGCTGGGGATCTCAAATTCAAGAAATATTACCAGCAGCAATCATCGCATTTGGCCATGTTGCTGCCACGCGGCCTGGCGTAATCGCTTCATTGCGCTGGAAAGTGAGGGCCCGCCACGCGCCGCGGAATTTGTTCTGAAAATTTAGAATCGTTTAACTGACCACGCCGTCGAAGTACTCCACGTCGATCTTGTCGAACAGTGCACGCATGCGCGGAAAGTAGTGGGCGCCGTGGGCGGATTGGCTGTGAAAGTCGAGCGCGGCCTGGTCGACATATTGTTCATGCACGATATACTCTGAGGAAGACTTGCGCGATTTCAGGAGCGAGTAGAGTAAGCAGCCAGGCTCATGTTTGTGCATTTCGTTCCGCAGTTCCGCGAACAGCGCCTCGAATTCCCTTTCTCGCCCCGGTTTGACCGTCAGGACCTTCAGTCCACCAACCATGTTTCCTCCAAACGCTCTTAGGCCTGAGTCCCTATATAAATGGAGTGGTTCCGTCAATCTTTGCCGCGGCAAGTCTACTGCAAAGTCGTAGATGTTTCCATCACTCCGGAGACGATGTGGGAGCCTAGTGGGAGGGGAGAGCGATTCAGAGACAGTCTAACTGGTGCGTGGGTCTGTCATGTCTCTCTGGTTCGTCGAACCAAACAAACGAGACAGACCGAAGAAACCAGATGGACCAGATCCCCACCACGCGCCGCGAAATGGTTCCTGCCACCGTTTCTTTTCGTATCGCTGTCTGAGGGGGGATGATTCAGGGGCAGTCTAGTTAGTGCGTGGGTCTGTCCTGTCTCTCTCGTCCAGATAGACTAGACGAACCAGACAGACCAGATAAACCAGGTCCCCCTCACCCGCCGTGTTGGCGATTCACTGCCGTGCTCGGATTTGGAGAAAGTCTTGATGGACTGAGAGGCGATGGGTCCCGTCGGCGGTGGCAAAATTTGATGCGACATAGGCTTCTACGTCGTGCCTGGCTGGCGGTTGACTGATTGGCAGAAGATTGAGCATGAATTCGGCAACGGTGTAAGCCGCGGCGGGCTCGGAGGTCTCCACATGCGCGGGGTCGAGAGTCGTGGTGACGTCGTAGCGGGCGCCGTGTTTTGCGCGGAAGGTGTCGGCGAGCACGCCGAGGTCGAACCGGTGGCCGAAGAAATGTTCCAGCATTGTCATGCAGGCGGTGCCGCGGTTCTGGAGTACGACGACGGTGATGCCGGTGGGCGACATCCAGGAGACGAGCCGTTCGAGGTGCGCGAGCCATTCCTCAGCCGGAATGTAATACAGGGTATGGGAACAGAGGACGAAATCGCCCTGGGCCTTCGGATTGGTGGCTAAGATCGACGTGCCGATGGCTTCGGCCTGCGGGACGGCACGCTGAAGCTGGGTCAACAGATGCGTGTTCGGTTCAATCGCGATGGTGCGGTCGAAGGCCCCGGCGAAGGCGCGAGTGACATCCCCGTTTCCGGCGCCGGCGTCGATGAAGACCTTACGCGAGGGCAAGTCGTCCACCAGCCCCTGCAACAACCGCTTCGCGTTCCGCTTCTGGTCGGTGTGATCGAGAAAGACCTGAAAGGCGCGCTTGTAATCCTCGCCCTGCGAGTCAAATACCCGAATAGGTTCCGGCTGTGTCACGATTGGTGTCCTGCTGATGGTCGAATAGTTGCGTCAGACCGTTCCTGGTGCTGAAGAATACACCTTTTCCATAGCAGGCTAAAGCATTTATATGGTGAGCACCAAGGTATTTGGATGTCCAACTGAAAATCCAGGAAGCAACGCGCGAGTCTGAAACCGGATGAACCAGATCCCCGCCACGCGCCGCGAAACGGTTCCTGCCACCGTTTCTTTTCTCTTAGCGGGCGACCAATGTGGTAAAATAAAAATTTCCAAAAGATGGAAGGTGCTATCTGGTGGTCTGCACCTGCAGAAGGGTTTTAATGGAGGTCTTTTCACTTCTTTTGAGAAAGGGAGAATGCCGATGAGACGATCTACAACACAACTAGCTGTCACACTGGCCGGAGTCCTAGCCTTAGTCGCCACCACAGTGCTGCCGTTGCAACCGGTATTCGGCGAGGGCGGAGCGCGGCGTGACGTTGTGCGTCAAGAAGAGCAGAACCTCAAGGACGCCCTCGAGCACGCGAAAGAAGCGGTGGACCATGGCAAACAGGGTCATGCTGAGGCACTCCTGGAACATGCGGAAGCTGCGCTGCAGCATGCCCTGAAGGGAGGCAAGGATCATCCGCATGTGGGCGAAGGGATCGCACATCTGAAAGAAGCCATTGAGCATGGGAAAGCGGGCCATGTTGACGTAGCCACGAAACACGCAGAAACCGCTGTCATGCACCTGTCTCAGGGAAAGTAAGATAGCAAGGCAAAGAGGGTAGGTGAACGCCGCGAAACGGTTCCTGCCACCGTTTCTTTTCCCGCCCTCGTTCTCGCCGACCAAGATCACTCCATCCTCAGCGCCGCAAACACAATGTGCCACCGTTTCTTTTCCCCTTGCTCTCGATTAGCCTCCCTCCTAGAATGGACCTCCCTGCGAGGCTGCCTATGCCCTCCTCGATTCGCCCCTTTCGTCGCTTTCCCCTTCAAGGCTTCGTGACCATGCCTTACGCAGAGGGATTCACATGAAACGACTGTTCCTAATCACACTCCTGGTGCTGAGTAGTGGACCAGCGTATGCAGAATGGGTGGCGGTTGGTGGCAACGACCAGATTGGAATGACTACATACGTCAATCCCGACACAATGCGCCGCAAGGGGGATTTGGTAAAGGTGTGGCAATTGAACGATTTCAAGACTGTACAAACCGCGGATGGCAACTCGTTTTTGTCTACCAAGAAGCAACGGGAATTTAGTTGTGCCGAAGAGCGCACTAGGATTCTTGCGGCCACACAGTTCTCTGGCAATATGGGAAACGGTACGGTGGTTTCGGTCAACTCGAACGAACAAAAGTGGGAACCAGTTGTGCCAGAAAGTATCGGTCAAACCCTGTGGGAATTTGCCTGCGGCAAGAAGTGATCGTGCACGCCGCGAAACGGTTCCTGCCACCGTTTTTCTCCCGTTTTTCTCCCCTGGCACTTTCGCATCAAATGGAACGGAGAGTTAACGGTTTTTGCCGTAGACCAGATGCGGCTTGTCTTTCACTTCGTCGATGTCAAAGATGAACGAGCGTTGCGATCCACGCACCATGTGCTTCTTAAATCGCTGCGCACTCACCAGCTGGCGCCATTTAAGTAACCACATTCGGTCAATTGAATAGTCGTCGTTCAAGTGAACGAATAGAAGATGTGTCGGACAGTTACTTCCTTCAATCCTTGAAATGGCGCTGGTCTGCTTCCACCCGCCTTTCCACCCCTTTCTTGTCTTAACCGAAACCCGGAAGCCGTGGCTCGAAACGAAATCGTGTTCTTCCCGGTCATCTACGAGTTTTCCGTCGAAGAAGAGCTTCCCATAGATTTCACCAAGCCAGCCAACAAGTTCGTTCCCCTTGAGTTTCTTTCCGTCTGCATGGACTGAAAGCTTCTCTCTTATCACTTTCTGGAGCGAAACGAGTTGAGAGAAGAACCCCCGGCACTCCGCTTCAAGCTCATCAACAGCACGTGGATTGGTCATATGAACCGCTAACTCTTGAGTCTGCCGCGGGCTATCCGTACAAAATGGAAAGGCAGTCTCAGAAATGTATTGTGGGCAAGTCTACTGCAAAGTCGGAGACGTATCCATCACTCTGTAGATACGGCGGGGGCTTTGTGTGAGGGGAGGGGGGATTCAGAGGCAGTCTAGCTGGTGCGCGGGTCTGTCATGTCTCTCTCGTTCGTCGAACCAAACAAACGAGACAGACCGAAGAAACCAGATGGACCAGATCCCCACCACGCGCCGCGAAACGGTTCCTGCCACCGTTTCTTTTCCAGGAATACTAGCTGATCATCAAGATGCTGGCGCAGCTCTGATTCTGTCTGCAATTGCTTATGACTCATGGTTTGTTCTTTATTTCTTACAACCGATCATTTGGTATCAAACAGCGGAGGGATGAAGAATGAGTGGACATTCTACTTTTTCTGGCCTTGCGGATTCATAGTGCAGGTCCGTTGCCTAGAGAGGACGAGGGGAGGGCGGGAGCGAGGACCCTGAGGAGTGCGTCGAACCGCCACGCGCCGGAAAATGGCGCTTACTCATCGGTCAGTAATATAGACAACACATGCTCGATTGTGTCATACTCCGTTCCGCGATGACGCGAGACGGACGGACACTGGATCACGGCACCTTGGAGACCATCCGCACGATGGCCGTTGAGCGCGTGCGCGAGGGCGAGCGCCCGAGCGACGTGATCGCCAGCTACGGCTTTCACCGCTGCACGATCTATCGCTGGCTCACGGCGACGCGCGGGCGTGGCCACGGACTCCACGCGCTCGCGGCACGCCCCGCGACCGGCCGCCCACGGACCCTGACCGCGAGGCAGGAGCGGCAGGTGTTTCGCTGGATCAATGGGAAGAATCCGCGGCAATACGGGTTCGACTTCGGTTTGTGGACGCGCCAGATTGTGCGCGAACTGATCGCACAGCGATTCGGCGTGCGGTTGAGCCTGGCCTCGATTGGGGCCCTGCTGGCGCGACAAGGCCTGACGCCGCAGAAGCCCTTGCAGCGGGCGTACCAGCGGGACCCCGAGGCGATTGCCCGCTGGCAGCGGGAGACGTATCCCGCGATTGCGCGCCACGCCAAGCGGACCAAGGCCGAGATCTCGTTCTGGGATGAGTCGGGCTTTCGTGCCGATGCGGTTCACAGCAAGACATGGGGCGCACGCGCGCACACCCCGGTGGTCCAGGTTCCCGGCCAACGCCAAGGCATCAGTGCCGCCTCGGCCATCAGTGCCAAAGGCGCCTTCTGGTTCGCCACCTATGCGGGCGCCTTGACCGGCCCGCTGTTCGTGGACTTGCTGTGTCGGATGATGCGCGGACGCCGCAAGCCCCTGCATCTGATCCTTGATGGACTGCCGGCCCACAAGGCGCTCGCGGTCAAGGAATACGTCGCAGGGCTCGATGGCACGCTGACCCTGCATTACCTGCCCGGCTATGCCCCGGACCTCAATCCCGATGAGTTGGTCTGGAGCCACGCGAAGCGCACTGGTCATGCACGCCGGCCCTTGCAGAAAGGCGAACGGCTGGCCGATCGCATCACCGCGCAACTCGCTGAGATGGCGCGCCGCCCTGCACTTGTCCGCTCGTTCTTCAGACATCCCAGTGTTGCCTATATTTCTGCCTGCTGAGTAACACCATCTCTCATCCTCCATACTTTTTCCTCCATGCTTTCTGATCTTCGAAAGTCTTGATCGGTGCTGGGATTGGCGGAATCAACTCATGGAAGCTATTGTGAATATTTCGTGCCATCTTCACGAGTGAACCCAGTAAGGCGTGCGCATCTTCCTGCGTCTCGTGGATGTGTTGCTTCAAACGCACGCTCGTATCCCCGCTGTCATCAAGGTACTTTTGGTTAACTTCGCCTCCGTTGTGTTCGAAGACGTGTCGTCGGAGAAATTTGATTCCGACGAAATGGCATTCGTCATCCTTCATCCCTTTGCACAGCTCAGCGTCAAACCAGTTCCTGAAAATGTCTCGTACCTCTTCGAGCTTGTGAAAGCTATGCTCTTGGAGTCGCTTCTTTCTGCGTTCGGTCATCGGCACATGTTCGGCCAATTGCTTCGCATACTGCGAAGCAAAAGAGTCAAAGGATGCCACTGCGTCTCTGACACAATCCTCTGGCGGATGGCCTGCCTTTAAGCGTTCACGGATGGCTGGGACTGTCTGGCATTCGAATACCGTAAGATCATTGCGTGTTCCGCAGTGAGAACAGTAACCGAATCGTCCTAAAATATCGTTGAACTCGCCGCAAGATGCGCATGTAAACTTGTTCTGTTGGCTTTCTTCGGAAACATAGAAAGGGGGCTTTTCTCCATCTTTGCCGGCAGCATCAGCGACTGTATCCATGTCAATGACAACTTTGCCGTCTTGCCCAGATTCCATCGCATTTAACAACACCGCGCAGTACTGACCAACATAGCGGCGCTGTGCTTTGGAAAGGAATTGATGGCCTTTGGCCTCGACTCCGCAGTAAGGGCAAATATTTGGCCATGGACCGCTGCGCCAGTACCCGTCGCATCGTGGACAGTGATGACCAAACTTTCCCTCGCTGTCGGAGCCGATGAACACTGGGATGCATCCACTACAGGGTGGCGGGTTCCATGGCTGGCCGATTCCGCCCAATTGAATCATCTCAACGGGAAATCCCTGAGGCAAAGCGTATACCGCGATCATGACCATAGGCACTGGACGGCTACCGGTAATTGTTGTCTGATACCCGCGGTGTCCCTCACCATTGGTACCGATGTCAAAGGTGATCTTGCCTCCTGAGTGCCCAATCTCTTCAAACTCGCCAGTCATTGTGCCCTCCTAGAAATATGTCAACAGGATATTCTACTTTTTAAAGTTGGCCCGGTCCATGTCCACATACGTCCGCCCAACAATTCTTCTACTATCCTCTCGCTCTGCTGGAGTCGGAATGGCAGCCTGGCGGTTCTCAAGGTGCGCGCGTCCAACGAGGGGAGTCCGCGACCGCGCGTTGCGCGAGCACAGGGAATCGCCAGGCCTCCCTTCTTTCCTTTCTTCTCCCTCTACTCCTCCTTCTCTGGTATTGGAGGGGGTGGTCAGGATGTCCTCGACTGCGCGCATCGAACGAGGGCCTTCCTGAGGCCGCGCGTTCTGCGAGCAAGAGGGCGTCTGGCCGCTCGCTTCCCACTCTTGCATCTCATTCTCCACCCCCCGTACAATGCCTTTTCCTAGGCTAACCCCTTGGCTTTCTGGTAGTTTCTTCTCACTCGGCGTGTAGGAGAGCAAGCCGGAATGCGGATTGAGTATACGAAGGGCGAACGGGCTTCAAAGGAGCTGATCATGCTCCATCGTGAAGCCTCCGAAGCCACCAGCGGTCGGAAGATGAAGGTGTTGCTCATCTTCCCGCCGGACTGGTTCCCCTCCGAACCCTACTTGAGCCTTCCCTCCCTTACTGCCGTCCTCCGTCAAGCCGGCCATACCGTCATCCAAAAAGACATCAACCTCGAAATGTACGACTGGTACTTCAGCGAGGACTTTTTGAAGAAAGTCCTGCGCCGGGTACCGCAGCAGCTCGACCGGCTCCGCAAACTGTCGAAGAAGCGCGATCTGAATGCCGAGGAGATGGATTTGCAGCTATCTCTCTGCGATCTGACCAGGCAGCGGATCGACGAGTTGATCAAGAAGGCAGAGAAGGCGAAGGCGATTATTCGCGGAGAAGTGTTCTACGAAATCGATCAGTTAGAGTGGGCAATTCATGTATTCCGTGAGGTCACGTCGGTGATCTCGATGGTCTATGCTCCGGCGCGGATCTGTATGCCGCCGATGGAGACCGATCTGTCGTACAAGGTCTTCGTCTCGTCCGAGGTCATGGATGCGGTGAACGACACGCAGGTGAACGTCTACCGCGACGTGTTCGAACATCTGGTGAAACCGGTGATCGAGCAGGAGCAGCCAGACGTGGTCGGCATCTCGATCGTCTTGCAGCAGCAGATGTTCTCTTCTATGACCTTCTGTGCCTTGATCAAGCAGCACTTCCCCCACATTCATGTGACGATCGGCGGCAACACGGTGACGCGCCTGCGCGATGTGCTGCCGCAGTCGCCGCTGTTCCAATACTTCGATAGTGCGGTGGTCTATGAAGGGGAGACGGCGTTTGTGCAGCTGGTGTCGGCGGTGGGGGCGAAGCGGAGCCTGGCTGACGTGCCCAACACCATATATAAGGACGCAACCGGCGTGCATGTGTCGCAGACGAGCTTCGCAGAGGACATGGCAACCCTGCCGCCGCCGGATTTCGACGGGCTGCCGCTCCATAAATACTTCGTGCCGACGAAGATCCTGCCGTATCTGGCGACGCGAGGATGCTATTGGGGCCGTTGCGAGTTCTGCGACCATGGTGAGGGCTATACGGCTGGCTACCGGACGAAGAAGATTCAGGACATTCTGGCCGACATCACGTATCTCCGTGACAAGTACGGGGCGCGGCATTTCCATTTCACCGATGAGTCGTATCCGCCTGCGCTCTTTCGAAAGCTGTCGCGCGGACTGATCGACAGCCGGATGGGTATCATCTGGACCACGCACATGCGGTTTGAGAAGAGCCTGCTGGACGATCAAGTCTGGCAGGATGCGAAGGACTCGGGCTGCCGCTATCTCCACTTCGGCTATGAGTCGGGGAACGAGCGGGTGCTGAAGCTGATGGACAAGGCCACGACGACCGACGTGATCACGAAGCATTTGCAGCTCTCGGCCGATGCGGGCATCTGGAACCACTGCATGGGCTTCTTCGGCTTTCCTGGCGAAACCAGAGAGGATGCCTGGTCGTCGGTCGAATTTCTCGAAGCGAACAAAGAGCATGTCCATTCCCTCGGCTTCGGCACGTTCGACCTTGGCCGGCATAACCCGGTGGCGAAGAATCCTGAGAAGTGGGGCGTGACGGCCTATAAGAATCCCGAATGGGATTTGGCGCTCGACTACTACTATACGGTCAAGAATGGGATGAGCATTGAAGAGGCGGAGCGGGTGTTCCAGGAATTCGAACGGAATCACAACCCGGGCTGGGACCTGCGCCTGTTCATCCGTGAATACATCTTTCTCTATATCGCACGGTTCGGGCTGCAGAAGTTGCCGGATCTGCAATATCAGGCAGCGAAGTTTGCCAGCGCTCCGCCGTCTCTCGCAGGGAAAATGTGAGCGATGCGGTAAGGGGTTAGGGGTGGGGCGTAAGGGGTAAAAAGAGAAGGAAACAATGAGTGAGCTGATTCAGATTAATGCACTGTCGCCTGTAGAAGGAGCACGGAAGACCTCAAAGGTCATGTTGCTCTTTCCGCCCGAGTGGGTGCCGACGGCGCCCTATCTGGCCTTGCCCTCTTTGACTGCCGTGCTGCGGGAGGCGGGCCATACAGTCATCCAGCGCGACATCAATATCGGGATGTGGGATCACTTCTTCAGCATGGAGTTCCTGATCTGGGTGAAGGCCCGGTTGGGGATGCAGCTCAAGCCACTTCAAGATAAGGAGAAGGCGGGGACGCTGACGGAGCAGGAAGCGGATCATAAGGCGGTGGTGGAGCAGGCCTATACGGTCGATGTGTTCGATCTGGCCGATCGGGCTGAGGACGCGAAGCTGATCGTGCGTGGTGAGCGCTTTTACCAGGCCGAGATACTGGAAGGCGCGTTGAACACCTTCCGCGAAGCGATGGCCTACATTTCCACAGCCTATTATCCCGCGTCGCTCGTCTTCTATCCGATGGAAAGCAATCTGGGCTATCGCCCCGGCGTATCCAAGGAAGTGCTGGCCTGTTTGGACGATGAGCAAGTGAACGTCTATCGGGATATCTGCAATCAGTTGGTCATGCCGGCGGTGGCGAAGGAGAAGCCGGATGTCGTCGGGCTCTCGATTGGCACGCAGATGCAGCTGCTTGCAGGCCTAACCTTTTGCAAAATGATCAAAGAGACCTTCCCGCATATTCATGTGGTGGTGGGCGGTAACGTCATCACGCGGTTGCAGGAGGATCTCGCCAAGCACGAGCAGTTCTTCACGGACGTGTTCGACTCGGCGATCCTCTACGAGGGCGAGCATGCTCTGCTCTGGCTCATCGAGGCATTGAATGGCGAACGGGCCATCGCATCCGTGCCCAACTTGATCTATCGCGATGCCTCAGGCATTCACCAGAATTCCGAAGTCTACACCGAAAAGACGACCGCGCTGCCCTTGCCGGACTTCGACGGGCTGCCGCTGGACCGCTACTTCGTGCCGGAGCTGATCATTCCCTACCTGGCGACGCGCGGCTGCTATTGGGGCCGCTGCACGTTCTGCGACCATGGCCAGGGCTACTTCGACCAGTATCGGGGCGTGCCGGTGCAACAAGTAGTCGAACAGATTAAGGCGCTGCGGGACAAGTATCAGTGCCGCCATTTTCTCTTCTCCGATGAATCCTATCCGCCGGCGCTGTTCAAGAAGGTGTCGCAGCTTCTGGTCGATCAGCAAGGTCGGGATCAAGTGGACGACGTTGATCCGGTTTGAAGAAACGCTCCAAGACCAGGAGACCTGGGACTTGGCGGCGAAGGCCGGCTGTTGCACCCTCTATTATGGGATGGAGTCGGCGAACGAGCGTGTGCTGAACCTCATGGACAAGCATGCCAAGAAGAGCGTGATCCAACGCAACCTCCATATGGCGGCGAAGTCTGGGATTTGGAACCATGTGATGGCCTTCTACGGGTTCCCCGGCGAAACGCTCGATGAAGCGTTGGAAACCCGCCAGTTCGTCCTCGAGAACCAGCCGGTGATTCACTCGATGGAGCTGTTCTACTTCGTGGCCTATCGTCATACGCCGATGGTGCGTAATCCGGAGAAGTTCGGCATTACGATCCACAAACAAGAGGAGTACGATCTCCCCCTGGACTATTACTACACGTTAAATGACCCCAGTACCCTCTCCTGCCTGGACGCGATGCAACTCTGCGAAGAGTTCTACAAGAACGATTTTCATCCCTGGGCCGTGCGCGTGAACTCGCGCGAACATGTCTTTCTCTATATCTCGAAATTCGGGACGAACCAGCTGCCGCAGATCTACGCGCAGCAGACGCAAGCTGTCGGATCGCCGGCGGGCGTGTCAGGATTGATCACCTGGCCGGTCGCGAAGAATGGAAGCGAAGATGGGACGGATGGGATGGCACGCGTGGTCTCCCACGGGCGATCCGGATGATCAAAACGTCATATAACAAGGCCGCAGGGAGTATGGCGACTGAGGCGTACCCTGTGGGGTACGTCGCAGGGAGACATGCGACTGAGAACGCAGTTAGATGACGTTTTCATCATCCGGGGGGAGCTTCGTCGGGAACTAGCACGGCAGAGAGCAGCGCGTAGGCGGCTTCAATGAGGTTGGTCATCTCTTCAGCCTTCTTGTAGGCCTGCATGTATTTCTTGGGGTTGTTGGTCAGATTCGAGTAACGGGCTGGGTTCCAGGTGTAGAGCAGTACTCGTCTGGCCTTGTCGAGGGTTTCGGGGGTAACGGGAAGGGTGAGTCCCAGTACCTCTAGTGCGTGGTTCACGTCTTCTTGCGTCACATCGGTCATGGGGCGAGTCTGGCAAAGCGGATGGACGCCTGTCAAACACCAAACAGGATGACAAAAACCCCTGCCAGCCTGTCTTGTTCATGTGGTCTCTCCGGTCTGTCTCGTCCGGGAATACCAGATAGACATGATAGACCGGACAGATCGGGTTATTCCTGTTGGAAGGTCTGAATGTCTGAGCGACGGTCCCTGAAATTTTATCAAGCCGATGTGTTCACCGGGGATGCGTTCGGCGGCAACCCGGTCGCCGTGTTTCCCAATGCGCACGGTCTCTCCGACCATCAATTGCAGCAGATTGCCCGTGAGATGAACCTCTCCGAGACCGTGTTCGTCCTGCCTCCGACAGACCAGGCAGCAGTCATTCGCCTCAGGATTTTTACCCCGACACAGGAACTTCCGTTTGCCGGCCATCCGGTGCTGGGGACATTTTTCGTGTTGGCCCAGCTGGGGTTGGTTGCCGCCACCGATGGGATTACCCGCGTGATGCAGGAATGCAATATCGGTCTCTTTCCCGTCGAACTCTATGCACAAGAGGGGGAGCTTACCCGTGTGGTGATGACGCAGCCTAAGCCGGAATTTCTCGGGCCCGTGGACGCGATGGAGGATGTGTATAAGATCGCCGGCGTATTGGGTTTGCCGAAGTATGCGATCACAGACATGAAGTGGCCGATCGAGGTGGTGTCTACCGGGTTGCCGGTGATCATCGTGCCTGTGCGGACGCTGACCGCTGTTCGCTCGATCCAGCCAGACGCGTCTGCCATCATGGACGTTTGCAGCCGCTTTGGCGCAAACGGCATCATGGTTTTCACGACGGTGACCGTCGAACCGTCCGCGACGGTCCATGCGCGCATGTTCGCTCCCTCGATCGGGATTCTGGAAGATCCTGCGACCGGCAGCGCGAGTGGCGCGTTGGGCGCCTACCTGGTGCAGAACGGCGTAGTGGAGGTGGCTCCGACGACAGAAATCATCGTGGAACAGGGCTATGAGATCGAGCGCCCGTCGCAAATTCTCGTGCGAGTCGAGTCGGATGACGATATTATCAAAACGGTCAAGGTGGGCGGGCAGTGCGTAATGGTGGTGGAGGGAACGCTCACATTCTAATAGCAGTTCTGAGTTTTGAGTTCGAAGTTCTGAGTTATCCGGAAAACTCAGAACTCAGCACTCAGAACTCACAACTTTTCGGAGGCAGATGAAAGCGGTACTCTTTCGGGCGCATGGCGGACCGGTCAATCTTTCGTATGAGGATCTGCCCACGCCGACGGTCGGTTTCGAGGATGTGCTGGTTCGCGTTAAGGCCTGCGCCCTGAACCACCTCGATATTTGGATACGACAGGGTAATCCCTCCTATCCGATGCCACTTCCTCATGTGTCAGGGTCGGATGTGGCAGGGATCGTCGAGCAAGTCGGCGCACAGGTCGATAGCGTCACGGTCGGGCAGCGTGTCTTCGTATCGCCTGGAATCAGCTGCTGGAAATGTGAACAGTGTCTGGCGGGGCGAGACAATCTGTGCCGCTCGTATGGATTGGTCGGCGCCATTACGCACGGCGGCTATGCGGAGTATGTGAAAGTGCCGTTCCGCAATGTGCTGCCGATTCCAGAAAACCTCTCGTTTGAGCAGGCTGCGGCGTTTCCGCTCGTGTCGGTGACCGCCTCGCATATGCTGTTTGCCCTAGCCGGACTCCAACATGGAGAGACGGTGCTGATCATGGGAGCCGGGAGCGGAGTCGGGATGATGGCGGTTCAGATGGCGAAACTTGCTGGAGCCCGCGTGATGACAACTGTCGGGTCCGACGACAAGATCCCCAAAGCTGTGATCCTGGGGGCCGATGTGGTCATCAACCATGTGAAGGAGAAGGTGACTGAACGTGTGAAGCTGCTGACTGAAGGGCGCGGCGTCGATGTCGTGATCGAGCATATCGGTCCAGAGGTGTGGGACACCTGTCTCCATTCATTGGGGAAAGGTGGGCGCCTGATTACCTGTGGCGCAACCACAGGAACAGAGGTCAAGTTGGATCTTCGCTATGTCTATTCTCGTCAGCTCACAATCAAGGGATCTTATATGGGCACGCGCGCGGAATTAGTGAGGGCAGCGGAGCTGATGGGGCAGGGTCGGCTGATCTCGGTGATCGACCGGACCTATCCATTACAAGAGGCGCGCGCGGCGCAGGAACTAATGTTAAGCCGAAAGTTTTTCGGCAAGATCGTCCTCACAGTTTGAAGGATGTTGAAAACGCCTTCCAACTGCGTTCTCGGCTCGTCAAAATCCTCAACGTACCCCAAAGGGTACGCCTCCGGTTTTGATTCGCCTGCGGCCTTGCTGGAAAGCCGTTTTGAACATCCTGTGCGAGCAATTCTTGGATCGGTTCAATAGATTTGTCCAACGAACACAGACGGAAAGTTCTCATCTAATAAATCAACAATAGAAAGGGGAGAGGATATGTCCACAGTGGCGAAGATCATGAGCAAACAGCCCAAGACCGTGGGGCCTGCTGTATCGATTGTGAGCGCGGCCAAGAAAATGAAGACTGCGCGGGTGGGGTCGCTGTTTGTGAAGAAGGGGAAGAAGCTGGTCGGGATCGTCACCGACACGGATATTGTCCGCCGTGCCGTCTCGACCAATAAACCTCTTGGCAAGATGACCGTCGAAAAGATTATGACGACCCCCATTTGCACGATTGAAGGTAGTCAGACAGTCGATGATGCTCAGGATATGATGGCTGACTTAGGCGTGCGTCATCTTGGTGTCACGCAAGCGGGTGAGATTGTCGGGGTGATCTCGGTGCGGGATCTGTTGATTTTTTATAAGCGGTACGCGCAGTCGAAGATTAGTCCGGAGGCGCCGTACTCTGAACCAAAAATTTTCCAAGACTAGTAGGATGTTGAAAACGGCCTCCAGCTTCGTTCTCGGGTCATCAAAATCCTCAACGTACCCCAGAGGGTACGCCTCCGGTTTTGATTCGCCTGCGGCCTTGCCGGAAGGCCGTTTTGAACATCCTGTGCGATTGGTTCTCGGAAATGGTCCCCAATTTCGTTCTCAGTTGCCACACTCCCTGCGGCCTTGCTGGCTGACCACTGAAAGCTGATCGCTCGAACTACTTGGTGAGTTCTTTGACGAGGTGGCCGAGTTCCGGAAGGATGAGTTTTTCCATCGCGAGACGGACTGCGTTCTCTGAGCCGGGGGTGGAAAAGAGGATACGGCCTTTGATGATGCCGGCTGTGGCGCGGCTCATGATGGCCGGTGAGCCGATGTCCTGGTAGGTCAAGTAGCGGAAGATCTCGCCGAATCCCACCAGCCGTTTTTCCAGCATCGCGTCGACCGCTTCAAAGGTTGAATCCCGTTTTGAGATGCCGGTGCCGCCATTGATGATGATGGCGTGGACTGCTTCGTTCACCAGGCCTTCTGCAATCCGGTCTTTGATCTGAGTCGGCTCATCCTTCACCACATGGTAGGCAGCGACTTTGTGTCCTCGCTCTTTGAGGAGCGTATGGATGAGTTGGCCGCTCGTATCTGTATCGGGGGTCCGCGTGTCGCTACAGGTAATCACCATGCACCCAATTGACTTGGGTGCATGGGATTTGTGTTCGTCAGCGGTGTGGCTTCCCATACTTTTTTCAGGATGCTGAAAAAGGCCGCCAGCTGCGTTCTCGCATCGCTCAGACCCTCAACGTACTCCAGAGAGTACGCCTCGGCCCTTCGCTCGCTGCGGCCTTGCCCGCGGAACGGCGTGTCTTGGCGCGCCGGGGTTGGGCGGGTGAGAAGTCTGACCTTTTTGATCATCCTCTCGTTGAGTTTTTTTTAAAGAGCTACTTCCACACTGAATCGGGATTCAGCTTTGCTGCCGGCTTTCCACCTTTGATGTGCTCGTCCAAGATCGTTGCCACGTCCGCTTCCGTTACCTTGGAGTACCAGGTGGCGTCCGGATAGACAACAACAGTCGGTCCCTGCTCACAGGGGCCGAGGCAGGAGGAACCGCTGACGAGGACTTCGCCGGGTGTCACACCCTTCTGCATGAGGCCCATGTTAAAGGCCATGAGAAGGGAGGCTGATCCGGCGCTGCCGCAGGAGGGCTTCGGATGCCCTGGCGGACGGGCGTTGGTGCACACGACGATGTGATACTTGGGCTTCGGCATGAGTTCTCCTTTGATGGTCGATGAATCTGTCAGCTGAAGGCTGTTTTACTGCGGCGCGTACGACTTCCATGTATCGATGGCTTCTTCGGGCAACTTCCAATGCTTGAGGCCCTTCATGACCCAATCGAGGTAGTGCGCTTTGGGTTTAAACTTACCGATTGGGGTTGCGGCATACGTGGTGACGAGTAGTTTTTCTCCAGCTTCCGTCAGCACGGTGACTTGGACTTGGCGAAACGCACTGAGGGGTACATCCTCTTCGAAGAGGTCCATCAGCTTGAGGTCTTCGTCGGTCACTTCAAAGACCGCACCCCAAACCTGTTCTCCCGGTGACGGAGTCACACTGGCGAGCCCGCATCGCCACTGCGAGGACCATCGGCAGAATTTGATCGTGTGTTCGGGAAGTGTGGCCAGCATCAGGAATCGATGTTCCGGAGCGCGACGTTTCAGCTGTGTCGGGTTGAGATGGTCCCCGTAGAGAAAAAACTTCATCGGCGATTTGTTGCCCTAAGGCTCCATGTCCTAGACTAGAGCAATATTTGTAACACAACTTCTTTCGCACTCACAAGCTGTGTGCCGCTCGTTTTACCAGGATCTATGCGGGTTGTTTGACATTGCGTCGGCCCTCTTCCTAAGATGCAAAGCGATGATGTGTACGTTCGCCGCGTCCCATCGAACCCTGTTCATAGGAAATCCATGACTCAGAATCTTTCGTCATTCAGTTCTGCGCATTCCTTGTCCTAACCCGGAATATTCATGAATACCTGCTACGTCGTCCGATCCTCTCGCCCGGCAGGGTTTTTCTCGTTCGGCCTCCTCGACGGACTGCCAGTACGCCTACGTCGGCCTTACTTTCGAGAAGCCCAGGCAGGCTTCGGTCTCGAACGCCTCGCGACGGCATTCATGAATAATCCGGGTTGATCGTGAAGATTATTCACTATGCGGTCATGGCTGTGCTCGTGCTGGGCGCGCTCTACTATCTCTGGCTGAAGCCTCCGTCGCTGAATCCCATAGCCGATAGTCGGGCTGCCGAGGCCCTCGCGTTGGTGCAAACCCATCGGGCTCAGGGTTATCCCACCATACTTCAGGCAATGACCGAACATGTGCGTTCGATGAGCGAGCGCAATCGAGTTGCCAGGCTGGGCGAGTGGAGGGTGAAGCAGGTGGAGGGAGATCAGTACGAAATACGGGTTCAGGTTCGGGATCAAGGGACGACAGGTCAATGGTTCGAACGGGAATTCATTTGGCATGCCGATCTCGCGTTGAAAAAGGTCAATGCCGCGTCGCTCCCTGCTGATGGGGTGACACCCAAAGAGCCGGAATAGCAGGCTGCTGAAAAAGCCGTCGAACGGTCTGTCGACTCGGTCTATTTGGTTTGTCTCGTTTGTTTGGTTGAATGAAACCTATCCGGTTAAACCGAAGAACCAAATCAACCAGATAAACCAGACAAACCAGATAGACCAGACAGACCTGGCTACTTGAAGTTTTCCGGCAGCGCTACCTGAACCTGACTGTTTTTGATCCGTACGGGACAGCAGGCGATGGTGATCGTTGGATTTTCTGGTCGTTCGCCGGTTTGTACGTTAAATCGCCATCCGTGCCACGGGCATTCGACGACGTGACCTTCCAGGTGGCCTTCTCCGAGAGGTCCTCCTGCATGAGGACAGGTGTTGTCGACAGCATAGAAGCGTCCGGCGACATTAAACAGGGCGATCCAGACCCCTTGAACTTCGACGGTTCGTCCGGTCCCCGAAGGAATGTCTTCTATCTGCGCGACGGTGACAAATTCAGGCATGGCGCTGATCCTTCCCCTTAGTCGACTGGCCGGTGGAACAGGTACGGTTCGTAGACCCGTCAGTAACTTGATTTCGAACAAGGCTTATGGCATAGAATTGGGTACGCGTTCCATTACTACACCCAGGCCCTCTCATACAAGGAGCCTTGGTTGGGATGAGGTTGCGGCATGGAAATGACCCTTCTGCTCAATGCGACATACGAACCCCTGCGGGTCGTCAATTGGCAAAAGGCGATCGCTCTCCTCTGGCAGGGCAAAGTTGAAGTCCTCGAGGTCTACGACCGAGAGGTCCACGCGGTTTCGATCTCCATTAAGCTTCCCTCCGTCATGCGGCTGCTTAAACTGGTTCGGCTCAAGGATGCTCACCGGGCAGTCAAATTCTCCCGCATCAATATCTTTACGCGTGATGGCTATGCCTGCCAGTACTGTCGTCACAAGTTCAGGACCGAAGAGTTGACGTTCGATCATGTCGTCCCCATCGCCAAGGGTGGGCGAAAGACCTGGGAAAATATTGTGACGGCGTGCTGGCGCTGTAACAACAAAAAAAGCGGTCGCACGCCTGAAGAAGCCGGTATGAAGCTCATGAAGAAGCCGGTGAAGCCGCGATGGAATCCAATTGTAACCATTACCATCGGGATTCGGAACACACCGGACAGCTGGCGTGACTATTTCTATTGGAATATGGAGTTGGATGCCGACCCCGCCGACACATGAAGTGCTGAGACCTGAGTGCTGAGGATAACGTATAAGGAATTCGTCTCTCAGTACGTAGCACACCTTTCACCGCATTGTGTTCTGTTTAGCCCGCCGCCTCCTATATAACTTCAAAATCCCTTCTGTCCGGTAGCGCAAGTCCACTGTCTAGCGGTTTCCGATGTTGCATGGTTATGCCGGGTCTTCGTGCTCATCTCGACCTAGCCGATGTCCATTTTGCGAATCCTGTTTGAGTGGGGCAGTTAAGAAAGTGGAATGCACAGTTTACGCTGTAAAACAGGGTGTTGTATGATACCTCCGGCGATTGAATTGGGAGGAAAAATATGGCCGCAAATTCTGGCTTTCCATTGTCTCTTGATGTGAAAGGGTACCCGGTGCTCGTACTCGGAGGAGACGAGGAGGCCGCAGAAAAGACCCAGCGGCTGTTGGAAGCTGGGGCGAAAGTCACTGTTGTGGCGCCGACCTTACACGCGATACTCAAAGATATGACTGCATCGGCGAAAGTCCTACACCGTGGGCGGCATTTCCGCGATGCCGATTTGGAGAGCGCGATTTTGGTGCTGAATATGGTTCGGGGGGACCGGGATTTTTCACGAGCGCTGTTCGCAAAGGCACGTGAGAAGAAGTGCATATTGTGGTCGGTTGACCAGCCGGAATTCTCCACGGTTACGATGCCGGCGGTCGTAGCCTGCGGGCATTTGCGTGTGGCCATCAGCACGAGCGGAGTCGCCCCAGCCTTGTCAGGCTTCATGAAGGAAGATATGGAGAAGATCTTTGGCGAGGAGTTTGCCGCTTTTGTGGAATGGCTCGGCCAACTTCGCGAACAAACCAAGGCAACGGAGCCGGACTTCGAAAAACGTCGGGCCTTGCTGCGTGAGGCCCTAGATGGATTTCGCTTGTTGGGGAAGATTCAGTATCCGAAAGTCTGGCTGGATGAGCGGGCTGCGAAGACGTAAAACGTAAGACGTGAAACGTTAGGCGAAAAGTAGAGAGGAGAGCGCTATGGTGTTGCTGGAATTCAGTATGTCGCCGTTAGGCAAGGGAGAGAGCGTGGGCAAGTATGTGGCTCGCTCGCTCGATATCATCGATAAGAGCGGAGTGGACTATCGGTTGAACCCGATGGGGACGGTGCTCGAAGGGGAGTGGGATGAGGTGTTTGCTGTTGTTAGAAAATGCTATGAGCGGATGAAGAAAGATTGCGGTCGCATTTCCTGCACGATCAAAGTCGACTATCGGAAAGGCCATGCAGGGCGTTTACAGAGCAAGGTTGCAAGCGTCGAGAAGATACTCAAGCGATCGATCAAGCACTAACAGGATGCTGAAAAAGCCCGCCAGCTTCGTTCTCACCTTGAAAGCATCCTCAACGTAGCCCAGAGGCTACGCCTCCGGTGCTTTCATCGGCTGCAACCTTGCTTGGGACAAGGCGCGTCTCGGCGCGCCAGGGTTGGGCGGGTGAGAAGTCTGGCCTTTTTGAGCATCCTGCCAAATGCTGTTCTTCATCCGCCTAGCGCCCTGCAAAGGCCAGCGGCAGCATCATCCATCTCTTCGAATCGTAACCTTCTTCAATCTCGTTAGGGATGAGCTGTTCCGGGCTCTCCTGAATATTTAAGACAGGGCTCATCTCTCAGGCAGTTCTCGTTCGGTTTTTTCGCTATCGCGCAACATTCCTGCTAAGCCTGCCACACCTCTACTAGAGCGTTCATATCTTACGGTCGCGAGTCCGAGTGAAACTCCACGCATCATGCTGCGGGGTATCCGGCGAAGGGTAGTCGACGGGCTTGCCTGTTTAAGGTGAGGAGTCAAAATGCCAGCATTTCATGAATTGCTAGAAATATATTGTTCGTATTTGAAAGTAATAGGGTACCTATATATACTACGCCAATTCTGGCTGGTGCTTGTCTGTGGTGGAGGGTGTCATGCGATGGCATTCAGCAGAGCTGACAGGATCGTTGGTGGTGTCAGCGAGACAACTGGCCAGAAATTTGATGGCCCAAGGTTAACTCAACCGTCTGTTCTTTCACGAACTCCAGAATGCAATGCTATCCGCAGAGTAATGACCAAAAAGAGTATTCGATGAACAGCAGTATGACGGACGGGGTCGAACTCAAGACGCAATCTGGTCTTGGGTTCTTGCCGAAGGATCGCACGATTCTTGAGCGCGAGGTGATGGAATTTCGCCCGTTTGGATTCGATGAGCAGGGACACACGATCAGAGATTTGAGCGGGATGAGTATCAGGGCTGTCGTCGTGTATCTCGAGAAGTCGCTGGCGCGTGAGCGGGGAGCCTCGGCTGGAAGCCAGGCAGTAAAGGATCTGTGCCATCTGTTGAATCAGCGCATCAAAGATCCGATCTATCATGTCACGCCAGAGTTTCTGAAGAATGCGTGGAATAGTTACACATATGAGTTCACGGCCTATCTATATGAGTTCTGCGAGCGCATGTCCGGCGATCCTAGATTTGTGTTTCGGGGTGGGATGGAGAAGGCATCTCCAATTATGCAGGTACTTGCCAGGCCGTTTTCGCTAGCACAGATTTATGGGATGTTTCCCTACTTCGGGAACAAGTTCGCATCCGGTTCTGTCGAATTTCGCGTGCTTGAGGTAACGTCGGCCTCCGCTACCCTGGCGATGAAGTTTTCCGATCGTACGCTTCGTCAATTTGGCCCATACCGTAGACGGTGCACGCAACTCATGTGTCAGGCCGCGCAAGGCATCATGGCGGCGGTACCGGTTCGCGTCCATAGCCTGCCACCGGCCTCCCTCACCGAGCTTTCCTGTATTGCAAACGACGACGAGTGGTGCCAATGGGCTATCCGATGGCAAGTACATGGACAGGACACATGGCGCCACAGGGCTAGGCAAATGGTGGCAGAAGCGGGAGAGGACCGGTGGTCGAAGGATCGACCGCATGTACCCCATTCGCACCAACAGGCTAAGGATACTTCGTCCCAAGGAAGTGTTGGCGACCGAGGGGTAGAGGTGGCGCCAATCCATAGAGTGGCCGGGACCACACCAGTGCAATGGCATGTGAAGTGGTCGTTCTGCGGGGGGCTCGCCGGTTTGATTTTGGCAGTGGGGCTCCGCGTAATGAATCCCTCTGCAAGTTTGGGCGAAGTGGCACTGCTCGGATTGGTACCCATGCTTGGCGCAGGGATGCTGATCAATCGCCATCTTCGTCTGGAGAGCCAGCAACGCGAGGCGTTGATTCAGGAGCAGATTACGTTCGTGGAATCGCGACATGAGGAATTGCGAGAAGCGTATTTGGAGCAGGAACAGACGCGCGTTGAACTGCGCCGAAAAGTGGCCCAGCTGACGGGCCTCCACCGAACCGGATTGTTGTTCAGCTCAACGCTGGATCAAGAGGCGCTGTTGCAGAAAGTGTTGGAGTCTCTGACCAGTGATCTTCAGTACGATCGGGCGATGATCTCGTTCTACGATCCGGTCCGCCGAGTCGTCACGGATGCCCGAGTGCTCGGCGTGTCGCCTGAGATCCAGGCGTTTGCGCGCGCGCGTGAGATTCCCGTCACCGATCCCACGAGCCCGGAAGGCCTCGTGCTGCTGCAGGGCCAGCCGTTGTTGGTTGGGGATGTGCAGGCGGTGTGGGATCGCATTCATCCGTTGAATCAACAGCTCGCTTTGCTGACGCAGACCAAGGCGTGGATCGCCGTCCCGTTGAAAATCAAAGACCGGATTCTTGGAAGCCTGACGGTGGATCGGATACAGGCGCACAGTCTGACTCAGGACGATCTTGAGTTGATGGTAACGGTCGCCAATCAAGTCGCGATCGCACTGGATAATGCCTCCGCGTATGAGCAGATTGAAGACCTGAATGTGGGACTTGAGGCCAAAGTGTGTGAACGCACTGCTGAGCTGGAGCAGGCGGATCGCTTGCGATCTCAATTTCTCTCGCATGTCTCGCACGAGCTCAAGACGCCGTTGACCTCGATCAAGGGGTTCTTGCAGAACCTGCTCGATGGATTGACGGGGCCGCTCAATGAGAAGCAGCAGCGCTATTTGTCACGGATGTTGGACAATTCCAACCGGTTGATTCGCATGATCGAGGATTTGTTGGATCGAACGAGGATTCAATCCGGGAGGCTGGATCTTGTTCTTGGCGAGATCGACCTAGGGCATTGTGTGGCGGATGCGGTCGAGCAATTGCGCCTGTTGGCCCAGGCCAAACGGCAAATATTGGAGACGGTCTCTCCTCCTGCCCCACTGATAGTCTGGGCGGATCGCGATCGCCTGATCCAGATCGTCACGAATTTAGTCCAGAATGCGGTGAAGTTTACCCCGGAGGGTGGCAGCATTATGGTGACGGTGAGGCAGGAGAACCAGACGCTCGCCGGGGTCTCCGTGCGTGATACGGGGCTGGGTATTCCACAGGAGTTCCTCGATCAGATATTCGATCCATTCTTTCGAGTCAAGCAGGCCCGGAGCGGAATAAAAGGTCTGGGCTTGGGCCTGTCGATCGCACGGACATTGGTGGAGCTACAGGGTGGGACGATCGCTGCGCGGAGTGAGTCGAGGCAGGGCGCGGAGCTCTACTTCACAATTCCGTTGCTTCCCGCGATTGCGATGCCACTTGGCCGTGCATCGGTTGACGCGCCTCGTATCCTGGTTGTCGAAGATGATACGGATATTCGTCAACTCTTACAGGATTGTCTGCAGGCCAAAGGTTATCGTGTCCAGTCGGTGGTTGACGGAGTCCGAGCGCTGGAAGCGATGCAGGCTGAGACGTTCGAGGGCATGATTCTGGACATTGGTATTCCCTCTATGGATGGGATGGACGTGCTTCAGCAAATTCGAAGATGGGATCAGCAGATGCCGATTGTGATAGTCACGGCGTCAGGCTCCAAAGAGTCGGCAGTTCGTACGATCGGTATGGGTGCGCAGGCCTATATGCTGAAGCCGTTCAATGTCGATGAACTGCAACAGGTCGCAGACTATTGGTTCCGGCCTTTGGAGCGGCCGTCATCAGAATCTCCGGGGGGTGAGTACGCCTAGTCAGCATTATTCATGACGGTTCGTCGCGAAATCGCTGAGCCGCGTCGTGAGACCGGCGTGCGGAGCCGTGAGGATCCGATGCGTACTCGTGCAGTACGGTGAGGGTCCGAGGGGCGAGTCCGCCGGTCGAAGGCGCGTCGTAGCAGCGGATCGGCGATTGCAGCAGAAGCACTCATGAATAATGTGGGCTCAGTGAGTGAGATGAAGAGAAGTATGCCCAGGAGAGTTTTGGGTTGGTGTTGGCGCAAGGCTGGATCGGCACTTCGGATATGGATGCCGTGCATGTGTGTGATGGGGCTCTGCTTGGCCGGCTTACCTGGAATGGCTTCAGCACAGGTACCCCGTATTCAAGGGCAAGGAGCCGCCGCGTCCGCGATGAGCAATGCTTTTGCAGCTCAAGCCGATGACCCATCGACTCTGCACTATAATCCTGCAGGGATGACGCAGTTGCAGGGGGTTCAACTCATGGCAGGGGCACTCGCGTCCGGTGGATCGACGAATTTTACCAGTTTGACAGGCGTAACAGCTCGTGGTGACCGAAATGGGAGTGTGGCGTGGCCCCCTCCTGGTCATACATACATCACAGCGAACTTGAAGGATCTTGGGGTGACAGCCCTGGGTGACCTTTCTGCTGGAATCGGCCTGACTGTGCCGTTCGGCTCGATGACTCGCTGGCCAAACGATGGGCCTTTCAGATCGGTCACGACCTTCAGCACGCTGCCGCTTCTGGATATCAAGCCTACCCTTGCCTACAAGGTGACGGAGAGCCTCTCACTAGGGCTCGGTGCGGATATCTATACCTTCAGCGGACTCGTTGGCGAAGGTCATGTCGAGAAACAGTCTATTCCTGCCGCCGGGGTGACAACGGAACTCTTTGGGAAAGACACTGCGGCTGGGTTCAACGCGAGTCTGTTGTATACAGCGTTGCGCAATGCGGATGGGAAGCCGCTGGTGAACATCGGGATTGTCTATCGGAGTCAAGCGACCTTGCATCTGAGCGGCGCATTATTGGCGAATGGAGCCAAAGTGTCCGATGCCAACGCCACACTGGTTTTGCCGCAAATCATTACAGGCGCAATTGCGATTTGGCCTGTTCGGACAAAGGAACGGGAATGGAAGTTGGAGGTGGATGTCGATTACGTGGGCTGGCAGTCTGTTCGGAACCTCGATGTGACGTTGGGGAATGGTATGACGATCGCGCAGCCACAGAATTGGCGTAGCACCTATGCGGTGATGTTCGGAACTGAATACAAGTGGCTGACGCTTGAATCGCTTCCGAACTGGGAAGTGGCGTTGCGGGCTGGCTATACCAATCAGCAAAATCAAATGCCTGATTTGACCTATGATCCCGGGATTCCCTCTTCGGACCTCAACATCGTAGGTGGAGGGCTTGGATTGTTGTGCAAGGCGCAGGGATCATTTCTGGGCCTGATGCGATGTGGAGATCTCGGTGTAGGTTCGCTGAAGCCCAAAGCGATCGGAGTTGACCTTTCGTTTCAAGCGGCACTCTACGAGGATCGTACGGTGTCCGGCAATCGGAACTCGACCGTCGATGGCACCTACAGGACCACGCTGTATCTCGGTAGTGCGTCGATTCGAATGGTTTACTAGCTGAATACGCGTGACGCGCAGCCTCGTTTAAAGACGTTAATCGTTAACCGTCAATCGTCGATTCACGTTTCACGAATAACGATTCACGCTTCCTGTCGCGCCGTTAGGCGGATTCGTACAGGCGTGGAACGCGAGAGCCTATCCCGCAGAGGACTTCATAGGGGATTGTGTCGATCCATCCGGCCACTTCATCAGCCCAGATGGCTTCCCCTCCCTGCTGTCCGATCAGTGTGACGGTTTCACCGACTTGCAAGTGTGCGATGTCTGTAACGTCCACCATGGTCATGTCCATGCACACCAACCCGACGATTGGGGCGCGGCGTCCCTGAATCAAGACCGATCCGCGATGGGAAAGCTGCCGACGATAGCCGTCGGCATATCCGATCGGCAACACCGCGATACGTGTCGGTCGTGTTGCGACAAATGTGCCGTTGTAGCTGACGGTTCCCCCTTGTGGAATAGTCCGCAGTTGGGCAATCGTGGTTCGGAGAGAGAGGACGGGTTTGAGATCGGGAGCGGGGACTGTGGCGGGCAAGGTGTGGTACCCATAGAGCATAATGCCGGGCCGCACGAGTGAAAAATGCGCGTCGGGAAATCTGACAATGGCAGCACTATTCGCCGCATGCACCAATGGGAGAGTTCGACCACGTTGTCTGATCTGTTCCAGCACGGCACGAAATTCGCCAAGCTGTCGTTTGGTGACGGTGCTGTCTTTCCCGTCTGCGTCTGCAAGATGGGTCATCATGCCTTCGACCTGGAGGGGGCTGTGCAAGAGAGGATTGTCGAGGAGTGGCAGCAGCTCTTCCGGAGAAAATCCTAACCGCCCCATCCCGGTTTCGACCTTGAGGTGAATCGGATAGGGGGCTGGATGTGACTGGGCAGCCTTGGCCAATGCGGGAAGAATGCGCCCATCGCTGACGACCGGGGTCAGCTTGTGAGCGACCAAGTCGGAGACCTGTTCCTCAAAGAGCGCACCCAGAACGACAATCGATGCTGAGATGCCGGCTTGGCGGAGTGCGATACCTTCGTCAAGCGAAGCCACGGCAAACCGCTCGATGCCCTGGCGGGCAAGCGCCAGAGCGATCTCCACAGCTCCATGCCCGTAGGCATTGGCCTTGACGATCGCCAGGATCTCGCAGCCGGGGCATAGATAGCGCTTAATGCAAGAGAGATTATGGGCAAGTGCCGCAAGATTGACGGTGGCGTAGGTGGGTAACAAGGTCGAAATTGAGGTCACACTTCCATGATTTCTTGTTCTTTTTTCTTTACCACGTCGTCGATTTTTTGAATGTACTGGTCGGTCAGCTTCTGGGTATCGGCTTCGGACTTTCGCAGTTCGTCTTCAGTTAACTTGGCATCCTTTTGCAGTTTCTTCAACTCTTCGTTGCCATCTCGACGAAACCCTCGTATGACGACTTTCGTATCTTCGCCGTGTTTTTTGCAAATCTTGCTGAGTTCCTTGCGCCGTTCTTCGGTGAGCGGCGGAAGGGGAACGCGAATGACCTTTCCGTCGTTGGACGGTGTGATGCCGAGGCCCGATCCAGCCAGGGCCTTTTCGATTTCCTTAATCAAAGCAGGTTCCCATGGCTGGATGGTGATGAGGCGGGCCTCCGGGGTTGAAATACTGGCGACCTGTTTCAGCGGGGTCATCGTGCCATAGTAGTCGACCCGAACGCCGTCGAAGAGGGCGACTGACGCCCGTCCTGTCCGCAAGCCGGACAGATCACGCTTGAGATGTTCCAGCGCGGCTTCCATCTTCCCCGAGACTCTTTGGTGTATGGCGGCAGGGTTGGGCATGAGAGACTCCCCAAAAAGTTAGCGTCGATCGGGGGTGACAACGGTTCCGATCGCTTCGCCCATGGCGACACGTTTGAAGTTGCCTTGTTCCTTCAGATTGAACACGATGAGCGGAAGGTTGTTATCCATGCAGAGGCTGATGGCCGTGGCATCCATCACTTTTAAATCCTGATTCAAAATCGAGAGAAAGGAGATCGTCTGATACTTCTTGGCCGAGGGGTTCTTCACCGGATCGGCGTCGTAGATGCCGTCGACCTTGGTCCCTTTCATGATGACCTGGGCGCCGATCTCCATCGCCCTGAGCGCCGCAGCGGTATCGGTCGAGAAGTAGGGATTCCCTGTGCCGCCGGCGAAGATGACCACGCGTTTTTTCTCAAGATGGCGAATGGCTCGCCGGCGGATATACCCCTCTGCCAGCTGGCGCATTTCGATCGCGGACTGGACTCGCGTCATAATGCCGGTGCGCTCGAGCGCGTTTTGCAGTGCCAAGGCATTGAGCACGGTTGCGAGCATCCCCATGTAGTCGGCAGAGGCGCGTTCCATGCCGGACGCGCTGGCGGCAATCCCGCGGAAGATATTGCCCCCGCCGATGACTACGGCGACTTCGATGTCGAGAGCCACGACGGAGGCGATTTCCGAGGCGAGGCCTTCAAGGATGGAGGGTTGGATGCCGTAGCCCTGCTCACCGGCCAACATCTCTCCGCTCACTTTGAGGAGGATGCGCCGATAGTTGGCAGAACTCATGCTTCGCCTAATTGGTACCGGGTGAAGCGGCGGATGTTCATGTTCTCGCCGATTTTGGCAATCTTCAGCGCGAGGAGATCTTTAATGGTGACGGCAGGATCCTTGACGAAAGACTGCTCGATCAGACAGCTCTCCTGAAAGAATTTTTCTAACTTGCCTTCGACGATCTTTGGCCATGCGGCTGGGGGCTTGCCCATTTCTTTGGCCTGTCCCTCATAAATCGATCGTTCTTTCTCGATGAGAGAGGCGGGAATCTCCTCCCGTTTGACATAGGAGGGTTTCCCGGCAGCGACCTGAAGGGCCAGGTCATTGACGAAGGTCTTAAACTCTTCATTCCGGGCAACGAAGTCGGTTTCACAGTTGACTTCGATGAGCACACCGATTTTTCCGCCCATATGGATATAGGCATGTACAAGGCCTTGATTGGTCTCACGGCCAGATTTTTTAAGTGCGGCGGCCAACCCTTTTTGGCGTAAGTAATCGATGGCCTTCTCAACATCGTCGCTATTCTCGGTGAGCGCTTTTTGGCAATCGAGGATGCCGGCGCCGGTTTTCTCTCTTAGTTCTTTGACAAGCTGACTTGATCCAGCCATACGTGACGGTCCTTCTTGCTATACAGTAAGTGTAGTCGTTAATGCATGAGATGCCGGGCGTTACGAAACCGGTGCGCTGGCCAAGCTGATAGCTGCAGCCTTGTCTCCTCCAGCCGGAACTGGCTTGAAATCCGCTTCTTCGCGTTGTGTCCGCAAATGAGCGCCCTCAATGCAGGCGTCGGCGATGCGAGACGTGATGAGTTTGATGGAGCGAATGGCGTCGTCGTTACCAGGGATTGGGTAGGTGACGTGGTCTGGATCGCAGTTCGAGTCCAGAATCGCGATCACAGGGATCTCCAGCCTGTTCGCTTCCTGCACCGCAATGTGTTCGATGCGTGTGTCGAGTACGAAGACGGCTCCTGGAACGCCGCGCATGTCCTTGATGCCGCTCAGATACTTCTCGAGCTTCACGATTTCCTTCTGCATCTTCAGGATTTCTTTTTTCTTCAACCCGTATTGGGTGGGATCTGCCAGCTTGGCTCCCAGTTTTTTCATTTTGTCGATGCTCTTCCGGATGGTCTGAAAGTTCGTCAGCATCCCGCCGAGCCAGCGTTGGTTGACGAAGTACATGTTGGCGCGCAAGGCTTCTTCTTGAAGGATTTCAGCAGCCTGCCGCTTGGTTCCGACAAACAAGACCGACTGGCCGGCGGCAACGGTGTCGCGGACGAAGGCATAGGCTTGTTCCATCCGAGCCACTGTTTGCTGAAGGTCGATGATGTAGATGCCATTGCGTTCTCCAAAGAGGAACTTCTTCATCTTCGGGTTCCACCGATTCGTCTGGTGCCCGAAATGGACACCCGCTTCTAATAATTCCTTGATCGAAACCACTCCCATGCCTTCACCTCCCCTCAAGACTTGCAGAGCACCTACTCAGCGCAGGCGAGGGGGGCTGGCCCCCTTATTCTCAAGTCGAGCGACGTCCGTGACGTCGATATGAATTTGATACTGATCCTCCACGCACAAGATTATGCGAGAAGAAGCTGATCTCCTGACCGCAACAGCCTTGGCACGCTAGCATGGTGACGGTCAGTTTGCAAGACCAGAGCTGCCCAGCCAATGCCATCTCCCTTCGCTTGCCGCCCCATTCGACCGGGTGTTAAGATCGGGCAGTTTATTGGAGGGAATCGGTGCCAAATATTTTGCTGTTAGTTTCGCCGAGCTGTGGGGCCTGTCCGTCGGCGAAGAGTCTGTGGAAACAGTTGCGGGTGAAGTACAGCTTCAGCTATCGCGAGGTGGATATTACCACGGAGGATGGACGAAGCCTCGCCGATCGGCATTCGGTTAGGGCGGTGCCGGCCACCATTATTGATGGGCGGCTGACGTTTGTCGGTGTGCCGAGCAGGGAGAGTGCCGAGAAGGCCCTGTTGCTCAAAATGAAACCGCGTGAGTAGGGGAGAAGGATTGCTCCATGATCGACGACGACTTTGAACTACCCGAACTCCCTGTCATCGACAAGGGACCTCCACCCGAGTGCCCTATGTGTGGCGACCCGATGTCATTCATCGATGGCGACTGGGGCTGTATGGACTGCAACGGTGAGCTGATGGGGCCGGAAACCGGGTAGCCCAAGCAATGTTAAATGTTCAATGATGAATGTTTAATGAGGAATTAGCGTTGCTCCGACATTCAAGATTCAATATTTAGCATTTAACATTCGATACTAGATGCTTCGCATCGTCACCGGGCCTTTTCATCCAGCTCTTGATCATGCCCTGATCGAGGACATTCGGTCCTGTAAGACCGGCAATCCCTTTGCTCCGCTAGCCGTCATTGTCCCTTCGGCCTCCCTGGTCGAGCAGCTGAAACAGTTACTCACCCATCAGGAGCCTCGCGCCTTCCTCAATATCCATTTTCTGACGTTCCACCAGCTGGCCCTCCGTCTGCGTGACGATTTCGTAGCGGTCTCTGAGGCCAATCCAGGACCAACCCTGCAACTGGCAGACGATTTCTTTTTCGAACAATTAGTTCGGCAGGTCATTCAGCGCAAGCTTCCAGGGCTCGAACCCCTTGTGCGCTTGCCTGCCTCACCAGGAACCTGGAAAGGCCTGTGGGCGACGGTGCGCGATTTGAAAGACGCGGTGGTCGAACCAACGACGGCACTAAAGGCCCTCACGGAAGGGGTGTTCGAGGAGGAAGACCGAACTTGGCTCCGTTCCCTGTTCACCTTGCATGCGGCCATGATGGAAGCCAGCCGGTCGCTCGGGGTTGGTTCTCCCGATGACCTGGCTGCCTCACTTGGCCGAGATCTCTCAAGTTCTTCATTCCTCAGCGGGTTACAACGCCTGTTCTACTATGGTTTCTACGACCTCTCGCAGGTCCAGCTCTCGTTCTTCGAATCAGTGGTCCGCGTTATCCCCACCACGTTGTACTTTCCCTTACAAGACCGCCCGGCCTTTCTCTTTGCCAGGAATTTTTTTGAACGTCGTCTTCTCCCGCTGGCAGACACCCATGAGGATTGGAGTGGAGGAGGGGGCCGAACCGCATCCAGAGAGCTGGTCGAACTCTCCGTCACGAACGTGATCGGGGTCGAGGAGGAGTTGGCGACAGTCTGCCGTGAAGTCCTAACACTGGTTGAGGTGAACGGCTATTGTTTCGACGAGATCGGTGTGGTGGCCCGTACGCTGGAGCCCTACCAGGCTCGGCTGCAATCGGTGTTCGATCATCATCTGGTGCCGTTTACGTCAACGGCTGGTCGGCCGCTGTCGCGCGAACCCCTGGTCAAAACCCTCTTGCGCCTCGCATCGCTCCCGTTGAACGATTTCGATCGTGCTGCCATGCTGGATGTGGTCACGTCGCCGTTCTATCGCGCCCAGGGCACCGGCTCCACCAGAGCCGATCTCCGCCCTGATATCTGGCGCTCCCTCGTCTACACCTTGGGTATTACGAAAGGAGAAGCGGAATGGCGGCGTCTGGCAGAGCCTGCCAGTTCGTCAATTCTTCGCGATGCAGAAGCGGAGCCTGACGAAGATGGTCAGACAATGGTCGGGACGTCCGATACCTCTCAGCTGACATACTTGTGGGAGATCGTGTCGCAATTGATTCACGATTGCCAGGCTCTTCCTGCACAAGGATCGATTGGGGCCATGACTGAGGCATTTCTCATACTGGCGAAATCCCATGTTCCTGTGCCTGATCTGTTCGACATCCCATCGAGTGAATCACTCGAACCGACCGATTTCACCAAGATCGGCTCACTGATCCGATCCGCTCTAGCTCGCCTGCAGCAACTCGACCCGCTTGGTGGAGATCTTACTTGGGAAGAATGGGCAGAATTGTTCCGTCAGATTTTAGACGAGACCAGCATTCCAATCGAAGAGGGGAGGCACCAGGGCGTTCAGGTGTTGGATGCCATGACGGCCCGCGGCCGGACGGTTCGAGCACTCTTTGTGCTTGGCATGAACGAAAAGGTCTTTCCACGATATGTGCGGGAAGACCCATTTCTTCGTGACCGACAACGTGTCGTACTGGAATCGACCCTGGGCTACAAGATCGATGAGAAATTAGCCGGGACATGAAGAGGAATTATTATTGTTCGAACTCCTCAGCCGGTCGGCAACCAATCGGCTGTATCTATCGTATCAGCGAGCCGACGAAACAGGGCGAGTCCTGGCGCCGTCCGGCTTCATCGCCATGGCGATGCGCGATCCACGATTCGTCGGGAAGCCGGAAACGACGATCCCTCGACGGTTGACCCTGCGGATCAGCGAACAGCCGTCGATTCAAGCCCTGTTACCGGTCGAGGATTTGGCTTTGGGTTGTCTGTTGCAGGGCCACGATGCGTTACCCGTACTGGATGCAATGGGACGCGACCGGCCACTCTTTGAACAGGGCCGCGCCACCCTAACAACAATCGAGCGAGAATCCCCTGAGCTTGGCCCGTTCGATGGCATGATTGGAGCATCGGCGCCTGCCTCACCGCCTGCCACGGAACGGAGTTTTTCACCAACAGCATTGGAGCGATATGCGACCTGTCCCTTCCGGTACTTCGCAGAAAAAGTTCTTCGGTTGGAGCCTCTGCGACGGCTCCATCACGACCACCTGCCTCCATTAATGCTTGGAACCCTCGTTCATGAATCGCTTCGGTTGAGCTACGAACGGTTGGTGCTGCTCCAGTGGCCGGATGACCCGCTGACTGAAGCTACGGTGCATTCCACGGTGCATGTGGCAGTGACCGATACGTTTGCCGCTCATGCTGCAAGCCAGGGAACAGGGCACATCCTGCTCTGGATGTTGGCTCGCGAACAAGTGACAGAGTTGGTCACGGCGGCTGTCTCCTTTGACCAGGGCGAATATCAGGCAACCGGATTCCGCCCGGTTGCGTTTGAGGCCGCCGCCCAAGGAATCGTCCCGCTGGAGTCCGATGCGTCATCGGGCTCCTTGAAGATTCATGGCACCTTGGACCGTGTCGATTATCGGGCTGAACCTCCGGCTCTTCGTATCGTGGACTACAAGTTTAAACAGGGGAATGAGATCACTGCCGTGGATCGCAACCTTGCATTGTCGGCTGTGCGAGGATTTCGGCTGCAACCACCGCTCTATGCCTGCATGACGCTGCCGTCATTTCCCGTAGTCACCGAGGTCCAATTGGTTTTCCTGGCTCCGCAGTGGAATCAGCCTGTCTCTCGCTCAACGTTTGATGCTGGCCTATGGACCGGCCACACCGGTGGCATGATTCGACAGACTCTCTCCACATTGATCCAAGGCATCGCGCGCAGAGAGTTTTTTATTCTTCCCGATGGCTATTGCGACTACTGCGAATTTTCCGGTGCCTGCCGCCGCCACGACACCATGGCCTGGTGGCGCTCATATCGGTCCCCGCAAGCCAGAGTCTTACGCAAGTTGAGAAAGCAAAAACTACGCGATGAGTGATTTACTGACACTTGCAGACTCCCAGGATCGGATTTTGGCGGAAACCACCTGGGACCGTAATGTCGTGGTGGTCGCAGGAGCCGGGACTGGCAAAACCACGATCCTCATCAATCGCATCCTCAACCTCCTTCTAAGAGAGCCTAACCCCTTGGCCATCACAGAGATCGTGGCGCTCACCTTCACCAACAAAGCTGCAGCTGAAATGAAGCAACGGCTCCGCGTGAAACTTCTTCGTTTGTCCGAGCAGGCCGACGACATGATCGCCACCTTCCAGACCCGGTACCATCTCTCAGCTGAACAAGTGGTCGAACGGGCGAGGACAGCGCTTGAGCAGATGGAGAAAGCCCAGATCGGGACCTTGCATAGTTTTGCCGCACACCTCT
Organism: Nitrospirota bacterium; assembly: GCA_963782735.1. Lineage (GTDB taxonomy): Bacteria > Nitrospirota > Nitrospiria > Nitrospirales > Nitrospiraceae > Palsa-1315. The sequence goes on from CAWAKW010000013.1 coordinate 192,786, forward strand.
TGCGTCTCCATCCTATTGAGTCTGGACTTGATCCATCATTTCAAGAGGATGATGGGTCACGCTTCAAGGAATTGTTTCACTCATCTTGGGACCGTTGGCTGGACGATGAGCTTGGATCAGCCGGACTACAGCATGACCGCTGGCGACGAGTTCTGGCTGGCGCTAACCTTGACGAACTCCAGCAGTTCACCGCTGCCCTCGCCGGGGATTTTGTGGACCTCGATGAGCTGGAACGTCAGTGCCGACTCCTCTCCTTGGAGGGCGCCTTGCGTGACTGGGTCGCGGCCACGCATGGCCGTGCCGCCACTCTTCTTACCACCCAGGATCGACCAAAACGACGTAAGGCGGAGCAGATGTTTGCCGCTGCGGTGCAGTTGTTGGCATTCTTGTTGGAAAAAGGGCTGCCGGGGCTCGCTCATATACCTCAGGATGAACGGGCTGTCTTAGAAAAAGATCTGGGAAAGGCGCCTGCCGGATGGGATGCGGCTAGTTTCCAGGAGGCAGCCTCTATTATCGGACTCGCCAAACAATTCCTCACGGTCGACCAATCGTACTTTCAAGAGGTGGTGACGCTTGTACGACCCTTCCTCGGTCCGCTACATCATGGATTTCTCACTTCCGGGTGGATTGCATTCGACGGGTTGTTGGCACGAGCCAAGATTCTCTTGCGGGACCATCCGTCCGTCCGCGCTCGGATCAAACAAACCTATCGGGCGATCTTGGTGGATGAATTTCAGGATACCGATCCTGTGCAGTACGAAATTATCCTCTACCTCGGTGAACGGGCTGGCAGCCATCAGACCTCATGGCAGGATGTAGACTTAGAGCCGGGTAAATTATTTATCGTAGGAGATCCCAAGCAATCGATCTATGCCTTTCGCCGAGCCGACATTGAAGCCTTCGAGCGAGTGGTGGAGAAAATTAGAGCGGGTGGAGGAAGCGTCTATTCACTGGTGACGAACTTTCGTAGCGACGGGGCAGTGCTTGACGTCGTCAATAATGTCTTCGATCGGCTCTTTCAACCGGCAGAACATGTTCAGCCGGCTAATGAACGGCTGGCAGCCAGACCTCAACGAAAGCCAGAGGTTTCAATCTCCGGGGCGCAACTTCGCCTCGTCACGCCCGGAGAGGACGACGAGGAGTTCGATGTGCAGGTTGCGACTCGGGCGGAGGCGGAAGCCCTGGCGCGCTGGCTGAAGGAGGAGCTTCTCGCCGGCGCGACGATTACGGATCGCGATCGTCGCGAAGGTCCACTCCAACCGGGCCACATTGCCTTGATCTTTAGAAAATTGACCCAGGCACAGGTCTATCTCGACGCCCTCCGCCGCTACGACATTGCCTATATTACCGATGGGGAAAAGCATTTTTACAGGCGGCAAGAAATTATCGATGCGGTTAACCTCCTCCGGGTCATCGACAACCCGCACGATACAATTGCCCTGGTTGGAATCTTGCGCTCGCCCTTGGGCGGCATGACGGATCGGGATCTACTGGACCTCCAACAGAGAGAGGGATTGGACTACCAGCAACGGGATTGGCTGTCTGCCTGGAACCATTCACAGGCAGGAATGGTGAGGCGGCTCTATGAGCGCTTGGCCGAGCTGCATCAGCTCGCTCCCTTGCGACCTGTGCCTGACGCCATCGATCTGATCTTTGAACGATTACCTATACTAGAGCTGGCAGCGGCATCGCTCCATGGCGAGCAAGCCATGGCCAATCTGCGAAAGATCAGAGATATGGCCGAAGCACTGGCCGATCGTCCCCATCTCACCTTGACCGGGTTCGTTGACTTGATGATGACCAGAGTGTCGGAACAGCCGGATGAGGCGGAAAGCGCCCTGGCTGAGGAATCGCTGGATGCCATCCGCGTGCTGACCATTCATAAGGCCAAAGGATTGGAATTTCCTGTGGTCATTCTTCCAGGCCTGCACCAAGGGTCGAAGAGTTCTCGCAAGGGGCCTTCCATCCATCATGATTGGTCGAGTCGGTGTTATAGCCTGCAGATGGGAGGCCGCTCAAATCTCGGAGCCGTGCTCGTGGACATGAAGATGGCGGCTCGAGAAGAGGCGGAACAGCGACGACTCCTCTATGTCGGCATGACAAGGGCGCGCGATCTACTGGTCTTATCCGGTGGGCAGACCGCTAAAGTGGGACATGACACAGTCCTCTCTCTGCTCGGAGAAGCGATAGTAGACGGGGAGGACCCTTCGATGGCTGGACAGATCTGCATCGGAACAAGCCGTCTCACTCGTGTCATTACGCCGGCCACGGTGGCAGCGAGACGACGTAGACAGGAACCCCTGTCCACAATAGCCCCTCGACCGGCCCTTGTCCCCATCCTCATTCGCCGCCAGGCAAGGCAGGTTGAGTGGGAAAAGCGTCGTTCAATGCCGCGACGAGTGACCCCTTCGAGCCTCACAGGAGGCAGAGCCGATGCCGTTTTTCCGAGGACTGCCGTGAGGCGTGACTCCGATCTGGCTCGGCTTATCGGAGTCTGTGCCCATGCGGTGCTTGAACAGTGGGACTTCAACAGACCTCGTGCCGAGATCTGCATCGTCATCGAGCAGATTATTTGTCGCTATGTGGCACAGGATTTCCCTCAATTGATAGCCAATGTTACGGAGGATCTCACGGCGCTCTTTGAACGGTTCCTTTCCTCAGAGCCGTGCAAAAGGCTGCAACGCGCGACGGTGCTTGGGCGAGAAGTCCCATTTGTCATGCCCGAGGGTGAAGGCCAGATGATGGAAGGAGTGATTGACCTGATTTACCGGCTTGACGGGCGGATTTGGATTGCCGACTATAAGACGGACGATGTGGCGGCTGAGGACTTACAGGCCATTGCGGATCGCTACCGGTCCCAAGCGGATAGTTATTCACGAGCCGTCGCGAGTGCTTTAGGATTGCCGTCTCTTTCGTTTCAGTTCATATTTTTACGGCCAGGTATCGCCGTTGATCTCTACGCATTATTAGTGAAGAATCCAGAGAACCAATCACCTCAAACCAGTGACCAGTGCGTCCAATGATTGTCTCGCCGGAAGAATTCGATAGGTGGATACAGGAAGCGCTTGCCGAACTGCCGCCACGTTTTGCCGCGCTGGCGAATGAGGTCTCCATCGTGGTCGAAGAAGAACCCTCTGTTGATATTCTGAAGGATCTTGAATTGGAATCAGAGGACGATCTGCTGGGTCTGTATCAAGGCGTCCCGATCGATGAGAAGTCTTTCTTCCAGCCTGCCGGCGAGCTGCCTGCTCGTATCTCCATCTATCGAGGCCCCATCCTGCGTCTCTGCCAGACAAAGGCCGAAGTCATTCACGAGGTTCGTGACACGGTGGTCCATGAACTCGGACACCATGTTGGATTGGATGACGAGGAGATGCCGTACTAACAGGATGCTGAAAAGTCTGCCAACGCGAAGAAGGTTGAGGTTCAGGCTGAGGTTGAGATAGAGATGAGAGTCTGATCTTCGCTCAACCTTAACCTCGACCTCAGCCTAACTTGTCTGCTGTAACCTCCTAAGATTTTGCTTGAATCAAGGACCGCCGCTGATAGCCGATGACAAGCATGAAGACTCCCACCACGATCATAGGGAAAGAGAGAAGTTGGCCCATGGAGAAGGATCCAAGGATAAACCCAAGGTGGGCATCCGGTTCGCGAAAGAACTCTACGATCATCCGACAGACTCCATAGCCGACGATAAAACTCCAGAAGAGGGTGCCTGGTGGCGGTGTGGTTTTCGAGATGACCCATACCAGGGTAAATAAGAACACACCTTCGAGCCCTGCCTCATACAGCTGTGAGGGATGGCGGCAGGCAGGCCCTCCACTCGGAAACACCATACACCAGTCGACATCGGTCGCTCGGCCATACAACTCCCCATTGATGAAGTTGCCGATTCTCCCGAACCCTAGTCCGATCGGCGTGACGGCCGCCGCTAAGTCTGCGACCTGGTAGGCGGGAATACCCTGCCGTTGGCTGAACCAAAATAAGGCGACGATGACGCCGAGCAAGCCGCCGTGGAAGGACATGCCCCCTTCCCAGACTGCCACGATACTGGCCGGGTGCTCGATATAGTAGGAAAAATTATAGAAGAGTGTATAGCCGAGACGTCCTCCGATAAATACCCCGAATGCAGCCCACACGACCATATTGTACACCTGATCCTTGGTCATGGAGAGGCCTCTCGACTCCACTCGCCGCTTGATCAGAAAGTAGGCGCAAGCCAGTCCGATCAGATACATCAGACCATACCAGCGAAACTGCAGGGGCCCCAGCTCAAGGAAGACTGGGCTGATGTTGGGGAAGGGGATCGCGTGCAACCAAGTCATGAATGCCTCATGTGGCGTATTGGCTGATAATAGGTGAGGGTCTTAACCATTGCAAGCACGCGAATGGCCCACGGAAGATCGATTCCAGCCCTTGTTCAGAGCCAGTTTGAGAGGTATACCACTTTAGTCTGTTGGTTTTCTGTCACGTCTGTGTTGTGAGCTGTGAGGAAAACACAACTAAACATTGATCGATTTTAATCGTGGGAACAGCGTTGGGATAAATCACGGGAGATTTTTGCGGTTTCGCTTCTGGCACGCTTACTGCTGAAGAGAATGGTGAGCATGCAGGGTGCCGACAATCACATTCTTCATTTAACTGTTTCAAGGAGGTGCACCATGTCAGACCAGGGACGACAAGCAGCGAAGGTCGCAGCGTTGATGGCGGGTGGAGCGGTGATCGGAGCGGGGATTGGATTACTCTTCGCGCCGCAAACGGGGGCTGAAACCCGACGTGATGTCGGTCTCTATGCAAAAAAGGCCCAATTGCAAGCGACTCGATTGAGTCGAACAGTCCAATCCAATGTGAAAGAAGTGATGGATCGCAGTAAGTCTCTCATCCGCAAGGAGGATCAGACACCGCGGATCGAAGCGGCCTAACTAGTTCGCATCGCTCAATGATGAGACCTGTGGCGCAAACAGCTTCTTGCCAGGCTGTTTGCGCCTACGACGGCGACCTTGACCGACCTAGACCTCGATGCTAGAGTCCCGCCACTGCGGCCTCCGCTGCCGGAGTGGCGAAATTGGCAGACGCAAGGGACTTAAAATCCCTCGGGCTTAAACCGCCCATGCGGGTTCGATTCCCGCCTCCGGCACCAGAAATAATGAGTTACGAGGCCTGTCTCGATTCGGGTACATCAGGGGAAACCCTCAAGATTGTGCGAGTACTGTAACGGTTCTCGACTGTTCAGCCGCTTTGGCATCACGATCATGCAATGCCGCCAGGCACCGCAATCCATCCGATAAATCTGCCTCACTCACGATCTCGTAGCGACGATAGACGCTCTCAGTTTTGTGCCCGGTTAGCTTCACGGCCACCGATTGGGGCACGCCAGCCCGTTCAAGATTTCTCACGGCGGTCCGTCGGAAATCATGGGGAATCCGTCCGACCACCTTGGCCAACTCACAGGCTATATTCCAGGCTCCGCGATAGTCTTTAATCGGTGGCCGTTCCGATGAAAGACCGGCCCGATCAGTCGGCCCGTGGCCTGCTGCAACGCTTTCGTGTGTTCCCATTGTCGCTTGAGCATATCCGCTATTTCAGGAAGGACCGCGAACGGACACGTGCGGCCTTCATCATTTTTGGTCGTGCCTGGTTCCAGTCGAACGATTCCCGCCGTCCAGTCTATCTGCTTCCACTGCTAGGGGAGGATTTCACTTCGGACTCGCCAGCCCATGCAATAGGCGAATGTCATCACCCCTTGAATGGCTTCCCGCAGGTAAGACCGCACGGCTAGTCTTCACGCTCAAAAACCCCTGAGCGCGTGTTGTGAACCTGAAGCGTGGGGAAAGGCGGCACGATGGCTTATCCCGCACGTGCTGCCAGACGGAAGGCCCGCCACAAGCAGGCCAGGTCATTGCGAATTGAGGAGGGGGCCACTCTATCGTTGAGTCTGTGCAGCCGATCAAGCGTGAGGTCTCGCGCATAGGATGGCTCGAAAAAATCCCGTAACGCACGTTGAGAGGGTGACGAGAATCTAGGCCCGAATGAGAAGATGATCGATGAGTGCAGGTTCTTCAATAGGCACGGCTGTGGGAGCGTTGATAAATTGTTTCAGTCGTATCCGATCATTTGGGCTCATCCGGATCACTTCCACTGTGATCCAGTGCTTGTGAACTCTTGTGACTACCGCCAGCCGGATGTCGATAAAGGTTTCCTCGCCTTCCAACCATAATTGGACGTTCACCGTATCCCCTAGCCTCAGATGATCCGGGGTGGTGAGCTTATGCCCATCCTCTACGCATTCGAGCACGCATCCGTCTGCTTCAAGCTGCGATCTTCCGTTCGCGAGTACGCAGTCAATCGTAAACTTCGGACTTTTCCACGCGGTTTGAGTCATCATGGTATGCCTAGGATAGTCTGGAAAGGGTTGCGTGGCTATTCCTCTAGAGGTGGGGGGGAATACCCTGAAGAGGGGCGGGTGGCACGAGGTGAGAGGATAGACGTCCCTTCTGGTTGCCCCTAGCCTGCATTACTCATGAAGCTTCTGCTACAATCGCGAGCCTTCTGATGAGAGGTACTGGGCAAAAGGCTAGAGGCGAATACTTTCGGTCGGAAAGACGACTCTTTCCTCTAGCCCCTAGCCTCGTGCCCTTCGCCTGGCCTGTTGGCGAGATTTCACGGCGAACCGTCACGAGTAAAGAGGACTAGGAGGATACTACGATGGTAGGTCGGTCACCTTCTCAGCGGTTCCTGATGCTTGGGAGCATCATTGCAGGACTTGGCGTCGCCGCCGGCGCTTTTGGTGCTCATGCGCTCAAGGAAATTCTGGAAGCGCCTATGCTCCAAGTGTTCGAGACCGCAACAAGGTATGTGATGTATCATGCCTTTGGGCTGTGTATCGTGTCTTGGGCTATCGATCGTTACCCCGAACAAGGCCTTGAAAAGTCCGGATGGTTCTTTATCGCCGGGATTCTTCTCTTTTCAGGCAGTCTGTACGTGGTGTCCCTTGCAGGCATCCGGTGGGTGGGGGCCGTGACGCCGGTCGGTGGGTTGGCCTTCATGATAGGCTGGCTACTCTTAGGCTGGGGAGTCTGGCGGAATGCGCTCCCTCGCGCCACGGGTCGTTGACACGGGAATCGCGAGAGAGGTGAGAATGGCGACTTGAGTAGACTGGATGTCACCTCGTCTCGCTCGTCCCGCTTTTCCAGCCAGTTTTGAGCAGCGATTTTGCTATGGCATGCAGCCGGCTGTTCTCTTTCCGCTGATCGATCCCCACCCTCCTTGGGAATTTACGAAGCTTCCTTCGAGCCGTTGGTCTTCTTTATTGAATTGCAAACTGTCTTCTTGGACTCGGCCATCGATTTCCCACCGTAAATAGACGTTCTCGCCCAGCACGATTGTTTCTACAAGTCCAGGCAGAGTGGCCTGGATATTTCCTGCTGGTGGAAAAAATAGCGATAGCTTCTGTTCTCGATGGTTCTGTTGATGATTATGAATGGTCCACTGCCAGGTCCCGCATAGCCGGGACTGTCCGCGAATCCCACGCACACGATCCTTCCAATTCCGTATCCGGTCCCACTCCTGGTAGCTGTTCTGCATGGCATCCACTTCCAGTCGGCTTGCACGCTCAAGGACTACTACCAACAGGATCGATGCAGACTCATCCTGATTCCTCTTGGCCCATTCTGGGGAGGCCACCACATCAGAGAGTTGGTTCAGCGAGTCATGCCAGGGCGCGTTCCCTTGCTGATCGAGCCATGCCTTGTGTGGAGATCCGACAAATCGCTCGGTTACCGTCTGGAATTGCTGGTCTTTCACAGCCTGCCTGACGCTGGAAGCTAGGTGCCAGGTGGCCAAACTGCTCATTAACCGATGAACCGCCACCGTCAGGTCCGGCACCAGGAGTTCATTTGCGAGCTTGGCCGGTAAAGGGTTGGCCCCCAATGTCCGAGCCACATCACTCAATTGAAGCGCAGGCCCGATTGCCGACACAAATAGGTTGATGGCCCCCTTATCGGAGTCTATCTTGGCCAGTTGATTGGTGTGGGCACGAATGATCGATGGGAAGTCTGGCGTAGAACTCGGAAGAGACTCATCTGCCTTGGCATGGAGCCAGGCTCCAAATAAAGAGACGACCACCATCGCAAGGGCGAGACCTATGCGCGATTGGACTGATCGAATCAAGAGGATGTGATGGCGCATCTCTCTACTCTACCGTGCTTTCGCAGGCACCCTCAAGCGTGGACTGCTGACAGGCGGTGGAAAAACTCTGCTGGTACGCGAGAACTTCGATGGTCAGCATGTGTGGCACAACAGCAGAACACTCCCGCAGGGTGCTCAAAAGGGCCGTCCAGCAAGGCCGCAGGCGATTCGAAACCGGAGGCGTACCCTCAGGGGTACGTTGAGGATTTTGATGAGCCGAGAACGAAGCTGGCGGACTTTTTCAGCACCCTGCTAAGTGCCTTGGAAGCAGGTTTTGAGAAACGCGGCAGTTGATTCCCAACCTTCTGCCGTCTCGTCGGCACGAAAGCTCTCCACACGTTGTTCATTACAAAACGCATGAGGGGCATGGGGGTACGTTTTGATCTCGACGCGCTTGTGATACTCAGCTGCAGCAGCACGCAACCGGTCCACATCCTGGCTGGGCACCCACTGGTCCTGACCGGCCTGGTGATAGAGCACCGGACAGAATAGATCTTTGATTGCGGTCTCAGGCTGCATCACTCGGCCGTAATAGACGACCGCGGCTCGAAGCCGTTTCCGTTGACAGGCAAATCTGAGTGCATACGATCCACCCATGCCGTAACCGACCACACCGTGGATGTTTCGTTTAATGTGGTCGCGCGTATTCAGGAATTCACAGCAGGAATTGATGTCTTGCAAAACGAGCGATTCGTTCAGCTTGCCCATGAGAGCATCTGCAACCTCTGCGTTGGCCGTCACCATGCCACCCAGTCGAGCGTACAAGTTCGGAATGATGACACCGTAGCCTTCGCACGCCAGCCTGGCTCCAAGATCCTTGATTTGCGCGGTTAATCCCCAGGCTTCATGCAAGAGGACGAGCCCAGGGTAGAGTCCTTTTTCCTGAGGCCAAAACTGAATGCAGTCCACCTGCACATGTTTCGATACACGTGTCTGGATGTAGGGATCGGCGGAGGCATCCGTCATCGTGGGTATGGCGACGCCGCTTGGAAAGCGAGCTGTGCCTGTACCGATTTGATCTAACGAAAATGGAGCGCTGGTTGATGTCATTGCGGCAATCTCTTTTCTATCAAGGTTTTACGGGATACGCTCTATCTAAATAGGGCGTGATACCACGCGCGTGTACTATAGGGACCAGGCTGTCTGGCTGTCAATCCGACCTCTAACAGGATGCTGACACAACCCGTCAACGGAAGAAGACCGTTTTTTGGTTTATTTGGTTTGTCTTGTTTGTTTGGCTAAACCAGACAGACCAGATGAACCAGATAAACAAAACAAACCAGTTTGAGCATCCTGCGTGAGTATGCTGCCATTGCCCCAGACGGATAGAATAGATTAGCGTCGAGGTTTAGTTGACCCTGTGTTCAATGGCGATTACAGTTTTCTTTCCCACACGATGGATGTGACGACTATGCCGCTTGGAATTGGGCTCATCGGTGCCGGCCGGCATGGCAGCCGGTATATCCACCATCTCCTGCATGATCTGCCAGGGGTGAGCCTTGTTGCTCTCTGCCGGAAACGGATCGGAAAGGGACTGCCTGCGCTCCCGACGACAGAGATCCCTGTCTATGGGGACTATCGCACTTTGATTGCCGATCCAGCGGTAGAGGCGGTCGTTGTGGTGACCCCTCCATCGCTTTACCTTGAGATCTGTCTAGAGGCTGTGAAGGCGAGGAAGCCAATTCTTATTGAAAAGCCATTAGCGCCGACAGGCCGTGAAGCACGAATGATGGTGGCGGCCGCAGAAGAGGCAAGCCTGTTGTTGATGACCGCACAGACACTGCGCTTCGATTCGTCAATTCTTACTTTGAAAAATCACTTGCCGGAGATCGGCCAGCTCCGGTACGCCACCTTCACAAGCCGGATTGAATCGAAAGCCAGCGCTCTGGCTCGGTCACCGATACCCGGTCAGCGCGGGGCGCTCTTGGAATTTGGTGTTCACCTCTTGGATTTGGTGCCTTTTCTCACCGGCGAAGAGGTCGTTGCCGTTCGCTGCGAGTTGGACCAGCTTCCGAGCGTGGCGCCGGACACAATGGCGATCGTGCAGGCACAGACCGTGAGCGGCATGCAATGCGTCATGGACATTGCACGCGTCGTAGCGGGGAGGGTTGCGAGAACAGAATGGGTGGGAACACAGGGGCAGATCACCGCTGATTGGTTTCACCAGCGGATGAGCGGCGTTACGGGTGATACTGCTCCGTTCGAATGGGCAGTCCAGCCGCAGCAGACGATTCTCGCCACACTCCGCGCTTTCGTCCATGCCATTGAAACGAACAGCCCACCGCCGATAACTGGGCGTGATGGATGCCGCGCCGTTGAGGTGGCCGACGCCTGCTACCGTTCGGCAGAACTTGGCGGAGCCTACGTCAGAGTCGCGTCGCTACGCGAGTAGGCCGCAGCATCTGAGAGAGGCTGAGGTCGAGGCTAAGGTTGAGTGAAGCTTCGATCTTTTCTCAGCCGTAACCTTGGCCTGAGCCTTCCGGAAGGGCTAGGCATCGGCGACGATGTGTGTGTCTGTTTCCTCTACTCCTTCGACTTGGTGAATCTTTGTGATCACCACATCCGAGAGGGCTCGTTCGTCGGCGACCGTGATGAACAGAATAATATCTGGTCGCCCGAAGCAGGAGTGGGCTTGTTCGACGCCGGTAAGGCGCTTGAGCACCTGCAGCACATCTTTCGTCCGCCCGGCTTTGACTTTGATTAGGATATAGGCTTTCGTTGCCATTGCGCCCTCCCTGTTACAATTAATTATTATGTCCCCCCGGCATCTCCCGCCGGCGTTGCGCAAACACCTGGTGGATGTTTTGTCCCCGTTGTATGAAAGCCGTATGTGCCTTCGCAATGAGTTCCATCAACGAATCAAAATCTTTCAGGCTGACGTTGAATTGATGAAAGCCAGGCGCCAAACTCTCTCGCTGATCGATCGCCGTGGCGGCCCACTGTTCACTGAGTGCCTCAAGCACCTCTGATGTCCAGCCTGCCGAACGAAATCGAGACAGGGTTTTGTCCGCGCTGCACTCCCCCTGGGTAGTCAACGCTTGAGTCAGAAATAACTGCACGGCCGGATCACCGCTCTTCAGAAATACCGATTGAAATTGGATGACGGCCTTGATGACGTGATTGGCATCGGGAGTGCCTTCAGGCGGAAGCACACCGGCGTCTTGCAGCGTTGCCAGGACGGCCATCGATGCTCCTATTGGTCCAGATGGGGTGGTTGCACGTCCAGGCACTTGAGCTAAGACAGGGCTGCTAGCGCCCATGAGCAGGCCACTAAGGAGAAAATATAGCGGCATGGGACCGGGTCGCTTGATCTGTGATGCGCGTTCTTGCAGGTTTGATCGGAAGCAGTGGGATTGGACAGACATAGGGAGAGATTATACAGAAGGGTGGAAGAGGGTGCTAGCGTTCAGACTGGTGTGATGGCAACAGAGGAAATGGAACCATTTCCTGCCGTCTCCAATTGTTTCGATTGAAACAATACGACCGCGTTCCTATAATCCGGCAGCCTTGCGCGTTGCACCGGAGTTATCCATGCTCGCAAAAGTTTTGAGCGCTGCACTTGTCGGTATCGATGCGCATTTGATCGATGTGGAAGTCGATATTGCCGGAGGGCTTCCACAATTCTCAGTCGTCGGTCTCCCTGATGCCACGGTAAGGGAGAGCCGTGATCGAGTTCGCTCCGCGCTCAAAAATACGGGCTTCCATTTTCCGGCAAAGAAAATCACCGTGAATCTCGCTCCCGCGGGAATCAAGAAGGAAGGATCAGGCCTCGACCTGGCCATTGCCATTGGGATTCTCGTCGCGGAAGAAGTCATTCCACCCCAGAATGTACAAGGCCGTGTCTGTGTCGGTGAACTCTCGTTGGATGGACACATCAAGGCGATTACCGGCGCGTTATCCATTGGGATTGCTTGCAGGCCAGACCATAGTCTGCTCTTGCCGGCTGAGAACAGCCAAGAAGCGGCTGTGGTACAGGGTGTGACGGCCTATCCACTTCACACGCTTCCCGAGGCTGTGGCATTTCTTAACGGCACAGTTTCGCTGGACCAGGCTCACGCAGACCGGGATCGGTTCTTTGCCACTCGCCCGCTGGAGGATGATGATTATGGCGATGTCAAGGGACAAGACCATGCGAAGCGCGCCCTGGAAATCGCTGCAGCTGGAGGCCACAACGTCTTGATGGTGGGACCGCCCGGATCTGGCAAGACCATGCTGGCTAAGCGACTCCCGACGATTTTACCCCTCATGGAGCCTGAAGAAGCGATCGAAACAACCCGCGTCCATAGCGTATCCGGACAATTATCGGCTAATAATCCTCTACTGACGGTCCGGCCCTTTCGCGCGCCACATCACAGTATTTCCGATGCCGGACTCATCGGAGGAGGAAGCGTTCCTCGGCCGGGAGAAGTATCCTTGGCGCACAATGGCGTGCTGTTCCTGGACGAATCCCCGGAGTTTCGCCGTCCCGTCTTGGATGGATTGCGGCAACCGCTGGAAGACGGGCATGTGACCTTGACCAGGGCCAGTGGCTCGCTCTGCTACCCTGCGCGATTCATGTTGATCGCCGCGATGAATCCCTGTCCCTGTGGATACTATGGAGATCGTACGCGTGAATGTGTCTGCACCCCGCACCAAATCCGCCGCTATCGAGCCAAATTATCGGGACCGCTCCAAGACCGAATCGATATGCACATCGAGGTTCCGCCGGTCTCTGTGAGAGACTTGCACGATCATGGTCCTATGCCGGAAAGTTCCGCCACGATTCGATTGCGCGTCCTGGCAGCACGGGATCGACAGCGCCATCGGTATCGTCAAGATGGGATTCATTCGAATGCTCAGTTGAAGCCGCGACTCCTAAAGCGGTATTGTGGCCTGGAGACGCCGGCACAGGAGCTCTTAGAACAAGCGCTGGCCAAACTAGGATTGTCTGCTCGAGCCCATGGGCGCATTGTGCGTGTGGCGAGAACCATCGCCGATCTCGCGGGCTCTGATAAGATTGAGCCTCTGCATGTGGCAGAAGCGATTCAATACCGTAGTCTTGATCGTCGAATGGAATTCTAAGGAGTCCCTGTGTGGCCGACCGTGAAAGTCTTTATCTGGTGGTTCATTGTCGGCGCCACCATGGCGCTGGCCGTCATTATGCTGCAGGGCGGCATTCGAGAGGCCATGCAAGCGCAGGGGTCCGTGTGGGAACTCAAATTGGTCGAGTTGCTTACGACGATCTTGGGAGGAGGGCTGCTCGGCGGCTGCATCGCATTGATTCTAGCTCGTATCAAGAAATCATAATGGACCTTGCGTACATCGTAATGAAATGAGGCCATGCATGGACGTAGAAGTGGGTTCGAATCTGTACCGCAACACCGACGGCATAATTGAAATCGAGGGGGTTCCGCAGATCCAGGTGGCGTTGAAATTAGCCACAGGCGCCCTGCTTGTGAACTTTGCGCTGTTTGATGCGGACGGGAAAGTAACGGCGAAGCTCAACGACAGCACCCTGATGATCAACGAAAAGCGCGCCTACGAGGTGACGAAGACTCCGAAGAGTCTGCTGCTCACACATTCGGCATCGGGAACGGTCATTTTACAGATGGAGGTGAAGGCGCCCGATGTCGTGGCCATCACGAAAGGGGAATTCTATACGATCAAAGGCCATATGATCCGGATCACTCCCGCGGAATGGAATATCGACAAACTCCGTGCTAGCGGCACGACTCAAGATGTGAAAGGCAAGGCTGTCGTCCTTGGCTGAGCCTGGATACGAGGCCTACTTTGCTACCATCGGCACGATGACGATTTGCTGTCCTTTCAGGTCAACGGTTGCCGTATCTCCATCGCGCAATTCACCCTTGACCAACTGGCGTGCCATCGGCGTTTCAATTTCTTGTTGGATCAATCGCTTCAAGGGCCTCGCCCCATAAACCGGATCGTAACCTCGCTCACCCAGATTCCGTAGGGCCGCCGGCGTCACGGACAGGGAGATACGTCGCTCTGTCAATCGTGCCCGCAACCGCTCAAGCTGAATTTCCACGATCTTTGTGAGCTGCTCTGTCTCCAGAGCATGAAATACCACCGTCTCGTCGACGCGGTTCAAGAATTCTGGACGGAAGTGTTCACGCAGTTCCGTCATCACGAGGGAACGGATCTCGTCATAGGAGGCGCGCCGTTGTTGTGCCTCAAGAATCTGCGGGCTGCCGATGTTCGATGTCATGATCAATACGGTGTTCTTGAAATCGACGGTCCGGCCCTGAGAATCCGTCAATCGTCCGTCGTCCAACACTTGGAGGAATATATTGAAGACGTCGTGATGGGCCTTTTCGATCTCGTCGAACAAAATCACGGAGAAGGGGCGCCGGCGGACGGCTTCGGTCAATTGTCCACCTTCTTCGTACCCGATATAGCCAGGAGGGGCGCCGATGAGACGGGCGACCGTATGCTTTTCCATGTACTCGGACATATCGATTCGAATCAGATTGGCCTCGTCATCGAAGAGCGTCGCGGCAAGCGCCCGAGCTAGCTCGGTCTTTCCAACGCCGGTTGGACCGAGAAAGAGAAACGAACCGATGGGCCGGTTTGGGTCTTTAATGCCGGAACGCGCGCGGAGAACCGCATCGGCGACGGCTTGCACGGCCTCATTCTGGCCGACCACGCGTTGATGGAGTAACTCATCCAGCTTCAGTAACTTTTCCGTTTCGCCTTCGACCAGTCTGGAAACGGGAATGCCGGTCCAGCGGCTCACGATAGCCGCGATGTCGTCTTCATCGACTTCTTCTTTGAGCAGCCGGCTTTCGCCCTGTTTCTTGCCGAGCTGCTCCTGTTCTAAGGCTAGCTCTCGCTCAAGTCGAGGTAATTCTCCGTATCGCAGCTCCGCCACCCGATTGAGATCGTAAGCCCGTTCCGCGCGCTCCATCCCCTGTTTCACCTCATCCATCGCTTCGCGAATCTTGCGCAGCCGTGCCACAGAGGCTTTTTCAGAATCCCATCGGGTCTTGATCTCCTGCAGATCTCGTTGCTTTTCGCCTAACTCTAGCTCAAGGGTTGCCAGACGCGCCTGGCTGGCCTGATCCTGTTCTTTCCGCAAGGCTTCCCGCTCGATCTCCAGTTGCATCACCTTGCGCGAGACTTCATCGAGTTCCGCCGGCAAACTATCGATTTCTGTACGCAGGCGGGCTGCCGATTCATCGACCAGATCGATGGCCTTGTCAGGGAGAAATCGATCGGCGATATACCGGTTCGAGAGTTTCGCGGCAGCGACCAGCGCGGCATCTTTGATACGGACGCCATGGTGCACTTCGTAGCGCTCCTTAAGTCCGCGCAGAATCGAGATGGTATCCTCCACCGTCGGTTGATCGACCAGTACCGTCTGAAACCGCCGTTCCAACGCGGCATCTTTTTCGATATGTTTTCGATATTCATCGAGCGTGGTCGCGCCGATCAAATGTAATTCGCCGCGGGCCAGCATGGGCTTGAGCAGATTGGCGGCGTCCATTGCCCCTTCCGCCGCGCCCGCTCCCACGACCGTATGCAGCTCATCGATGAAGAGCAACACTTGGCCCTCTGACGCCTGCACCTCTTTGAGGACTGCCTTCAATCGTTCTTCGAACTCACCTCGAAACTTTGCACCGGCCACCAACGATCCCATGTCGAGGGTGATGACGCGCTTCTTCTTCAGTCCTTCGGGCACATCGCCCTTGATAATGCGGATGGCTAATCCTTCGACAATGGCGGTTTTCCCGACGCCTGGCTCACCGATGAGCACGGGGTTATTCTTCGTCCGTCGTGAGAGAATTTGTATGACACGGCGAATTTCCTCGTCTCGTCCGATAACGGGATCCAATTTCCCTTGCCCGGCTAACCGGGTAAGGTCGCGGCCATACTTCTCCAACGACTGGTACGTGCCTTCCGGGTCCTGGCTCGTGACACGTTGAGATCCTCGTATTTGTTGCAGCGCGCCCAAGAGCCGTTCCTTTGTCAGGCCGAGTTTTTTGAAGATGCCTCCTTCTTGAACCATGGCGAGGACGACATGTTCGACACTGAGATAGTCGTCTTTTAATGTTCGTTGCTCATCTTCGGCCTTGGTCAAGACCTGACTGAGACGCGAGGCGACGTGCAGTTGTCCGGGGCTTGCCCCGGCGCCTTGGACTTGAGGCAGCTTCGCGAGTGCCTGCTCCACTGCCTGGCGGACGGAAGGGACCGACAACCCAGCCTGTTCAAGGAGAGAGGAGGCGAGACCTCCATCCTGTTCCACGAATGCAAGCAGAAGGTGCTCCACGTCGATCCCTTGATGACTTCGCCTCGCGGCATGGGACGACGCGGTCTGGAGCGCTTCTTGTAGTTTGATCGTCATGCGGTTCATGTCCATTAAGGTCACTCCTCTCCACTCATCAGTGTAAGCTACTGCATTCACATAATCATAGGATGCGGGAAGTCAACCTCCAGCAATGAGGTGCGAGCGGCTTGACCCGAGAAGTTCCGGCAGACTATTGTCTCTCATGTCGCGTATTCTCACTGAAACACTCACACTGTATCGGAGCGCTTTCCGAAAAACAGGAGAATCACTCGTCCGCGGCTGGGTGGCTATAGTGGCCGTGGTGGGATTTGGGTTTCTGCTGGTGCTCGCCACCCAGATTGCCTCGCCGCTCGGCATGGTCGGCGGCTTTCTGCTTGGTGCGGTGAATGCACTTCTGGTTGGCGCGACCCTAAGCCTAATCGAGCAATCGATTAACCATACAAGGGCTGTCACGTTTCACGATATTCTTGGCAGCGTCGGGCACTACTTTTGGGATATCATCGGCATTGGGTTCATCCTATGGCTGCCGCTCATGGCTCTCGACCTAAGTATGCAGACGAACCCGTATGGGCAACTCATATCGTACGCAGTCCTCTTGCTCCTCTTTCTCTTGCTGAACCCGGCACCGGAAATTATCTATCAAGTTCGGCATGGTTCCCCGCTTGAGGTATTGAAGACTTCATACGAGTTCGTTCTTGAGAATTGGATTGAATGGTTTCTTCCGTTTGCGTTGATCCTGATCCCTACCATCCTCTCGCCCACGGGACTGCAATCGTTTTTTTCTCTCTCTAGCCGGGTGGGGAGAGGGGCAGGTTTTGATTTTTCCCAGGTTCTCGTGCTGCCATTCACGATCCTCGGAGGTTGGTTGGACTATGTGGGTATCCCTTCCTCAATCAGCTGGTACGTGGGGCTGCTGTTGACACCACCGCTTGCCGTGGCCATGTTGTTGTTTCGTGGCCATCTCTTTGCATCTTTACATGGGGTGTCACGACGCCAACGCCGATTTGTCTCGCCATTCAAGTAGGGACGAGTACTGTGGTGGAAAGGAAATGTTCTCCCTCTTCCGGTTTGGATGCCGCGTAAACCTTCTCAGCGCCGTTGCTCTCCACCTGGTTAGATGATGCACAAGAGGATTTGTTTGCCAGATCCCTTGAGTGGCAAGTAATAATGGTGTATGGAATTACCTACAGTCTCTACAGATAATCAAGTTTCAACGAAAGGCCTAGAAAGAGCTTCGGCCGTGCGTTTATCTATCTTTTGGAGGATCGTCCTGACCTCCCTTGTCATCATCGTGGTGATGGCAGGGGTGAATTTGTACGCGTTGTTTCAACTGCGCCAGTTGACTGCGTTAAGTGCCAATATGGCTACACGCCATTACCCGGCGATCCAATCGGCCAAACATCTGCTCACGATTCTGTATGCCCAGCTCAATAGTGAAAAGAAGTATCTGGCCGTACGCGATGCTACGTTCTTGCAGCATTTCGATGAGGAGGTTGACGAGTTCCATCGCGGCCTCCAGACCCTCGAAACCCAGGAACTCACCCCCCAAGGCATACAACTACTTGATGATATCAAGCACTTGCAGCAAGAACGTCTCATGATTCTCCACACAGAATTGGAGAAAGGCCGGTCGTCTCCGGCGTCTCCATCTGCGGGCTATGAAGGCCGACGAGACGCCTTGATGGACCGTATCAGCGCCGCACTCCAACAGTTCATCGATCTTCACGAGACGGGCATCAGTGTTGGCGTCAGCCGGTCACGGGAAAGCTCGGCGCAAGCTGAAGCGGTGACGGAGCAACTGGTTTTACTTGCGCTCGTGTTCGGCATCGCGCTCGCCGGTATTGCCAGCTATACGGTCCTGCGCCCGCTTCGCCAATTGCAGACCCATATCAAACAGATCGGGCAGGGTAATTTCCGCACGTCGCTGAATATTCGGGCTCCCAGTGAGTTGCGAGACCTCGTCGATGCCGTAAATTTGATGGGCACAAAACTCCAAGATCTGGACGATATGAAGGGGGAGTTTCTCGCCCATGTCTCCCATGAATTACGCACGCCCATGGCCTCGATCCAAGAGGGCACCCATCTGCTGTTGGATGAAATTCCCGGTCCCTTGTCGCAGGAACAACGCACGACCTTGCGTATCATGGCAGATAGCAGCCGCCGACTGATCACTCTCATCTCCACCATTCTGGATCTCTCCAAGATGGATGCAGGGATGATGGAGTATCGAATCGTTCCGACGGACCTCAAACGTGTCACAGATATGTCAATCAACAAAATCCAGCTTCTCGCCGATGCCAAGCATGTGCAGCTGTTGTTGGAAGCGCCTGCCCAACGTGTATGGGTCAAAGCGGATGCGCTTCGAATTGAGCAGGTGCTCGACAATTTACTTTCAAACGCCTTGAAATTCAGTTCAGAAGGGGGCATTGTAAAGATACTCATGAAGCCGGACCAGAATGCGGGAGTCCTCGAAGTGAGCGTGAGCGATGGAGGACCCGGCATTCAGGCCGAAGACCTGCCCTACATTTTCGAACGCTTCTACCAAGGAAGCACAAAGGCTAAACATGCGACACCGGGGAGCGGCCTCGGTCTGGCGCTGGCAAAAAAAGTGGTCGAAGCACACGGAGGGCGGATTTGGATCGAAAGCGAAACCAAGAAGGGAACGACTGTACGGTTTATCCTACGCCTCACGAAACCAGGAGAAACGGCATGAAGGCTGTCCACAGAGGCCTTACCCCTGGAGTCTTGTCCTGTCTGTTCCTCCTTGCGGGGTGCGTGGCATGGTCGCCAGCCCCTGAATTTTCACAGCCTTACTTCACGGTAGATCAGGGAGAGGCAAAATCCTTCCATGCGTTGGCAAAAAAACAGGAGGCGCTCGCTCAGAAATGTATCGAGCGTAACACCTGCGACCAGGTCTACTTTATACGTGCCCTGCTGGGTCTCTACGAAAGTCGCGATAGCGCCTCGAAGTACTTCGAGAAAGTAATCGCAGTGGCTCCCAAGAGCCAACTGGCTTCCTCCAGCAAACTCTGGATAGAGCTGCTTGAGCATCATGCCGCTCCTGTTGAGCAATCCTGGTTTCAATCGGTCATGGCAGCTCCGGCCATTTCGGAAAGCCAGGCGATCCTGGCTCAGGCTTCAAATCGGCTGGTGCGAGACTTGCTTGACAGAGAGATAACCGTCCAGCAATTGCGGGCCATGAGAGAGGCAGACTCCCAATCCCTGGACAATCTCCAGCGGGAGTTAGCTGAGCATGATCGTAATAAGATGGATGGGGGTGGGGGTAGTGGCAGTGGCAGGAAAGATACCGCAAGAAGTTCGACCGATACAGGCACCGTGCTGTCCCTACAAAAGCAACTGACGGATCGAGATAAGAAAATAGAGGAGTTGACGAGTCAATTGGAGGCATTAAAGCGCATTGACCAGGAAATGCGAGATAAGGTGCGTCCTATCCGTCCCCCATCGACGATTGCACCGCCTCCGGCTGCGCCGGAACCGATGACACAGTAGAAGGAGTTTCATGGACAAAGAACATATTCTGGTAGTCGACGATGAAGAGGGACTGTTACATCTTGTGAAGATGCGGTTGACCGCCATGGGTTTTGCCGTCACAGGCTGCACCACCGGGCATGAAGCCCTCGCCGCAGCCAAGAAAGACCGGTTCGACCTTGCCATTACCGATCTCCGGTTGGGTAACGAAGATGGATTAGATGTCACGGAGGAACTGTTGCGGATCCATCCAGGCCTTCCCGTTATCATCCTGACAGCCCACGGCAGCATTCCCAATGCCGTGGAAGCCATGCAGCGTGGGGCCTTCGGGTATCTCACCAAACCATTCGATGACAAGGAACTTAAGGCCAAGATCGAAGAAGGGCTCTCTCCGCAACGAATGAGAGGAGAGATTCAACGACTCAAGTCTCTTGTCAATGAATTATATGGGATGGAAAACATCGTTGCGCGGAGTTCGGCGATGCAGCGCATACTCCAGCAAGTTGTGCAGGTGGCAGATTCGGATGCGACCATTCTCCTCTTTGGAGAAACCGGGACAGGCAAAGAAGTGCTCGCACGCGTCATCCATTCGAACAGCCGACGGAGTAAAGGGCCGTTTGTCGCCCTCAATTGCGCGGCCATTCCCGAAACGCTCTTTGAGTCTGAGCTCTTTGGACACGTGCGTGGGGCATTCACCAGCGCCCATGGCGCCAAGCGAGGCCTGTTTCAAAGCGCCAACGGCGGCACGCTCTTCCTCGACGAGATCGGCGAATTACCCCTCTCGATGCAGGTCAAACTATTGCGGGCCGTGCAGGAACGGGAAGTTCGCGAAGTGGGCTCTGAACTTTCAACGAAGATCGATGTGCGAATTATCGCCGCAACCAATAAAGATCTCGGCGAAGCGGTCAAGAACGGGTCATTCCGGAACGATCTGTTCTACCGTATCTCTGTCGTCCCGTTGTTTATTCCGCCGCTTCGTGACCGTCGAGATGATATTCCCTTGTTGGCTCAATACTTTCTGACTGCGAGTGCAAAACGGGCGAATAAAGCGTTGCGTGGTTTTACACCGGCTGCCCTCAATCGGCTGGTTACACATCCCTGGCCTGGAAATGTCCGCGAATTGGAAAATGTCGTTGAAAAGGCCGTCGTCATGACGCGCCAAGACATGATTACGCCGGACCTCTTGCCCTCCATGGGCACATCACCGGACGCGTCGCTCAAGCCGTTGACCGAAGCGAAGGAAGAGTTTGAGAAAACCTACCTCAAGAACGTACTGCAACTCACTGGCGGCAATATCTCACGCGCTGCCCAATTTGCCGGACGCTATCGGGCAGACTTCTATAAAATGCTCAAGAAATATGGTCTGCACCCCTCAACCCTGAAGGCCAAAGCGGACGCGGATCTTGAAGAGCTGGAAGAGCAAGGCGATCTCACGGAAGCCGAACGTTAGGTCTGTGTTTCTCTTTGCGGTGAGCGAGCCACAGGATCGAACAATCTTCTCATCCGCCTGATAACTCAGCAGAAGCGAACTAGTTACGCACTGCCCAGCCCAGCATCTTCCTCGTACTACCTACGGTACTGATAAGTGAAGCCTATCTTACGCGTGCAAGACGCAACGAAGAGTAGACAGCCAAGCGAGTGGCGCTGGCTGAAACTGGGTGATTGACTCATTGTGCCAGAAGAAACTTCTGGAGAGTCTGCAAAAGATTCCAGGCACATTTTAATTCTTCCCGTATCTTGGGCGTCAGTATTCGTCCAATTCTTCCGTTTCATCGATCAACTCAGCTGTGACCTCGGTACTCTCGGTCTCCCACTGAGCCAATGGGATACCTCCGGCCTTCAGAATCGCTTCCTGTTCCGTGCCCGCGGCTAGGATCAGATCATAATGAATGCTTTGTCGCACCTGAAACGTTTTCATACAGACCCCTCTTGACGCCGATTCTTCATCTCTCCACACCGTTGAAATAATCAATGGCCAACCGACATCCGTTGGTTACCTTTTCCATTACGCCGGTTCACTGCTTCGGATGACTAGTGGATACTAGCATTGAATAAGTTCCACCGGCTACTGGACGATGTGGCGCTTCCTGCTGGATGCATAATCAATCGAGAGCTGGGTTGGGAAGGATTTTCCTGGTGGTATCGTATGTATGCACCGGATGATAGCGTGGGTAAAAGGCTAGAGAGGGAAGCGAGAGAGGCGAGGAAAGGCTTGTAAGGCTGATCGTAACCGGCGCCGCCGTGGGAGAGGCGGAAGCGCAGGCACGCAGTTCACTGAAGCAGTCATCAACAGGCCCTCTATGCTGGCTCTACTTGGCTGGGCGAGCTGATGCTGCTGTGCCAGGGCTGATCTGTGGCCTAGAATGACATGAGAGTTTAAAAAGTGGAGCTGGCGAGAGGAATTGAACCTCCAACCTGCGATTTACAAATCAGTTTCAGGGGATTCGCCTGATTTGCTCACACCGCTAACACCGTAATAACACCGCCGCGAGACTTCCAACGAGTCCCTTTTCCTGTTTCAGATTTAGGCCGGTACGGGGGGAAATTGGTTGCGAGAGGTCACGTGAGGTCCTGCGCGCAACTTATGCTCCACAAAATTTTGACGGGTGTGAAAAGGACCTATGAGGGGCACTGGCTACGGAAGTGATTGGACGAACCATGTACGGGTCTAATTCTGCTCACTGAGGTTCGTGGTCGCCATGAAAATTATTTCTTGGCCGGAGGATAGTTGAAGTACGGTGTGTTGACATACGGCTGCTGCATGTTCTGGAACCCTTGGTTCATGCCATTAATCAATGCGGAGCCAGAGCCAAAGAGCGCCAAACCATTGGCTTGCAGCCGCGCCGTTTCTAATTGGGCATCTATGAGCCGTTGCGTAACATCCGTCTGGCGTTCTAATTCCTATCGGTCCACAAAGGCGGCAGCACGGAGACAATCGGCTGGATATTCCTCTTTGAGACAGAGGGAAATCTGTGCGTCAGTAAGGGCAAAGGCGGGAGTCGTGAGGAACAGGATACCAAGGAAGATCAATAAAGATCACATGGATCACCTTCTAGGCTATTTCAACCTGGCTACGCCCAACATGGCCAGATAGCAAACAGGGAGCCACCGATTATCGGCTCCGCTTCCGCCACTCCCACGGCGGCACGGGCTGCGGATCGGCCCACAAGCTGTTCCACTCCTCTCGTGCGTTCCTCTCTAACTCTCAAACGTTCTCCCTAAAACAATACGTTGACATCTGTACAGTACGGGCCCATAACGTAGCTCTCACGGCTTGCCGGAGTCGCTCGGCTGTTGGAGCGCGCTGCCATGTTGATCCAGATCCAGCTAGGCAGTCCTATCCGTTCGCAACAATGCGCCAGTCACGTGGTGGACGTTGTGAGATCGCGTGTTAACGCCGGGAGCACGACTGTTTCCTGCACCAGGCTGCACAGCCGATCGGCTCGTGTTTGACGCGCTACAAACGGGCCTGGCGAAGCCTGGCCGCCGTATCGACATGAACTTTAGACGCGTTTCGTTCGAACCTCAGGCCAAACTAGGTGTCTTCCTAGCTCCCCTGACTCTCTAACCGAGGAGGCGTTAATGCTTTCAATTACCAAAGTAGTCAGTGTCCTATCGTGTGGGGTGTTGCTGTCCCTCGGGCTGTCCCAAGCGGCGCATGCCGCCGCCGATGAAGAGGGAGCGAGCCGCCTCGAACAGGCCAAGGTGATCAAGGGGGTTCTGGTGAACGTCGAGTACGGGGACTATATCATCAAGGATAAGGATGGCAAGGAAGTCCGTGTGCATATAGATAACAAGACCCAGGTAATGGGACAAGTGAAGAAGGGTGATCGTGTTGAAGCGAAGGTGGACGATAAGAATAACGCGCTGTTGATTCGATAATCCCCTGAGCAGGAAGGCCGGGCCGTACGACTGGACGCACCACCCTCGCTTCGTCAGTTCTCTGCTCGTCCACTCACCACGGATAATCGTGCCCCGCTTCTCTCAGCTCTATGCCCGGCTGCGTAGTGTTCACAGTCGCAGGGTGGAGACAGTACACTTTTTCAGTATGCCGATCTCCGCCATTTGACGCCTGCGTCAAGGCAAAGAGCCAGTCGGTCCGGATCAATCCGAGCTTCTTGATTTCCCGCCACTCCCACGGCGGCACCGGCTGTGGATCAGCCCACAAGCCTTTCCGCCTCTCTCGTGCCTCTTTCTCCAAGCCTTCCAGCACCGTATCTCCTGGCGCATACTTTCGTACCACCAACACCAGCCTTGCTTGACGAGTTCCTGATTCAGGTTCATCCCATCGGGCAAGATCACGTCTCCAAGGGTGCGCTTGTACTTGTCGTGGCCGTGAGTTTGGAGCGTGACTTCTTTTCCAAAGACCAGCGATGACGCGGCTTGCTTGGCCTTCTGGCCGTAAGCCTGGCCTTTCTCTGGGCAGTCGATGCCGCTGAGGCGGATGCGTTCAGGATGGTGACCGTTCAGTACTTCGATGCTGTCGCCGTCGATAACGGAGATGACGGGGCCGGTGGGGTCTCATGCTCTGAAATAATATGAGGGCCCGCTTCGTGATCGAAACCGATGCAGTATCGTTGAGTGCCATCTCATTCTTCACTGTCGTATCTGTAGGCAAACGACTGCAGCTTGTATCCTCCTGAAAAAACTACGTTTGACTCATCGATCTTCTCCCATCTCCTACAGTTTCCCTGCACACCCCAATAAATCTTTCTCTCGCCATGGCTCATTTTTCAGGATTTTTGCTCTGACCCTCCTCCTCCTGCGACGGCACACCCCTTGCGTAGTTACCACAGTGAAGAGCTGAACGGTTGCTCTCTTCAATCTCTCCTCGGAAGACGGAGTCAGTTCTGCAATCCGACAGAAGGACTTGCACGTGAGAAGTCGACTTCTCTGGAAATGTTCTGCCTTTTTTCAGTGAAGGCATCTAGGAGCGTCCGTATGAACTGGGTAAGAGCCATTGTTGGTGTGCTCGTGTTGTGGTCGAGTACGGCGTGGAGTGCCACGTTGACGTGGCAGCCCAACCATGAACCGGATCTGGCGGGCTATCGCATCTATCAATGTAGTCAGCAACCCTGCACCCACGCGTCTGGCCATGCGTCTCTGTTGGCCACATTGGGAAAGACGACGAGTTTTACCGTTGGAATGCCGGCCGTGACGCACTACTACTTCATTACGGCCTATGATTTTGCCAATAAGGAGTCGGGCGGTAGCAACCTCGTGACCTTCCCGCCTCCGCCCCCTATGGCGCCGGTGACGCTGACGGTCGTGGGCCATCCGGCCACCGGCCCGTGGGGGGTGAAGGCTACCACGACCGACCACCGGGATGTCATGGCGACGGTGTACTTGGATGGGGCCGTGCATCATGTCGAACACACCGCGCCCTATAGCTTCCCTGACGACAACGGCACGACGACCACGACGGAGCGGTTCGGCCTTGGCTCGCATACGGTGGAGTTCGAATTTTACGTGGAAGGCACCACGACCGCGAGCGGGCGGGCCTGCGTGACCGTGCATGAAGGGAGTCCGCCTTCTGTGGGGGCGGTGACGCTGACGGTCGTGGGGCATCCGGCCACAGGTCCGTGGGGAGTAAAGGCTACCACGACCGACCACCGGGATCTCATGGCAACGGTGCGCTTGGATGGGGCCGTGCATCATGTCGAACACACCGCGCCCTATAGCTTCCCTGACGACAACGGCACGACGACCACGACGGAGCGGTTCGGCCTTGGCTCGCATACGGTGGAGTTCGAATTTTACGTGGAAGGCACCACGACCAAGATCGGGCGGGGCTGCATGACCGTGCATGAAATGACATCGTGAGGTGGGTATGGGGCCGCAACGGGGAGCCCCGTGTGCTCACCGACGCCCATTCCCTTTCAGAAATGTGCCACAGGCTCGCGGGCGTGGATGGTCTCGTGGAGGTGTGGTGGTAGTGTCTATTTTTCGAGGGAGTTCTGTAATGTGCCGTTCGCTCTTCTGAACCACGATTTTAGGATTCTGCGTCTCTGACATAGCTAACCCCTCGCGCCCCCTACTTTGACCCTACTTTTTTAGAGCAGGAATTCCTAGCAGAACATAAATTATTGATAAATGGAGCTGGCGAGAGGAATTGAACCTCCAACCTGCGGTTTACAAAACCGCTGCTCTGCCATTGAGCTACGCCAGCTAGAAGCGATAGATGCACAGAACCTCGCGCATCGTCAGAAAACCTAACAACTGTATATAAGACTGTCAAGCATAGTGCGGACGAGGTTGCTTAGTTTTTAATAGTAGTAGCCTCGTCATCTGATGATGTCGCCACTGGAGTATTTCCTGTGCGGTGAGAGAACGAAATGCTCCGCTTACTCATTACGTGGTTGCGGGAGGGGAAGTGGAACCGTTAGAGGTGTGGTTGTGGCTACATCAAGAGCTTCATCGAGGACTCGAAGAGACTCATTGAGAAGGTCCGTTGCACAGCTCAGCGTGACGTGAATTTGTTGGAGCGCTTCCTCCCATCGTCCCTCTTGGTAGAGGGTTTGAAAACGGCGATGTTGTTCATCCATGATCGCTTGCTTTGCATCCATCATGAGACTATCGACGGCTGTCACATATGCCTCCCATTCGTGTGATCGAGACGGCAGGGTAACAGACCCTATATCTCGACAGCAATGACACGAATGGGTGGGTAGGTGGGTGATGGGATAGCGTGTCTATGAGCGATCAGTATCAGCAGCTCCTCCTTTCTCATTCTCTTCTTCATCGAATATTCTCCGTTTCACAGGGCATCCAGCCCACAGTATTCATGAAAGTTTCTACTGCACCCGCGATACGCCGCTGGCAGGACTGACGGCAGGCAGGCTTGCCGCTCGATACAGAGTTTACACAGTATTAACGAGGCATTCACAGGACTGGAATCTGTCTCAGTTAGGCTAGGACCATGACACAAACCACAGTGGAACAGATTCTGTCGAACGGTTGGCACAAACGATTCATGGACACCCTTATGGCCTATGACATCACACGTGCCTGGGAAGCGGGCACGCGATTCATCTTGAGCCTGCTGACCCTGACGATTCTCATCGGATTGGCAGGTGGCGTCGTCAAAACATTTCTTGACCTGCGGCTTCTTCTGTCTGCCGACGTGGAGGTGGCCCTTCGGCAGGTGTTGGTCGATACGCTGACCTTGCTGGCCGTTGTCGAAGTGTTGAAGACCACCCTCGCATACTGTTCTGAGGGACGCGTCCGGGTCACGTTTATCATCGACACAGTCCTTGTCGTAATGCTGACGGAGGTTATCTCACGATGGTTCACAGGCGGGGAGTGGCATCAATTCGCGATACTGGGAGGCATCTTACTCACGCTGGGTCTCTTGCGCATCGTGGCAGTCAGATACAGCCCGGCACCGACAATGCCTGCGCAACAGGCTAATCAGCTGGGGCTCGCATTCCTATAATTTCACAGGAGGTATCAATGCCGATAAGTGCGCTTCTTGAATCAGCTCAGGACGTTCATCCAGTAGGGTGTGAGCGTGACCATATCGATGCCCTCTCAGTGGCCATTCTCGACCATCTCAATGAGCAGACGGTTATCAGTCTGGACTCACTCATCTGTCTCATGCCCCAATACACCTGGAATCAAATCTTTCATGGGGTTGACCAACTCGCCCGATGCAATAAGATCGTTCTTCGCCGACACCGCTTCGACTACATGCTCTTCTCGACGCATTTTGTGGCATAACCACATCCATCCCTAGATCGTCCGCCAGCGTGAATGGAAGGTTAAGGCTGAGATTCAACAAGTCGAGTTTTCACTCAACCTCGACCTCAGCTTGCCTCGGAAAGATCAAGCTGAAGGATCAGAGGGGGCTAACTTGTTGCGAGATCGATATTGGAAGGTGGTGGCGGAGTGGTGTGGCGAATGATTTTGCCCTCCACGAGATAGACCACCAGCTCGGCGATGTTGGTGGCATGATCAGCCATCCGTTCGAGGTATTTAGCAATGAAGCTCAAGCGGATAGCGCGTGAAATCGTCCGCGTGTCTTCGAGCATGAATGACAACAGCTCGCGGAACACCTGCTCCATCAGATCATCGACGAAGTCGTCATCCGTGAGCACCTTCCTGGCGAGCTGGGCATCGTTCTTCACGAAGGCATCGATGCTTTGCTTCACCATCATCCGCGCCATATTGCCCATCGTCGGGATATCGATGTAGGGTTTGAGCTGCGGTTCTTCGTTCAGCTCGATCACCCGCTCGGAGACATTCTCCGCCAGGTCGCTGATTCGCTCGAGCTCGGTGGCGATTTTCATCGCCGTCGTTACCAGCCGCAAATCTCGCGCAGCAGGCTGATGGAGGGCCAGCAACCGGATACTTTCTTCATCGATCTCCACATCCAACGCGTTGACGAGGTGGTCCCGCTCGATGACCTGGCGAGCCAGGGCCGAGTCGCGAGTTACCAGTGCGGTGAGGGCTCTGTCGATCTGATCTTCCGCCTGTCCAGCCATGCGCAGGAGCTTGGTCTTCAAGTCGGAGAGTTCTTCGTCAAAGTGGCGCTGTGGCATAATGGTCATCCAAATCGTCCAGTGATGTAGTCATCGGTTTGCTTCTTGGAAGGCGTGGTAAAGATCTGTTTCGTGAGGCCGAACTCTACGATTTCGCCAAGGTACATAAACGCCGTCCAATCGGACACCCGCGCCGCCTGCTGCATATTGTGGGTAACAATGACGACTGTCAGGTCTTGCTTCAAGGAAAAGAGCAGTTCTTCAATTTTCGCAGTGGCCACAGGATCCAGCGCCGAGCAAGGCTCGTCCATCAGCAAGACATCCGGTTTGACCGCGAGCGCGCGGGCGATACAGAGCCGTTGTTGTTGCCCTCCGGAGAGACCGAACGCGCTTGTGTGGAGACGATCTTTCACTTCATCCCACAGCCCTGCGCCCTTAATTCCCTCTTCCACAATTTGATCCAACTGGCTACGGTTTTTTATTCCATGAAGACGCGGCCCATAGGCCACGTTTTCGTAGATCGATTTCGGAAAGGGGTTCGATTTCTGAAAAACCATCCCGACACGTTTTCTCAGGTCGGTAATATCCACATTGGGACCGTAGATATCCATGCCGTCAAGCAGCATTGTGCCTTCTAGTCGAGCGCCTTCAATCAGGTCGTTGAGCCGATTGAGGCATCGCAGCAAGGTAGACTTTCCACAGCCGGATGGTCCAATGAACGACGTGACCTGATTTTTAATGATTTCGATATCGATCTTGAAGAGAGCCTGACGGTCTCCATAAAAAAAGTTGACCTGATTCAAGGTCAACTTAACGGCTTGCGTGTTGGTCGGTTTGTCAGGCAACTGTCGATGACCGTCCTGCACATTGAGCCTTTGGACGTTGAGCGGTTGTGATGGGGATGGCTGTTGTGTCGAGGGTGGAAAAGGGTGCACAAGTTCCTTCATAACACAGACCCTGCATATTTCTTGCGCAGATGGTTGCGAAGGACAATCGCGGTCAAATTCAACAGGACGACGACGGTGATCAATACCAGAGTCGTGATGTAGACCATTGGTTTTGCTGCTTCCACATTGGGGGACTGGAAGCCCACGTCATAAATATGAAATCCCAGGTGCATGAACTTTCGATCGAAATGGAAGAATGGCCAGGAACCGTCTACGGGGAGCGCAGGCGCAAGCTTCACGACTCCTGTCAGCATGAGCGGCGCCACCTCGCCCGCAGCCCGCGCCATCGCCAAAATTACTCCGGTCAGAATGCCCGGCAAGGCTGAGGGTATCACGACTTTGAGCATCGTTTCCAACTTGGTTGCGCCAAGCGCAAACGATCCTTCACGAAACTCTCTGGGTACGGCAGCCAGTCCTTCTTCTGTGGAGACAATGACAACCGGAACCGTGAGTAAGGCCAGAGTCAGCGACGCCCACAGAATGCCGCCGGTGCCGAATGTCGGTGTCGGGAGTCGTTCAGGAAAGAAGAGGGTGTCGAGGGTTCCGCCGACGGCGTAAATGAAAAAGCCTAATCCGAACACACCGAAGACAATCGAGGGCACGCCTGCGAGATTGTTGACGGCGATTCTCACGAGACGAACCATGGCGCCTTGTTTGGCATATTCTCGTAGATAGAGTGCGGCAAGTACGCCGAAGGGGACGACAGCGAGGCTCATGATGATGACCATCATGACGGTGCCGAAAATGGCCGGAAAAATGCCGCCTTCCGTGTTGGCTTCTCTAGGCTCGGAGCTGAGGACAGACCATACATTCGTGAGATAGATCCAACTCTTGTGCAACAGGCTCATCTCATTCGGGCGTAGGGCGCGAATGATCTGCCCTACCGGGATCTGCTTTTCTCGTCCGTTTGCATCCACCATAAAGACTGAGAACTCATTGAATTCTGTGCGCAACCTTTCCAGTTCCGTGGTTTTTTCTTGGTATCGAGATTCGGCGGCAGCCACATGGGCTTTGAGGCTATCGATTTGTCCTCTCTGACTCGTATCGGGAGCAGGAGCGCCTATTTCGAGTGCGCGGATCTTCAAGCGCGCCTGCTCGATGTCTGCGTTAATAGAGCCAATCTCAACTCTCTCGATCCGAGTAATCTGTTGATAAAGGGCATTGGTGGTGTCGATCAGCGGGGTCAAGGCAATCCATCCAGGTTCATTCCCTTCTGCCAGTAGTGTCTCTCCGTTGTAGACGGCCTTGATTCTGGCATACATGTTGCCCCATTCACGCCGTTCCAAGAGCACAGTGTCTATCGGATAGGCTTGCGACACAATCTGGTCGTCGTTGACCCATTTAAAATCGAGCCCATAGATATCGCGATTCCCGATCTTTACCCGTAGGCGGCCTTTCCCTTCTGGACGATCCGGCGTAACAGAACGAGGGATGACCTCGCGTCCGGCCAGTTGCCCCATCACGTGCTGTTTATCTTTCAGGGTGAGATCGACGATGTCCGGGGTCCAAAAGTATCCCAAGCCGTTGATCATAATTAACAGCAACAGCCCAAAGACCATGAGCAGGGAGACTGAAACGCCAGCGGCGCACCCCCAGATGAAGACGTTGCCGGAGGCAAGGAATTTCTTGAAGGTGGTACGCATTAAAACTGACTGTACTTTGTCCGCAGCCGTTGTCTGATGACTTCTGCCACGGTGTTGATCAAAAATGTGAAGACAAATAACAGCACGGCCGCCAAGAATAAGATGCGATAGAGTGTGCCGCCATGAGGAGCCT
This sequence comes from Nitrospirota bacterium, assembly GCA_963782735.1. GTDB lineage: Bacteria > Nitrospirota > Nitrospiria > Nitrospirales > Nitrospiraceae > Palsa-1315. The sequence goes on from CAWAKW010000013.1 coordinate 223,952, forward strand.
CTGGAATTTCCACGGCAATATTGGCCGATAACGTGCGAAAGCCGTTGAACAGGCTCCAATCCATAATGGGAGTGTTCCCTGTGGCCATGAGGACGATCATAGTTTCTCCAATGGCCCGGCCAAAACCGATCATCAACGCAGAAAAGATTCCAGGGCTTGCCGAGACAAGCACGAGCTTGACCAAGGTCTGCCAGCGGGTAGCTCCCAGCGCAAGGGACCCGGCGATCAAATGCCGCGGGACGTTGGACAGGGATTCCTCGGAAATACTAAAGATAATCGGAACGATGGCAAAGCCCATCGCAAACCCCACTATGAGGGCATTCCGCTGGTCGTACCTGAGTCCCCAATGGGTAGCAAACCAGGCTTTATAGTCGGTTCCGAACAGAAATGCCTCGATCGACTGGTTCAAGCCCAGACAGATCCACACGGTGCCGATGATGATAGGAATCAGGACAAACGATTCCATCCCAGGGCGAAGGCGGCGAATGAGTGCGGCTGGGAGATATTGCCAAAAAATCGCCGTAACGGCGACGCTTACTGGTACGGCCACTGTCATGGCGACCATCGCAGGAAAAATCCGTTCGAGCATAGGCGCCAACCACAAGCCGGCGAGGAAGCCCAGGATGACAGTTGGGAGTGCCGCCATGATTTCGATGGTCGGTTTAATCTTGGCGCGAAGATCTGGGTGCATGAACATCGAGGTATAGATAGCGCCCAAGAGAGCCAGAGGCACTGCGACCAGCATGGCGTAGAGGGTCCCCTTTAGCGTGCCAAAGATCAGAGGAAGGAGGCCGAACTTCGCTTCAAAGTCATCGGCGCCACTGGAGGATTGCCACACATGTTCCGGTCCCTCGTAGCCCTCATACCAGACGGGCTTGAACAGGGTTGCGAGTGTCGTCTCCGGATGGGGATTGTGAATCGCATAGGTGAGCAATTCTCCCTGGTCGGTGAGGGCCACAGCTCCATTGGCTTTGGGGGAAAATGTCAAGGTGCGAATCGCCTGGTGGTTTCCTGAAAGCTTCAACAGGGTCTGTGCGGAGGTGGAGTAGTGGACAAAAAGATTGCCCTGCGTGTCGCCGCTGATGAACCCTTTGTCACGGAGCGATGGAGAAATCCCGGTGACAGGAGAAGGGTGCGCGTCGAATTGATGAATCAGGCGAAAACGAGTCGTCGAGCTTTCTTGAGCCTGACGCACCGGCATCCAGACTGAAACGTCGCCTGCGCTAGTGCCAATGGCCAGCGAACGATCTCCTATCAAGTAAGACAGGGCAGTGACTGAAACGCCGGGCGGAGCCACGGAAGTGGTTTCGATCAGACTCGCCTGGGCGCCCTCTCGCACGTCATAGTGGTAGAGGTTTCCGCCGGCCGTTCCAATCGAAAGTGTTTCGCCACGGCTGTCGAAGATCAAGGCGGTTACAGGTTCTGCGCCGTGACCGGTCAGTGCAACAGGGGCAGTGCCGAATGGTGTAGCGGCGTACCACAGACGCCCTTGATCTGTCAGGGCTGCGGTGTGTGTGCCTCGGTCTGTCGGCTGATAGGCCAAACGAATAATCTGCTCTTTGGAAGGAATCAATTGTACGGGAGAGCCCAGGGTGACCGTTGGAACGATGTGGCGTGTCCCCTTTTCGTAATCGGCTGTGAACTCAAGCGTGACAGGGATAATGTGTCCATCGTCCGTACCGAAGGCGAATCGGTTGCCGCTCCCTACCGCTCGCGCAATGGAGGTGATGGGAACCTTGGCTAAGGTTGCAGGAAGGTCATGCGTTATGGGTGCGCCGGATTGCGCATTGAAGAAGCGAATCTGGTGATCGGATCCTGCCGTGAGTTGATAGAGAATCTCTTGATATTCATCCATTCCAACAAGACTGGATTGAGGGAGGGCTTGTGGTGAAGGAGCACCGGGAAAGTGACCGGCCTGGGTCCCTTGTGGAGGGAAAAACAAGGGAGCGATTTCTTTCGCCAAGAAAATAAAGATACCGATAATGCTCAGGATAACGGCAATTCCGCCCATGGTGATGACGACTTGAGCAAGCCGATCGAAGATGCGGCGACGCATCATGCTGGCTGAATGGTGCGATAATGTTTGCAGGGGCGTATGGCCATACGCCCCTGCAGCGGGAGGAGAGGGGACTAAGGCAGGATCGCTGTCGCTAGTCAAGTTTCTTGAGTTCCTTCTCGATCACGTCGGCTTTCAGCGGGAAAAACCCATCTTTGATCACCACTTTTTGCCCTTCTTTACTGTAGATAAATTTGATGAATTCTCCGACGATCGGATCCAGCGGTTTGTTGGGCGCCTTGTTGACATAGAGATAGAGGTGGCGCCAGAGCGGATAGGACCCATCGTCCGCGTTTTGTTGGCTGGCCTCTTTAAACGACATGCCATCTTTCTCAGCCAGTGGAACGGCGCGCACATTCGATGTGAGGTACCCAATGCCGCTGTAGCCAATGCCGGATTGATCTTCACTCACACTTTGGACCACGGAGGCTGACCCTGGCTGTTCTTTGACTTCGTCCTTGAAATCTCCATTCTTGAGGGCATGTTCCTTGAAAAATCCATAGGTGCCGGAGGCCGAGTTCCGTCCATAGATACTGATGGGATTGTTGTCATCCCAACCGGCTTGTTTCCAAAGCTGAATGCTCTCATTGTGGCCCCAGCGCCGGCTTTTTGAAAAGATCGCATCGACTTGCGCCATCGTAAGTCCTTTGACCGGGTTGTCCTTATTGACGTAGACGGCAAGCGCGTCGATGGCGACGGGGAACGCGGTGGGCTTATATCTAAATTTTCTTTCGAAGGCATCAATCTCAGTATTTTTCATCGTGCGGGACATCGGTCCAAGTTGCGCCGTGCCTTCGATCAAGGCCGGAGGAGCCGTACTTGAACCCTTGCCTTCGATTTGGATTTTAACATTAGGATATTGCTTGCGAAATCCTTCAGCCCAGAGGGTCATGAGATTGTTGAGCGTATCTGAGCCAATGCTGTTGACGTTGCCGGAGACCCCGCTGATTTTTAGATAGCCTTTCAAGGCTGGGTCGAGCGTGATCGCGTCGTCGGCATAGGCTGATGGGAGACCGGAAACAAGAGCCCCAAGTAGGGCAAAGCACCATAAACTAGGCCTGATAGAAAATGTTTTCATTGAAACTCCTTTCATTATCATCCGCAAAAGGATGGCCGTGTCCTGTTACCAGGGCATTACAGGAATGTTACAACCGTGTTAACTCCCGTAATAATTCTGCTCATTATAAGTGACCGAGTTGGCAAGGCGGGCTCTAGGCTGCCATCCCTTCAATACCTCCATTTTCTTTCTGTTGGGAACTATCGATTGTCGTTGCTGCCTTGAAGGATAGGCCCAATCGATTAAGGTGAGATGACAGGGGTATTACAGAATTGTTAAGTTTTCAGGGAGATTTAAAAAATCTTCGGGTAAGTGCATAGCAGGCTGCGGAAAAACTCAGTGGGCAGCTGGAATGGCATCGCGACGACAGTAGCTGAGCCGATCGGTGCCGTCGTGCTGTATTTGGAATCACAACCAAGGTTATAAAAAGAGTTAGGGGGTAGCCTGTTTACGAGAGGGCTTCTGTCCTGATGGAGGCTTCATGGGTTCCGGCTTTTTCTCGTTGCGAAGTCCCTCGAATTCAGCTTTGAGTTTCTCGATCGTGTCTGATTGGTCTTTCAATTGAGAACGCAGATCTAGATTGTCGTTGGTGAGTTCGCGTATTTGTAAACGAAGGTCATTCATGGATTCTGGCGCGTTCGTTGCTGCGGTGCCGGCTTTCAAGGACGGCTGTGGGATTGCAGGCGTTGCGACCTGGGGGCGAGTTGAACCCGGTGTTGCTTGAGGCACCCTTTGTCCTGCCAGCACTTCTACCGGTATGAGCGAGATGTGAACTTTTTCAAATGCATTCCAGCGCGGCTCCTTCTTCTCAGGCACAGTGGCGGCGTGGGCTGATCCGACTAACCATAGTTTCATGCCTTTTGTATCACGCGGATCTCGTTTCTCGCCCCCTCCCGGGTCAGCCTGTAAAAAGGCGTAGTGATCCGTGAGGACCACATGCAGGTAGTCATCTCGAAAAAATAAGCTCCCGGACGTGCGGTCCGTATCATACGGTGCATCTGGATTTTGGATGACAAAGAAGACACGTTCGCGTGGGGTTGCTGCATGGAATGCTGCGGCGAGTGGCTCAGCCAGCTCGGCACGCTCCGCCTCAGTGAACAACGGCTTTGGCTGCGGGGCAGTCAGTAATCCAAGTATGGTCCCGCTCCATCCCGACACTTCAAGCGAACCGATAAGTGAGCGAATTTCTCGCGGTGTGAGATCTGCCGGATGCCTGTTTCTCACCGGGGAAGAGCCATCATCATTCGTTGACAAATCAGTCATAATGCCGACCTGAATACCTGAGGCCTCATAGAGGATGCGTTGCTGACTGGTTGCTCCGCAGCCTATCAGGACCAACAGGCAAGCCAAGCCAAACAGGAGTCCAGCCACGGTCCTTCCACTGCCTGCAACGCCGGCTCGCATCGTGAACCATGGCACGGCACAAGAAGAGGACGTATGGGCAGGCCGTCGCATTCTTTTCACCTCTTGAACCAGGGGATGACACAGGTCGTGGAATGCGTTTCAATGTCGGAAGGATAGGGGTTTATTTGCATGCGAATTGGATTGCCCAGCGTTTTTCTCGGGACACCTGCCCATCACGGGATAACTGTCCCATCCACGCTCTATCGACAGCTTGGTCGACGTCTAGGAATTTCTCCCTCACGAGAGATGCGGTAACCGGCTGGGCACTTTTCCTCAAGAAGGAGGAGTGCATCTTGTCGCCCTGGCGAGGTCAGCACATCTTGTTCCTCGATGTATGAATAGAGGACTGTTCCTCCCGTAGCCGTTTCATTGACAAGTTGAGCGTTAGATGCACAGCTTGCGAGAGTGAACGAAAAAACAACAAGCATAATCAGTTGGCTCCCCAGAAGGGGAGCATGAGCTTCAAGCCCTTTGTATGCCTGATCTAGCAAGGCCCGCCTGCGTTGCGGATTTGCATCTCTAGCGCCGCGCTGCAATGACGATATAACGTAATCCTTGCGCGGATAATATTCTTCGCTCATACAAAGGAACAGTAAAAGGTGATGTCTTTCTGCCTATCCAAGGGAAGTTGTCTATTATAATCAACCCAGATGTATGCCGCCACCTCCCCCTATCCATCTCTTCTTCAGTCTGGTTGAATTCGGATGCCGGCTACTGGTACCGGACCTGAAATTGAGCCAGAAAGACATTCTGTGCAAAGGCATCGGTAGGGGTGGACCGAAGTGACCAGTGCCAGTCCCCTGGTGGTGGCGAAACTCGTAATCGATCGAGATCTTACTTTGGATCTTGGGTGGAAGATTCTCGAAGTAGTAGTTGAATCCCACGATGGTGCGCGTGTACATGTCATTGCTCATCGTGGTGCTGGGGTCGAACTGTTCATACATCACCACCGGCTCAAAGTTCTGAAGAGGCCCATCCGAAATAAAGTACTTCCCGAGGACATACCATGTCCGCCGTTGAACTCCAGGGGCTCCGTTTCCGCCGCACTGAACCACGTTAAGACAGGCTCCTTGAGCTGGGGTGCCGACAGTGGTTTGGTTAGCTCCGTCATGTCCTTGCCACCATTCGCCCTGCACCATCAATCCAGGAAGATAGCGAGACGTATAGCGGGCATCGATCCCGTATCGGTCAAACGATCCTTTTCCACGTCCATTGATTTCGGTATTGGTATTATTGCTCTCGCCTGCCAGCATCGTAAAACTGACAAACGAAATATCCGTTACGAGAAAACGGACCCGTCCGTAGCCGACTTTGGGGCCATTAGCTCCCACGGAGTTGGCCTGGAAGTTATTGTTGTTCATGATCCCGACCACATAGTCCAGCTTGTGGAAGAGGGTGCCTCTGACATCGGCAAAATAGTCGCGCTCTTGAATGAAGTCGATTGTCCCGACGGTGCTATTCGACCCATTTCGATTGACGCCGCCGCTGCCGACCGAGTTGAGGTAGGGTGAGCTGACCACATCGCGGAGACCACCGGATTGTTCGGTGAAAATGCCGAAGGGCATACGAAACACACCCATCCGAATGACGTTGAGATTAGGCGCGATGCTAGGCATCGGTCTGAAATCGATATAGGCTTCACGGAACATCGTGGTCGTAGCCCCAGTTCCTGGTGCCTGATTGTTACAGGGTCGTACGTCGTCGTCGAACAGCCTGGTGTGTTGTTGGTCAAGTTGTTGCTCTGCATTTCCATCAGGGTGTGCCATTTTGGGATGTATTCGTTGACTTTTCCGTACATGAGTACCTCGGACCGTCGGACCGAGAGGTTATCTTGGCTCTTGCCCTCGTTGACCTTGGCGTCCTGATGCGTGTAGAGGAACTGCAGGGCGTTCATTCCGATGTTAAACTTTCCGCTTAGCGATGGAAGCTTTTCAATCTTGGCTTTCCACTCCTCGACCATGCCTAAGCGCGAATCGAGATTCGTGACGGGATCTGGTACAGACGTAGCAGAACCAGGAGCCTGCGCCCCTTGCACTGCCGGTCCTGCTTTTTCACGATCGGCTTGAAGCTTGAGCCATTCTTCTTTGGTGATCTGCCCTTTCTCATAGAGAAGATCCTCAAGGCCGGCTTGAGCTATTTCGGCCTGGACAATACACCCAAGGCTGATAACGCAGGCGATGATTGCGAACCACAGTCGTGTCATTCAAGTACCTCCATCTTGACATTCTTCCCCTCTCCAGTTCCTCCGAAGAGAGGTCTCGTGAAATACGCTTCAGATTGCTGCCGGTAGTTTGAGCCACCCGCTCCTCTGCAGTGACCTGCTCAAATAGCTTGTTCCCAATCCCGTTACTTCTTAGCGACGCAGTAGGTTTTTTCCGGAAGGGGTGAATAGCCTCCGCCAGCATCTTCTTTAAATTCAGCGATTTCGATCCCGCCTGTCTGCCACACATGGATGCAGTCCGCGATTAAGAAGGGCTCGGTTTTGGGTATGCCGTTCACCAGGACCGGCCGTCTGCTCGTGGTCGTTCCCACAATGATGAACCGGTTCCCCTTCATCAGATCCAGCGCTTCAAGCTCTCCTGGATAGAGAAATGCGAATTCATGGTCACCAGTTCTATTGACATCCTCCGTGGGGCCATACGCAGGATGGTTTACGATGGGAAGTTGATCAGCGACAATTACGATGCCCTTGCCGTTCTTGGTAGCTTGGACGATCCGGCCTCCCAGTTCGACTTTGATCCCTGAATCGGATTTCCCTGACTCATTCGAAGGACCCGCGTCACGCCACGCCTCAAAATGAAAGGTCGGAGAGACCTTTTCCATGACTTCTGGCGGAAAAAGCTTGTTAGCAGCACACCCTGACAGCCCAGCGCACAGGATCAGGGTCATGAGTGTTGAGAGAGGTATAAGATTCATGAGGCTAACTCCTTGTTGGGGTGGCTGGTTGACTCAGTTCGAACTCGACACGGATAAAAAGCTGCGTTAGGCGGTAACCGCTTGTTCAGGAAGCGAAGATCATCGCCAATCCTGAATGCTTGCCCTATGCTCACCTGGTAACCTCGATTCGAATCACTTGCCCTATACATCACAGGAACATAGGGGTGCCATGTTATAGGACTGCTAACGGAGTGTTACCAACATGTTAAATTATTAACGTTGTGTAAAATTGTTACGGGGCAGTCTGCTTGTGCGAGGGTTGACGTGTAGAGGAAGGTTTCGAGATTTCCGTTTTTGTTTCGTTGTGAGACCGCTGGTGTTCGCCTTGTAGTTTCACAATGGTGTCTGATCGTTCATTCAGTTGAGCGTCCGAAACACGATTGCTGTTGGTGGGTTTGCGAACTTGCAAGCGAAGATCAGTCACGGATGCTGCCGCATTCGTCACCGAGGTGTCGACTTTCAATGCCGAGTGCCTGGCTACGGGCAGTACGACCTGAGGGCGAGATGAACTCGTTGTTTGGGCTGGTCAGAGGTCTCTTCAGTTGCCGGCACGGAATCAGAAAGACATATATTAGAGGATGCGGTAGTACTTCACCGTGCTTGTTCCATTGTTCGGATCGCGCTGGAGCACCACGGTCGCATTCCTAGTTACTTCGCTCACCTTCACCATCATGCGAGCCAAGAACAGGTCGCTCTTGATGTCGTAGAGGTTTTTCTGGCGGAGTTCCTTCCCAATGTCCTCAAAACTACTCACGCGATCCAACTCCTGAATGGTCTTGAAGGGCCGCGCCTGAACAATATCCCCAGCCATGCCTTGAGTAATTCGAGGATCGAGGGCCTGCAGCACGAGGGGATTGGCCGTGTTCATATTTACCCTGCTTTCACCTTCTGACGGATAGACGGTCACCAGCTTTGAGAGTTTCGCGATGATGTCGGGCGTCATCCCTTTAATCAAGCGCAACTCCAAGAGGGTCTGCAAGGGAGCGTTCGCCGCACGGTAGGACGGGCGTAACGTTTGATAGTAGAGGCTCTCTGCGCCGGATGGTTCCGGTACCTCGTCCTGGTCCACCCAATCGACAATGGCATCCACCAAGTCCGGATTGATCTGCAGAAGTTCGAAGAGCCGCTTGACCCTCTGAACCTTGGGTTTCCTGGCATTGACGTCTCCGCCGGCCGCCAGGTCGTTCAGGTTCAGCTTGCCCCGTTCATCCTCGATCTGCGCATTCAGCAAACCGTCGCCGATGGCATAATCCCTGATGGGAAGAGCCCACAAGTCGGTGAGGGCATCGAAGAACTGGCCCGCTTGCTTGTCCTTCAAGAAGTCCTGTTGCAAGGTGCCACGGGCAGCCTGCACTGCCGCGCGTGCGAGCACCGTTGCTTTGAAGTTATCGCGAAAGGCCGCGGCGTCGCGGTATTCCCGCCTCGCCTCGGCATCGAACTCAAGAATCAGTGCAACGAGGAGTGTCAGAACTAGGAGGGTGAGAAGAAGAGCGATACCGCGTTCATCAGATCTTCGCATAGGTCACGATTTTCAGCGTGGCGTCGAGATTGATGGGGTTGTCGTATTTTGGTTTCATCTGCAGATGATGCACCTGGACGTCATAGGGCGCCTGTTCGATGGCCACCAGCAGCGCGAGGAGCTGGGGAAGTGATACTCCGTCGAGCCGAAGGTCGACCGAGGTTTCCTGATAGCCCTGGACGACAATGGGAGCCTGGGGCTGCATGCCGGCGATGCGATCGCGAATCTGCGCCGTCGTCGTCGCTTCTTCCATGAACGCGAGCAACGAAAACTGGGCTGGCGGGGCGGGCATGCGCTGTTCGAGCTTGGCGATGCGCGCTTGCTTGACGACATATTCCTGCGCGACGAGCGCCAGTTCCTGGCTGTCTTTTGCTTTTCGGCGCGCTTGCCGATCGAGCTTGTCGATCGACGCCATGAGCGGATCGATGACCAGCAGAAAAACAAGCGCTGCTGCGACCATGGCGCCGCCTGCAGCCACGATGATGCGCTCGCGCTGTGAGAAATGCTGCCACCGTTCTTTCAACATCTGGATCATGGCTGTTGCACCGCATAGGTGAGGCGAAACACGACTTGGTTCGGCACAGCCCCGACACGGGTATCGCTAATGGACACGTCATGAAAGGTTTCGTTTGCCGCGAAGGCCTGCTTGATCTTCTCGACTGCATCGAAGGTTGTGGTTTCTCCCTCCAGATGGATGGTGTTCCCGTCGATCGTCAGTTCTCGTACTTTCAATGGTATGCCTGGTGGTACATGTTTCACCAGTTCCGCAAGGCTGGCAAGGACGTTGTAGCGTGTGCCGTCGACAATCGAGAGACTTTTCTCCAGCTGTGAGACTCGATAGCGCGCCTGGTCCAACTCCTCGCCCGGGCCGGCGCCTGGACCGAAGGTTTGCTCGTATTGCGTTTGGAGTCCGTGCTTGAGGTCCTTGACCGTCGAATCCTTGAGGACGACGCGCACTGAAAGATCCAGCAGCGCCAGAACAATCAGGATGAGCCCGCCCCATAGGGCTAACCGCCGGTCCTGTTTCGAGACATCTGTGGTGGCCGATGCGGCATCGCTGCCGGCCTTGAAATCAAGAGCGAGATTTGACCCTGCCAGCCTCGATTTCCAGCGGGGGCGGACAATGCCAGGATGGATCGCCAATCCGAATGCAATGGAAAACGCGCGGGGACAGCTCGACCCAAATCCTTGCCGTGGGCCGACCGGGAGCAGCCCCAGTTGATGCGCCATATGCCCGCTCAGTTCTTTCAGTTTAGAGCCGCCGCCCGATACCCAACAATGAGTCAGCCGTTGATGGACGGTGCTTTCGTAGGCGTGGAGGGAGACGCGCAACTCTTTGAGGACCGGTTCGAGCCAGGCATCGATTTCCTGTACGGCCATAGCTCGTTTCCGCCGTTCTGCTTCGGCAAAGCTGCAAGCATGGCGAACGGCAAGCGCCAGGGTGAGATGGTTCCCGCCCCACTGCACGGTTCGCAGCAGCACGGGACGGCCTTCATGCACCAGGCACAAGGTCGTCTTTGAGGCCCCGACATCGATGATCGCCATGTCGCCGGGGACTTGGGCCCCTTCCTCCTTCAGAAACTGGCTGACGGAAAACAAGGCCATGCCGTCAATCGTGATTGCGGAGGGGTTCAGATCAGCGGAGGCCATAAACCGCAAATGCTCAGCGATCTTTGTTTTTGGCGCTGCGGTGACGAGGACATCGGACCCTTTGGTTTTCGTGGTCCCTTCAGGGGATTCTCTCGCCGGCAGCAACAGACTGCCGACGGTGACGTCTTCCAAGGGCATAGGAATCAGATTTTCCATTTCGAATGGGACGATCTGCGCCAGCTTGGTGGCATCGCGAAAGGGGAAGGAGAGGGTTCTGACAAATACATCCTGGCAGGGGAGCGCGGTGACGATTTCCCCACCGCCATACAAACCATGTTGCCAGAGGAAACTTCTGAGCATGGCCGTGCGATGTGCAGGCTCCGTGTGTTCCTGGCGGCTATACGGAATGGGTTGGTGGAAGTATTCCACCGATTCACGCCCCGTCAGACGGCGGCGAAACCGCACGGCCTTAAAGGCTGTCTGCCCAATATCGAGCCCGACACATTCAGCAATCATCGACAACTCTGTTTGCTCCTCATCTTCACACGAGCCCAGTTTGTCTGGTTCATCTGGTTTGTTTTGTTTATTTGGTTGATCTGGTTAGTTTCGTGAAACCAAACAAACGAGACAAACCAAATAACAGTTTTCTCCCGCTAGAGAGCCACCCGCGCAGTCATAATTGGTCCCTTCAGCTTGAACGTCAAGGGGGTGCCTGTTTGGAATGGCGGTAGCGAGAGGCTCGCTGCTTTTTGGGCGAACCCGGCGCCGGGAACCACGGTGACCGTGAGATCCAGAAGGCTCTGCTGCAGTGGCTGCCGCAATGCCACGTGCCCCTGGGCCGTAAAGGATCCGTCCACACCGTCTCCCTTTAATTCCGTGACGTCGCATGCACCATCGCGGCAGGCGATGGCAGCCTGGATATGGCCGAACGCAAGCGAAGAATTCGCAGTAGCGCCGGCAGCAATCCGTTCGACGACGAGATCCTTGATTTCAATATTCACGGTCCCTTCCCCTTTGATGACAGCCTGGGCGCCTTGTACATTGTCCCATCGATGCATGAAATCTCCCTGGACTGTCCCACGGCTCACATAGGGTTTTAGGACTGCTGCAAGGTCTAGCTCCTGAAGCCGGCCTTTGACGGCAATAGGACCCGCTAAGGACCACGAGGCCGCCGTCAGCGACCCCGTGGCTCGTCCCATTCCCGCCGGCGTCACTCCCGGCAGCTGGATGGCGTAATCTAGCACTACTTGGCCTAAAATTGCCTGGAAGACTCCAATTGTTGCCTGCACGGCTTCAACGGGAATCGTTCCGATCGTCGGTCCAGTGAGGACGAGATCACGCCACTCAATGGCTGCGGGAAGGCCCACTGACCAATCCGCAGCACGGACCTCCCATCCACTCGCCCGATTGAGTTCGGTCAACAGGCGGTTCTGGAGTGGGCCATAGGGAAAGGTCAGGACCAGAAATATAATGAAGCAGGCCAGCGATGCTAATCCCCACCCCAGGGGGCCGTTCAGCTTCAGTCTCTCAGGCCAGGTGAGAGACCAGGCTGTCATGAGGCCCCCACCGCCACCCATTGGCGTACGGTCTGGAGTTCCGCTTTCTCTTGGAGCAGCGTGAGTTCAAGTAAGATCGCTTTGGGAAGCTCAATCCCACGACCAGTCCACTCATCCAGCCAGAGATTGCTCTTGCCGTCGTAATAGCGCACGTTGAACCCTTTTACCTTGGAGGCCAGCTCGACTTGCTCGACAGATTCGTCTGTCAGACCATAGATATTCCTTCGCACGAATCGAAGGAGGCGATCGCCTTCTCTGGTGTAGACGATACGAACCAGCTCAGTATCTTTGGCCGAGTCCGCTCCTCGAAACTGGCCCATGGTAAGAAAGGCTACTGAGTCGGCAGGCCGACCTTCGTATTGGGCGTTGATGCCCATCCACGGACCGATAGGGCGGCCCACGCTGACCGATAGTTCATCGTTCATGAGACGCAGCGTGCTGCGAACGATTTGCTCATCGGCTGATTTTACTCGTGCCGCATCGATCGCACCGATGGTGACATAGAGGGATCCAAAGACCACGGTGGCCATCATGGCAATCAGAGACACTGCCAGGAGGACTTCGATCAAGGTGAAACCACCTTCAGAATCCTGTGGCGCTTGTCGAAAAGACGTAGGTACTGACTTCGACCATTTCATCCGTTTTCCCTCGGGGCCACAAAATCTGAATCTTGATTTCCCGCACGGTCGGCAACGGTGTGGGCGATACAATTCGCTTCCACCGATAATTTGACGGGCGGTTCGTGATCTCGGCGGTAGCTTGCGATCCCAGGGGGATCGGAAGAAACTCTCCGCCTGTTTCACCGAGGGGCACGAGGGCCCCCAATTCCGTCTCGATCAACTTTTCCTGCGCAAGGATCGTGGCGGTCGTGAGTTCTTTGGCTCTCGTATGGAGGTCGAGATCCCAATTACGAAGCCCCAATAAGATCGGCAGCGCCAGCGCGAGAATGCCGAGCGCGATCAATACTTCCAATAACGTGAAACCTCGTTCACTCCCCATAGAAACACACTCTGCGATGACACAGCTTTCTCAACGTTGGCGTGGTTAGCCGCCTGCCACTGTCATCTTGAGCAATGGCCTCACACGTTCGAGAATGATGAGTGGCCTGGCAGGCTCAATCCGTTCGTCGCTCATGCGGATCGCTCCTGTGACCGGCTCGATGGCAATGGCCAGAATGTTGTTGCGCGCATCCACTAAATGCATCGTCGCTGTGTCGATCCTTCCCGTAGGGTAGAAGGACAGATCGACTCGGCCGGATGTTTTTTTCTCTTGAGCGGTCAGAATATCTGAAAAGCGGATGGCGCCTGGGAGGTTCAGCGGCGTGGTCCAGGCGGCGTCTATCGGCACCTTTTCTTGGTTCCCATCCAAGATCATCGGCCAATAGACCCCTCGGTCGATATCAACGTATAGACGGACCGTCTTTTGGGTTGACATGGCTAGGCTCTGGAGGGATCGTACCGTCCCGACCATTCGACGGCCGACGGAGCCGAGATTTTCTTCCAGCGAAATTTGAGGCAGTACGATTCCCAGCAAACCGACGAGCAAGAACAGCACAATGATGATTTCCAAAATAGTGAATCCACGCGAGGATCGTAAGGCGTGAGGGATCAGGCGTGAGGCGAATGACTGGCGTGTTTCAGCGGATGACGAATGACCATTGACGACTCTCGACATTATTTGTTCTCTCGCTTTATCGTCTAGCGGTATGTGGAAAAACCATTGTGGCACGCGAAAACTTTACTGGCCTGCACATCAGCATAACATCGGAACATTCCAACAGGAGGCTCAAAAAGGCCATCCAGCAAGGCCGCAGCGAGTGAAGATCCGAGGCGTACCCTTGGGGTACGTTGAGGGTCTGAACGATGCGAGAACGAAGCTGGTGGACTTTTCAGCCTCCTGCTTAATCCTTATCCAGATTCCAATTGGCTATATCGGCATTGATTCCTTCGCCACCTACTTCGCCATCTGTTCCAAGGGAGACCAGCTCGTAGTCACCTTTCGGACTAGGACTCAGATACTTATAGGGGTTTGCCCAGGGATCTTCCGGAAGTTTTGGAAGATATCCGCCTATCTTCCACTTCTTTGGGATCACTCCGACCGAAGGTTTTTCTACCAAGGCCTTCAATCCTTGTTCAGTCGAGGGATAGACACCGTTGTCGAGCTTGTAGAGTTGCAAAGCTCCTTCAATATTCCTAATTTGAACTTTTGCCGCCGTGCGCTTGGCATCGTCGGTCCGTCCCATAATGCGAGGGACGACCAAGGCGGCGAGGATTGCGAGAATGGCCACCACGACCATGATCTCGATAAACGTAAATCCGGCTGTTCCACCCAGGTCGCGAGGCGTGAGGCGCCTGGCGACGGAGCCTCGGCGCCAGCGGTTCCTGCTCCACATCGTCCACATGCCCTCGACCTGCTCTATTCCATTCATCGAACACCTCCCGTTAGACTCATCACCCATCACTGATCAGAGGTAGGTTGAGGCCGAGGTTAAGGCCAAGCTCGGAAGCAATGAGCCGGATATTTCTCAGCCTCTCTTCAATTCTGCACCCTCTACATTGGCTCTCAGGCTTCAACCGTCACCCTCAAACCTCTAACTTCCAGCCTTCCCCCCTCAACCTTAACCTTAGCCTCTCTTCTCAGCCTTGACCTCAGCCTTCCCCGAACTGGCGGACTTTTTCAGCCTCCTGCTATCGAACCATCTGTCCCATCTCAAAGATCGGCAGCAGAATAGCTACCACAATACAGAACACCAAGATACCCATGACCAAGATCATGATGGGTTCAAGGAGCGACGTGAATCGTGTAATGACCCGGTCTACTTCTCCATCATAAATGTGTCCGATTCGACGCAGCATTTCCTCCATTTCACCGCTGCGTTCACCGACCGCAATCATGTGGGTGACCAGCGCGGGAAATTCTCCGCTGCGCTTCAGCGGTTCGGCGATCGTTTCCCCTTCCCGTATATTCTGCCTGGCCCCCTCGACCGCATGTTCCAGCACACGATTGTTCATCACACGTTTGGCAACATCCATGGCATCCAACAACTGCACACCACTCGCCAGCATGGTGGCGAGCGTGCTCGTGAGCCGCGAGATGGCGACCATACGGGCCACCTCGCCCATGAGTGGAACTTTCAGGAGCCATCGGTCGACCGTGAGCTGTCCTGCTTCCGTTTTCATTGCCCGGCGCGCCGCCCATACGATCAGACCAATCCCACCGAGCATCACTGCCCAATAGTCGGCAAGGAAATGACTGATGCTCATCAGCACGACGGTGGGCCAGGGGAGGGCCTGCTTCAAACTCGTAAAGACGGCGGTGATTTTGGGCACAACAAAGGTCATGAGGAAAAACAGCACCGTGACGCCGACGATTAACATCAGGGCAGGATAGAGAACGGCGTTGGTTACTTTGTGCTTGAGTGCCAACTGTTTTTCCAGAAACTCCGCAAGTCGGAATAAAATCTGATCCAAGGCCCCGCTGGCTTCACCGGCCCGCACCATGTGCACATAAATCTGGGAGAATTCGCGAGGGTAGCGCTCGAGCACCGCACTATAGGACGCGCCTCCACGGATTTCTTCACGGATATCGGCCATGAGGCTCTTCACGGCTTTCTTCTCGGTTTGATCCACCATCACCCCGAGCGCTTCGACCAGCGGCAGTCCTGCGACCAGCAAGGTCGCCAACTGCCGGGTCATCATCGCGACATCCGTCGTGCTGAGAGCCGGGGAGCGTCCAATTCCAGCAGCGGATTTTCCGGAAGTGCCCGTGCCCGTGGCCGAGCCGGCTGTGGTCGGGCCCGAGCCCTGTTCCACCATATCGGTGGGAAACACGCCGACTTTCCGCAATTTTACGCGCGCAACCTTCGGGCTCTCGGCATCGATGATGCCGGTCGCGGCTCCGCCGTCGTTCCGATAGCCTTTATAGTGATAGACGGGCATCGTGCTAGCCCTCATTATTCATGACGGTTCGTCGCGAAATCGCGGAGCCGCGTTGCGAGACCAGCGTGCGGAGCCGTGAGGATCCGAGGCGTACTCGTGTAGTACGTTGAGGGTCCGAGGGGCGAGCCCGCTGGCCGAAGGCTCGTCGTAGCAGCGGATCGGTGATTGTAGCAGAAGCGTTCATGAGTAATGCGGGCTAGATCTCGACTTCCTGTTGGGTAATTCGCATCAGTTCTTCGGTCGTTGTGATCCCGTGAAAGACCTTCTCAGCCCCTTCATCTTTCAATGTCACCATCCCCTTCGCCATCGCCGCTTGACGAATCGACGTCGAGTCCGCCTTGTTACCGATGAGGCGGCGGATCTCATCATCCAGCACGAGGAGTTCAAAAATACCAGTTCGACCTCGATAGCCTGTTTGGGAACAGGCCGGACATCCGGCTCCACGATAGAATGTGGGGCGCACCCTCGGTGGAACGATACCGAGGCGAATCAGTTCTTCATCAGTCGGCTGATATGGCTGCTTGCAGTCCGAGCAGACCTGGCGCAGCAACCGTTGCGCTAAGACGGCCACCACCGAGGAGGCGACGAGAAAGGGCTCAATGCCCATGTCGATCAATCTGGTAGCGGCACTTGCGGCATCGTTAGTATGGAGCGTGGAGAAGACCAAATGCCCCGTGAGCGAGGCATGAATGGCGATTTCAGCGGTTTCACGATCGCGAATTTCACCGATCATGATGACATCGGGATCTTGTCTGAGAATCGATCGTAACCCCGCGGCAAACGTCAGGTTGATCTTGGGATTTACCTGCATTTGGCCCACGCCAAGCAACTGATATTCCACTGGATCTTCGACGGTAATAATATTCTTGTCCGGCGCATTGATGTGCGTCAATGCCGCATAGAGCGTCGTCGTCTTTCCGCTTCCTGTCGGTCCGGTCACGAGAATGATGCCATGTGATAACTGAATTAGTTGCTGGATGATTCCCAACCGATTCTGCGAAAAACCCATCTCTTGCAGGTTCAGCAGACGGTTCTCTTTCTCCAACAAACGCAGGACCACCCGTTCGCCATGTGAGGTCGGCAGCACCGAGACACGCAGATCGACATCCTTACCAGCCGTCCGGATCCGAAATCGGCCATCCTGCGGCAATCGTTTCTCCGCGATGTTCAGACCCGCCATGATCTTCAAACGCGCAATAATACTGGCCTGCAGATGTTTGGGGGGGGTTAAGACGGGATAGAGAACTCCGTCGATGCGATATCGCACGACCAGCCCCCGTTCGAACGATTCAAAATGAATATCGCTTGCGCGCTGCCTGACCGCTTGGAAGAGCACGGAATTGACTAACCGAATGATGGGGGCTTCGTCTGTGGCATCGAGGAGGTCTTGTGGCTCATCCAACTCGTGAGCAATTTGGTCCAGACTCTCACTGGCCGCGATATCCTCCATCACTTGCTCTGCCCCTGCAGGACTCGCTGCATCGTCATACACACGATTGAGGCAGGCCAGGAGCGACAAGCTGCTCGTCAGTACCGGTTTGATCGGAAGGCCGAGCAACAGTCGAAGGTCATCCAATGCCGCCGTTTCCATGGGATCTGTTGTCGCCACAAGAACCGATCCATTCTCTGTCTTGAGAGGGAGCACATGATAGCGGCGGGCGAAGTGGATCGGAACCTTCTTGACCCATTCATGGTCGACCTGGCTCTCATCAAGATGTGGGAGCCAAGGAAGTTCAAATTGAACGGCAAGCGCCTGGAGAAGTTGCTCTTCGGTAATCGCCCTGAGTCGGATCAAGATTTCTCCGAGGCGTCCTCCTTTGCTCCCTTGGAGATTAATCGCTTCAAGCAGTTTGGCTTCGGACAAGCCGAATTTGTCTTCGAGGATTGCTCCTAACAGCGGGCGACCGGAATGTTCGTCGTTCACCACAGAACACCAAATAGATGGTTCATCCCTGGGAAAGCCCATCGGCATCGAGACAATGCCACAAGCCTTTGGAGATTAAGAGAATACTCTCTAGTGGATCTCGCTGACAAGGCATCTGGTTCATCTGGTTCGTTTAGTTTATCTGGTTGATTTGGTTCATCTGGTTAGTTTCGTCCAACCAAACAAACAAGACAAACCAAACAAACCAGGTTGTTGGAAGCAGCAAGGGGCTGCAACTGCGGAGGATATAAGGGACTCAGCGAATGTCAAAGGTCATTGCGGTTCGCTGATTGTTACGCAGGACATCAAGTTTCACCGTCTTCTCGTTGCGAAGCTGTTGGAAGAGGGTGAGCATCGTACCGGGATCACGAATGTCCACGCCGTTGACCTGCTGGAGGACATCCCCGTTCTTCAAACCGATTTTCTCATAAAAGCTGGTGGGTGCGATAGAGTCCAGACGGAACCCATTCATCGCTCCATTCACCAGGTAGGGTACGGCTCTCGCTTGGGACAATAACTTGGGCACATCCCCCATTACTTGTTCAACGTCTCTCCGATCGAGCACTGTACGCACTGGGATTCCAGGCGTCGGAGCAACAGCTGCTGCCGTTGTGACGGGGGCAGACGGGGGCTTCTCGATCTGCGAGGCGGCGAGTTCAAGCAACTCCTGTTGATCGCCCTGACGAACGACTATCCCGTCCCGCCGGATTTCGCTGATCTCCCCTGCATCAGGTATTTGGTCGTGCAACCGGAAAAATAGTTGTCGTTTACTGGAAAGTTCTTCAACAATGGCCGAGACTCCCTCATGATCGCCAATCACGACTCCCAGCAACTTGAGTTTCGACGCCAGATTTAACGGAGCACGGGCAGGCGGCGCCACGGACCCTACGGCTGTGATACCGAGTGGGTCGATTGGTAGGGGAAAGAGTCCGCTCGACCGAATGCGTTCAACCAATACAGGCAGGGCCGCACTCACGTCAGCCTCTCGGTCGGAAACCGATGATGGCCGCACCAGCCCTCCCGGCACAGACAAGGCCTCCGCAATCACAGCGTTGATGATGTGGGCCACGAGAAAGGTGCCACACAGGACATAGACGAATATGATGCCCCGACGTATATTCATAGTCTTCAAGACCGAATTCGAACCGATCGCCCCATTCAGCGGTTCATTCTAGTGCGGAGCGAAGCTTCCGTGCAAGAACAACCATCAGTTCTGTAAAACGATCAAAGCCGGTAAGCCATAGACAACGCAATGTAATCGAGACATAATTCAGCCATTCCCCCCCCCAAATGAAGGAGTTCTCTTGTGAAAAAAGCGCTGATCAGTGGCATTACAGGGCAGGATGGATCGTATCTGGCAGAGTTTCTTCTTGGGAAGGGCTACGAGGTGTATGGCATTATTCGACGATCGAGTTCATTCAATACGGGACGGATCGATCCCATTTATGAAGACCCGCATGTTCCACATCGAAGACTCCATCTGGTGTATGGCGATCTCAACGATGCGAGTTCCCTGAACCGCATCATCCGAACGATCCAGCCTGATGAAATTTACAACCTGGGAGCACAAAGTCACGTGCGTGTGAGTTTCGATATTCCTGAGTATACCGGCGAAATTACCGGACTCGGAACGATTCGCCTCCTGGAAGCCATTCGTGAGTCCGGGTTGAAGCCGAAGTTTTATCAAGCATCGTCCAGCGAGATGTTTGGCAAAGTACAGGACGTCCCTCAGCGTGAAACCACACCATTCTATCCCCGCAGTCCCTACGGAGCGGCCAAGGTCTATTCCTACTGGGTGACGGTCAATTATCGAGAAGCCTATGACCTGTTTGCCTGTAACGGCATTTTATTCAACCATGAATCGCCCCGGCGCGGCGAGACATTCGTGACGCGCAAGATCACGAAAGCGGCGGCACGGATCAAGCTCGGCGTGCAGCAGGACCTCTTTCTGGGTAACTTGGACGCGAAACGAGACTGGGGATTCGCCGGAGACTACATTCAGGCCATGTGGATGATGCTGCAGGCCCCCAAGCCGGAGGACTACGTCATCGCGACTGGCGAGACGCACACCGTGCGTGAGTTCTTGGAGCTGGCATTCAATCGCCTTCAACTGGATTGGCAGAAACACGTGAAGATCGACTCAACGTACTATCGTCCCACCGAGGTGGACCTCCTCATCGGCGACGCGAGCAAGGCCAAACGGGATTTGGGATGGGAGGCGAAGGTCCGATTCGAGGAACTGGCACATATGATGGTGGATGCAGATCTTGCCGCCGAGCAAGAACGACTCGAAGGAACACAGAAGAAAGGCTGAGCGGTTGGAGGCTGGAGGGTAGAGGTTGGAGGGTAGAGGTTGGAGGTAGGAGGGAGAAGCAGAAGGTTGAGGCTGAGGTTAAGGCTAAGCTTGAGGTCGAGCCGAAGAATCTCCCTACTCAACCTGAACCTCGACCTTAGCCTTCAGATCATCGGACTGAGAGAAGTAGAAGGTTGAGGTTGAGAACGTGAAGGATCAGGGAATGCAGCTCATGGCTTCCGGGCTTGGCCTTAATCTCGACCTCAACCTTTCCCTCGGCCTTAACCTAGACCTAAGCCTTCCGCTAAGCTTGAGGCCAACGGGTGTATAGTTCCTTCGAGGATATGCCGGTTTGGCAAAAGGGCATGGAGTTGGCCCAGAAGGTATTTTCATTAACCGAGAGTCTTCCGAGAAAGGAAGATTACGGGTTGACTTCGCAGGTTAGACGATCTGCCCTTTCGGTTCCCGGAAATCTTGCTGAAGGATTTGGTCGTCAACACACAAAGGACAAACTGAATTTCTACTACGCCTCTCGCGGATCACTAGCTGAAACGAAGAACCACCTTATCTATGGACAGAAGGTATCGTATTTCAAACAGAGTGAATGCATTCTTGCAATGAAGCTGACCGACGAAATCTGGAAAGAACTCAACGCATTGATTCGCTCACTTCGCAGGACTACTCAACCTTAACCTCAACCTTGGGTTCATATGCCATCCTTTTGGTCCGATACACGCGTCGTCGTCACGGGGGGAGCCGGCTTTCTCGGATCGTTTGTCGTGGAGCAGCTCCGCGCGAAAGGTTGCCGAGACATCATCGTGCCTCGCAGCAACGACTACGATCTCGTTCAGATGGATGCGGTGAGGCGACTGTATAGTCGATGCTGCACCAGATATGGTGATCCATCTTGCGGCACGGGTCGGAGGGATCGGCGCGAACCAAGCCAATCCTGGAAAGTTTTTCTACGACAATCTGATGATGGGCACCCAGCTCATAGAAGTTGGGCGCCAACGGGGACTGAAGAAGTTCGTGGCGCTGGGCACCATTTGCGCCTACCCCAAGTTTGCCCCCATCCCATTTAAAGAAGACGACATCTGGAATGGATATCCCGAGGAGACCAATGCGCCCTACGGTCTCGCCAAGAAGATGATGCTGGTCCAGTCGCAAGCCTATCGTGAGCAATACGGATTCAATTCCATCGTCTTATTTCCGGTGAACCTCTACGGCCCTCGCGATAACTTCGACCTGGCAACGTCTCACGTCATCCCGGCCTTAATTCGCAAATGTGTGACGGCCAAAGAAGCAGATCAGACCACGCTCACGCTGTGGGGAGACGGATCTCCGACTCGAGAATTTTTGTATGTGGAGGATGCCGCGGAAGGTATCCTGCGCGCAGCCGAGCACTATGAAGGACATCTCCCAGTCAATCTGGGGACAGGGGAGGAAGTCACGATTCACCACCTTGCCACCATGATTGCCATGGAGGCCGGTTTTACAGGGCAGATCGCATGGGACACCACCAAGCCCAACGGGCAGCCTCGACGGTGCCTGGATGTCAGCCGGGCCAAAGAACTCTTTGGCTTTCAGGCCCGACATAACCTGCGCGAGGGCCTCAAGAAAACCGTCCAGTGGTTCTACGCAAACCGCAATGCGCTGCGAGAGGTCCACTTCTAGCAGACCGTCGAAAAGTCATCCAGATCGACTGATGGTTAACGTTTAGGTTGATGTTTAGCGTGCAAGGGCCAGAGTCTCTTCGCTTAACATTAATCTCAACCTAGGCCTCAACCTCTCTTTGTCTCCCCCTCTAACCTCCTGCCTCCAACCTTCGCGAAGGTTCAGGTCAAGGTTAAGGTCAAGCTCGGAAATGACGAGTCGGCCTTCCCCAACATCTCTTCAGCCCCCTCAACCTCAACCTCGACCTCAGTCTCTCGTCAGGCTTCTCGCCTCCAACCTCAGACATCCAATCGAGTGGTGAGCACATCGAAGCCGTGAGGCTGTAACAATGCGGCGATCAAAACAGAGACATCTTCGTCGAGGTACAGATTGCTGAAGATACGGTCAGGCGTCACTGAAGGCGAGGATCGATCAACGTATCCGGAACGCGATTGCGAAGGATGTCCTGATCGATCTCTTCACAATGGTCCTGGTAGTAGCTCAGCGCATCAAACACTTGAGCCAACGTCACATGGGGGAGTCGCATCACGATTTCTTCCGGGGTCACCCCGAATTTCCACAATTCCGCAATCGCGCGAACCGGCGTGCGGGTAACCTTTACAATGGGCGCCCCGTTCAGAATCGAGTCATCGCTGATCACGTAGGGATGGCCTGTAGCGGTGGTCATGGTCGGAATTCCTGTGTGGCGAGCCTATCCAAGCATCGACCGAATCTCAATTGTCGCGGGAGCCTTTCACCTGTTCGAGGACGTACCCCTTCCGTGCAACGCCCCTCAGCGAGTGTTTGACCTGTCGCGCCCGTCCTGCATATCAGCGTATCAAGCAGGATGCTCAAAAAGGCCGTCCAGCAAGGCCGCAGTTTCTGAAGCAGGTTGAGGTTGAGGTCAAGGTTGAGCAACGATCAGATTCTTATTCTCAGCCTTAACCTGAGCCTGAACGCTTCCAGAACAGCTGGCGGACTTTTTCAGCATCCTGGTGGCTGCAAGAGCACATTTGAACGAATCTGCCCAAGCATGCATTGTTGTGTCTCTCGCACAACTGGGGAGAAAGGCGCAAAGCCGTTGAAAGCTAACGAGTTCAGCAACTACCTTGAATGGTCCAAGATTTGCGATGCCAGTTGCTTTCATACATAACACCCACAGGAAACCGGATCGTGAACCAAACCAACGTCGCACCCCTAACCCAAGAGAAGTATCCAGCCTCACACCAAACCTCGCCGGTGAATGAAACCAGTGACCCCGTTCAGGAGGCACGGCTACAGATAGTCGAAGCCGCTGCATCGACAGGGTCACCGGACGGACAGGACGCATACGAACGAGGAACGGTACTCAAGAATGTGGGCCTCTTCAGACAGGCAGCAGAACATTTTGAAAAAGCCGCACAGGATCCCGCATACGCGTTAAAGGGCTTCGCTCACATGGGCCTGTGCCTCAAGAAGAGTGGACGACAGGAAGAGGCGGTCGCGGCCTTTCGCCGAGCGCTGCAAATACCCTCGACATTATTGAAAGAACAAGTGCAGATTCTCTACCTCTTAGGAAGAACGTTAGAGTCGCTCGAGCGCATTCCTGAAGCGTTGGAGACCTATCGATGGCTCCGTCGTGAAGCCCCACAATATCGAGATGTCGCCATGCGCATCGAGTCGCTGAGTACGAGGCGAACACACATCGACAGCCGCCAAGGACAAGTCGACAGTCCGTGGGCACAGCAGGCGTTGCAGATGTGGCAGGGCCTTCTGCGAAACGGGAAGTAACGGTCCACCGAACACCTCTCTCACAGGCCGTCCTCTTCGTGTGTGGTTGGTCTGGTCCATCTGGGTTGTTTTGTTGCTTGACCCAGAGAACCCAAACAAACGAAATAAACCAAATAAACGAGACAAACCAGCCCAAGCAAGCTCCCTCCGGCCCTGGCACGATTGATGGCAGGGGAGTGGAATACTTGCGTGTATCACCTTGCCTGACGCCGAGACTTACCATAGCGTAGGGCCATCCTGGTAATGTACGGGCGACCGATGCCTAAGCCGACGGTAAAAACATTTCTGGCCCCTATCGCGTATTCTTTTATAGCTTTGATTGCAGTGAGCCAAAACATGTCCATGTTCAAAGAGAAAAGTTGATGTGCAAGTTTTGGCTGGAACCAATTTCATTGAGTAAAAACAGTGGATTTTTCCCTAAAGAGCTGAATGCAATTCGACGCCTCATTGAGGCCAATTTGACCCAGATCATGGAGGCATGGCATGAGAACTGCGGCGAAGATCGTTGAACCTCGCGTGATGAGCATCGAAGTCAGCGACGATGAGATCATCGCGCATTTGGTAGACGGACGGACGATCAGCGTTCCGTTGGTCTGGTCATGGCGTTTATCGAAGGCGACCCAGGAGCAGCGACAACATTGTGAAATTCTTGGTGACGGTCAGGGGGTTCATTGGCCTGATATTGACGAGGATATCAGCGTTGAGGGCATGCTGCACGGGGCTCCGGCCCCCCGTCCCACAATATCCACAAGGCACGCGGCCTAACCCGGTTCTACTGCACGAATCCACACGTTTCTGACCGAGCCACTGTTCTGCAAAGATCGTGAATGGAACATGGAGGGCGTATGAAGCTCAGCTATGATGCAAAATACAACATCGCGTATCTGCGTTTGCACGAAAAGACAGGGCAAGTCACCACCATTAAGGTCAGCGACGAGATGAACATCGACATGGCGCCGGATGGCACCGTCTATGGCATCGAATTATTGAATGCCACCCCAAGGTGATCGCAAAGTGATGAAGGCATAAAGAACAGGGTATTCCGATCGAAAGGAGGCCGCGATTGTGAAAACAGCCGATGCCACAGCGGAAGTGTTCATGACAGCATTTGAGTCCTTACCGAAGTCCGAGCGTGAAGCGATCATGCAGCGACTCTTTGCCAACCCGGCATTGAAGGAAGATCTGATCGATGTGGCCGCATGGTATGACCGTCGCGCAGAGCGGTCTATTCCGTACCAGCGTGTTCGCCAACGACTCAAGAAGGTCGGTCGTCTGTGAGGTATCGGCTTGTCGGCAAGCCGGGAGCGTGAACGGCTGGATGATCAGTTACTTCGTCGGGCAGATGAGGCAATCCTAAAGTTAGCCGAAAATCCACGGCCACATGGGGCAAAGAAACTCAGTGGCGTGCCGTTGCGCCGCATACTGGTAGGGACCTTTCGGATCGTGTATGAGGTGAATGACGCACAGCATCTGGTGACCGTCGTCACGATCGGTCACCGCCGAGAAGTCTGCCGAAATTGATTGAGGCCTTTCAGGTAGAATACGCATCAGAGCAAAGGGGTGGAACGAACACCCTGCGTGACAACACCGAGCGTCCTGAGACCATCACGATCGGAACGAACGAACTCATTAGGACCGATCCGTGCAAGCAAATTCCGGCGTTAGCACGAACACATCCGAATCAAAGAAGGCAATGCATATGGCGAAGACAAAGGCCACGCTGAGGTCAAAAGGCAAGAATGCGGCGATCGGGATCTCCCGCGAAGTGTGGGAGGGGGCCAGGGCGAACCCGAGGTACGAAAGCCTGATGGAAGAGTTGGAGGATCTCGAAGATCTGCGGCGCGAAAATGCCAAGGCGGAAAAGGGCGTGCACTTCGCTGAAGTGCTGAAGGAGTATGAACTCATGCGCCACATCCATCTTCCGCGATAATGGCCTACGAGGTTCTTCTTCAACCTCGGGCTCGCAAAAGCCATGATACCGCTCCCCACGATCTAATCGTTGCCTCCTCCGCTCGTCTGGTACGGTGGCGGGCCAATGTGGTAAGCTCCGCCCAGTGGAATTCGAATGGGACCTCGAAAAAGAAATCCAGAACATTAAGCGCGGCAACAAGGTCCGCCTCATCGGCTCCGCCGAATGGAGAAAGTTTCGGAGGTTTTACCATGAAACACCCAAATCTCAGTCACCTGAGAATTGACCGAGTTGCCACGAACAAAATCCGTACGGCGCTCTCAAAGAAAAACCGGGTGACTATCACAGTCAATCTCGACTCGGATAGTCTCAAGGCACTGAAGACACTATCACGCAACACCGGAATTCCCTACCAGCGACTCATGAACACTGTGCTGACAACCAACGTCACACAGCAGGAGTCGATCCAATCCCGTCTGCATCGACTCGAACCGGAACTCCGCAAAATCAAGCGCCACGTTGCGGCCTAGTGCGGGCGACATCCACGCAAGGCCCATCTCCGCCTCACGTATCTCCACTGCTATGATCCCGAACAACGGCCTCCCTTCAAAGGCGTGGTCATGGTGACTCTTTGTAATGACCCCATCTTTTTTCCGCGCGAACGGCCATGTCGGATAGGCTCCCAGGCAAGTAGGGAGACCTCTCGGAACAGAGACGGAAATCGTACAACACTGTAGGAAAGACCCAGCAACGGCGTAGGACACGCGGCCTCATTCTCCAGAAACCACCAGCTTCCATAGCCAGCCGACCAGGAATAGGATTTGCTCTAATGTACCGGACTGCGGGACGTAGCATCTTAAGAAGGCTGAGGTCGAGGTTAAGGTTGAGCGAGCATCTCAAGAAGGCTGAGGTTAAGGTTGAGCGTCATGAGGTGCAGGTTAAGGCTAAGATTGGAAGCAATGAGCCGGATATTTCTCAGCCTCTCCCCCCGCCTTCCTGCTCAACCTCAGCCTTCTCCGCTTGCTCCCGCCTCCAACCGTCCCCCCTCCAACCTCCAGCTTTTCTCCCTCGACCTCAACCTTAACCTTAGCCTCTCTCCTGAGGTGGTCGCGCGTCAATTATCTTGCCTAGCCTTTCGACTTACCCTAGAGTAAGTAATGCCGTTTCAATCTCCATCCGGGGGATCGCCTGGAATGTGTGATTGGTGAGAACGGTCGAGTGCTCACGCCACCGTCTCGGCTGGTTGATTGTGGAAGACATGAACCGAGCCAATCGTAAACGAGGGAGGCCGGCGATGATCGGTCTCAACACAACTGCAAGATGGGAGTCTGAACAGCATGGTTCGCACCGGATGACAATAGTCGAGGGACAAGCTGCTGACCGCCTGATATGGGGGAGAAAATCATGAAACAGTTGGATCGCATTACAATGGACCCTGCGGTGATGGGAGGGAAACCCTGTATTCGGGGCATGCGGGTGACCGTCGGTACCGTAGTCGGCTTGATGGCATCGGGAAAGGCGATAGAGGAGGTGCTGGCAGCGTATCCCTATATCGAGAGGGAAGATATCTTGCAAGCCCTCACGTACGCGGCATGGCGATCGGAGGAAAAGGACCTTCCCCTGGTGTCCTGATGAAGTTTCTGATCGACATGAACCTCTCGCCGGACTGGATCGACGTGTTGACCACGGAAGGGTGGGAAGCCGTGCACTGGTCGACCGTCGGCGCCCATCGGGCAACTGACGAGTCCATCATGACCTGGGCCAGAGAGCATGCGTATGTGGTGGTGACGCACGATCTTGATTTCTCTGCTTTGCTGGCAGCAACGCGGGCGGTCGCTCCCAGTGTCATCCAGGTGCGCACACAGGATGTGCTGCCCGTAGCGCTTCGAAGCGTGCTCATCAACGCGATCAAGCAATTCCGGCGTCAACTGGAAGAGGGGGCGCTGATAACTATCGATCCCCATCGCGCCAGAGCTCGCATTTTACCATTCGAATAGACAGGGGACGCTAAGTGCTCAGAACACTCTCTGAGGAATATTCTTCCCGAGACGAACTGAGTCAAGAATCAGAGTGGAAAACGACTGTCCTTGGCATGCCGTACCTGACGCTGCGTGACACCACCGAACGTCCCGAGACCATCACGATTGGGACGAACGAACTCATTAGAACCGATCGAGTAAGCTGCCCTCCGAGCTGGCGCAATTGATGATGGGCCAATGGAAAAAATGAAACGAATCGATCTGATTGCAGGGGCGCGGCCCAATTTCATGAAGATTGCGCCGATCATCGACGCGCTACAGGCGGCCGAGACGCGGGGCGGCTCGTTGCGTTTTCGTCTGATCCATACAGGCCAACATTACGACCGCGCCATGTCTGGGAGCTTCTTCGAGGAGCTCGGCATCCCGGATCCAGACATCAATCTGGAAGTCGGCTCGGGCACCCAGGCTGAACAAACCGCCGCCATCATGGTGGCGTATGAAAAGGTGCTGCTGAAAGAGAAGAGCGACCTCTGCCTGGTCGTGGGGGACGTGACCTCGACCATGGCCTGTTCCATCGTCGCCCGCAAGTCGGGGGTGCCGGTAGCGCATGTAGAGGGCGGCATCCGCTCGGGCGATTGGACCATGCCGGAAGAAATCAACCGGGTGGTGACCGATTCCATCACCAACTGGTTTTTCACCACCAGCGAAACCGCCAACGACAATCTACGCCACGCTGGTGTCACGGACGATCGCATCTTCTTCGTCGGCAATACGATGATCGACACGCTGCTCAAGCAGCTCCCGCGCTTGCGTCCACCTGCCTGTTGGGAATCGCTGAAGCTGAAGCCAAACCACTACTTCGTCGTCACCCTCCATCGCCCGGCAAATGTCGATGGGGAGCAGCAGTTACTACAGCTGCTTGCATGCCATCGCCGAAGGCACGCGCGGCTTGCCCGTGATCTTTCCGGTCCATCCGCGTACCGCCAAGAACCTGCGCGATCTCGACAGCAAGACACCGCAACTGAATTATGTCGATCCACTGGGCTACCTGGAATTCAACTACCTGGTGAAGCATGCCCGCGGCGTGATTACCGATTCAGGCGGCATCACCGAGGAGACCACCGTACTGGGCGTACCGTGCTTGACCCTGCGCGACAACACCGAACGCCCCGAGACCATTACGATCGGGACCAACGAACTCATTGGGACCGATCCGAGCAAGCTCCCTCCCGCGCTCGCACGATTGATGGCGGGGCAGTGGAAAAAAGGCGCGATTCCTCCAAAATGGGACGGCAAGGCGGCAGCGCGGATCGTGGAGCATCTGGAGCGGTTGCTTGCAAGTCAGTGAGGCGAAATGTACTTTGTGCCGTACACCGAGCCTCTGAGCGAAGCGAGAACACCGTTGGCTTAATTTTTCAGCATCCTGCCAGGCAGCAGGAGCAAATTTGGACGAACCTGCACAAAAGCATGCGCTGTTCTCCCTCTCTCACCCTGACGGAGACAGGTGTACAGGCATTGAAACCTAACGGGTTCGAAAACCACCTTGAATGGTCCAAGACTTGCGACCTTAAATGCCATTTGCTAACGTACGCGCGCTCATTGGGTGTCATAACAGTCTTCTTGTCACTGCTTCAGCTTATTCCCTCCGCCTCCGCCCAGCAGCTGACAGGCCCTGTCAGTCCGGAAACCAGCGGAACAGGCACTCAAGGTCAGCGCATCGAGAGTATTGCTCCCACCCGTCCATACCCAACGAAATCCTTGGAGAAGAACGACGCGCAAACCTCGACCCGCAGGCCGCACCGACTAATTCGAAAGCCACAGAACGCTCCCATCGCGTCCGTCGAACCTTCTCCATCCGGCTCCTCACCTGTCAACTCCTTGCCAACGCCCCCACCGTCGCTACAAAGCGACAACGCGACTTCTCAATCCAAGGAGCCGTCCTCGTTTAATAGAAGTGTCGGGGTAGCCGTGCCTCTTGCCACCATGAGCGTCGCACCGTCATCAGCAACAACCACGAGATCCACTGCCGTCGGCATAGCATCAACCGGAACCATCCCGCTGGCCGCTGCAGGCGCGGGCAACTCGTCTACCTCAGGAAGCGGAGGCGCCGGTGGGCGAACGATGCGAAAATTAGCTGCGGGGATGCCGGGGCTGGCACAATTGAACTCGCCGCCCTCAGTCCCGGTACTGTCAGTCAATCCCGCGATCGGAACGAGTCCGACCAGTCTGTCCTTTATAGCCCAGCAAGAGGGCGGCAATCCCACCGCGCAGACCCTGACCATCAGCAACACCGGTGGCGGAGCCTTCAACTGGACGGTAAGCGATGATGCCTCGTGGCTGGCAGTGAGCCCTGCATCAGGAAGTGGCAGCAGTACGTTAACGACGAGTGTGAATATGGCAGGACTCACCGCTGGGACGTATAACGGCATTCTCACAGTAAACGCAGCCGGCACCTCTTCGAAAACAGTCGCCGTCGCGCTGACGGTCAGCGCCCCGGCGACCTCATCCGTCACGTTGACATGGAATGCCAATACGGATAGCAACTTGGCTGGGTACAAAATCTATCGCGCAACGACTCCTGGTGGATACGGGGCACCGATCGCAACACTCCAAGGAAACATCACAACCTACATTGCAGCGGGTCTTCAGTCGGGAAAGACATACATGTTCGTCATCACCGCCTATGACTCAGATGGGAACGAAAGCCCCCGTTCGAATGAAGTCAGTCAAAGCATTTTCTAGGCTTTTCTGTGGCAGTATGGCACGTGTGTCGTTTCCTATGAGTTTCGAATTCCGCATGTTCGGATTATGATTTTTTTTGAGAGGCCGCCGGTGATTGAGAATGTAAGAGGGAAACCAGCGGCGACTCGAGGAATCAGCCCCCGGCATGGCGTACTTCATATTCAAGAAGGACGATGATGGCCCCACGCCCCACGCGCTGGTATGCAGAGAAAGGGATTTGGACGGCCCTGCGGGAAGTCGGGATGGGAAGGGATACATGAAACCATGAGATCTCATCCCATGGCGCATTCTCGACCAACGTCGCAATGAACCGGCCTAAGTAATGTGGGCGAGGCAGCGACCTGTGCAACGTCAAACAATGCCCCCTCGTTCCGTCCCCAAGTGATGGAAACCGTCTTGACCAGCCAGAGGGGGCTCGCTAAGATGGCAACACATCCGAATCGAAGAAGGCAATGCATATGGCGAAGACAAAGGCCACGCTGAGGTCAAAAGGCAAGAATGCGGCGATCGGGATCTCCCGCGAAGTGTGGGAGTGGGCCAGGGCGAACCCGAGGTACGAAAGCCTGATGGAAGAGCTGGAGGACCTCGAAGATCTACGGCGAGAAAAAGCCAAAGCGGAAAAGGGCGTGCACTTCGCTGAAGTGCTGAAGGAGTATGAACTCATGCACCACGTCCATCTTCCGCGATAATGGCCTACGAGGTTCTTCTTCAACCTCGGGCTCGC
>CAWAKW010000014.1:0-238954 GCA_963782735.1 Nitrospirota bacterium
ACTTGGCTACCTTGACAAACCCGGAAGGCCGGTGCTACCACGGTCACATGGTGCATGTGGATACACCCCCCGTTCAGAAGGAGACCGACTCCCCAGCGGCTCCGCTCGCCGTTTCAACCTGGACTGGCTCGGCCCGTGAACAGGCCGTTCAGCGGATGTTTACGTCGATCGCCAGTGTCTACGACCTCAACAACACACTCCTGAGTTTTGGACTGCATTATCGATGGAAGAAAATTACCGCCTCCTATGTCCCTGTTACCACGGGAGGCCGGGCACTTGACGTCGGCTCCGGCACAGCCGATCTCGCGCTCTTGGTCGAACCTCGCATGGGCATCAACGGCCGTGTCATTGCTTCCGACCTGAACCATGCCATGCTCGTCGAGGGGCTGAAGAAAGTCACCGGGCGGGGTTTGGGACAGAAGATTACCTGTCTCGAAGCCAATGCCGAGCATCTGGGATTCCCCGATGGGACCTTCAATGCCGTGACCACAGGGTTTTGTATGAGGAATGTGGGCAATCTTCGGCAGGCGCTTACGGACATTCACCGAATCCTGCAACCTGGTGGGCGGTTTGTGTGTTTGGAGTTTTCCCGCCCCATCTTCGGTTGGCTGCGGGCCCTGTATGATTGGTATTCGTTCCGGCTTCTTCCCTGGATCGGCACGAAAGTGGCGCATGACACGACCGGCGTCTACGAATATCTCCCTGCCTCCATTCGGAACTTTCCGGATCAGGATCGATTGAAACAGATGCTTCTTGACGCAGGTTTTCGTCAGGTCACGTATCGCAACTTAAGCGGCGGGATTGTGGCGATACACGTAGCAACCAAATGAAGTCCTGAGTTCTGAGTCTTGAGTTCTAAGTTGTTTAGAACTCAGAACACTATGGAATCTATTCTTTACATTTTTCTTCCCTGCAAGAAGGTCTATCCCATCGGGGTGACCTATCTCGCTGATTTTATTCATCGGCGCAAGCCGGATGTTCGGCAGCGCATTCTCGATCTCTCCCTCTTTCCCGACGCCCAACGGATCAGTGCGGTTCGCGATGCCGCCACCGAGTTCAAGCCGGACCTCGTCTGTTTCTCCTGGCGCGACATTCAGATCTTTTCCCCGCATGAGGGAGACTCCTCGCTGGAACATGCATTTAACTTCTACTTCGCCAGCAATCCACTCAAGCGGATCGCCGCCTCGTTTGCAGGGGTGAAACAGCTCTACCGCTACTACAGTCATATCCGGGCGGCGCTCTCCTATCCCTGGTTGATCGCGAAGGAGTTCCCGAAGGCGCAGATCATGATCGGGGGCGGGGCCTTCACCGCCTTTGCGGATCAGCTCATTCAGAAACTCCCGGAAGGCACCATCGGGATTCTTGGGGAGGGCGAAGACGCCATTCTCAAGGTGATTGAAGGTCAGTCGCTGGAGAACGAGCGCTATATCCTCCGGGAGGGAAAGACCGTTCGAAAGGGCCAGCAGGGTTCGCCGGCCCTCCTGGATGCACTGACCGTCGACTTGCCCTACCTGACCACGATCTTCCCGCAGCATCGGGAGTATCTGGGTGAATCCATCGGGGTCCAGTCGAAGCGAGGCTGTCCCTACGACTGCGCGTTCTGCCTCTATCCCTACATTGAGGGGAAGCGGGTCCGCTATCGGCCACCCTCCATGGTCGTCAAGGATATCTCTCAGCACTACCATCAATGGGGCGCCAGGCGTTTCTGGTTTACGGATGCCCAGTTTATTACCGGAAAAGAAGCCTATCCTCAATGCACCGAGATCCTTGAACGGATTCTCGCCGAGAAGTTGGAGATCGAGTGGTCTGGTTATATCAGGACATCGCTCATCACCCCGGAACTGGCCAAACTCATGGTCCGGTCCGGTGTCGGCGATCTCGAAGTCGCTATTACGTCTGGCTCCCAAGTGGTGTTAAACGATCTTCACATGGGGTTCAAACTTGAGCGGCTATACGATGGTTGTCGCTATCTGGCTGAAGCGGGATTCAAGGGGAAAGTTATCCTCAACTATTCGCTGAATAGTCCAAAAGAAACCGAGGAGTCCTTGCTCCAGAGCGTGGAGTCCTACAAGGTGGTCGCCTCGATCTTGGGTGAGGAGCGCGTCTTCCCCCTGATGTTCTTTTTGGGCATTCAGCCGAACACCGATCTTGAAGAGCGGCTGTTAGAAGAGGGGTATCTTTCGGCCGGCTATAACCCTCTGATGCTGACTCCGACGAGTATCAGAAAGCTCCTGTATAACCCGGCGCCACTGAACTCGTTCATAGCCAAGGCCTGCCTCCGGGCCTGGGAACGGAAAGAGGGAAGCAGGGATCCACGGAAGTGGACGGGATCTCTGTCCCAAGCCCCAAAAGAATCGGGCTCTTATGCCGACACGAACTTGATCCGAGGGATCGAAGGAAACTCTGGACGCGACGCCCTCTTGTCCCTGGAAGAAATACTCCGTTCCCGACAATCCCTTCGCTCCGCAAAAGAGTCGAGCGAAAAATCCGTCGCGACCCCGGCATCCTAACGTCGTCCCACCAGTCCCCATCGACACCTTGCATTCGAATTCGGGCCGGTGCTAGCATGTGCGTTCTTTGCGGGTAGAGAAGTACGTCAACCGTTTGGAAATTTTGAGAATTACTCCTGTCCGCCCTGGCCTGGAGGGCATCTTGAGGAGACATCTCGATGTATAAGACGATCTATGTCCCGGTCGATAACTCCGACCATTCCAACACAGCTGTCGATGTCGGAGTCCATTTTGCCAAAGCTTTCGGCTCGAAGATCGTGGGCAGTCATGTCTACGCGGCCAAAATGCATGACAAGCGCTTCAAACAGATGGAAGCGGGCTTGCCCGAAGAGTATCACGATGAAAAAGAACTCGATCGGCAGCGCCAAATCCACGATTCGCTGATTACCCGTGGCCTCCAGATCATCACCGACTCCTATCTCGACTACGTCGATAAGAAATGCGCCGAAAACAACCTGCCGATCGAGCGTCGCTCACTCGAAGGACGGAACTGGAAGGTGCTGGCCGAAGACATCAATACCAATGCCTACGATTTGGTCATCATGGGCGCCTTGGGTGTCGGTGCGGTGAAAGACAGCGTGATTGGCAGCAACACCGAGCGTGTGCTTCGCCGCGTACGGAACTCTGACATGCTGATCATCAAGCAAACCCAGCCCATGACCGGCGGAAGGATCGTGGTTGCCGTGGACGGCAGCCCCTATTCTTTCGGCGGACTCATGACCGGCCTGGCGTTAGGTAAGGCATTCAACATGCCGGTCGAAGCCATCTCAGCCTTTGATCCCTATTTCCACTATGCTGCCTTTCACAGTATCTCGGGCGTCCTCAACGAGGAAGCCGGCAAGGTGTTCCGATTCAAAGAGCAGGAGAAGCTGCACGAGGAAATCATCGACAGCGGCCTCGCGAAGATCTACCAGTCTCACCTCGACATCTGCCGAGAAATCGCTCAGGCCGAGCAAACCGACGTCAAGACCACTCTGCTGGACGGCAAGGCCTTCGAAAAGATCATCCAATACGTGCGCAAGGACATTCCGGCCTTGCTGATCGTCGGACGGATCGGTGTGCACAGCGACGAGGATATGGACATCGGCAGCAATACGGAAAATCTCTTGCGGTCCGCGCCCTGCAATATCCTGGTATCGAACCGCAAGTACGTGCCGCCGATCGACACGCTGGCTGAATACACGATTGCCTGGACTGAAGAGGCCCTCCGCCGAATGGAAAAGATCCCCGTATTTGCCAGAGGCGTCGCCAAGACCGCGATTCACCGCTACGCCATCGAGAAGGGTCATACCATTATCAGTAACACCGTCGTTGACTCAGCTGTGGGACATCTCTTGCCCAAGGGCGCGATGGATGCCATGCACGCTCTGGGCGGCAGCCTGGATGCCGCAGGCATCGACCGAGAAAAAATGCAGGCTGACGAGTCCGTGCTGAAGGATCTCATGGGCTCGACGCTCAGCGGCATGATGACTGAGATCGTGGAAGACAAGCCAAAAGTGAGCGCAAATACTCAAGCCTACTTGGACCGGATGACCCAGGACTACTTCATCTGCGACGGCTGCGGCTACATCGGCAAGGGCGAGACGCCCGTCAAGTGTCCTGTCTGCGCCGCCGGAGGTGACCGCTTCAAACTGGTTGACAAGTCTCTTTTTGAAGCGGCGGCGCACGTCGAAGGGGTGCTCGAAACCGATCTGGCCTACGATGACGTCCCCATGCAATGGACGAAGGATGCTAAAGAAGGAATCCGTGCAGTTCCAGCGGGCTTCCAACGCCGGCGCGCCAAGGCAAAAATCGAGAAGACCGCCCGCAAACTTGGCATGACCACCATCACGCTGGAGTATGCCGCACCGATGATTCAGGAGGCGGCTTCAGAGGACTACACCCCCATCTTTGCCAATAAGGGAACCGGCGCCTCGACCGAAGCACAGGCTACCGTGGCTGCGGCCACGAGTGGCGCCAATGGCGCGACCGCCTCTCACGAGAACGGCCAGGGGCACGGGAATGGCGGCGTGGTGGAACCTGCCCCTGCCTCTCCCTATACCTGGATGCCGGAGGCTCAAACTCGACTCGATCGGGCACCTGAAGGGTTTATGCGCGATTGTACGCGTGCTCTCATCGAGAAACATGCCGATAAAATCGGTGTCGTGGTTATCACGGCCGAAGTGGCTCATGAGGGTATTGAGCAGGCCAAGGACTACATGGCGGAAGCCATGAAGACCGGCAACCTAAAGGACATGATCGCCAACCTGACCGGCAAAGCGAGATTGTAAGTCCTGAGTGCTGAGTAAGAGCACCGGTTTACTTCCATCATTTCCAACTCAGTACCAGACTATTTATGGGTAAATCTCTTCCAATCTTCAATGCCCCGTCTCTCCCGGGTGCGTTCGGAAGCATCCAGCAGCAGGTATCGCAGTTCTTTACTTCGCCATCTACGGCTTCTGCGCCGCACGACGGCCGAACGGTTGATGACTTCAAGCCCTATCTCATCGCCCTGAACCTCACGAAACGCTGCAACCTTAAATGCGACCATTGTTATCTCGACGCGACGACGAAATCCGCCGGCGGGGATGATGAACTCTCGACCGAAGAGTGCTACAAGCTCATCGATCAGATTGCCGAGGTCAATAAGGGCTGTCTCCTTGTGATTACGGGAGGTGAACCGCTCGTCCGTCCTGACATCCTCGATATCGCGCGCCATGCCGTGAAGCTCGGTTTCATGGTGGTGTTCGGGACCAACGGCATGTTGATCGATGACAGGATGGCGAAGGAGTTGGTCGAGATCGGCGTGATGGGCATGGGCATCAGCATCGATTCGCTCGATCCCCAGAAGCATAATCGTTTTCGCGGCGTGCCCGGCGCATGGGAGGCCGCACTCGCCGGTATCGAGGCTTGCAAGCGGAACGGGCTGGCCTTCCAAGTGCATTTCAGCGCACAGCCCATGAACTACCAGGAACTGCCTGAAGTGATCGAATGGGCGCACCAGCTTGGCGCCAAGGTACTCAATGTGTTCTTCATGGTTTGCACTGGCCGTGGCGAGGAACTCACCGACATCACTCCGGCCCAGTACGAAGAGGTGCTCGGCTACCTGGTTAACTGTCAGGATAATTACAAAGGCATGCTCGTCAGAGCCCGTTGTGCACCGCATTTCAAACGGCTCGCGTATGAGAAAGACCCAAACTCTCCGATCACCAAGGCGACTGGGTATATGGGGGGCGGTTGCCTCGCCGGCACCAACTACGCGCGCGTGACTCCTAATGGCGAACTGACCCCTTGCCCCTACATGCCATTGTCTGCCGGGAATATCCGCGAGACCAGCTTCGTCGATCTATGGGAAAAGTCCGATGTCTTCAATTCCTTCCGCTATCCTCAACTGAAAGGTAAATGCGGTGATTGCGAATACACGGATATCTGTGGCGGCTGCCGCGCACGCCCCTACGTCGATCACGGTGACTGGCTGGATGAAGATCAATGGTGTCTGTACACGCCGAAGGGTGGCGAGAAGATCAAGGTCGCATTTAATACGCCGGAAGAAAGCCCTGTGGCGTGGGATGAGGATTCAGAAACTCGACTCAACCGGATTCCCTACTTCTTGCGCGCCATGGTGAAAAAGGGCGTAGAAAAGCACGCACGAGAAAATAACATCCTTCTGATTACCATCGAGCTGATGGAAGAACTCCGCAAGAAACGATTCGGCAATGAAACGCCGGTCTTTAAATTTGAGCGTGATGAGTGATCAGTGATGTGTTAAGAAAGCGCAATCTCGCCTGCGCCGGTTTTTTATTTAGCACCCATCACCCATCACGAATCGCGCATCACGAGTCCTGAGAATGGACGATCTCAAAAGCCTCGTCACCGATTCCAATACGCTGATCCCGATCATCAATCATTGGATCCATTTGTTGTCGGCGGTCATCTGGATCGGCGGACTCGCGTTCCTCGTCATGGCCGTAACTCCTGGGCTGAAGAAGGCTGTTGCCAAGGAGCAGATTAAGCCGATCACCGATGCGTTCTACCAGCATTACAAGAAAGTCGCGGGCATCCTGCTCGTCGTTCTGCTGTTTACCGGTGGCATCAATTTCCACTATGTCAATCAGGCCATTACCTCGCAAACCGGCAGCGGGATTGAGCACCATGCGAAGTACCTAACCGTCTTCTTTGTCAAACTGTTTCTCGTCCTCTGTCTTCTCACGCTCTTTCTGTACACGGTGCTCTTCAAGTCCGACGACGCAGAAGAAAATGCAGAAGAATCCTACGAAGCGATCCCCTTTCAACAAGCCGCGCTCTGGATCGGCCTCTTTATCCTCCTCTGTGCCGCCGCGATGAAGCATCTCCACCAATAGATCTGGTCCCACGCAGTTTCTTCTACTGCACTCCCCCGTGGCTGTATCTCGCAGGATAAGAAGCGTACCGAATAAGATACCCCTCTGTCCCGTAGGCTCGTCTTTTTGGCTCAATCGCCAAACCAAGCGTACTCAACGACTTACATAGCAAGCCTCGAAATACTTTGATCAAAAAAGCTTTGGTACGGGGGTTGCTGTACGGCTGTAGTCCTCTCATCGTCCGATTTACAGAGGACAAAACCGATTGTCAGGAACTGAACATTATTTGGCGAAGCGAAACGCCGGTGGGTCCCCACTCAAGAGGGTAATACCTCTCATGCAGGTGGGACTACCTCTGGATTATGCCCATCTGGAGCCCTCCCACCGCCATACGCTTCTGCCATCGGGGCCGCGTCCTGTCTTTCTTCAGCAGAGGCGCGGCCCTCCCATCTGTCGGGATTGGCTGAGGCGTGAGAGTTAGACCATAGTTCGAGGACTGCCGCACTTCTGAGCAACTTGGAGAGAAATACAATGTCGTTGAGCAATCAGGCCGTTCAAAATCACTCGATAAAAAATGATCACAACGGGATGATTAGTCCGTCTTTCAAACTGGGCAGGGCTAATCGGCAAGAGTCTCGAAAGATCCGACTAACGGTCAGTCTCCCCGGTGATCTTGTAGATCGTTTGCGCGATGCCGTGTATTGGAGCCCGAGTTTGACGCTCGCGTGGCTGATCGCTCAGTCCATACGGACTTCCCTGGCAGAGATGGAGGTCGTGCGTCAGGGGCCCTTCCCAAAACGAACAAACGCGCTCCGCGCGGGGCGACCTCGATTGGTCGGTCAGACGATGAACGTGTCCCCTCGTGCCGGGATCACTGGCAATGGAACCGCCTGCCAGGTTGAGGGGGTCACTCAGGCCACCGCTCTGTCACAACCATCCATTGAGTGATGGTGGCCATGAATTCGTGGACACGGCCACCTTACCCAGTACTTCCAGAGCATATAAATAGAGATAGCAATGCATAACCTTGAACTGCAATTTAACGGAAACAGATTTTGGGAGATCATCTGGAAGTTTCCTTGCCCAGAGAAGATTCTTATGGTGACAGACAGTGGTCTCGACTTCGGAACTGGCGGGTTTGGGTTTTCCGCGTTCGTAACCATCATTACGAACGCGGGGCATACAGTGGCCACCGCGCATCGTAACAGAAGCGGCCCTAATTTGACGATCGCCGACAACTTCAACTGGTGATTCCCCGTAGTACACTACGGGGAATCACCAGTTGAGCATGAATGATTTTGTGTGACTGGAATCGCGACCTGTTGCGATGGGCTGGCTTAGGTGAAGACTGTCGACCTTGCCGTTGTTTTGCTCGATACTAAATTGCTCAATATGGAGATGGACCAGCCGTACTTGAGACAATTCAGGCAACCGCGCCTCTACTCCCCGTGAATGTTCTCACTGCCGTTAGATCAAAGGACTACCGTGCGAGGTCGTTGTTCAGCGGCACATTCTCCTGCCTCACCAAACCATACAATCGTGATGAGTTGTGTGCCGTGCACGGCACGACGGACAGGGGCGCTGCTGGCAGAATTTTTCATCATCCTGCTAGAGCTTTTTGAAAAACGAATCGTAGACGCCGTAAGCTAGAATCAATCCTATCAATACGAAATATATGCTGGAGATCCCGCTATAATCAGGCGGACCCTCACCCTTTGGCTCGTTCGCTAGAACGTAGGATGGACCAGCTAGCAGGACTGTACCTGCCACCATGACAATCCCTGCCCAAATCCTTTTCATGACTTATTCCTCCCTTCCTCGGATCAAATGAATAAAACGAGGGGAAAATTATACTGAAGTTGCGAGACAGGACGCAATAGTCTCGGAGATATGCATGGAGCTTGGGAGAGCAAATTGAGCGAGATTGGGCTAGGAGTCTTAGGAGTCTGCAGAGGTCTTGGCAAGCGCTTTCAATGCCGTCGAGACTTCCCCGAATGATTGAGAGAGCTTATCAAGCTGTGATCCCTTTGACATCACTTCACCAGCGACAGACTTGAGTTGGCTGCCATAGCTCCCAACCTCGGAGGCAACCTCGGAAACCTTCGCGAGTATCTCTTTGCAGGCGCTCAGTTCCTGCTGCAGTTGCTGAGACCTGGCTTGGGTGGCCTTGATCTCTTCCATCGAAGCTTGCAACTGTTGCGTCAATCGGCCGACATAGGCTTCCCGATCCCGCATGTCGGACTCCAGGTTGATCCGTATTTCTTCGCTCTCGCGTCGGCGTTCCTCCAGAGAACGAATGGCCTGAACCCAGAGAGCGAGATCCCCGCCGAGCTTTGGCGAGTCAGGCAACGGTTGCCCGCGTTCCAACGCCTTTATCGCGGGTTGCAGCCATTCGACGAGTGCCATCACCTCGCCCAGCTTCAGATCGGTCGTCGAAGCGGGACTTGGCGCAGGCGTGCTGTCGCGATTCGGAGTGGCCTCTGTTGGTTGTGGGGCTGCAGACGGTTTCGCCTTCTTCTGCTGGCCATTTCTCGGCTGTGCCCAGCGATGGTATTCCAACAGGACTGCAATACAATGTCGACACATCGGCTCTTCCGGCAAGGCACAGCTGCACTTAGAGATGAGATGCCCCTCCTTGAGCCGGATCGTCTGTTCGTAAAGTCCTGAATTCCCGATGACGGCGGACGAAATCTGGGCATCATCGGCCTCGACGATCCGAACGCGATTTTCAGAGAGGTACTGATTGCCGATGTGAAAGGCATTGCGATCAACCACCGCCTGGATCATTGGAGGATCCAGGAGGCTTAACCGCTCAGCGGAACAGGGGATCTTGTTTCGCATGCGCTGCGTTCCCAATCGCTAACAATTCCAAATGTTGTTGCTGCATAGTCTGAGACAGACCGGGAAAACTGTCAAGGATTCATCGCTTCTCAGCAGGTAGTTGCATCACTGCTGGCGTCTTTCATCGCCATCGAGCGCGCGACAGACGATAGCGTTTCCGCAGCCATGCCGATTCGCAAGTGAGACACACCACAGAAGGGAGGATTTTTCGTCTGCTTAGAGCCATAGAATGCTACCCGTTTCTTCTCTTCAAAGTGAACCTTCATCGGCGAGAACTCCATCCCAGCACGGGACCCATCGCAACACAGTTGCGTTTTCGATCGACCGTATTGACATCAATAGAAAATACTTGAACCCACTTCGACAATGCATGGTGTCCATTGCGCAATCACCAGCTTGGCTGGCGTCAGTTTCTTCCTTCATGCATTCGTTAGGCGTAATACGGGGTGAGGTCTTCAGTAATCACCAGAGAAACGTTCTGTACCCATCACTCCTGACGCTTATGGGGCCTTTTCAACATCGGCGCGGCGGCCCCTTCGCACTGACCGGTGTCAGCCACAGGTAGTCCGCAACCTTCTCGTGGATCATACCTTGTAATTCCTCGCTGCGCCCCACTTCGAACGACGTCATATAGACGCTGACCTGGCGGACCTGATCAGTCAGGCGGCGGGCGACTCGCTTCGGAACTGGAAGGTTGTACTGAATGTGTCCGGCCCCTGTATAGCTTACCAGTGGCCCAGCCATCGTATTGCTCACCGAACGAATCTGGTTAAGGCGATGGACCAATGTCTTGGCCATCCCTTCGTCACGAAACATGGAGGCGTCGAGCATCGTCTGATAGAGGCTGTCGTCCCCCTTGCCGTGACAGGCCCGGAGTTGCTCAAGAATACGGGCTCGATAGATCGGATCATCGACAATGGCCTCATCCTTCATGTCCCATTGCGCCATCATGGGATCAGACGCTGCTTGAACCAAACCGTTCTTGGCGACGATTCGCACCAACGGCTTCGGAGGATTCATGGCGTCCACAGTCCATTGGTGCTCTTTCGCCAGCTGAACCAGCGGTTCGTAATCCTCAAACAGGCCACCCCAGTTCTGTTGCCATCGGACGGCCTCTAGGAATTCCTGGCGGTTCATGTCTAACCCGGAAAGATATTGATCCAGTGCCGATTGGCCGTCCCAGCCGAACATTTCCATGGCCAAGGCCGGTGTACGCCCCTCCGCCTTCAATTTCCGCAGCACCGTCATCGCCGCATCGATATGAAACCGATTATGATGCTCCTCGCCCAGATAAATAATGTCCTGCTGGAGCAACAATGTCGTCCATTGGTCGAGAGAGACTGGTTGTCCCGTTGCCGTATCAATGATCTGCCATTCCTTGAGCGGCGTGGGATACCCGTCTTGTGAGGTGGCAGAAGATCTGGCGCCCCCTCCGCTCGTGCAGGCCACACTGAAGCACAATGCCCCGACGACCATCACCACCCTGAATGTGACGAAGATTGCTCGCATCGCGAGCAGCACCGGTGTCTTCCACATAGCCTTTACCTAACACAGGTTTCTCGGGATGGGCAATATGGCAACCTTGACGCTCCTGGACCAGGTCGCTATGCTGCCAGATATTCATCAACTGGCATCGACAGATCTACGATCCTGACCCCACACCAACCGGCTTATGAGTTCTACCGCACAGATCCTTGCAGACTTTCGTTCGCAGGTCACCCAACTCTTGCAGGAACGCGACAAGGAGTGGGAGGCCTCACGCAAGCTTGTTGAGGCGAAGCAGCTCACTGCGACGTTGAAACGGTTGATCGAAGAAGCTCACCGCGTCGACCTTCCCGTCATCATCCGAGATGCGATCACCCTGGCGTTGGGAAACTCAGAGGCCTTACGAATTCAGGATCTCCCAGGCCCCCGGCTCAAAGAGCTCACAGGGCTCCCCCCGACAAAAGCTGTGCGGGCCCTCTGTGTGTGGTTCGGCATCATTGAGGGACTAGCGGCGCAGTGGCCAGTGACCTCTTTGCGGAGCGAAGAGGTTGAGGTGTTTGCCCGCTCCCACTCCAATCCCTTTGACCTCTTGCTCGAGACAGACGTGGCTTCCTTGCTCGATCTGGGAGCCGGTGACCTCTCGTTTGCCACAGAACTCGTCGAGCAATACGTGGTTCCCCTTCAACAGCGACAGCGTGAGTTGATTCTTCATAGCCTCGATCGGCTTCAGCCAGGCTCAAAGCTGGGTGGTCCGCTTCATCCGGAACGGGAGCGACTCAACGGTTTGCGGTCTCGGACCGGGCTCTCGTTTCAATTCTACGGAAACCAGGATATGTTCGACCTGGGCCACCTCGATCAAACTGGGAAGCTCGCACCTCGCTATACGATCGCGACCTGCTGGGCTCCCGCGACACCCACGTTTGCCTATGAACCGACCCGATTATCTGAGCAGGTCATCACTCAAGAGCTCCATCGAACCAAAGGGACGTTTCGACAGACCAACTTTTCTGGCGAAGGGGCCCTGGAGGTCCAGCATGGAGACCGTGTACTCCTCTTTCCGCCATGGAAGTTCGAGATTCGAGGCCCCCTCGCCCTGCTCAACCTAGTGGCGCACCGAGGATTTCTCTCTGTCCTTGGAGCCGTCGATACTCAAGTATTCTGGGAAATCCTGGCGCAACTCCTCGATGACAGCCGCTATCGACCGAATAATCAGCCGTTCACACCGGACAATCTCTCTACGGTCTTCGGCGAAGTTTTCGAGCGGCTTTCGCGCCTTGCGATCGGCGAGACCATCAATATGTCGGACTTCGGTCCATTGCGCAGAGAGATTCCACGAGTCCTTCCTTATCTCCCAACGCAGGGCTCCTCCTATCGTTTCCGCTCCATTCAGATTCGCCGTGGAGCCATCTTTCCAGGAGTTCCCGCCAGCAGTACCGCCCGACGGTTTTCTGACATGGTTGAAGAAAGCCCTCCCTGGATGCTGATCCTTGTGCCGGAATAGCAAGAGGCTGAAAAAATCTGCCAGCCTGTCTTGTTTATTTGGTCTATTCGGTCTGTCCGGTTTGTTTGGTTGCATGAGACTAACCAGATGGACCAGACAGACCAGATAACAAGACAGACAGGGTTTGTCCCAGATATGTGAACCATCGAAGTTCTCGTATGCAGAATATAGACTTTCCGCAGCCTGATAAAGCTGAACGCGAACAGCCCTGTCGGCGCAAAGCCCTACGAATCGCTCTCCCCAGACTGGTCGATGCAAGAACTCATGTGAAAATTGACCATCAACAGACCCTTTGTTAGACTTCGATCGTGTCAGATCACCATGCATTCCCGAACTACCAGGACCACTAATAATTCCAACATGAGTTCATCTCACACCATCCGGTCAATCCAGGACAATATTGCGCTGGTCATCAAGGGGAAGAGCCATGTGATCGAGATGGCGGTGGTTTGCCTGTTGGCCCGTGGCCATCTTCTACTTGAAGATGTGCCTGGCGTCGGCAAAACCACACTGGCACACAGCTTGGCTCGATCACTTGACTGCTCATTCAAGCGCATTCAATTCACCAGCGATCTCTTACCTTCCGACATCGTCGGCGTTTCCATGTTCAACCGGCAAAAACAAGGGTTTGAGTTCATACCGGGTCCGATCTTCGCCAATGTCGTGCTGGCAGACGAGATCAATCGCACCACGCCTAAGACCCAGAGCAGTCTCCTGGAAGCGATGAGTGAAG
This sequence comes from Nitrospirota bacterium, assembly GCA_963782735.1. Classification (GTDB taxonomy): domain Bacteria; phylum Nitrospirota; class Nitrospiria; order Nitrospirales; family Nitrospiraceae; genus Palsa-1315. The sequence goes on from CAWAKW010000014.1 coordinate 13,390, forward strand.
CACAGATTTCCGTCGACAATCAGACGCATCCACTTGAGCAGCCCTTTATGGTTATCGCCACGCAGAATCCTGCCGAATATCACGGGACCTTCCCCCTTCCAGAATCCCAACTCGACCGGTTTCTGATGCGCCTCTGTATTGGATATCCCACGCTCGAAGAGGAGAGAAAGGTGCTCGACCGGCCACATTCGTTGCATCCCGCTGAAACATTGGAAGCGGTGCTGTCAACCCGCGAAGTATTGGCCTTGCAGACTCGTGTGGATCAGGTCCACATGGAAGAGAGCGTGACGGACTATCTGCTTGCGATCGTGCAAGCGACCCGTCAGAGCGAGCTCCTATCCCTGGGAGTCAGCACACGTGGAGCACTGGCACTGAGCAAAGCGGCCAAGGCATTGGCGGTCGTCCGTGGACGCGACTATTGCCTTCCCGACGACATCAAGGAATTGGCGCCGATCGTGTTGTCTCACCGTGTCATGCTGAATCGGACCCATGGCATGCGGACACAGAGCTTCGAACAGGCGGAACGTATGGTGCTCGACATCGTCGAAACCGTTCCCGTCCCTGTCTAGTAATAGCCACACTCGACACGCGAGACCGGCAGGAAAGTCGAGACACTTGGAATCAGGGCTTGCGCGTCTCGTGCTTTAGAGGCTGGCGGACTTTTCAGTATCCTGCCAGCTGGCCAACTGGATGAACTACGCGTGTGAAACACCCACTCCTCGGCCTCCGTGGCTTCCCAGCCGTCTCCTTCGTCAAGGGCATGTCCCGGTGGCGGTCGATTCGTCTCACGTCTGAAGGGACCAGGTTTCTTCTCTTCACATTCGGAATCGGGCTCGCCGCCATCAACACCGGCAACAATCTGTTTTACTTACTCTTCGCAATGATGCTCAGTCTCATCGTGATTTCCGGATTGCTCTCGGAGCATTGTCTTCGGCGATTGGAATTTCGTCGGCATGTACCCGATCTCATCATGGCTAACGAGCCGACCACCCTCACCCTTACGGTTGCCAATCGGAACCGGCACTTGCCCAGTTTTTCCCTGCGTCTATTCGATGTCGTCGAAGGCCAAGATGTCGACCGAGGTCTCGCGATTCGCTTCCTGCCCCCGCAGAGTTCCGCACTCCTGTCCTATCCACTGCTTGCCACAAAACGAGGCTGGATCCGGTTCGAAGGAATCCGGGCGCAGACGCTATTTCCCTTTGGATTGTTCCTCAAGAAAGGGCTCTATTCCACGGAGGTTCATTTGCTCGTCAGTCCTCCCGTCAAGCCGCTCACCTTGCGATTCGTGGATGAATTAGTCAGCGAAGGGCAGGGGGAGTCTCTCCCACGACGAGGACATGGGACCCAACTGTACAACCTCCGCCTGTATCAACCAGGCGATGACTCGCGAGCTATCCATTGGATGACAACCGCCCGCACGTCCCAGCTGATCGTGCGGGAAACCGAAGCGGAGGATCAACGACGCATCACAGTCGTTCTCTCAATTGTGGCCCCTGAAGAATGCGAGCCTCTATTCGAACGAAGCGTGACGTTCGTGGCATCACTTCTCTGGCAACTGACAGAGCGGGCCTACCCTGTGCGGCTAATTGTAGGGACAGAAGACTCAGGACTCGGGTCGGGATCTGCTCACCTCTTGGCGATGCTGCGCCTGTTGGCGTTATGCCAGCGGCAGCAACCTGAAGTCGATGGAGTCGGCCATGACGGCGAGTACCCCCCACTTACTCTCGAAGGCGAGCGAGGCTATACAGTGGCAGTCGTGCCCTGGTCGGACCAGGCGATAGCCACAAACCCGGTACAAGCTGATCGGGTACTCCATGCCACTCAACTTGAAGAATTAACCCATGCCTTTTAATCAGGCCTTTGCCCTCAGCTCCGTCCTTCTCGCCGCCACAGCGTTTAGCGGACTCGTCTTTGCGCAGAGCGTCCCACTCTGGCTCGCCTTCCCTACAGCGATCATCCTCATCACCTCGCTGCTTCACGCAGGAGGGGTTCATTTCGTTCGACGGGCGATGGCACAGGCGACCGTCTCTCCAACCCTGTGGAATGTCCTATTGATCGGTGCCTTTGTCATATTGCTGATCGATCTTACGGTGGTATCACGAGACCTTCTCCCTGCGGGCATCCATTTTTTGGTCGTGTTGCTGAGTATCAAGTTACTCACTCTTCAACAGCGGCGTGATTATCGGCATCTCTATGCGATTAGTCTCATGGCCATCCTGGCTTCCGCGGCACTGACGACTGATGCGTGGTATGTCCCTATTTTTCTGCTGTATTTGCTCGCGGCAGTCTGGACACTCTTGCTGTATCACTTGACTCAAGAAACGGGCGAAACCCCGTCCGGTGTCCCACCCACGAGCGTGGCAGTCTGTCACGCGGCATTCCCGAGCCGCATCACTCACCGCTTCTTTTGGTTGACAAACGGAACCGCTGTCCTGACGGTTATCCTGACGCTCGCCATTTTCTTTCTCATCCCTCGCATCGGCGCGGGTGTGCTGCAGAAGACGAGCGGGGAAGCACTGCGGACGACGGGCTTTTCCGACCGAGTTGACCTAGGGACGATCGGGTCAGTCAAGCAAGACCCTCAGATCGTCATGCGGGTTGAATTACCGGACCAGCCCGCTGTTGAAAAAGATCGCCTCTACCTGAGGGGCCACGCCTACGATCAGTACAATGGACGATCATGGAGCCATAGTGGAACCCGTCGGCGCTCGCTGAATCTCGTGGCTGATGGAACATTCCTCGCGCGCCTAGCTGGCAGCCAACTTCCGGACGGCCAGTCCATACTAATTCGCCAAGATATCCTGTTGGAACCGCTCGATACCGCAGTCCTGTTTGCTGCACCATTCGCTGAACTCGTGAGCGGCGAGTTTCTTACCTTACATATTGATGCCATGGGTGGGCTCCACTTGTCATCTCCTCCTTCTTCCCGCATCCGATACTCCGTCACCTCTCGAGTTCCACAGCTTGTCACAGACGAACGAACTGCGTCGGCCCTTGCCTATCCCGACTTAATCCTGTCCCACTATCTTCAGGTTCCCCTGGGGTCACAGCAGGTGGCAGATTTGGCACATCGTGTCACCCAACAGGCCACGACCCCATTTGGGCGAACGATGGCGATCCAGCAACATCTCTTGAAGAATTACCGCTACAGCCTTGAAGCCGATACAGCAACGCTCAGTCACCCGCTCGACGAATTTCTTTTTACACGCAAAACCGGGTACTGCGAACATTACGCAACCGCCATGGTTGTAATGCTGCGGACCGTAGGTATTCCCGCTCGCTTGGTGACAGGGTTTTTGGCCACGGAATGGAACGAATACGGGGGCTATTTCACCGTGCGTCAGCGGGATGCCCATGCCTGGGTTGAGGTCTACTTTCCTCACTCAGGCTGGATCACCATGGATCCTACTCCTACAATCAGTGCAACAGTCGCCACAAATCGCTGGGAATCCATCAGCCGACTCGGAGAATCCATTTGGCTACAGTGGGATCGCCTGTTCGTCCGTTATAGCGCAAAGGATCAACTGGCAGTCGTTCATGGAGTACGAGAGGGCAGTGATGCAGTGCGTGAACGGATGAGTCGCTGGGGTTCATTGTTCAGCGCTCCGATAGGCCAGGCTTTCAGCCGCCTGGCGCACATGGTCCGAACGTTTCAGCCCGGCATGCTGGGACTCGTGACAGGAGTGATTGTGGTCGGCTTGGCCCTGCTTCTCCTCATGCTTCGGGATAGGATAGGGCTCTGGGCGACCACCCATCTTCCGACATCGCATCCGCAGCTCGCGATCGTCCAGCTCTATAATCGCATGGTTCGTATGGTGGAGAGACACGGCGTGAGCAAACCTCCATCTTCCACAGCCAGTGAATTTGCCAGACTGGTTGAACGGAAATGGAAAGTGGCCGGCCCTATGGTAGCTGATGTGACAGCCCTCTACCACCAGGGACGATATAGTCGAACCCCGCTTACCGCCGGCGAACTCTCTCGTGCAGCTGAACAGGTGGGGCGGATACAATCCCTCATGCACGGGGCTCGCTAGCCATCCTATCGCCGCCGCATAGTCTAGCTCCCGTCCAGATGTGAGCAGGGCCGCAACCCTTCCACATTGTCTCCAGTAAGCATCACGCCGCCGCGCTGAAAGTTTTCACACTTGAGAAAAACTCGCGCTTCCGATAGCGCATCAAGCTGACAACTGGCCAGCACCGGTGTGTAATCGCAACATCGTGCAGAGTACGAACGGCCTCTTCGACCGATGCAACGGTTACGTCAATTATGTCTGTGGTCTGCACGACCTGCGGAGAGAAGCACTCTAACCGGGGAACAGCGTGATGGTCCCCATCATGATGCACGGGGAGAGGAAGGCATCTTGAGAAGAACACTGAATACTGGAGCGGGAAACGGGATTTGAACCCGCGACCCTCGCCTTGGCAAGGCGATGCTCTACCACTGAGCTATTCCCGCTCTATCACAATCAATCAGAGGGGTGGGATTTTACTGATGTAGGAACGAAGCTGTCAAGCAAACAATCTTGTCTGCCACGCTGCTCATTGTTATCGTTACCCTGTTACTTTTGTTACAACGACTCAATAATGATACCAAATGGTAACACGTGAATACTAAGGCCAAGTTATTGATTTACTGAGTACTTGTTTATTGAAATCGAATAGGTATTGAACAAGTGATACGGCAAATACTCAACAACATTTAGCTTGATCTTCTTAGACAATCTTCTTAAGAGCACTTTACAGTTTATTATTCAAGCATTTAACCCGCTTAACCTAAATGCAATATATATGTCGAATGTGGTGTGCGTATTGCGAGTAAGCAGGGTCTATGGAAATGCTAGAAATCCAATGTAAGAGACAGAATGATCCGTTAGCTTATGTGTGTTCGCTTCTTTTTTACGGTAGCCCTCTCAGGAAAAACGAGGGCTAAATTTCTGCTGTGTGAGTGAAGTCACGTGGGCTTGATAGAAGCCCTCAACTGTAGGAGGTGTGACCCATGTTTTTGTCACGGAGGCAGTTCTTAAAAGTGACGGCTGGGACGGTCGCAGCGGTGGCGGTGGCGGACAACGTGCTGGCCTTGACGGCGCTCCAGCCGGTCATCGAAGTCGGCAACCCGTTGGGGGACTACCCGGATCGGTCCTGGGAACGGGTCTATCACGACCAGTATCGGTACGATTCGTCCTTTACCTGGGTCTGTTCCCCGAATGACACGCACGCCTGCCGCGTGCGGGCCTTCGTCCGCAACGGTGTGGTGATGCGGGTCGAACAGAATTACGACCACCAGACCTATGAAGATCTCTATGGCAACCGCGGCACCTTTGCCCATAACCCGCGCATGTGCTTGAAGGGGTTCACCTTCCACCGCCGGGTCTATGGCCCCTATCGCCTGAAGGGACCCGTGATGCGCAAGGGCTGGAAGGAGTGGATGGACGCCGGCTCCCCGGAGCTCACGTCGGATGTGAAGCGCAAGTATAAGTTCGACAGCCGCTACTTGGATGATATGCTCCGCGTGTCCTGGGATACTGCGTTCACCTATGCCGCCAAGGCCATGATCATCATTGCCACGCGGTATAGCGGCGAAGCCGGCGCCCGCCGGCTCCGGGAGCAGGGGTATGCGCCGGAAATGATCGAGATGATGAAGGGGGCGGGCACCCGCACATTCAAGCATCGCGCCGGCATGCCGGTCCTCGGTATGGTCGGCAAGTTTGGCAACGCCAGGCTGAACGGGGGTGTCAACGCGTTGCTGGACGTTTGGATCCGGAAGGTCGGCCCGGAGCAGGCGCAGGGGGGCCGCTATTTGTCGAACTATACCTGGCATGGCGACCAGAACCCTGCGCATCCGTGGATATTCGGAGTCCAGGGGTCTGACTGCGACATGTCCGACATGCGCTTCTCCAAGATGTGCACTAGCTGGGGCAAGAACTTCGTCGAGAACAAGATGCCGGAAGCCCACTGGAAGTTGGAGGCCATTGAACGAGGTGCCCGGATCGTGGTCATCACGCCTGAGTATAATCCCACCGCCTATCGCGCGGACTACTGGATGCCGCTCCGGCCTCAGTCGGACGGTTCAATTTTCTTAGGTGCCATGAAGATTATCGTCGATGAGAATATGCATGACACCGACTTCATGAAGGGTCATACCGATGCACCTGTGCTCGTTCGTACCGATACCTTGCAATTTCTGGATCCGCGCGACGTGCTTGCCGACTACAAGTTCCCGGACTTCTCCAAGAGCTATGCGGGACGGGTGCAATCATTGACGCCTGATCAGGTTCAGCGGCTGGGTGGAATGATGGTCTGGGACCTCAACAAGAAACAAGCGGTTCCACTCCACCGAGAGCAGGTCGGTTGGCACTATCAGGAAAGCGGCATTGACGCGGCCCTTACCGGGACCTATCGCGTGAAGTTGCTCAATGGACGCGAAGTCGACGCGATGCCGGTCTGGCAGATGTACTTGGTGCATTTCCAGGACTACGACCTGGACACCGTCCATCAGATCTGCCGGACGCCGAAGGATCTATTGGTCCGCTGGGCCAGGGATTCCGGCTCGATCAAGCCCGCCCAGATTCATAACGGCGAAGGAGTGAACCACTATTTCCATCAGACTTCGAACTCCCGCGCCTGCGCGATGGTGCTCATCACAACCGGTAACGTGGGCAAGTTCGGCGCCGGGCAGTGTACCTGGGCCGGCAACTACAAGGCCGGAACCTTTACGGCCACGCCTTGGTCCGGCGCCGGTCTTGGCGTCCATACGGGTGAGGATCCCTTCAATATCAATCTGGATCCGAACGCGCATGGCAAGGAAATCAAGACCAATCAGTTATACTACGGCGAAGAGGTGGGTTATTGGGCCCATGGAGACACTTGCCTGATCGTCAATACTCCGAAGTACGGGCGCAAGGTGTTCACGGGCAAAACGCATATGCCGACGCCCAGCAAGTTCCGGTGGGTATCCAACACCAACCATGTCAACAACGCCAAGCATCACTATGACTTGGTTCACAATGTGGACCCGAACATCGAGACCGTTATTACACAGGATGTCGAAATGACCTCTGACATCAACCATAGTGATCTGGCATTCGCCTGTAACACCTGGATGGAGTTCACCTATCCCGAAATGACGATCACGGTGTCGAATCCCTGGGTACAGATCTGGAAGGGCGGGATCCGGCCCCTGTACGACACTCGGAACGACCTCGACACCTTTGCCGGCGTCGCGGCCAAGTTGGCGGACATGACCGGGGACAAGCGGATGCGCGACTACTTCAAGTTCGTCTACGAAAACCGCGTCGACGTCTATGCCCAGCGGTTGCTCGATGCCTCCAGCACCTTCTACGGCTACAGCGCCGACGTCTTGCTGAAGTCCGAAAAGGGCTGGATGGTCATGACCCGCACCTATCCGCGGATTGCGTTCTGGGAAGAGACCAACGAGTCGAAACCCATGTGGACCAGAACCGGCCGGTATGAAACCTACCGCACCGAGCCGGAAGCGATCGAATATGGCGAAAACTTCATTTCGCACCGGGAAGGGGCCGAAGCGACCCCCTATCTGCCGAACGCGATCATGACCACCAACCCCTATGTCCGGCCGGATGACTACGGGATTCCGATCACGGCGCAGCACCATGACGATAAAACGGTGCGCAACATCAAGCTGCCGTGGCAGGAAATTAAGCGGCATGCGAACCCCTTGTGGGAGAAGGGCTACCAGTTCTACTGCGTCACGCCCAAGACCCGCCATCGGGTGCACAGTCAATGGTCGGTGAACGACTGGGTGCAGATTTATGAGTCGAACTTCGGCGATCCGTACCGCATGGACAAACGGACGCCGGGGGTCGGCGAGCACCAATTACACATCAACCCGCAGGCGGCGAAAGACCGCGGGATCAACGACGGCGACTATGTCTATGTGGACGGCAACCCGGTGGACCGGCCCTATCGCGGCTGGAAGCCCTCGGATCCGTACTATAAGGTGGCGCGCCTGATGATCCGCGCGAAGTACAATCCGTCCTATCCCTACCACGTGACCATGGCGAAGCATGCTCCGTACGTGGCCACACCGAAGTCGGTCAAGGGCCATGAGACGCGGCCGGACGGCCGCGCCATCGCGGTGGATACCGGCTATCAGTCGAACTTCCGGTACGGAGCCCAACAGTCCTTTACCCGGAACTGGTTGATGCCGATGCATCAGACCGACTCCTTGCCAGGCAAGCACGCTGTCGCCTGGAAGTTTAAGTGGGGCTATCAAGTCGACCACCATGGGATCAACACGACGCCGAAGGAATGCTTGATCCGGATCACCAAGGCCGAAGACGGCGGGATCGGGGCCCGCGGGCCCTGGGAGCCGGTGCGGACCGGGTTCACGCCGGGCCAAGAGAATGAGTTCATGATCAAGTGGCTCAAAGGCGAACACATCAAGATTAAGGTGTAAGGGAATACCCGTGTGCAGCGTGAAGACGAGGGGAACGCTGCTGAGACTCACGAATCAACGGATCATGGCTAGAAGGAGGATGCACCATGCCTGAAGTGTATAACTGGCACCTGGGACGGAAGATGCTGTATCCCTACGAGGAGCGGCATCCGAAGTGGCAGTTTGCCTTTGTCTTCAATATCAACCGGTGTTTGGCCTGTCAGACCTGTTCGATGGCGGACAAGTCCACCTGGCTCTTCTCCAAGGGGCAGGAATACATGTGGTGGAACAATGTGGAAACCAAGCCGTACGGCGGGTACCCCCAGTTCTACGATGTGAAGATCACCCAGCTCATCGAGCAGGTGAACCCGGGGGGCCAGGTGTGGAACGTCCGGGTGGGCCGCAAGCACCATGCCCCCTACGGGGTGTTTGAAGGCATGACCATTTTCGACGCCGGGGCCAAGGTCGGCCAGGCGGCGATCGGCTACATTCCGACGGACCAAGAGTGGCGGTTCGTGAATATCTACGAAGACACGGCCACCTCGATGCGCGCCCTCGTGGAAGGCATCGACAAGACGGGGTTCTCCCGGGATGAACCGTGGAAGATGACGGGCAGCAGTCTGCCGGAGCACGAGACCTTCTTCTTCTATCTCCAGCGGATCTGCAACCACTGCACGTATCCCGGGTGTTTGGCGGCCTGCCCCCGCAAGGCGATCTACAAGCGGCCGGAAGACGGGATTGTGTTGATCGACCAGAATCGGTGCCGGGGGTACAAGAAGTGTGTCGAACAATGTCCCTACAAGAAACCGATGTATCGCGGCACCACGCGCGTCTCGGAGAAGTGCATTGCCTGCTATCCGCGCATTGAAGGCAAGGATCCGCTGACCGGGGGCGAGCCGATGGAAACCCGCTGTATGGCGGCCTGTGTCGGCAAGATCCGCATGCAGAGCTTGATGCGCATCGGCGACGATGGCCTGTGGGCGGAAGATCGCTGGCATCCGCTCTATTACACCATTCGCGTCGAGCAGGTGGCCCTGCCCCTCTACCCGCAGTGGGGCACGGAGCCCAATGGCTACTACATCCCGCCGCGGCATAGCCCCCGCGGCTATGCGCGGCAGATGTTCGGGCCCGGGCGTCGATAACGCCATCGAGAAGTATCTGGTGCCCAGCCGGGAACTCTTGGCCGTGCTCCAGCTCTGGCGCGCCAGCCAGCAGATCGTCTTCCGCTACGACGTCATTCCGGGGCCGAAAGTGTTTGAGACCCAGATCCACGGGAAACGCTTCGAGATGTACAACGATACCGTGCTGGGCTTCAACAAGTCGGGGAAGGAAGTGGCGCGGATTCAGGTCGAAGAACCGATCTACATTCGACCCGCCGAACGGGTCAACTGGTTGTAGGGTTCCTCGCGACCAGCGCGTGACAGGGGGCGGAGTTCCTCGGGGACTCCGCCCCTTCTATTTGACCCAAGCTTCTTGAGTCTTCACTAGTCTTTCGACTCAGGCCTTGGTTGCTCCTTCTGCGCACTTGACGTGCTCCAAGAGGTCCAGTAGAGTTGCTGGTGTATACGGTTCCTCTAACACAAGCTGGGGTATCATCGGCGTGACCTCTAGTCAGCAACCATCTGTTCCATTTGCTGCGCAAGCCATACCATTCGACGAGTTTCTGGCTTCAGGAAAACTCCCGGAAGGCTACCTCACCAGCGAATATCTTGCTCAACAATTTGTTGAACGCCTCGTGCACTATGTGCTCAGTGTTCCAATCGGCAGCTTTACCATGGCTAATTTGGGGCAGCTCCTTGAACAGATCGACTCTCGCACACAGGTCCTCTTCTTCAAACGTCTCAAAGAAACTAGCCCCGAGAGCCTCAAAGATTTCGCCCCCCTCTATTACGGATTCATGAACGAGTTTCATGATCTCCTATTTACCTAGCCCAACAATTTTTTCCTTGTCACCATGGCATTCTCGTGTATAATCAGACGGTTGATAATTTGTGCAAAGGAGCGACATGAATCCTACCCTACAGCGAGCAGTGACCAGCTTTTATAATCTCATCTACGAGGCCCAGACATTTGCCACCACGATGTCACGGATTGACACCGCAGAACAGGAACATTACGCCGGGAGGATCGAAGGGTTAAATTGGGTACTTGATCGCTGCCAAGAGCTCGAAGACATGGATGCGAACCTGACGCCTTCATCCCTGCAGCGAGTTCTCACGGAGGTTAAATCCGATCTTGACCACGAATTATCGGTGCAGCGGCGAGAAAAAGGACGTCGTGCGGACGGACGAGAGGAGGCTCTCAATTTTGTAGCTGATTATTTATCGAGTCTGATCACAGCAACAGACATTGAGTCAGCCAAGACACCGGCAGCGTAACCTTCCCGTCCCCAATCAGGCTTCTCGTCCCAGCTTCACCGGCCGCCTCTCATGACGCATAGGCGATCATTAAGATGATGCAAGAGTGGATCATCTTCGCGCTGTGCCTCGGTGTCGGCGGCCACATTGCACTCGGTGTGATCATGCATGACCCTAATCTTTGGCCTGGAGTACGACAGGTTTCTATGGTTTGTTGAGCGGACTAGCCGTCTATGCGCTGGTGCGAACAGGGCGAGGGGGTTTAGAAACTACTCCGGCACACCCCCAAGTTTCTGTCGAAGGATGGACCAAATGCCTTATCGTGAACAGGTGAACAGGCAGAGGCCGAACTCTGGGCATTGACCTCTGCGCCTCAATCTATATGGAATTATTTCATGTCAGGCCGCCCGCGTAGACTGACGAACCAAACTTGGCCGACTAGTCTATCCCCCAGGACGGCTCGACAGCCAGGACCGGATGCCTCGAAACAACCGGACCAATTCAGATCGTTGAATGCCTCGTTGCTCTATTGTCCTTCCTGCCGAGTGGCAACCCCAACAAGAGAGCGACTCTTGCTCGTGCTTCCTACTGGGAATCTGTACGAATATCTCTGCCAGCACTGTGGAACGTCGACCGGCTCCAAGACCGACAACATATAGGCGCCTGCGCCTCTGTTGTGTCTTAACGACAATCGAGGTGAGACAGGTCTTTCCCCCTCATCATGTATGAAACAGAACGCTCAGATGAATCGTGCCAACTAGAAATTTGCTGAAGAAATCGGCTGTCAACCAGTCCTGCTAGATCATCCCTTCCAGGGGAATACCTTCTTCGATGAGCATGACAGGAATGTCTTCGCGGATAGGATACAGAATCTTCCGATCGTCTCTGATCAACCCTCCATCGAGGGGTTCTGCAACCGGCTTATTCGCTTTATTTTTCAATTGCCCACGGCTCACAGCCTCGTTCAACTTAGCAATCACCGCTGCATCAGCCAAACTCACATCCTGTTTCGTTTCGGGGCAACAAAGAATGTCGAGAAGATCCTTGTCGATATTGACCGGACGCCTTGCTTCTGTACGTTCTGTCATAACGCATCTCCATGGTAAACACGACCGATGGGATAAGGCAAGATAGAATAGATCACCGAGACTGATGAGATCAAGCCTCGGGTGCAGACGCTATTTCTTGTAATGGTTTCTGCTACACTGCAGATCTTGCTTGATTGTATCGAAGGAAACAAGCGGCGATGTCAAAAGCTTTATGGAAATACTCCTTGGCCGGATTGTTGGTCCTCGTGCCGGCCTGGGTCACATTCTTGATCCTTTCCACACTATTTCACACACTCAACGAATTGATCCACGACCTCCCCTGGAATATCGGAGCCCGACAAAGTCCCGGACTCAGCCTCGTTCTGTTTCTGCTCCTTGTTGTTATTGTCGGCGCGATCGCTACCCATGTAGTCGGGCGGCGCATCATCATTCAGGTGGAACGGTGGATTGAACGCGTCCCGTTGGTCCGCAGTGTCTACATTACCCTCAAAGGAATGACCGATCTTCTTAATTTCCGTTCTCGTTTCGGGCGCAGCACCGTAGTGGCCTTTCCATTTCCTCGAGACGGTCTCTGGGCGATCGGCTTTGTGATGGGCACCGCACCGCCGGCGCTGCAAGTCGCACCAGCAACAAGTTTACTCATGGTCTTTGTACCCACGGCCATCCATCCGTTCACCGGCTTCCTCGCATTTGTCCCCCAGCCACAGCTGCGTCCGATCAATCTGCCACCGGAAGATGCCATCAAGATGGAGTGTACCGCCGGTTTATTTAAGCCGGAAACCGGATGGCTACAAAGCCCAAAGACAATGGTCTGAGACCCATGCCAGTCCTCGACCACTTGAAGGTCCGACACGCCAAGCCTGAAGATGCGGCGACGATCGCGTCGTTCAGCGCAGCCATGGCCCTTGAAACAGAAGGCCGTCGACTCGATCTCGACCGCCTGTATCTCGGAACCATTGCCCTTCTTGAATCTCCCAATCGTGGATTTTTTATGGTCGCAGAATTGGAGCGGGCCGATGATCGACAATTGCTGGGGCAGCTGCTGATCACCTATGAATGGAGCGATTGGCGCAACGGCGAATTTTGGTGGATTCAGAGTGTGTATGTCGACCCCGCCTGGCGTCGCCAGAGCGTCTTTCGTCGGATGCATGAAACCGTGATGACCACTGCCAAGACTAGCCCGAACGTCTGCGGGGTCCGTCTGTACGTCGAAGAGAATAACAGCACTGCGCAAGCAGTATATCGTAAAGTGGGACTCACTCCATCATCCTATGCCATATTTGAAACAGATTTTGTTCTGGCACGCCAAAAGGCTTTAGTTGATCGTCCAACCGAAGCTTAGAAAAAGGAGTGATCGTGTTATTTTTCAAGCCGCTGGCAGGTATCGTCCTCATCTTGGCCCTGGTCCTAACTCAAGGCTGTATCGTGACTAGGGGAACGATTGGCGAGCCGCTTCAAGAAGAAGCCATCTCGGCCATCAAGAAAGGTACGACGACCATGGCGGAAGTCGTCTCATCGCTCGGTGCCCCGGATCGGATTGTCAGAGGCAACGATCGGGAGATCTTTCACTATTATTACTATGACGGGAAATCGCCCGCAATGTTACTCCTGTTGCTGAACTTCATCCGCATGGACATCAAGAGCGATAATCTCTACGTGTTTTTCAATAGGAACGGGATAGCCGAAGAAGTGGTCTACGGCAAACGAACCGGTAACACAAAATTCCGACTGTGGCCCTTTGGTGACTGACGTGGAGGCACGTTTTCCCGCAATCAGGTTGGTCGCTGCCACGCTCTGTCTCCTCCTCTGTACCGGATGCACCGTCCGCCGAGTGGTCTTCAACGACGTCGTGACCAAGGAACAGGTCAATTTTATTCGTGTCGGGCAGACGACGCTACCCGAGCTAGCCGATCACATTGGAGCCCCTGATGATGTCGCAGAGTCTGATTACGGGTTTGTGGCGCTCTATAATTGGAGCGATACCAAGTCTGCGGCCCTGGACTTCGGTGCCATCCCCCGTCTGTTCTTCGGCCCCTTTGTCCCGACGATGACCCTGACTAAAACCGGGATCACACCGGAGCAATTGCAGGTGGTGTTCGATCCCCAGTGGACCGTGCGAGCCTACGGATTTTCCCGACGAACCACGGATGAACCAGTCGTTTGGTTCTGGCCCTTCTAGGGCGACGCTCCCATCCTGAATTGCCGGACATATCTAAGCCCGCTATAATCGCCCCCATGATTCCTTCATCTGATCCAGATTCCATCAACCCCGCCGCAGAATCCTCCTCCTACATTCCTGCCGATCGCGACACAGAGTTTCTCCAGCGGGACGAACTCCGTCCCCTCCGCATCGGGATCGAACTGTTGAAGCCGGAGTTGATTCAGCGTGAACAGGGGATCCAATCGACCATCGTCGTCTTCGGGAGTGCGCGGCTACAAGAACCAGCCGCCGCCAAGTGTGCGCTTTACCTCGCGGAGGAGGAAGCGGCTCGGTCTCCCAATGATCCAACACATCAGCACAAGGCGGCGATCGCGCGACGACAACTTGCCCTCTCAAAATATTATGACGTGGCGCGTGAATTCGGCCGGCTGGTGTCGTCGACCTGCCAGGTCGATGGCCGCTGCGACTACGTCATTGTCACTGGCGGAGGGCCCGGTGTCATGGAGGCCGCCAACCGAGGGGCTGCGGATGTGAATGCAAAATCCATCGGCCTCAATATCACCCTCCCTCACGAACAGCACCCCAACCCCTACATTACACCGGAGCTGAGTTTTCAGTTTCGCTATTTCGCCATCAGGAAAATGCACTTTTTAATCCGCGCCAAGGCGCTCGTCGCCTTTCCTGGAGGGTTCGGAACTCTCGATGAGCTATTCGAGACGCTGACACTCCTCCAAACGGGCAAGACCGAAAACGTGATGGTCGTGCTGGTCGGGCGTGACTTTTGGGAGCGCCTGATCAACTGGCAATGGCTCGTCGAGAATGGGCTGATCGGGCAGGAAGATCTGCGGCTCTTTCACTATGCCGAGACGGCTCAGGAAGCCTGGGACCTGATCAGTCGCCACAATGGAGTGCCTTCATTATGAAGCTCTCCTTCCACGGCGCGGCGCGATCCGTCACCGGAAGTCGCCACATGGTCGAAACACCCGGTTGCAGCATGTTGCTGGATTGCGGGATCTTTCAGGGGCGCCGAGAGGAGGCGCTTCGTCAGAATCAGGACTTGGGGTTCGATCCAAAATCGATTAGAGCCGTCTTGCTGTCCCATGCCCATGTCGACCATTCCGGCGCCTTACCGGTGCTTCCGAAGCAAGGATTCTCAGGAAAGGTCTATCTCACCAGAGCTACCGCCGATTTGACAGAACTCATGCTCGAAGATTCGGCTCGAGTACAGGTGAATGATTGTAGCTATGTCAACAAGAAGGAGCAGCGGAAGGGAAAGGCCTGTGTCCGGCCACTCTATAATACCGATGACGTCCGTAAGCTAGTCCGGCGATTCGAAGGTACGCGATACGGAGACCTGCTCAAGATTGCCCCACGCGTCACGGCATCCTTTCACGATGCCGGCCATATCTTAGGGTCGGCGGCCATTCGGGTGAAATACACGGCACGAGGCAATACGACCACTTTGCTCTTCAGCGGCGATCTTGGCCGTTCCAACATGCCCATTCTTCGTGATCCTGAGCCACCACAGTCATGCGACGTATTGATTCTTGAATCGACCTACGGCGATCGCCTGCACGAGGCTGACCGAGCGGTCATGAAACAACAGGCACTGGACCTCCTCACTCATGCCAAAACCTACAAGAGCAAGATTATCGTCCCGGCATTTGCCGTTGGTCGGACCCAGGACTTGGTCATGCGGATCAAAGAACTTGTCAGCGAGGGCCGCCTCGATCCCATCCCGATTTATATCGATTCCCCGCTGGCCTCACGGGCTACGGAAGTATTTCGCCGTCACCCGGAATGCTACGATGAGGAAACCACCAAAACTTTCACCTCTTCCGGCGACCTCTTCGCCTCACGCTATATACATTTTGTCTCATCGCCGGAAGACAGCAAGCGATTGAACAGCATGAAGGGCCCCTGCGTCATCATCTCCGCCTCCGGCATGTGCGAAGGCGGCCGCGTCGTGCACCATCTCAAGCACGCGATTCAAGACGAAGCGAACGTGATCGTCTTTGTGGGCTTTCAAGCCGAACATACCCTCGGGCGCAAACTCGTCGAAGGGTGGGATGTCGTCCCGATCTTCGGCGTACCCACTCCGCGCCGGGCCCAGATCGTCAAGTTCAACGGGCTCTCGGCCCATGCGGATCGCCGGGACCTCCTGGCCTACGTGCGGGCAATCAACCCGGCTCCAGATAAGATTTTTCTAGTACATGGTGAAGAAAAGCAGGCGCTTTCGCTGGCCGCGGCCATTCAGGCGGAACATTCCCAGATTGAGGTCACTGTCCCCCATGTCGGATCGAGCCATGAAGTCTAACGGCATCGCCCGCCCGACAATCCCACTGCTGATACTGACCATGGGGATTTGTTTAGTCGCGTCTTTTTCTGCCCAAGCCGGTGAGCCGGAAGAACCTCGGGTGCGAGCTCGTGCTCTTGGCATCGTCGTCGGCTCCTATGCCCCGGGACCGCTCAACGCGATCACTGACGTGGCTGGCGTTACTGTAGGCCAGACCACCCTCATCTCCGGCGACGGGCCGCTTAAGCCAGGGCTCGGCCCGATTCGAACCGGCGTGACGGTCGTGGTTCCTCGCGACAACGTGTGGCACAAGAAAGTGCCTGCTGGGTCGTTCGTCCTTAATGGGACTGGCGAGATGACCGGCCTTGCCTGGATCAGTGAATCGGGCTTCCTCGAATATCCGATCGCCCTCACCAATACGTTGAATGTGCCGCGAGTGGCCAACGGGGTCATGAACTGGATGATCGCGCATTATCCTGAGATCGGCATTACCGACGATACCCTGACACCAGTCGTCGCCGAATGCGACGATGGGCGGCTTAATGACATTCAAGGGCGGCATGTCTCGGAATCGGATGTGGAGAACGCCATCAACGGTGCTTCCTCCGGAGTCGTGCAGGAAGGATCCGTCGGTGCCGGAACAGGCATGGCGTCCTATGGTTTCAAGGGGGGCATCGGGACCTCGTCACGGCGATTACCAGAGACTGAGGGTGGCTATACGACCGGTGTGCTCGTCAATGCGAACCATGGGCGACGGCCTGAGCTCATTGTGGGTGGAGTTCAGGTTGGTCGGCTTTATGAGACCGTGCCGCCCGTCGCGCAGGCTCTTGCACCTGGGCAAAGTGAAGGCTCGATCATCATCGTCATTGCCACTGATGCTCCCCTCGATAGTCGGCAGCTCACTCGGCTGGCGAAACGTGCCGCGCTGGGACTGGCGCGCACAGGCTCCACTGCACGCCACGGCAGCGGCGACTTTATGTTGGCCTTCTCCACCGCGAACATCGTCCCTCACTACCCCAAAGAGCCGACGTTTCAGCAGACGCACCTCGCTGACACACATTTGAATCCATTGATCACGGCGACGGTCGAAGCCACGGAAGAAGCCATTCTCAACGCGCTGACCATGGCGACGACGATAGTGGGGCGCGACGGCCATCGCGTCGAAGCCATCTCCCTCGCTAGACTCCGTGCCATACTCGATCACCAGGCTAAGTAACTGCGGAAAATCTGTTGCCTCGAGGCTGGAAGATTCTCTCACTTGCATTTCACTCTCTTGCCTCGCTATTCTCTCGCGACTCTCTTGTATCTGGAGGATAAGCATGAACGAGTACCAACTCGGTGGTAGCCTGAGTCTCATAACTGCCCTAGGCAAAACAAATGCGTTCGCCGAGTTTTTGCAAACCCGTATGGTCCGTGCCGTGGAGACAGAAGATCCTGCTGAACTGCACTATCTCCTGGCCCAACTCGACGACTACCATTCCTATTTGTGGCGCTATTATAAGAAGCTGGCTAAGGACCGCCCAGAACGGATGGACCCAGGGGTCTAGCAGGATGCTGGAAAAGTCCGCCAGCAGTGTGCTCGAAACCCGTGAAGCGTATTTCGTCATTCGCGCGTGACTCGCGCGAAAAGCGTGACGGGTCGGAAATTTTATCTTCGCGAGTCGCGCCTGTCGCGCACGCCTTGCGTGTCTCGCTCACAATTCAGGAACGA
The DNA here is from genome assembly GCA_963782735.1 of Nitrospirota bacterium. Classification (GTDB taxonomy): domain Bacteria; phylum Nitrospirota; class Nitrospiria; order Nitrospirales; family Nitrospiraceae; genus Palsa-1315. The sequence continues at coordinate 31,377 of CAWAKW010000014.1, forward strand.
CGCAGTCGGCCTTTTTGAGTATCCTGCTAATCTGTCGGCAACCGTGGGAAAACATATTCGTACCATAATGACCAATTCCAAAAGCATGACCACTCCGGCCACGCTTCAATTCGCAACCGCACTCTCGCGCAAGACCGATACTGAAGCTGCCATCCGCGATCTCGCAGATGCCATCTTGATGCAAATCGGCACGGCCCCCATCGATCTGGCCTTCGTCTTCTTTTCCGCCCACCATGCGACCAACACCTCCATGATTTCCGGCATGCTGCAGAGAGAATTGCGGGCGAAGGTCTGTCTGGGCTGTTCCGGTGAAGGTGTCATCGCCGGTTCCGAAGAGATTGAAACCGCAGCCGCCCTGACTGTCTGGGTTGCATGCCTCCCTGATGTCAAACTGACTCCGCTGCAGCTTTCTGTGTCTCAGCTACAGGACCAGATCCGCATGCCAGGGTGGCCGGATCCTGGACTCGAGGATTCGACCTTTCTCTTTCTCGCCGATCCATTTTCCACGCCGATGCAGGAAGTCTTGTCCCTCATGAACGACCGATACCCTCATGGCAAAGTTGGCGGGGGCCTTGCCGGCGGAGGCCAGGATTCTGGAGAGAATCGACTGCTCCTCAATGATCAGATCTTCGACGGAGGTGTGGTGGGAGTGCAATTCACTGGGCCAATCGCCGTGCGAACCGTGACCTCGCAAGGCTGTCGTCCGATCGGCGAGCGGTTCGTCGTGACGAGAGCGGAGCAAAACCTGATCTATGAGCTTGGCGGCGTCTCGGCCTTGAAACGGCTTCAGGACGTCTTCGAATCTCTGGGGGGAACCCAGCGCCGCGATGCACACCGCGCCTTGCATCTGGGCATCGTGATCGATGAACACGGCAGTCATTTCGAGCGGGGCGACTTCCTCGTTCGAAACCTCATTGGAGCGGATCAACAGGCCGGAGCCGTTGCGATAGGAGACGTTGTTCAGGAAGGTCAGACCGTACAGTTCCACCTTCGCGATGCGAAGTCCGCAAGCGATGACTTGCACGTTTGCCTGGCTGCGGATCGAGCGAAGCATAGCTCCCCCCCACTGGGAGCTCTCCTGTTCAGCTGTTGCGGGCGTGGAGAAGGACTTTTTGGCCACCCCCATCACGATAGCGGGGCCGTGCAAGAGCGGCTCGGCCCCATTCCGACCGCGGGATTTTTTGCCCAAGGCGAGATCGGTCCGGTCGGAGGGCGCAATTTTCTGCACGGCTACACGGCAAGTGTGGTCATTTTCTCCGAGCCCGACTCCCTCAGGGAACATGAGTGAGGCCCCACCTTCATGGAACTCTCGAACAGGATCGCAGGCTCAGACGCTGGCAAGCGTTCCCGTGCACAATAATTACTTTACTCTGTTGTCGTCCATCATCGTGGTTGGATGACCGACGATCAGGAAAGGAGCAGATATGCCGTTTCAGGAAGCAGGTGCTCAAGGGAATGAAGTCACGACATCATCGGGACTGCAGTATGTCGAACTCACGATTGGAACCGGAGCGACAGCAGAGGCGGGACAGACCGTCAGCGTGCATTACACAGGCTGGCTAGAAAATGGGAAGAAATTTGACAGTTCCGTAGACCGGGGCCAGCCGTTCTCTTTTCCACTGGGCGCTGGACGAGTTATCAAGGGATGGGACGAGGGCGTCAAGGGTATGAAAGTGGGAGGGAAACGAAAGCTGACCATTCCTTCCAAGCTCGGTTATGGCGCACAGGGCGCTGGTGGCGTCATTCCACCGAATGCCACCTTGATTTTCGATGTTGAGTTGCTCGGTGTCCGATGATTGAGCCGACACGTATGTCAGCACGACCATGATGCGACAGACTCCTCTCATCCAGCAACATCGTGCAAGCGGCGCCAAACTCGTCGATTTCGCGGGCTGGGAGATGCCCATCCAATACAGCGGTGTCGTGGACGAGTACCATACTGTCCGTTCCCATGTCGGGCTCTTCGACGTGAGCCATATGGGGCGGGTGCGGATCGCCGGAACCGGTGCTCTCTCCTTCCTCCAGCGAGTCACCACCAACGACGTCGGCAAAATCGCCGTTTCTCAAGCCCAGTATTCCATGGTCTGCAACGAGAACGGCGGCATCAAAGACGATATCTTCGTCTATCGGCTTGGCCCAGACGAGTTCCTCTTGTGCGTGAATGCCTCAAACCGCGAGAAGATTCTGTCGTGGCTGCAATCCCAACTTGCCCAAGACAAGACGGTTCGCCTTGAAGACCAGTCAGTCGAATTGTCCCAGATTGCCGCTCAAGGTCCCAAATCTCGCGAGTTGCTCATGAGTCTAGGCGGGACGGCGCTTGAAGGGCTCAAGCTCCATCACACCTGTGATGCTACGATCGGCGGCCTATCCTGCTTGCTGGCCAGAACCGGCTACACCGGTGAACTGGGTTATGAGATTTACATTGACGCAGATAAGGTCGGGCGACTCTGGGATCTGCTCATCGACAAGGGCCAGGCCTGGGGACTCAAGCCGGCGGGACTCGGCGCGAGAGATCTCCTTCGGTTGGAGATGGGCTATCTGCTCTATGGCAACGACATGGGCGAAGACACGACGCCACTCGAAGCCAATGCAGACTGGACCGTCAGTTTCCAGAAAGGCGAATTCATCGGCAGCCAGGCGCTTCGGGCACAGAAACAGGTCGGAGTCGCTCGCCGATTCGTCGCTTTCGAACTCGTGGAGAAAGCCGTGCCTCGCCACGGATTCAGAATCTTCGATCCCGCGGCATCCCAACCAATCGGCGAAGTCACCAGCGGCAATCTCTCGCCGCTCCTACAAAAAGGCATCGGGCTGGGCTATGTGCCTGCGCGCTTTGCGGAGCCCGGCACCTCCATTCTGATCGAAATCCGTAGCAAAAGCGTTCCCGCACAGATCGTCAAAGCCCCGTTCTATAAGAAGCCAAAAGCGAAGAGCCTATAGCCTATGGTTTATGGCACAAATAGGACCAGGGGTTGTGTCCTTTCTCTCTCGTGCTATAAGCCATAGGCTATTTAGCTATCTGCACCCATGACCAAGAACATTTACACAGGCATTGTTGTGAACTTAAATGTCGACACCGTCATGCTGCCCAATGGCCTCACGGTCGACTTGGAAGTCGTGCGCCATCCCGGAGCGGCCGCGGTGGTTCCGCTGAAAGACGATGGCACGGTCATCTTGATCAGGCAGTTCCGCCATGCGGCAGGAGGGTTCATCTACGAAATCCCTGCGGGGAAACTTCATCCTGGTGAAGACCCCATGGTCTGCGCGGTGCGAGAACTTGAAGAAGAAGTCGGATACCAAGCCGGCAGGCTTGAACTCCTCTCCAGCATCTTCACCGCGCCGGGGTTCACCGACGAAGTCATTCACATCTACAAGGCGACCGGGTTGACGATGGGGCGGCAACAGCTCGACCGTGATGAGGTCCTCGAGGTGATCGAGATGCCTCTACTGGAAGCGATCAGGATGATTGAGACCGGGGTGATCAGAGATGCCAAGTCGATCGTGGGATTACACTCGGTGTATCTTCGGAGCCGTACCGGGTAGGAAGAACGCACAAGGGGTCTCCCGCGTTAGGCGGGAGACCCCTTAAGCCAGCTAACCTCGCCAAAGAAAGGCGATTACTTGCCCTTCTCGTCTTTCTTCTTCTCGTCCTTCATGTCGCCGAACGTGTCGGCGAACTTGCCGTCCTTTTTCTTCTCGTCCTTCTTTTCTTCACCGTACACGAGGACGTGGCCGCCCTTCTTCTCTTCCTTCTTGCCTTTTGTCTCTTCTGCGAAAGAAGGAGCGCTGAACGCCACTAACACTGCCACTGCCATGATTGCCATCAACATGCTCTTCATAATAAGTCACCCTCCGTTAATGTTTGAAGTCTGTGCCATTCATCGGCACTTGCCGAGAGTAAAGAGCAAGCTTGATGCCGTATTGTTAATGTCCAGGTCCCATTATACTTATCAATCTGTTACACGTGTTACTTGGGTCATACCCCAATGATTGGAACTTTGTTTTTCTGTGGCGAAATTGCTGAAGGTCGGCCAAACCGCCTCAACGCCAGGATGGCATATCCCAGTTGAGACGGGGCGGCACAGGTCAGGCAATCAACTTGGCAAAATCGATGAGGAGAACCGTTATACGGCCATCACAAGGGACTCTCTCTCGCCAATGGCTCACGGATCACATTAGGCCAGGAGTCCGTATCCTCTTTGTCGGCATCAATCCGGGACTTCGTTCAGCCGCTACTGGACATCATTTCGCCGGGTACTCGAACCGTTTCTGGAGGCTCTTGTTCGAGTCGAAGCTCACGCCCGAGCCATTTACACACCAAGACGATTGGCGTCTTCCGGATTGGGGGCTCGGCCTGACAAACATCATCCAACGGCCCAGCGCAGGGATCGATGTGCTCAAGCTACGAGACTATGTGGCCGGCAGAAAGAGGCTCATCGCCACTGTCAAACGCTATCGCCCTCACGTAGTTGCCCTACTGGGCGTCACGATCTATCGCACGTTATTTCCAGAGTACCGGACCGGACGAGTCAGCCTCGGGTTGCAATCCAAGACCTTGGCCGACCGGCCTGTTTTTGTCCTGCCCAATCCTAGCGGTCGGAATGCCCATTATTCATATCGAACCATGCTCAGGGCGTTCCGCGCCCTGCGCAATGCGACGAACAAGCCTGTTCAGGGTGCGAGGAAGGGAGTGATCTCGGCAGGCTCCCAGAGCCAGCTGTAGCAAATTTCTCACAAGCTATGATATACCCGCCACTGTGAACTGGTATTTGGTATGTGGAGTGCTGAATCTCGCAGGTTCCGCTTGTAGGTTCCCCTTTAATTGGTAGAGAAAGATGAAGTATACACTCCTTGCTCTGTTTGGCTGCTTGGCCCTGGCAGTCCCCGATGCCCTCTTGGCCCAGCAATCATCTCAGGTGTTGACCAATAGAGCGATGACTGAGTGCTACGAGGGCCGTGTCGCGCAAGACCGAGCCAGCCGAGTCGGCCATTTTGAGAAAGGCCAGGCCCTGGGAGAGCAGGCGGTGGCTTTGGACGATCGATCTGCCGATGCCCACTTCGCCCTGTTTTGTAATTTGGGCGAATTAATGAGGGTCGATGGGGAATTGAACATCACATCGATGATGGGCTTCCGCCGCGTGACGAAAGAGCTTGACCGGACACTGGAACTCGCCCCTGATCATCTTGACGCCATGTCGGCCAAAGGGACCTTCCTCCTCAGGCTTCCTTTCCTGCTCGGGGGAGACAGGGAAAAGGGCGAGAAGCTCCTACGGTACGTACTTCTGAAATCACCGCAGTCGGTCAATGCCAGGCTCAGCCTGGCCAAGAGCTATTGTGCCGATGGCCGCCACAGTGAGGCCCTCTCGCTCGCCTCCGAAGCGTTGGATATCGTTCAAGCCCAACGATTTGATGATTTCGCGCCTGAAGCGGCAAAAGTGTTGGCTCAGCTCCGGACCAACGCCGCCAAAGCAAATTAGTCCCTCTCCCACTGTCCTCCTGGCGTCAGGTATTAAATCATGCTATCTTCAGCCCCCAAGCAGGGTGCGTACTCGTCTCTTCTTCTGCTGTGCGCTTCATGAGATACACGGTTAGGTTTTTCATCATCCTATCAGGGGCATACCATGTTGCTTGACGGTAAAAAGGGACTCATCATCGGCGTAGCAAATAAACACAGCATCGCCTGGGCCATTGCACAATCGGTAGCAGGCCAAGGGGCACAGCTTATCTTCAACTATCAGAACGAACGACTGCGGGAGAACGTCGAAGAACTGGTTGCCACCATGCCGGGTACGAAAGCCTTTCCGTGCGATGTCGGAAACGACGCCCAGATTGCCGCCCTGATGCAAAACGTGCAAAAAGAAGTCGGCACGCTCGACTTTCTGGTCCATTCGGTGGCCTTCGCGCCGCGCGAAGAACTCACAGGTCAGTTCGTCAATACCTCACGCCAGGGTTTCGCCATGGCCTTGGACGTCAGCGCCTATTCGCTCGTCGCCGTGACGAAAGCAGCCCTCCCGTTGATGACCAATGGCGGCTCCGTCGTCACGCTGACCTACCTCGGAGCGGAGCGGGTCGTGCCTCACTACAATGTCATGGGGGTCGCCAAGGCAGCGCTCGAAGCAACCGTCCGTTATCTCGCTCACGACCTCGGCCCCAAGAACATCCGGGTGAATGCCATCTCCGCCGGTCCCATCAAAACCCTCGCCGCCCGCGGCGTCTCCGGCATCAGCAAGATGGTGGATCACCACCGGGAGTTCGCACCTCTCCGCCGCGCAACGGAACAAGGCGAAGTCGGCGACACGGCATTATTCTTGGTCAGCCAGCTGGGACGTGGAATTACCGGAGAAGTGATCTATGTCGATGGCGGGTATCATATCCTGGGATCGCTAGCGTCGGTCGAGTGATTCGTCATAACGTCAATCGCAGTACAGTAACAGCCCGAAAAATCATCGCTCTCTTCCCGAGACGAGATACGAATGACGCTTCCTACGCGCGTACTCCAGCGTTCGTCTGAGGGTTTTCAGTTTCCCGCGTTTCGTCTTACTCTCCAACCGCCGTTGCTTCGAACCCTTCGTCGGCTTCGTGGCTCTGCGTTTCTTGCGTGGGACGGCCACACTCCGAATAAGCTCGCTCAGTCGAGTGAGAGCATCCTCTCGATTCTGCTCCTGGCTCCGATGCTGCTGGGCCTTGATGGTGATCACGCCATCTTGCGAGATGCGATTATCTTTTAATTTCAGCAACTCTTCCTTGTAGAACGGGGGCAACGACGAGGCGGGAATATCGAACTGCAAATGGATAGCGGACGAGACTTTGTTCACATTCTGTCCGCCCGCACCCTGAGAGCGCATCGCATGGATGTCGATCTCAGAATCGGGGATAGTGACGTGAGAGGAGATGTGCAGCATAGAAGTTACGGATGCTGAAAAAGCCCGTCAGCTTCGTTCTCGCATCGCTTAAGCCCTCAACGTACTTAAACAGTACGCCTCAGGCTTTCGCTCGCTGCGGCCTTGCTGAACGGCCTTTTTGAACATCCTTGTTATTCAGCCATAGGTTTTTTCAGGCCACTAGAGTCTCCCTCCACGAGACGCTTCATGAATGCGATATCTGCATTCATCTTGTCGTCAGTTTGCGCAGAATAACGGCGCGAGATAAATCGCTTTCCAAACCACTTACGCACAGAAATAACCTGTCCTGCTGTGGGACTTGCAGTTTTATGAAAGAAATGCGAGAGAGGGACTATTTGCTGTAGATGCGGTAAGAGATCGAGAGACTGCACGCGGCATTCAGTTGATAGGAAATCGACTGCTGCGGCAATTGATTCCCCAACCGTCTCGAATTGTGATCTAACATCCGAGGAGTTTAGCTGAAGGATTGTTTTTGTTCTGGTGTCTGCCGCGAGAACAGCTCCAAGGCACTGCAGTATGACCTTATCCGGAATGGTGCCAATCTGGGCTGCCTCTTCTATTCCCCCCTTTGTACATGGCAGCCTTGTATGCTTTCTGCTGAATAGGTTCCCAATCAAACCTCAGGCTAGTTAATTCTTTGAACGTGACTTTGTAAGAAGCCTGGTGTGTGTAGCTGTTTCTTATCTTGTTTAGCGCCTTGAAGGCAGATACATGCTTTTCCTGGAGCAAACCAAGTGCCAGAGCCAAGTCAACTTTCAACTCAAAACTGAGTCGGCGCTTTCCGAACAGCGCTGCTGGCTTTGAAATATTTTCTGAAATGAGTGTTTCTAAGACTCGCTCAATGAAAAGGTGCCCTTTTAGAATTGGGGATAGCTCTCCGGCACTAAAAACCAACTACTCCATAGGGTGTTGGTCTAGCTCGTCAAGGAAGCTGCACGAAGTCCATCATTCTAACCTTAGTGGAGGGATCTATGTCCTTCTTTATGCGTCTACTACGATCACCCATTTGGCTGGAATCCAGGGCACCTCACCTTGCAGAGTTCAATCCGGACATGTTCTAAACTCAAAAAGACTCTTTACGAGTGGCCTATTCTTTCACACAGTGCCGCAGACCGACCAGCGGCCAGGGGCTGACTCCGACGTTGCCGGAGGAACGAGGACCCGCCGAGTCTCCGCCAGGAAGGAAAGTGGAAACTGACCGAGTTCGCGCGGGAATTTCCGAAGGCCTCCACCTGGTAGAGTCTGGATGGGTTGTTCTGAGAGGCGTAGAGGCGGTCAGCCGCTGGCTACTTGCTACTCGTGATTTTTGGTCTACTGCGGTCTGGAAGCACGCGCCTGTGGCTAGGTAGAACGATAACTGAAGTTGATTGGAAGTTTAGGAAAGTTCTGGCAGGCGATCGATAATTCTCAGCCGTACCTCTTCTCCCACCTGCATTTGCACCATCTTGGTCGTCAGGCTTTCACGAACCCGATGGGCATCCTCCATCTTAAATTGAATCTGTCCGCCACATCGCTCAACCAGGTGGAAGAGCAGCAAGTTCGTGATGTGCTGCAATTCATCGTCACTCGTGTGAGTGCTCAGGTTCAGGATTTTTGACATCGGAGAGGCTCCAGCTCAATCATCAAGTCGGCCTCATTTATCGCCGAATCCTCTGTTGTTCTACAATGCCCCAAAGGGAGGGGGAGCCCTGCCTCTGCAAAGAGGTACTCCCTTGCTTGTCACAGCGGCCTACCCTCAACTGCGATGGCATTTCAATGACTTAGGGGTGATAGCCTGCCCGCAAACTGTGGAGCATTATTGGGCCGTCGGCATTTCAATCCGGCCAATACTATTTTAGTGGTCTGCCGTATTATTTCGAGGAAGGAGGTTCAACGAATCAGGACTTCGAGTCCTGAAACTCCTCGTGCCAGGCCATCTGGATCGCTTCGAGGATTTTCTCGTTCGATTTCTTGGGATCGTCCTTGAAGTCGGGGAGCGCCACGATCCAGGCATGCATATCGGTGAATCGAACCGTGAGTGGGTCTGTTTCAGGATGTTCTTCGACTAAACGAATCGCAATATCCTCGGTATCCTGCCACGTCAGATCCATATCCACTCCTCATGTTCCGTCGTAAGTCGCCCACGGCATCGGTACGGGATCGTCGCTACGTGACCTCAGAGACCTTTTTCCCCTGCAGCCCTTTCGTGAGTGAATCGTTCAAGAGTGCGACGGTCAGAGGCTTTGCGACCTGTTCGAGATCCGCCATGCGTGCACGGATGGCGCGCGGATCTGTGCCGTCTTTGGCAACGGACAGAGCCGCCAGTGCGGTACGAGTGGCGGCAATGTCGTCTGATGCGATGAGATGGCCTCCCTCCAGGAGAGATTTCTCTGTCGCCGTAATCATTGCACCGGCATCCAGTCGCGCTTCGATCAACTTGCGGGCGGAGACATCATCCGTTGCAAACTTGAATGAATCTTCGATCATTTGCTCCACTTCACTGTCCGACAAACCATAGGACGGCTTGACCTCGATAGACTGGCTTTGCCCCGTCCGCATGTCCTTCGCCAGTACGTTGAGAATGCCGTTTGCGTCAATCAAGAACGTGACTTCGATACGTGGCACACCAGCGGGCAAGGGCGGCACCTTGAGCCTGAATCGCGCCAGGCTTCGATTGTCTTTTGCTAGCTCACGCTCGCCTTGAAGAATGTGAATATCCACACCGGTCTGGCCGTCCACGTAAGTTGTGAACATCTCTTTTGCGCCGGCTGGAATGGTCGTATTTCGTCGGATCACGCTGCTCATCACGCCGCCCATCGTTTCGATGCCGAGTGATAAGGGGGTGACGTCCAGCAACAGCATGTCGGTAGTGCCGCCGCTCAAAATATCGGCTTGAACGGCCGCGCCGAGTGCCACAACTTCATCTGGATTCAGTTCGCAGTGCGGTGTCTTCCCGAACAATTCCTGAACACGTTGCCGAACGAGCGGCATGCGTGTGGACCCTCCGACAAGCACCACTTCATCGATGTGCTCGGGAGTGAGTTCTGAGTCTTTGAGCGCCTTGCGGCAGGGAGCCAGCGTGCGTTCGATCAGGTTCATCGCCAGGGATTCGAGCTGATCTCTCGTCAGCTCCCTCGTAAATCTTCCTTTGCCGTCCGGCAGGTCGAGAGTTGCCGTCGTTTTCAGCACATCGGAGAGTCGAATCTTTGTGCGTTCGGCTTCCAAGCGGACGGCCTGCATATGGTCGGGATAGGTGTGGAGATCGAGGCCATGTCGTTCGCGAATTTCTTCCAGGAACAGATCGGCGATCAGCCGGTCGAAGTCGTCGCCACCCAGATGGGTATCGCCGTTGGTGGCCAAGACTTCGAAAATCCCGTCCTTCAGCTTCAGAATCGAAATGTCGAAGGTGCCGCCTCCAAGATCGTAAACGGCGATCGTGCCTTGAGTCTTTTCTTGGAGCCCATAGGCGAGCGAGGCGGCTGTCGGTTCGTTAATGATACGCAGCACCTCAAGACCGGCGATCATGCCGGCGTCTTTAGTGGCTTGTCGCTGGCTGTCGTTGAAATAGGCCGGAACAGTGATGACAGCCTTGGTAATGCTTTCGCCCAAGTGCATTTCGGCCCTGAGTTTCAGCTCTTTGAGAATCATGGCTGAAATCTGCGGCGGTGAATAGGTTTTCTCGCCGAGTTTGAATCGGATCACCCCGTCCTGTTCCGTTAATGTATAGGGAAAGTAGGCGAGCTCACTTTGCACATCGGCCAGGCTCTTACCCATGAAACGTTTCACGGAATAGACTGTGCGGGTGGGATTGCGGGTCAGGTGCTCTTTGGCGGAGTCGCCGACGATGAGACCGTTGTCGGTCATGGCAACGACGGAGGGCACCATATTACGCTCGTTCCGCCCCGCGATCACGCGCGGGGTTCCCTTGTCCATATAGGCGACCAATGAATTGGTCGTGCCGAGATCGATGCCGACGATACGTACCATGGTGGTGATTATCCGATGGTTGAGACGAGATCGCTCACGATGTTCTTGACGTAGGTGCGGTTGGAGAGATTTTCGCGCATCTGCTTCAGTATTCGGTCACGCTCGGTCCTCGCCTGGTCGGTGGCCTCCCCGCGGTCCTGGAGCCTGTCCCACTGAATAAAGAGTTGTTGCAGAGTGGCTTCCATATCCCGTTGCCGCTGTTCGAGCGTATTCCGTTCCGATTGGAGCTTCGCGCGGAGCGCCGACTCGGATTCTGACGCGTGACCAGTGGCTCGATACTCGTTCAAGGTATCTTGTAGTTCAAGAATTTCTTCAAAGAGGTCTGCGGGAGGAGAATTCCGAATCTCTTTCACAGACCCGGCTTCCAGATCGAGCAGATACTCAGCCCGTTCGATCGGGTCACGGAGCGTCCGGTACGCGGTATTCAACATCGCTGAATTGCCGAGGCTGATGGTCTGTTCTTCCGCGCTCTTGTTCTGAAAAAAATCCGGGTGGAATGCGCGGCTCAATTCGTAGAACTTGGTTTCCAGTTGACGCGGATCGATCGTGAGGCGGCGGGGGAAGCCCATGCAGGTGAAGTAATCGAGTTCTTTTGAAACCGGCTGGACCTTGACGCACCGGTCACAGAAGTACTCACCGGATACTTCAGACTGGCAGTGCCAGCACATACTGCGAGCCATCTGCAGCTCTCGAGGGCTTGCGCTGTGGGTGTGTTGATGGTCCATCCCGCTACCTCTTCTGACAAGACGGGCATGGCAACCTGCCATGCCCGTGGACGGTCACAATGCTCTGTTGACACTCGTTATGCTGAGAAGGACTCTCCGCAACCACAGGTCTTGTCGGCATTCGGATTGACGAATTTGAAGTTGCCGCCCATCAGGTCTTTTTGGAAATCCAACTGCGTGCCTTGAAGGTAGATTGCGCTCTTGGCGTCGACAATGACCTTCACGCCATCGAAGTCATGGATCTGGTCGTGCGGCCCGATCTTTTCATCGAAGTTGATCGTGTAGCTGAGGCCTGAGCAGCCGCCGCCCTTCACGCCAAGTCGGAGCCCCCCTTCCGTGAGGCCCTGCACGTTGATGAGCCGTTTCACTTCCTTCAGTGCCGCCTCGCTAAGCGTAATCACCGGAGCTTGAATTTCCGCGTTCGTCGTATCCATAGCGCACTCCCTTTGTTCACGTTACTTCGCGTCGACCAGTGCCCCATCGGCTTTCTTTTGGTAGTCCGCGAGGGCGGCCTTGATTGCATCCTCGGCGAGCACGGAGCAATGGATCTTCACGGGTGGCAGGTTCAACTCCTGCACGATGTCGGTGTTCTTGATCTTCTGGGCTTCTTCGATGGTCTTGCCCTTCAACCATTCGGTGGCGAGGCTCGAGCTGGCGATTGCGGAGCCGCAGCCGAAGGTTTTGAACTTTGCGTCCACGATCGTATCATTCTGCACCTTGATCTGAAGCTTCATGACGTCGCCACACTCCGGGGCTCCGACCATACCGGTGCCGACCCCTTCCTCGTCCTTCTTGAAGCTCCCCATGTTACGGGGGTTATTGAAATGATCGACGACTTTGTCACTGTAAGCCATGGTTCATCCTCCTCTTGACTATCCGGGTCAGTGGGCAGCCCATTGGACTGATTTCAAATCGACACCTTCTTTTGCCATCTCGTACAGCGGGGACATTTCACGTAACTTGGTGACGATCTCAATCACCTTCTTGATCGTATAGTCGATCTCATCGTCTGTGTTGAAACGGCCCAGACCGAAACGGATTGAGGAATGTGCCAGCTCCGTCCCGACTCCCAACGCGCGGAGTACGTACGAGGGTTCCAGCGTGGCCGAGGTACAGGCCGAACCGGACGAGAGGGCAATATCCTTCATGCCCATCAGCAACGACTCGCCTTCCACATAGGCAAAGGAGATATTGAGGTTGCCGGGGAGCCGATTTGTTGGGTGGCCATTCAGATAGCTTTCTTCGAGGGCTTTCATGATACTGGCTTCCAGCCGATCGCGCATCGCAATCAACCGCACGGTGTCTTTGGCCATCTCCTGCTCGCACAGTTCGCAGGCCTTGCCGAATCCAACAATTAATGGCACCGGGAGCGTTCCAGAGCGCATGCCGCGCTCGTGCCCGCCGCCATCCATTTGCGCCGCGATGCGAACTCGAGGATTCTTTTTTCTCACGTAGAGGGCCCCAACCCCCTTGGGTCCGTAGATCTTATGGGCCGAGAACGACATCAGATCGATACCCATATCCAGCACATCGACCGGGATCTTGCCGACGCCTTGCGTCGCATCGCAGTGAAAGAGGATGCCCTTTTCCTTAGCGATCTTACCGATCTCTTTGACGGGGTTGATCGTGCCGATTTCATTGTTCGCCAACATAATGGAGATGAGGATCGTCTTCTCTGTAATAGCTTTCCGCACATCCTCGGGATTCACCATCCCAAATTTATCGACGGGGAGATAGGTGACTGCCGCTTTGCCTTTTCCCTCTAACGATTTGACAGTGTCGAGCACGGCACGGTGTTCGGTGGACGACGTAATAATGTGGTCGCCCTTCTCTTTGTACATTTCCAACACGCCCTTGATCGCGAGATTATCCGATTCCGTGGCACCGCTCGTAAAGACGATCTCTTTCGGATCGGCCTTGATCAGCTTTGCGATTTGCTTCCTGGCCTGTTCGACGGCTTCTTCTGCGGCCCATCCGAAGGCATGGTTGCGGCTGGCCGCGTTCCCAAATTTCTCGACGAAATAGGGGAGCATGGTGTCCAATACACGTGGATCCATCGGTGTGGTGGAATGGTTGTCTAAAAAAATCGGCAGTTTCATCGTTCGACTCCTTGTGCCGCGGGAGACTGAATCGTAATGAGGGGTGTGCCACCCATCATGTCTTGCAGGGTCATGTTATTCAGCAATTGGGCGATGCTGTCTTGGACTTTCAAGAGCGGTGTGCGGATATGACAATTTTCTCGCTGCATGCAGAACTCTCCATCTTTCTCGTGCGAACAATCGGTGATCCCCAAGGGGCCCTCGATGCTTTCGAGAATTTGTGCGATCGTAATCTGGTGCGCGCGGCGGGCCAGCACGTATCCGCCCTTGGGACCATTATGACTCTCGATCAGTGCGTTTTTGGCAAGAGTCTGGAGCACTTTGGCCAGCAGCTCGAGGGGGATGTTATATTCTTCCGCGATCTCCTTCGTATTCACGACGCGTCCAGGCGTTACATCGCCGAACTGAACAGCAGCGATGTGCTGAAGGGCCATGAGGGCATAATCTGCTTTTTTCGAAATCTTCAACATTGCTATTGCCGATCTCCACGGTCGGAGACTATAATGATCTCCGATCAATAAGGTCGGACTAAGAATAGCACGCAGGTTTCTGAGCTGTCAAGAACGGGAAATAAGGTTAGGTCTGGCTGAGAAAGGAACGGGCATATGGGCGGGACCAATCCCTATATTCAAAAATCTGATTACGAGCTTCCTCAAGTATCCTATACCGTCACCTTTATTGCCCCTGGCGGCGTGGTGACGAAGGTTGAGGTCGATCCAACCAAGATTCCCTACGGCCCGACGGGGCTCCCAGGGAGTCTCCTAGACGTGGCGATGGGCAACGGCGTTGCATTGGAACATGTCTGCGGGGGCGTCTGTGCCTGTTCAACTTGCCACGTCATCGTGAAACAAGGGCTTGAGAGTTGTAACGAAGGCACAGACGATGAATTTGACCAGCTGGAAGAAGCCCCGATCACCACGTTGCAGTCACGGCTTGGTTGCCAATGTGTGCCAAATGGCACGAAGGATATTGTGGTCGAAATTCCAGCGGTCAATAAGAATCTCGTTAAGGAAGGTCACTAATCATAGGTCTCGGTTTTCACTGCTTTCCGGTCATATCCCGCCTCCACAAAATAGGCTCGCAACGGTCGCACAAAGCCTTTCGTGCCACAGAGCATCGGGATTACTTTTGGCGCTCCCTCAATCAACGGCCTGAGCATGGAGAGCGTGAGGTCGACACCTTGCTGCTCCCCTCCAGCGGCCACCAATGGAAGGTAGCGAAACCCTGGATGGGTTATGGCCAGTGTGAGTAGTTCCTGATGAAAGAGCAGTTCTTCCTCCGCAGGGGCAACGGCAATAAGGAGAATGGTCGCCGTCTGTCGTTGTGCATAGAGATGCTTTAACATGCAGCGGATCGGGACGAGGCCGGTGTAACGGGCGATCAGGACCAATTCTCGATCAAGAAGCATCGGAAGCGTAAAATTACCATAGGGGCCTGAAAGCTGTG
Organism: Nitrospirota bacterium; assembly: GCA_963782735.1. GTDB lineage: Bacteria > Nitrospirota > Nitrospiria > Nitrospirales > Nitrospiraceae > Palsa-1315. Next base: position 46,512 of record CAWAKW010000014.1, read on the forward strand.
TGTCATCGCCAGGTTTGAGTGTGTAGAGATAGTTCGACCCCACGCCACCCGGTACGCGATCGAAGATTAAGATCAACTCGCCTGACGGGGTGCCTGGCGCTGCCATCGAATACGCCCGATTGAGAGGTGGTTTGGCACCGACCGGCAGTTTGAGTGAAACCCATTGGCCTGGCTGAAACGCAATGTTCTGAACGGTAGGAAGAAGTACCAACTGGCGAACGTGGGGGGTGAGATCATTCACCGAGAGCACCGCTGCTTCATGCGTGAGTTCGGCCATAACGCGATCTCTCTCCTGCTCTCTTATCAGAAGGCTGGCCCAGTATGAAAGAGCCATGAGTCGGCCGATTCTGTACAACAGTTTTCCGTGCATGCTATAGAGATACCGGCTTTCGACTGAACTCACGGGGACCCAGTATGACACAAGTTCGTGTGCGCTTCGCACCCAGTCCGACCGGGTTTCTCCATATTGGAGGGGTCCGCACGGCGCTATTTAATTGGCTCTTTGCCCGCCAGCAGAAGGGCGTTTTCATTCTCCGTATTGAGGATACGGATCAGAGTCGGTCGACGGACGAATCGATCCAGGCCATCATCGAAGGCATGAAATGGGTAGGGCTTGATTGGGATGAAGGCCCATTTCGTCAGACCGAACGGATGGATCTCTACAGCAGTCATGCGAAGCAGCTTCTTGAAAATGGCCATGCCTATTGGTGTGTCTGCAAAGCGGAAGAGCTCGACGCGCGGCGTAAGGAAGCTGAGGCCAAAGGACTGTCGCAGAAATACGACGGCCGTTGCCGCGATCGTGGCCTCACAAATCAAACCGGTGACGCGGCCCTTCGTTTCAAGGCGCCGCAAGAGGGAGAGACGGTAGTCGACGATCTCATCAAGGGCAAGATTGTCTTCGATAACGTCGTGCAGGACGATCTGATCATTCTCCGCTCGAACGGTTACCCGACATACAACTTTTCAGTAGTGGTCGATGATGCGCTGATGCAGATCACCCATGTGGTGCGGGGAGACGATCACCTGACGAATACGCCGAGGCAGGTCCCAATCTTTCAAGCGCTGGGGTTTCCAGCCCCTCAGTTCGGGCATCTGCCAATGATTCTAGGTCCGGACAAAGCCCGTCTTTCGAAGCGGCATGGGGCCACCTCGATCATGGCCTATAAAGACATGGGATATCTACCGGATGCTATGGTGAATTATCTCGTTCGGCTTGGGTGGTCACACGGAGACCAGGAACTCTTCACTCGCCAGGATCTGATCGAGAAATTTTCCTGGAAGAACGTTCAAACGTCCGCAGCTGTGTTCAACCCCGAGAAACTCCTCTGGGTCAATGCTGAATACATTAAGATCAGTCCGCCGACCCAGGTTGCTCAAGCATTGGTTCCTCTTCTGGAAGCAGAAGGATTAACAGAGGAATGTCAGGCTGTCTCGGACGGCCGGCTTGCGCAACTCGTCGTCCTTGTGAAGGAACGGGCGAAAACGCTCGTGGAGATGGTCGATTGGGTGAGGCCGTATTTTGGGCAGACCGTAACATGTGACGAAGAGGCGGCGAAGAAGTTTTTGACGCCGGCCATCGCGCCGATCCTCAGCAAATTGCTCACTCGCTTCGAGGCTTTCCCTGCCTTTTCAAAACAGCAATGGGAAGAGGCCTTTAAGCAGCTGGTCGAGGAAGAGGGGGTGAAGATGGGGCAGCTGGCCCAGCCGGTTCGCGTTGCCCTGACCGGTCGCACGGCCAGCCCTGGTCTTTTCGACGTGATGGAGGTGTTAGGGCGAGATCGGACGCTGTTTCGGCTTCGCCAGGGGATCAAGCGGGCCTCGCACACTTAAGGCAGTTCTTGCATCTACGTTGCACCGATCTTGACTGAACCGAGACCTGTATATTACTGTGAACGTCGGTTGGGGGATCGTCTAGCGGTAGGACGTCAGTCTCTGGATCTGACTACCTAGGTTCGATTCCTAGTCCCCCAGCCAATAATCTTTTCCCTGCCGTTCCCGATCTATAATTCGTTGCCGTACCGCGCTGGGGGATCGTCTAGCGGTAGGACGCCGGCCTTTGGAGCCGGCTACCTAGGTTCGATTCCTAGTCCCCCAGCCACTTTTCTCTAATCGCCCTCAAACCAACACTAATTTCAAGGCTCGCTGTTCTTCTTCCGGGACGTGATCGGTACCAGAACATTCACTTGAGCGACCCCAGATCGATCACAAACCGAAACCGCACGTCGCCGCTGATAACTCTCTCGTAGGCTTCGTTTACTTGTTGAATCGGGATTACTTCAATATCGGATTCGATGTGATGCATGGCGCAGAAGTCGAGCATCTCTTGAGTTTCTCGGATGCCGCCGATGACGGATCCTGCAATGCGGCGACGATGCAGAATGAGCGGAAAGGGCTCCAGCAGAGTCGGCTTGTCTGGCGCACCTACGAGAATCATGGTGCCGTCGGTTTTCAATAAATTAACATAATCGTTATAGTTGTGCGGGGCTGAAACGGTATCCAGGATAAAATCAAAGCGCCGCTGTAATCTGGTGAATGTTTCGGGCTGCGAAGTGAGGGCGAAGTCGAAGGCGCCCAACCGTTCTGCATCTTTTCGCTTCCGTTCAGAGGTGCTCAAGACAGTCACTTCGGTTCCGAGCGCCTTGCCGATCTTCACAGCCATATGGCCCAGTCCACCCAATCCCACCACCGCAAGTTTGTGATATCTGCCGACGCCCCAGTGGCGAAGCGGGGAGTAAGTTGTAATTCCCGCGCACAGAAGTGGGGCTGCTCCGGCAGGCGACAGGGAAGAGGAAATCCGCAGTACGTAATGCTCATCTACGACAATCTGTGTGGAGTAACCACCCTGCGTAGGCTGGCCGTTTTTGTCCCGGCCGCTGTAGGTGAGGAGCATGCCGGCTTCGCAGTACTGCTCTGATCCCTCTCGACAGGGCCCACAGGTACGGCAGGAATCGACGAAGCAGCCGACACCAACGCGGTCGCTCGTCTTGAATTTCGTCACCGCAGCTCCAACGTGTACCACGGTTCCGACGATTTCATGGCCGGGCACCATGGGGAAAATCGATCCGCCCCATTCGTCACGGGCTTGATGAATATCCGAGTGGCAGATGCCACAGTGGGTGATGGTAATGAGCACATCATGAGGGCCGACATCACGCCGCTCGAACGAAAAGGGTTGCAGTGCAGCCTTGGCGGTCATCGCGGCATAGCCTTTAGTCGGCAACATGGCTTGTGCTCCTTGTGAGAGGGCCTGGTTCGAGCGTGACCATATCAAGATGCTGTGGGCTTGCCAAGTCTGTAATGTGCGAACGAGGGTGGCGTCAACCAGCGTCTCGCGCGTTTGCTGTATCGTGCCGCCAGTGGAATTGTGGGTGAGGATTGCTGATTACGTCCTGTGGGAAGTTAGACGATCTGTACTTGAACTGTTGATTAACTGTTTTGCTGTAACTCTGTGTCGTCGTCTCCCGCCAACGAGTCGGGGAGCGAGGTGTCCATCGTGAGAATGGAGCTAGGTATGCGGTAACGTTGCGTTGCCCAGGCGCCGAGGTCGGTCACTTGACATCGCTCAGAACAGAAGGGGCGCCAGGGGTTGTTTTCCCAGGTGCTCGGCTGGTGGCAGAGGGGACAGACCATGCCCGGCATTGTACCATGGTGAATGCCAGGATTAGCCAGCGGTCAACTCGGGCGGATTTGAGGCGTAGTGGTGAGTTGCAGCAACCGATGCAAGCGGCGCTGATCGATTTCTGAGAGGCCGAGGAATTCGACTCCAAACTCCCCACCCGCACTCCAACGGACTGCGGCGGACTCAATCGTAATGGGTGAACACAGATCGGTCGCCCTGATGAGGATTCTCACCGCTGTACCGGGCTGAACTGACGACATGCTGGTGACGGCGCATCCTCTGGCAGACAGATCGAACATGGTGCCTTCGCGAATGTCTGTTTTGTTGGTGCTGGAGAAGAAGACCTGCATGTCAACGGAGATTCGTGGATATTCTCGGCACTCAATCATGTGGTCCTCCATCCGGTTTGAGGCCCCTCGTCATACCGGCACTTCATACTCAGGCGAGTCTAGCAAACCAAGCACTACGGTAAAGCAAAACATGGAAACTGTATGACGGCTGCGAGAGGGAGAGGTTATGGCGTCGAAGATTTTTCGAAGACCTTTACGGCAATCGCCCTCTTTTTCATCTTCTTAACCAGCCCGACATACGAGAGGTCACGAATAATACTGGTAAATTGTGAGCGGTAATTGCTTACGATGCTGGCTCCGTCTATGACCACATCATAGACCCGCCATTCGTGCGCACGGAGAATCAGGCGAAAGTCGACCGGCGTGTCGATCTTCCGTCCTGTCATTTGCGTTTTGACTTCGGCAAAGGCATCCTCGCGAAGTTCCCCCAGGAAGACCACCTGTTCGTCTGAACGTTCGGAAATGCGACCTGCAAACGTGTCTCGAAGAAGTTGCACAAAGAGATCGACGAATTCGTGCCGTTCCCGCTGGGAGAGTGTGGGCCAGGGGGCTCCCAGTGCGCGTTTCGCCATTTCTTCGTAATCCACGCGATGCCTGATGACTTCTTCGATTTTATGCCGCCGCTCCTCGGCCTGTTCCGGTTGCTTCAGGGTGTCGTCATCAAGCACGCGCATCAGATCATTGATCGTGCTTTTCACGGCTTCGGTCGCGCTCGATTTAATCCCGTTTGGTGTGGGTGTGGCCAACGAAGGAGATGCCATGGTTAATCCAGCCACCATTCCCGAGAGAAACAATAGATGTGTGAGTCTTAAGAGTTTCATGTTGAAGATGGTTGTCACTGTAAAATCGCTCCTGTCATTGGTTTTCACCAGTTAGCTCAAGCATAGCAGGGACGCTGGGTCTGTAAAGTGGTTGCAACAGGCCGGAAAGAGAGGGGAGTTCTGGGAGAGTCCTGGCGAACGGGGGAAGATTGCCGGTTTGTTACCGGGTTGGCTGAGCTTTTTGGATCTTTGCCCAAGCGTCTTTGAGCGACACCGTGCGGTTAAATATCAGTGTGCCGGAGGCCGAGTCAGGGTCGGTGCAGAAGTATCCCAGGCGCTCGAATTGGTACCGAGTGCCTGGTACTGTCTGCCGCAAACTGGGCTCAACCAGACAGCCCGTGACTCGCTCCAATGAGTCGGGGTTGAGATAGGTTGTCCAATCGTGGTCTGGGGGAATCTTCCCCAGATCTGTCACCAAGAGGGGGCTGTAGAGTCGGACTTCGGCGTTCACAGCATGGGCTGCTGAGACCCAATGGATGGTAGCCTTCACCTTGCGCTGTTCCTGGGAAGCACCGCTCTTGGTCGTGGGGTCGTAGGTGCAATGTAGTTCGATAATCTCGCCGGTCAGTGGATCTTTTGTCACTCCGACACATTTGATGATGTAGGCATACCTGAGTCGCACTTCGCGTCCCGGGGCAAGCCGGAAAAATTGTTTGGGCGGATCCTCATGGAAATCGTCTTGTTCAATATAAAGGATGCGTGAAAAGGGGACGTTCCTCGTCCCTGCAGACGAATCTTCCGGATTGTTGACGGCTTCCAATTCTTCGGACTGGTCCTCGGGATAGTTGTCGAGGATGATTTTGAGCGGCCGCAACACGGCCATCACTCGAGGCGCTCGCTTGTTTAGATCTTCGCGAATAAAGTGTTCGAGCAGCTGCATTTCGACGATGGCTTCGCGCTTGGCTATGCCGATATGGTCGCAGAAGGCCCGAATCGCCTCTGGGGTATACCCGCGGCGACGAAGTCCTTTGATCGTCGGCAGTCGTGGGTCATCCCATCCGTTCACCAGTTTCTTTTCGACCAACTCGAGCAGTTTCCGTTTGCTCATGACGGTATAGGTCAGATTCAAGCGAGCAAACTCGATCTGCTGCGGCCGGTGCGGTGCTTCAGCCTGCTCGACGACCCAATCGTAGAGAGGCCGGTGATCTTCAAATTCCAAGGTGCAGATTGAGTGCGTGATTCCTTCGATCGCGTCAGAAAGGGGGTGCGCATAGTCGTAGGCCGGGTACAGGCACCAGCTGCTTCCTGTTCGATAATGTGTGGCGTGCCTGACGCGATAGAGGACTGGGTCACGCAGGTTGATATTGGGTGAGGCCATGTCGATCTTGGCTCGGAGGACGTGGGTTCCATCGGCGAATTCTCCTGCGCGCATGCGTCGAAAGAGGTCAAGGTTTTCGTCGACGGAGCGGGTGCGGGAGGGACTGTTTTTCCCCGGCTCCGTGAGTGTGCCGCGATAGGCACGCATCTCTTCGGCTGTCAACGTGTCGACGTAGGCTTTCCCCTTACAGATCAGCAGGACTGCAGAGTCGTACAGCTGCTTGAAATAGTCCGAGGCGAAAAACATCTTCTCATGCCAATCGAATCCCAGCCATCGGACGTCGTCCTGAATGGCTTGAACGTATTCAGGATCTTCGGTGGTTGGATTGGTATCGTCGAATCGCAGGTGGCAGATGCCTCCTGAAATGTCGTTTGCCAAGCTGAAGTTCAGGCAGATAGATTTTGCGTGGCCGATATGGAGGTAGCCATTCGGTTCAGGTGGAAAGCGCGTAACGATTCGTCCGCCATGTTTGCCGGCGGCGAGATCGGCGGCTACTATCTCGCGGATAAAGTTTGAAGCGCCAGTCGGTTCAGACACGAAAAAGCAATGACTCCTCTGTGGACAAGACATGCGCGAACTGGGTCGTTGTGGGCTGTTCTATCACAAGAGTGGTACATGGGAGAAGGTTTATCCTGAGAGGGAAGACGTCGGCGCGAATTGAGCACTACGCGGTTTGGTGAGTCGGCATCTGCATCACGCTGAAGTCTTTCTGCGCGATGAGATGCCCTTCCATGCGCAGGCGAAACTCGTAGCGTCCGGGAGCGGGAAAGACCAGTGAGGGGATATTGATCCCGAAATCGGAAATTTGAAGGCGGTCGACGATGGCAATATTCGGAAGGGTGGCCCGGCAGACCAGCTGTTCGTTGTTGAGGTAAATCAAATCGATGTCGAAGTGATACGTCCCTTCGGCATCGGTGAGGCAGAAATACAGCCCCATTTGTGAGTGCTGGAAGGGGAAGCTTACGGCCTGCAGATGGGTGAAAAGGCCGATAAGGCTTTTCTTCTTGGTGACGCTGTCCTCGATGACCTGGTCGCAGACCAAGAAGGCTTGTACGCTTGGCTTTACGACGTCTGACATATTGCCATTGTACGGGAGTCCTTCGCCTTGTCAAAAAGGATGCGTTTTTCAACAAGGAGCTAGGGTGGTTGCCTGTTGTCGCTCTCTCAATGTGGGGAGCGGACACACGTGAGTTGAGGATGGAGTTTATTGAGGGCGGATTAACCGATTACTGCCGCGTTACCACGGCTTTCCGCTACATCGCCGAATAGAGTGAGACCGGTGCCGATGCGGCAGTAGTGTGGGCTGACGGTGACTAATTCGCCCTTATGGGTATAAAAGTGCCCCACGATTATGCGAATTTTTCTTCTCTGCATGAGGCAGGCTTCGAACACCGTGTGTCCGGTTGTTCGGTCTGTTACGGTAACTGAAGGAGGGTCATCCGGGGCTGTCTCGTCGCCGGCCTTTACGTTGATGGTGAAACGGCCCGCGCTATGTGCCGACAGCGCATTCCGTCGGATATGGCCGACGCGGGTTCCCTGCTCATCGTATAGGTCCATCGTCAAGAGCAACGCCAATGGCTGGGACTGCGCTTCCAACACCAACTGTTCCTTGCCTTGAAGCTTGACGACGCCGTTCGTATTTCGAAAAACATTCGAGCCGACATGTAACTCAAGGCCCTGTTCGGGCTTCTCGATATCGATCAGTTCCGGAGAGTCGGTGATGCCGATGGCTTTGATCTGGAGCGGGTTGTTCATGTTCCACCATGCGTCTGCTGATGAGAGGAGGGGGCCGACGACAGAAGAATTTTCTCTTCCTGAGGCCCGATACGTGTGTTTTTCGCAAGGTAGGCTATACCGCCGTCTCTGTCAAGAAAACTGTTCAGAATCTTTAGGAATTGAAAAATGAAAAGCCCTTGTGCTAGCGTGTCCGGTCGATCACGCATCATTGATGATCCGGTCCCATCGTCTAGCCTGGCCTAGGACGGAGCCCTCTCAAGGCTTAAACACGGGTTCAAATCCCGTTGGGACCACCACATCAGCTCGCTTGGTTGTGCCCCCCCCTTCCTTCCCCAAAATGATTGCGCGTGAAAAATCCCTTCGGATTAGGAGCCTTCCTCATAGAACCGTTTGCGCGGCACAGAGACATTGAATTGTGCTTGGCACAGGGATAACCCCTCTCGGAAGATCTTCGTATGCTCATTTCCGGTGAGACAGGTCGTGCGTCTACGTGCATATGTCGTGGAGGTTTGTTGAATCCACGGCTCGTTGGCTCAGGACCATGTTGATCGCGACCTGTCACCCTATTCTCTTCAATTGAAGTGGATCGATGGACAGATCATGCGTCCTCATGAATCAAGATGTGGCGCGGGGTTTCTTGGGTGCCACTTCGTTGACGCCTCTATCGTTGGTTGTGTATAAAGAATGCGCCATTTCTCCATTCACTTTTCATGATAGGTAGACTTTCCATGGGTGCACGCGAATTCCACGATGGGGCGCAAGATGGACTCGAAGCACTTGAGCCTTTTGACCCGGAACAGATCGAGTCCTTCGACGGCCTGTTGACCGCTATGCGCAAGACAGCCTTTGGGGGTCGCAGGGTGGGCGAAGCCTACGAAGTGCTTTGGGCGATGATCGAAGACCCCGACTGCTTCGTCGTATTGACGCTGTCAGGGGCGATGACCATTGCCAAGATGGGCAAGATCATCAGCGCGATGATCGATCATGAGATGGTACAATGCGTTGTTTCGACCGGGGCATTGATTGCCCATGGGCTGAGTGAGTCGGTTGGTAAAACACACTATCGGCACCACCCGTCGATGTCCGATCAAGAGTTGTTCGAGAAGGGCTACAATAGGGTCTACGACACGCTGGAGATGGAGTCTAATCTCAACTATGTTGAGCAAGTCGTTGCCCGAACAATGAAGCGGATGGATCAGGACCAGTCTCTTTCTTCCGAAATCCTCACTCGTGAGCTGGGGAAGACGCTCGCGGAAGAATATGACGGAACGGGTATTCTCAAAAGCGCCTATCTGAAAAAAGTTCCGGTCTTCATCCCTGCCTTTACCGATTCCGAGATGGGGCTGGACCTTGGAACCTGGGCTATGAGTCGAGATCTCGATCGTGCTCGTGCGCAGGCAAAGGGAGGCGATGATCTTGAGGTGCTGCGCGCGATTCATCGCTCCTATCCGTCCTTCAACCCCTACCTCGATCTCAACAGTTATGCGAGTCATGTTATCTCGTCCAAGCGGCGTGGGATCTTTACGATCGGTGGGGGAGTGCCGCGCAATTGGGCGCAGCAAGTCGGTCCCTACATTGAGATCTGTAATACCAGGCTCGGGCTCAATGTGGAGCCGCCTCGATTCCAGTACGGGGTACGCATCTGTCCGGATCCGGATCATTTGGGCGGATTGAGTGGTTGTACCTATCAAGAAGGCCTTTCGTGGGGAAAGTTTGTTCCGCCAGAAGCAGGAGGGCGTTTTGCTGAAGTGTTGAGCGATGCCACGATTGTCTGGCCTCTCCTCATGGTCGGGCTGCTGGAACGCCTGAAAGCAAAGCGTACTTTCCACACATGATGGTCACGTACTTTTTTCGTACAGTTGCTGTGGCGGGACTGCTGTTGCTCATGCAGCTGACTCAGGCTGGCGCTGGGTCGGTTATGGACGACGGACGAATCAGAGGAAGCGCGGACGCGCCGATCACCATGATCGAGTATTCCGACTTCACGTGTGGGTACTGTGCGAAGTTCTTTCAGGAGACCTGGCCGCGCCTGCAGGCCAAATATATCGATACGGGGAAAGTTCGGTTTATCTATCGCGACTATCCTCGATCAGACCAGGGAGTCGGCGTTGAGGCGGCGGTGGCGGCTCGTTGTGCCGGAGCCCAGGGTCGATATTGGCTGATGCACGACCGGCTCTTCAGCGAACGAGGCCGCTTGGACGCGGGATCATTCAAAGGTTACGCGAAAATGATCGGCTTGGACCAGACGGCGTTTGCCAAATGTTTCGACGAACGGCAATATCTCGAATCCATTTTCCAGGATCGTAACGAGGCGAACCGGTGGGGGTTTCATGGCACCCCCGGTTTTATTCTGATGCGAACGGCGAGTGGGCCCACTGAGAAAGAGCCGGCGGTTGCGATTCCCGGCGCAGTCCCGTTCAACGAGTTTGCGGAGGAGATCGATCGCATGTTGGCTACTGCCCCACGCTCCCAGGGAGAACCCGCTGAGCCTCACGGGTTGACGGCGGTGGCACAGAACAGTCCATTCATCATTCACTAAGGATTACCTATGTCTGCAATACAATCGTTTTGGTCTGTTCCGCAACGCGAGGGGGAACCACCCTATTGGATGTGCATGTCGTGCTTGTCAGAAGTCTTCTATCGCAAGGTGCCGATGCCGGACTGTCCGACGTGCCACGGCGTCTCGACCTATGAGGCCTTCACGCTTGAGGCGATTCGTGATTGGGGCACAGAGGACTTGGTTGCCAAAGCCGATATGGCCCAACAGGCTGCCAATCTTGAGCCGACTTCTACGGCATCGGTTCATTCCGCCGACTGACAGGCTGCGGAAAAACGAGGCTGGCCTGCGGGAAATCCAATGGTCCGCATGTCTGGGTCAACAGGATACGAACCCGCAGGATGCTCAAAAAGTTCGTCCAGCAAGGCCGCAGCGAGTGAAGGGCCGAGGCGTACCCTCTGGGGTACGTTGAGGGTCTGAACGATGCGAGAACGCTGCTGGCGGACTTTTTCTGCATCCTGCTAAGTCTTCACCACCCGCGGGGCGTCTCTCGTGCAGGAACCACGTCCATTCTTGATTGGAGGTCTGTGGCGGCACGGGGAGACGGTTGTCCCCGTAAACGACCCGTTTACAGGGCGGCTACTCGCCGAGGTATCGAACGCGAGTTCAGCGGACGCCGAGGCTGCGATTCAATCGACAGTCGATGCTGCTGCAGCGATGGGGGCTTTGCCCTCCCACGCCCGCTATCGTGCGTTGCAAAAGATCGCAGGTGGACTGTATGACCGGCGGGAGGAATTTGCCCGCCTGATGACGGCTGAATCCGGCAAGCCGATCACCGACGCGAAGCGGGAAGTCAGTCGGGCGGTGCAGACATTTACCGTTGCGGCCGAAGAGGCGAAGCGCATTCCTGGCGAGGTGATCCCTCTCGACTGGACGCCGGGGACGGACTCCCATCTTGGCATTCTCCGTCGGGTTCCGATTGGTCCGGTGCTCGGAATCACTCCCTTCAATTTTCCCCTGAATCTTGTAGCCCACAAGGTCGCTCCAGCTCTGGCTGCCGGAAATTCTATTCTCATCAAGCCGGCGCCACAGACACCCCTGACCGCGTTACTCTTGGGCGAAGTAGTTCAGGAGGCCGGGCTTCCTCCCGGCGCACTCAACATCCTTCCCTGCGACAATACGGTGGCAGAACAGCTTGTCGTGGATCCTCGCTTTAAACTCCTGAGCTTTACCGGCAGTGCCGCTGTGGGATGGATGCTGAAGGCCAAGTGCGGGAAGAAGAAGGTGGTGTTGGAGCTCGGCGGGAATGCTGGCGTCATCGTGGAGCCCGATGCCGATCTCGAGCTTGCCGCACAGCGTTGCGCAGTCGGCGGGTTTGGATATGCCGGTCAGACCTGTATTTCCGTGCAACGAATATTTATCCATCATTCCATTGTGGACCTCTTCACCACGAAACTTCTGTTGCAAGTTGCGCGTCTGAAGGCCGGCGATCCAAGCGACGATTCGACGGTGGTCGGGCCACTGATCAATTCGGCCGCGGCCCATCGTGTGGAGGAGTGGGTTGGGGAAGCGGTGTCGCAAGGGGCGCGTGTGCTTCTGGGGGGCAAACGCATGGGCTCGGTAATGGAGGCGACCGTGCTCTCGCACGTCACGCCAACGATGAAAGTCTCTTGTCAGGAGGTGTTTGGGCCGGTGGTGACCGTGACCCCCTACCGGCATTTCGGCGAAGCGATCACGGCGCTTAACCAGTCTGACTATGGACTCCAAGCTGGAGTATTCACTCAGGATGTGAACAAAATTTTTCATGCCTTTCGGCATCTTGAGGTTGGGGCCGTGCTGGCAAACGAGATTCCGACATTTCGTGCCGACCACATGCCGTATGGTGGCGTGAAAGATTCCGGGGTCGGGCGTGAAGGGGTTCAGGCCGCGATCGAGGATATGACCGAGCCCCGCATGCTAGTGTTGAACCTCAAACCACCTGTCGGCGCCTAGCAGGAAGCTGGAATCTGTTCAGGGTCTGCACGTGTGGCACAACGAGGAAACCATTCCCGAAGGATGCTCAAAAAGGCCGGATTTCTCACCCGCCCAACCCTGGCGACTACTTTATCGTCCCGGCCTGAGTCTACCAAGACAGCCTCTTCGCCCAGGGACGTGCCTTGTCCCAGGCAAGGCCCCGGCGAGTGACCAAAGATGATCCTTCCAAGCTTGCTCATGTACGTTGTCCCCAGGATGGCCGGGAGGAGTCCTTCACTGCGCGCATCGAACGAGCACCGTTTCACCGTGCGCGTTCTGCGAGCAAGAAGGGCACCTTGCCGCTCCCTCCCCATCCTTCTCAGGCCGCGCGTTGCGCGAGCAGAGGGAACTCACCGGGCCATCCCTCCCCTGCTGGCGGACTTTTTCTGCATCCTGTTAGAAAAAATGCCGCAGGATATTGCGAAGCGTTGCCAATCTTGGTACAACAGCGACCCTGTGCCTCAATGAGGTTTACCTCGGGCGTGAATTTCAGCTAATGACGCGCCCGTCACCCGACTGGTCGGACGAACTAAGGAGAAGAAACGATGGTACCTACGCAGATGTTTTTGACGCGAGGAGTTGGAGTCCACAAAGAAAAGCTGGCCTCCTTCGAACAAGCCTTGCGCAGCGCCGGCGTTGCCTATTGCAACCTCGTTACGGTGTCGTCGATTCTTCCGCCGAATTGCAAAATTATTCCGCGTGCGCGCGGCGAGAAGTTATTGAATCCCGGTGAAATCACATTCTGTGTGATGGCGCGGTCGGAAACGAATGAACGAAATCGTCTGGCCTCCGCGTCGATTGGTTTAGCGGTCCCGACGGATCGTCGAACCTACGGGTATCTGTCCGAACACCATGCGCATGGTGAAACCGATGAAGAGACGGGTGAGTATACGGAAGACTTGGCGGCGCAGATGTTGGCCACGACGCTCGGTGTCGAATTCGATCCGAACATCGCGTGGAAAGAGCGGGAACAAGTCTTCAAAATGGCCGGTAAGATCGTTCGGACCCAAAATATCACCCAGTCCGCTATTGGAAAGCCTAATCGCTGGACGACGGTGATTGCATTGGCCGTGTTCATTCCGGAAGAAAATTTGCCGAAGCGGCGTCGGTAGTCCTGCCGCGTGAGCATACGCCCATGACGCTTCCTGCCGGTTGGGAGGATACCGACCAGAACTTCCTTGGTCTTGACGAGCCCTGGTGCCATCCCGACCAAGCGGGTGTCTACGTCCTGCCTGCGCCCTACGAACATACTTCCAGCTATGTGCAGGGCTCCGATCGAGGCCCGTCAGCCATTATTGAGGCGTCTCAACAAGTCGAGCTATACGACGAGACGCTTCGGTGTGAACCTTATCGAGAGTGGGGCGGGGTTGCCACCATCCGCTCGCTCGATCTTGACGGCAAAGTCGATCGGCAGGCGGTAGATGCCATCGACGCATTTGTTACCCCTCACGTCGGTACCGGGCGGTTTGTCGTCACCTTGACCGGGGAACATACTGGCGCGCTTGGGGCCATCCGAGCCCATGCCCGACACTATCCTAATCTGTGCGTGGTGCAAATCGACGCACATGGCGACTTGCGGAAGGCCTATCAAGGAAATCCGTATAGTCACGCCAGCGTGATGGCCCGCGTAGTCGATGACGGGTTGCCGTTAGTCCAAGTCGGCATTCGTTCCATTTCTCCTGAGGAAATCGATCGCATTAAGAGTACTGATCGAATTGCCACGTTCTTTGCCGCCGAGATTCTTGATCCTTCCAGTCCATACGAAGGCAAGGCCTCTCGCTGGGTACCCGATGTCGTGAAAGCCTGTCGTGGGCCGGTCTACCTCACATTCGATTGTGATGGGCTTGATGCCTCGCTGGTCCCCGCGCTCGGCACTCCCGAGCCCGGTGGGTTGGGGTGGTACGATACGCTGAATCTCATCACAGCCTTAGCCAATGGACCTGGTATCCTTGGGATGGATATCAGCGAGATAGCTCCAATCGAAGGGTTTGTCGCACCTCAGTTTTGTATCGCCCGGTTGATCTATCGCATGCTGGGACGGATCAAGGCGGGCCGTCGGGTCCACTAACAGGATGAAAAAAGTCCTCCAGCGGCGTTCTCGCATCGTTCAGAGGCTCAACGTACCGAAGCGTACGCCTCGCCTCTTCGCTCGCCGCGGCCTTGCTGGACGGTCTTTTTTGAGCATCCTGATACTATGTTGACTCGGCATCGGCATGCAAGATTCCAACGGTGTATGCGTACAAACTAAGCTTTTCTGCAACCTGCTAGAACGGCGTGCCACCCCGTGACCGACAAGCTTCGCATCAATAAATTCTTCACACAGCACGGCATCTGTTCTCGACGAGAGGCCGATCGCCTGATCGAATCCGGTCGCGTGACCATCAATCAACGGGTCGCCTGCTTGGGAGATCAGGTTGGTCCTGATGACGTCATCGCGCGAGATGGACAGGTGATTCCCTGGGGAGCGGCCCCGCTCTATATCAAGTATTACAAGCCAGTGGGCGTGACAACGACCAGCGAGTCGCATGTGCCTCGTAACATCATTGCGGAGATCGGCCATCCGGAACGGATCTTTCCGATCGGCCGGCTCGACAAGGACTCGTCCGGCCTGATTCTTCTCACGAACGACGGGGACATTGTGAACGATATTCTACGAACCGAGCATGGGCATGAACGGGAATACGAGGTGTCAGTCGATCATCCTTTCGATCAAACATTCATCGACCACATGGCTCAAGGGGTTCTCGTTCTCGACCGTCCGACCAAACTCTGCCGGATTGAGCGACTCGGTTCAGCCCGATTCCGCATCATTCTCACCGAAGGACGCAATCGACAGATCAGGCGCATGTGCCAGGTTTTGGGGTATCGGGTGCTCACGTTGCATCGTGTCAGGATTATGCACATTACGCTCGATGGATTGCTCCCAGGAAAGTGGAAGTCGCTTACAGGAGAGGAATGCACGAAGCTTTTTCAAGCTGTCGGGCGAGGCAGTAGTCCAGGCCAGCATGGTTCATGAGCGCTTCTGCTGTAATCTCGGATTCGTTACTGCGGTGAGCGTTCGGCTGGCAGGCTAGCCGACGGATACCTCGATTGACAAACACACCATTGGAACTCACACTAGCTCGCGCATCGTCCATGAAGAATAACATCAGTATGGTTACTATGTGGTGGAGCCCGCAACTCAATGCCTTGCTTGGCAGCCTTGTCGTGGCGGCGGGCGCCTGGCTGGCGTGGGGCTCGTTCGCACCATGGGGAGTCGTTCTTGTCGCAGGAGGCGCCGCAGGGTTTCTCATCTGGCAGGGGCGCACCATTGGACTGGTTTGGGCCTGGGCCACCCTGTTGCTTGGCCTGGAGAGTCTCGCCTGGCCCATCGTCACGATGGTTCAATTCCGCTCGATTACGACAGAGCCGACCGACGAACAACTGGGAACGATGCTCTCAGCCGCTCTGACGGGGCTCGTCTCGGCTGTCTTTTGGATCACATTTTCCTACGGGTTCTTCAAGCGAGCCCGTCAGCCCATCACCATCTCGTCAACTGATGCGACCGAGAGCCAACCGCTTGCATCACTATCAGAACATTCCCATAAAAAAAAGTAGACCCCTACCACATTTCGATCGGATCGACATCGACATCGAACTTGATGGCGCAGCGCTGATACGTCCGTTCCATCTCTTTGACCGTCATCCGTACCGCCGCGAGGCCCGCATCCCGTTCGGACGATTTCACGAGAATTTGCCACCGATACCGTCCCCGGAGTCTCGGTACTGGAGAGGGGACTGGCCCAAGAACAGCAAGACAGTTGGGCCGGTCGATCGATTGAACCATCGAAGGGGTCTTTGCCTTGTCCGTCTGTCTAGCCATGGCCAGAGAAGTGCAGGCACTGAGCCGAGCTACCCAGTCCGTGGCAGCGTCGTGAACCATTGTCTCTTTGGTCCCGGATACAAGAAGGGCAATCAGAAAAACCGCAGGTGGATACTCCAATGCAGTCCGATGGGACAGCTCCTCCGATAAAAAGACGGATTCGTCGTTCTGCGCTATAGCCTGAATTGCGTGATGTGACGGAAGATAGGTTTGCACGATAACCTGGCCGCCAGCTTCTGACGAATTGGCAAGACTGACCGCATCGAGAAGCGTATGATAGGTGCGTTCGGCGGATCGGAAATTCGGCACGTTAAGTCCTGCGTCTGCCTGCACAATCCCAACGAGGCCCATCATCGGGAGGGGGCCTCGGTGTAGCAGCAGTTGTGTCCCGACAATGATATCCCACTGCCCTTGTTCGACCTTCCGCCAGAGGGATTCAGCCTGCGCTGGCCGCCGCATGGTATCTCCATCGAGCCGAATCACCGCCGCATGAGGGAACAATCGCTTCGCATCCTCTTCCACACGCTCTGTGCCTTCCCCGACGAACTGCATGCGAGGGCCGGAACAACTAACGCAGGTCTCGGGGAGGGGTGTAACGTCTCCGCAGTAGGAACAGAGCAGACGACTAGCCTGCCGAGAGTACATCAGCGCCACGCGACAGACAAGACAGCGGGGAACTTGGCCGCAGTCACGACAGACAAGGGCGCCGGCATAGCCCTTCCTATTGAGAAACAACAGGACGCCGGCCCGGCGACTGATCGCCTGCTTGACGGCCTGAACGAGCGGCTGGCTCAGCACTGTACTGCGACCATGATCCCTTAAATCAACGACCTGTATGCTCGGTCGCGAATCAGACGGCATGAGCTTGCGGACAACGATCCCTCGTTGCTCCACCGCCGATCGTGATCTCAAGAGAGGGGTGGGCAGAACTCAGGACCAGCACCGCCTGTTCATCTTGTGCCCTCAACCAAGCCACGTCCCGTGCATGGTAGCGTGGCTCTTGAGGTTCTTTGAGCGCCGCATCCTCCTCTCCCTCGACCCAGATCGCTCCGATTGCAGTCAATGGAAGAAAGATGGCCGACCGAGTCCCCACGACCAAGCGAACAATCTGCCGATGAATCTGATCCCAAATTTCTGATTTCAGCTGGTCTGAAAGACCGCTATGGAAAAAGACCGGGGAGATGCCCATCTCATCATTACGGATCAAGCTGGTAACCCATTGGGCCCGTTCTGCTTCCCCAACGATGATGAGGAACGTCTGTCCACGGTCGAGTACTAGGCGAACGGCCTGCTGTAAGAGCCTCAACCGATCGGTCCAGGAAGCCTGCACCAGAACACGTGTGGGTTCTTGGCCTCTCAGCGCCTTGAGCAGTGGTTCAGACCAAGACATTGCAGGGTCAGGAATGAGTGGTGGGGTGACGCCGAAACTGTCTTGGTTCGCCTGTCTGGTTGGCCGGGTGAGAGGCACTGCCGAGGCAGGCGGTAGGTTCTGGATCTCTACCACCCATCCGCGAACCTTGAGATCGTGTAATAGATCGCCCAGACCAGGACTATGGGACGACCGGCGAAGTCCTGAAGGTTTTTTCTCGAGACGTGCGAGAAGTGCCCGAGCCTTCACCGAGCAAGGCTCCCGATCCGCAAGTGCCGCCCGCCCTTGTTCCGATAGTTCGTAGTGGCTGCTCTGCGCCAGTGGTTTGGGTGCCGGAGGCAACACCAACCTGAGACATTGCCCCCATGGCGCAACATACTGTTCGGCCACCTGCCGTGAGAGCTGGAATAAGTTCGATGATACGTCTGTTGCGGCCCCTTCCGGGAGTAACGAGTGAATTTCCCTGAGGCGTGCTTGATCAAGACCCTGAGGAAGCACGTGGGAGAGGGCGATCACGGCTCCTTGGAGGATCGACCGTCCGAAGGGCACGAGAACTCGATGGCCGATACGTAGCGTGGGTCGGAGTAACGAGGGTATGGTGTAGGTAAAAGGGCCTGCCAGATGTCGTGGGACAATGACATCCGCGAATAAGGACTCTGGTTCTGTGCATGGAGGGGCTGTCTGTGTCGAAATCATGCGGCATTGTAGCAGCACAGGAAAAGGGGGAACAATGATGGAGAAAAACAGAAAGGATCTGGAGGGGAACCGGGGAGGGTTGGCGATTCTACGTCAACCCTCCCTCGATACTCGATGAATTTACTGTGGCGGGGTGACCGGAGCTGCGGGGGTCTGATCCGCATTGCCCTGGACAACTGATGTCGGAGTTGTCGTCGAAGCAGGACCCGCAGGGACAGATGCGGGCTCTACCTTGGGCGAACCAGCTGGAGCCACTGGGATTGTCTGGTCCACTGCGGGGATCGAAGTTCCGCTTTCGGCAGAATTGAGACGGGACATGCTATAGCCCTTATCGCCGGTCTCAGTTGGTGTCACCGCCTGCTCAGACTGTTCCTTGGCTGATTCGGGTGAATAGAGCACAATGTCCACACGACGGTTCTTCTCCCGACCCACCTCGGTCGCATTGCCGGCTATTGGCTTCGTATCGCCATAGCCGACCGACGAAAGCTTGGCCGAATCGATCCCGCCCTTCTCAATCAAGTAACGGAGGACACCCCCTGCCCGAGCTTTCGATAAGTCCCAGTTCGTCTGATAGCGGGACTTCAGTGTAGGACCGATTTCCATATTGTCTGCATGGCCCTCGACTCGAATCAACCGATCGCCGGCGGCAGTCTTGAGATACGCGATCAGTTCATCGAGCACCTGATGGCCCTCGGACGTAATCGTGGCTTCTCCCGACTCGAACCGAAGCTGCTTCATCAAGTCACTGAGGCTGACTCGGGTTTCGCCGGCGACATTTGTGACTTGGAGTTTGCGTGGAGAAGGAACTGCAGTAGAGGAGACATCTGGAGACTGCGGGAGAGATTGAGCGATTGGCATGGCTTCAGGAGCATGAACCTTCACTCTGACGCGATCGCCCTTGAGAATGCGGGAGATCGATTTTGTAATCAGCGCCGTAGCAGTCCGGTCTTCCAGGGATAGGACTTTTAATTCTCCCACGACTCGTTGAGGAAGGCTCCCTCCGGACCGAACTATTTCCATTCGATCCCCAGGCCTGATTCCGTCTTCCCGTCCCAGGTCCAGATAGACGATATTTCTTTGCGCCACCATGTTCATGACGGCGCCCATGTTAGTCTGGAACTCCACAATCCGTCCCTCCACATCACCGGCGGAAGGTTGGCCAACTGCTGCTCCCTCATCAGTTGGAAGCACGAACTTCATTACCGGGTCACCCGGTGATACAGCTGCATAGGCACGCACGATCTGAACAGTGGTCAGACTCGTATCAACTTGGGTCACTTGAACCACAGCGAGTCGATTGACCAAATAACCCAGGTATTGACCGGTGGTGGGATGGAATACTTTGAGTGCTCGTCTGTAGATCGTGAAAAGATCTCCGGGTTCGACATCGCCGGGACTCTTCAACCGGAGGTACAGGATATCCCGGGTTCCCAAGATCATGTGATCTCCGGTCGTCTGATTGTCGCCGGTAATCACATTCACAAACCCATCTTGTGGTGTTGATCGCTGGATTGAGCCGGCCGAATAGGCCAAGGCCGATTCTCCGACTCGGATCGATCGGATCGAAGTGAGGTCGTCGGCTGCCCAGGCCAGAGGAAGAAGCGGAGTGGCCAAGGTCCAGACTATGAGAGTGACAGCACATTTTATTGAATAGTGAGCCATGGTGGTTGTCCTTCATGATAAGGCAAGTTATTGCTGTCAAAACCATAGCAAATAGTCCTGCATTGTCAAGAATATTGAGGCTTTGTCTTCATTGACCCACTAACTTACCCGATGTTATGGTGCTACGAACAATGATTTCACACAGCGGGGAACATCATGGTGCCTGACCAACTTACTATCCACGGCGCTCAATGCGAAGATCGTCCCCGCCTCGAGACCCAGATTCATCGACGCAAGAAAGCTAAAGCGTTCTCGGCTCTGGAGCCTGAATGGGATCAAATTGATGAGCTGCCACCCTTCCACCTGCGCATGTCGTCAGGTCGCATGTCGCCCACCCCACCAGGCAGAGTGAAGAGCCCTTCATAAATAAGCCGTTCCAGCAGGACAATAAAGTTTCATGAGCAAAACAGGTTTTTTTAATTGCGCTGCGCCCCTGCCTCCAGATGTGATGTATAGAGGTCTCAACACCCTGGCTTCTCATTCGCGCCAGCCATGCTTCTGACCGCGACAGAGTCTAGCTTGCAATACCCATGAGCGTTTCTAGTGCGATTGCAGATTCGCAGCTGTGATCAGCTTTTAGCGGCCCGGCTAGCTGCTCACCCTCTCGACAACCGTGTGTACGCCTTGGGGCCTCAGGGTTCCGTATGTCCGTCTCGCTTGTGACCACGACGATTTCATGACAAGCCGTCGTGAATCATGCGGGCTAGGACTTTCGGGTCGATCCCACAGGTCTTTTGGACGCTTGCTATCTTCGTCATGCAAAGTCTAAAATCCAACCCTCTTTGTATCTAAGGTATTGAAAGGTCAGGCCAATGAGCGGTTCTGAGTTACTTCTTGAGTATCTGACCAGATACTTTCCGATTTTGTTCTTCGTTATCATAGCGCTGACGTTCGGCATGTGGTCGCTTATCGTCAGTTATCTGGTCCATCCAAAATATCCTGAACAGGAGAAATTGACTACCTATGAGTGTGGAGCGGAACCGTTCTCGGACGCTCGGATGCCCTTCCCAGTTCGGTATTACATTTTTGCGATGCTTTTCGTTATTTTCGATATTGAGGTCATCTTTCTGTATCCCTGGGCAGTGGTCTTCACCAAGATCCAGTTGATCGGGTTGATTGAAATGCTGGTCTTCATCGGATTGTTTTTGGTGGCCTATGTCTATGCTTGGCGGAAGGGAGCCCTGGAATGGGACTGATCCAAATTGGTCGTCATGACAAGGATGGCACGTCCGATGTCATTATCACGACGATAGAAAAAGCCGTCAACTGGGGTCGCAAGGGGTCACTGTGGCCCATGACGTTTGGCTTGGCCTGCTGCGCAATCGAAATGATCGCCGCAGTCTCGTCACGGTACGATATGGATCGCTATGGTGCCGGTGTCTTTCGGGCCTCACCGCGCCAGTCCGATCTGATGATTGTGGCCGGTACCGTTTGCCGGCGGATGGCCCCCGTTATCCGAAAATTGTACGATCAGATGCCCGAGCCGAAATATGTCATTGCCATGGGGTCTTGCGCGACGTCAGGAAATATATACGACAGCTATAGTGTCGTCCAAGGTGTCGACCGCTTTGTTCCGGTTGATATCTATGTACCGGGTTGTCCTCCAACGCCGGAGGCACTCTTTGACGGCATACTCAAATTACAAGAACGAATCATGCTGAAACCCGTGTTTCAGAAGCAACCGGATCAGGTCAAGCCCAGTCTGAAAATATAGGTCTCGATCGATGTCTTTGCAGCAAATGGCCAGCCGACTCCAAGAAAACTTTTCTGCCGGCTTCGTCAAAGCCGTCGAATGGCGTGGCGATCTTGCGGTGACTGTGACGCGGGATCGACTCCATGAGGTCGCTCAATTCCTTCATGACGACCCGGCCATGGACTTCGACTATATCGTGCATGTGAGTTCGGTCGACTGGCCTGACGACGAAGAGCGATTTGAAGTTGTCTACGAGTTTTACTCGATCAGGAAACGCCAGCGGATTCGACTCAAGACCAGGGTGCCGGAGTCGGATTGCATTGTGGATTCTCTGACGGATCTCTGGAAAGGCGCAGATTTCATGGAGCGTGAAGTCTACGACATGATGGGAATCCGATTCCGGCACCATCCGGATCTTCGCCGAATCCTCATGCCGGATGATTATACAGAAGGCTACCCGTTGCGAAAAGATTTTCCGCTCCGGGGCAAGGGCTGGCGCGACACATTCGAGTTTCTGGACGAAACGGCTCGGTAGGACGAACGATGGCCTTTGAAGATCAACGAACAACCGTCTACAAGATCGATCTGGCCCATCCGGGAAGCGAGACTCTTCCAACCCTGCGCACGGAAGAACTGCTGCTCAATATGGGCCCCCAGCACCCTGCTACCCACGGGGTGCTAAAAGTGATCCTCGAATTAGAAGGAGAACGCCTCGTCAAGTCTACCCCCGTGTTGGGATATCTGCACCGCGGGGTGGAGAAGCTTGCGGAAGACGGCACCTATCACCAATTTATCCCCCATACCGACCGGCTCGACTATGTCTGCGCGATGTACAACAATTTCGCCTACTGTCGCGCGGTCGAAAAGCTGATGAATATTACCGTGCCGGACCGTGCAGAGTACCTACGCACGATCGTGGCAGAGGTCCAACGAATCATCGGCCATCAGTTTTGGCTCGGCACCCAGGCGCTCGACATTGGAGCCATGACCGTCTTTTTCTATTGTTTCCGTGATCGGGAAATTTTGATGGATTGGTTCGACGAACTTTGTGGCGCGCGCCTCACCACCAGTTGGTATCGCATCGGCGGCGTCGAGCGGGACTTCACGTCCTCGTTGCTTAATAAACTCAAGCAGTTCCTGGACTACTTTCCGCCAAAAATCGACGAGTACATGGTCTTCCTGGAGACGAACCGGATTTGGGTCGGGCGGACCAAAGGAGTGGCCATTATCTCAGCGGAAGACGCCGTGAGCTTCGGCCTGAGTGGCCCAACGCTCCGCGGCTCCGGTGTCGACTACGACCTCCGTAAAGCCCAGCCTTACTCGGCCTATCCGAAATGTGAATTCAGTGTGCCGCTCGGCAAGAACGGCGATACCTACGACCGGTACTGGATCCGCGTCCAGGAACTCTACGAGAGCGTGAAAATCATCCGGCAATGCCTAGAGCAGATGCAGGACGGCCCCATTATGGCCGATGTGCCTAGCGTCACGTTGCCGCCAAAGCAACGAGTCTTTACGAATCTGGAATCCATGATCCAGCAATTCAAGCTTTTCTCGCAGGGCTTCGACGCCCCTCCGGGAGAGATCTATTGTGGAACAGAAGCGCATAAGGGGGAGTTGGGATTCTACATCGTCAGCACGGGCGGCGGGAAACCCTACCGCTTGAAAATTCGCGCCCCCTCCTTTATTCACATGGGCGCATTCGACCATATGTCCAGAGGCTACATGATCTCCGATGCGGTCACGATCTTCGGGACCTACGACATTGTGATGGGGGAGTGCGACCGATAGACGCGAAGTGGACGATGTGAAAAGTAAATGGTAGAGCGGCGATTTCGTTTCACTTTTCACGAGGAAGCAACATGGGTTTGAAGCCAGCAACCAATCCCGACGTGGAAGCAGTTACGATCGAACTGTCGATCGATGGGAAGTCTGTGACAGCAAAGAGCGGGGTCTCGCTCTATGATGTGATATCGAGCACGGGCAAGATCATCCCGGCCATGTGTTACCACTACACCTTCGATCCCTTCGGTTCCTGCGGTATGTGTTTGGTCATGCAGGAGGGCAAGAAAGCTCCTGTCCGGTCCTGCACCGCCAAAGCTGCAGCCGGCATGATTATCAAAACCGAGGGGGACGAACTCTTTCAAGCCAGGAAGAAAGCAGTGGAAAAACATCTTTCGGTCCATCCGCTCGACTGCCCGGTCTGCGACGCCGACGGCCACTGCGAACTGCAAGACATGGCTTTCCGGCACGGCGTGACGAATCTGGCTAACGCGAAGCAGAAATTTATTCCGGAAGATACGCGCAGCCCCGTGCTCGACTTCAATATGAACCGCTGCATCGCCTGCGCGGAATGCATCAACGTTTGTAAAGACGTGTTGATGATCGACGCGCTCCAATTCATGAAGAAGGGCGGATTCAATCAAGTGGTGCCGAAGGGAGATCTCGCATTGTCCTGCGAGTTCTGTGGAGACTGCCTCGCCGTCTGCCCGGTCGGCGCGATCACGAACAAGTTCTCTAAATATTTATACAAGCCGTGGCAGATGAAAAAAACCACAACAACCTGTAACTACTGTGGGGACGGCTGCCAGATGTATCTTGAGACCAAGGATGCGGAAGTCGTCCGTGTGACCTCGCCTCTGTCCTGGAAGAACAAATGGGGCGACCGAGCCGAGACGGCCAAGGGGCACGGCGGACTCTGTGTGCGAGGGCGTTTCGGCTTCGAGTACATCGATAGCGCCGCACGTCTGAAGCAACCTCTCCTTCGTAAGGGTAATCAGCTCGTCGAAACTCCCTGGCTCGAAACCATGCACCAGGTGGTGGATCGATTCTCAGAAATCCAACGCAAGAACGGACCAGATGCGATTGCCGGTCTGATCACCGCCCGCTGTACCAACGAAGAGCTGTATCTCTTTCAGAAACTCATGCGCGCAGGGTTCAGGACGAACCATCTCGATAGCAGCGCGCGCTACGGCCATCTCAACTTCGTCCATGCCTCTCGGCACGCCTTGGGAATTGGACGGAGCCCGAACGACTGGGAAGACCTGACAAAAGCCCAAGCAGTGATACTCATCGGTTCTAATATCTCGGAGACAAACCCGCTCACGGCTGTGCGTATCAAAGAAGCTATTCGCGTCTATAAAGCGCAAGTAGTCGTCATCGATTCCGCTATCACGAACATGGCCAAGCTTGCGTCCCATCCTGTCCTGATCAAGTCGGGAACGGAGGGACTCGTGATCGACGGACTTGTGAAAGCTACCCTGGAGCTAGATTTGATCGACGAAGAGAGCATCAAGAAACATCCACAAGCCTTCGAATCCTTGAAGGCCGCCGTGGCCCACATCTCGTTAGAGCAGGTGGCTGCTCAGACCGGCATGTCGGTCGAATCATTAAAAGATATTGCGGCGATCTTCGCGGAAGCGTCCCGGGCCATCATTCTTTGCGCCGAAGGCATCGTTCGCCAGCCAGACGGGTATCAGAACGTCTTAAAACTGATCGACCTCGCCTGGGTCACAGGCAAGTTGGGCCAACCTGGCTGCGGGGTGAATACGGTGACAGAAGAGCCGAACGAGCAAGGCGCCGTGGATATGGGCGCCGCGCCGGAATTCCTCCCTGGTCAAGCTTCGTTCAATGATCAGACGGCTCGCGATCGCTTTGCCAAGGCCTGGGACGTCACGCTCCCAGCGGCTGGCTCTGGCGCGAATCTCGTCGAAATTCTCAAGCGCTGCAGGAGCGGCCAGATCCGCGCCCTCTATGTCATCGGAGAAAACCCGCTCGCCACATTGCCTGCATCGATGGAAGTCCGCGCCGCGCTGGACCGACTGGAATTGCTCGTCGTTCAGGATCCGTTCCTGACCGAGACTGCGCGGATGGCGCATGCGGTGTTGCCGGCTTGTACCTCTGCCGAAAAGGACGGCACCTTCACCAACTTGGAAGGCCGAGTTCTGCGCGTCCGTGAGGCCATCGATCCCGTCGGGGAAAGTTTGCCGGACTGGCACATCATGACGGCCTTGGCCAACGCGCTGGGCTGTCAATGGGAATACGAATCTCCGAACGATATTCAAGCTGAGATCATGAAGTTGCTGCCCGGGTATTACAACCTAGGACAGCCGCGCAAGGTTGTGCCGATGGTGGACCGCTATCTCTCCAACGGCTACGCCACCGATGTGGCAGCACGCTATCAAGCCCCTGCTCCATCAGACTCCGAGAACCGTCGCCCCTTCGCGTTGTTGATGGGACAGGTCTTGTATCATTCCGGCAAGCTGTCCACTGAAGCTCCAGGGCTCATCACGATTGCCCCCAATACCGGGCGGCTCAGAATGAATCCTCAAGATATGGAACAGCTTGCAGTGGGTGAGGGGATGGCGGTGCGCCTCACGTCTGACCTCGGCTCAATGCAATTGGCGGTGCAACCTGATCAATCTGTCGCGCCACAGACCTGCTTCTTCCCGGAGCATTTCAATGAGCCGCCTGTGAAGGATTTGATGTCGGTTCAGGTCGATCCGACGACCGGAGTTCCTTCGTTCAAGCGGACCCGCGTGACGATCGAAAAGGTATAAGAGGGAGCAGATAACGGACATGAGTGTTGCCACACTAACAAAGCAAATCCTCCAGGCCGCCTTGTTCTATGAGATTTGGGACGCCATGAAGGTGACGTTCAAGCACATGTTCCACAAACCCATGACGTTTCAGTATCCACGGGAGCAGCGAACCCTTCCCGACACCCACCGAGGAGCACTCGCACTCCTACGCTACGACGATCACCAGGAACGTTGTGTCGGCTGTGATCTCTGCGAAGCCGCCTGCCCATCCCGCTGCATCAAGGTCATCAGCTTGGAAGATCCGGCGCGTCCGTTGCAGCGATTTGCTAGCGAGTTTTACATCGACATTACGAAATGCGTCTTTTGCGGCTACTGTGTCGAGGCTTGTCCCGTTAATGCGCTGGCTATGACGAAGATGTACGAGTTCTCGACCCACGATAAGCGCACCTTGCTGTTCGACAAGAAGCGGCTGTACGAAATCGGTGAGCGTCATCTCGACGATGCGAAAAAATACTTGTACGCGCACAACCAGGAACAGAACGTCGAGGAAAGCCGGGAATATCGGTACTACTTCCCGCAATCGGTACTCAAGTCGACCCAACCACCACCCAAGCATCTGAGCTAAGCAATCGATGGTTTCGATCTTTTTTGCCTATTTCGCATTGGCCAGTATTGCTGCGGGTGTCTTGACGGTCTCGCTCAAGCACCCGGTGCATTGCGGTCTGGCGCTTCTGGCCTTGTTGGTCCATGTTTCAGGACTTTTCATTCTCCTCAACGCCGAGTTCCTCTGGGCCGTGCAGATCATCGTCTATGCCGGTGCGATCCTCGTCTTGTATCTCTTCGTGCTGATGCTCATGAACTTGAAAACCGACGACCGGTATTTCCACTCCTCCTACCTGTACTTTCTGGGGCCAGCAGCCATCGGATCATTGTACGTGCTGGCACTCCTGGTCCGCTCACCATTCGGAGGCGCAAAGGGCGATGCGCCGACCGAGGTGATACTTGAGGTCGGGGGTACCCACGCGGTCGGGATCAAGATGTTCAGCGAGTATCTGTTGCAGTTCGAAATCGTCGGGGTGTTCTTGCTGGGAGCCGTCATCGGAGCGATCGTGCTCGCAAAAACGCCGAAACCGGCCAACAAAGAACGTAAGGCGTAAGGGGTTAGGCGTGAAGGGACGAGCGACAGCAGAACAGACAAGGGTTCGTGCGCCTCACGCCTCACGCCTCACTCCTCACGGGTAACTATGATTCCACTCAGCGCATATGTCGCCGTCAGCGCCGTGCTCTTTATCACCGGCCTGCTCGGCGTATTGATCAGGCGGAACTTCATCATCGTGCTCATGTCTGTCGAGATCATGTTGAACGCGGCGAACATTAACTTCGTTGCCTTCTCCCATTACCTGGAATCTATGGCGGGTCAACTGGTGGCACTCTTTATCATCGCCATTGCTGCCGGAGAAGCGGCGATCGGGCTGGCCATCATCATCGTCGTGTTCCGTGGAAAGATCTCCACGAACGTGGACGAGATGAACTTCTTAAAGTGGTAACGTGACGGATCTGCTCATCAAGCTCATTCCGCTGTTTCCCTTACTGGCCGTGATCCTGAATGGGTTCTTCGGCAGGCGGTATTCCCACGATGTCGCGCACCGGCTTGCTTGGGGATCGGTGGGTTTGTCGTTTCTCTGCACAATCGGCGTGTTTGCAGACATCCTACAGACCGGCACGCCCCATGAAGTCATTGTCTATCAATGGATTTTCGGCGGTGACCTCACCGTCAATCTCGCATACCTTGTCGATCCTCTCACATGCATGATGCTGCTCGTCGTCACGGGGGTTGGGCTCCTGATCCACGTTTATTCCGTCGGCTATATGCATGGGGAAAGTGGATTCACACGATTCTTCACCTATATGAACCTCTTCATGGTCTCTATGTTGCTCCTCGTCATGGGGAACAACTATGTGGTGCTCTTCATCGGCTGGGAAGGGGTGGGACTCTGTTCCTATCTGTTGATCGGCTACTACTACGACAAGGTCTCCGCTGCAAAGGCTGCCTCGAAAGCCTTTGTGGTGAACCGCATCGGGGACGCGGGATTCCTTCTGGCCATCTTTCTCATCTTTGTCAATTTCAAGACGCTCGATTATACGAAAGTTTTTTCCCAGATCGGCCAGCTCTCGCCGGAGATGGCCACCGCGATTGCACTCTGTCTCCTCGTCGGAGCAGTCGGCAAATCGGCTCAACTTCCTCTCTACACCTGGCTCCCGGATGCAATGGAAGGTCCGACACCCGTCAGCGCATTGATCCATGCGGCAACGATGGTGACAGCCGGGGTCTACATGATCGTACGGAACCATGCCATTTTCGATTTGTCGCCGACGGCCATGACGATCGTTGGCGTCATCGGCGGACTCACAGCCTTGTTTGCCGCCACCATCGGCCTCGTGCAAACGGACATCAAGCGAGTTCTGGCCTATTCGACCGTGAGCCAGCTTGGGTACATGTTTCTCGGGTGCGGGATTGGGGCCTATACGGCTGCCATCTTCCACCTCATGACCCATGCCTTCTTCAAGGCCCTCTTGTTCCTCACGGCCGGATCGGTGATCCACGCGCTCTCGGGCGAACAAGACATTCGAAAGATGGGTGGCCTCAGCAAAAAAATCCCTTGGACTTATCGACTGTTTCTGGTCGGCACGATCGCCATTGCAGGCATTCCGCCGTTGGCAGGCTTCTGGAGCAAAGATGAAATCCTGGCCCATGCTTTCACGCATCACCACTATCTGCTCTACGGCATGGCTGCCGTCGGCGCACTCTTGACTTCCTTCTACATGTTCCGCCTGATCTATCTGACCTTTTATGGAGCATCTCGCATGGACCATCATACGGAGGAACATGTCCATGAGTCTCCTATGGTGATGGTCGGTCCGCTCATGGTGTTAGGTGTGCTGTCTATTCTTGGTGGATTTCTGGGCTTTCCCCCTGAACAGGGCTGGCTCCATCAATTTCTTGCACCGGTTGCGGGCACGGGAGGGGAGCATGACGTGAGCACCGGGCTCGTGCTCATGCTTATGATGGTTGCCACAGGGATTGCGTTGCTGGGCTGGGGCCTCGCGCACTATTTTTATAGCGTGAATCTTTCGGCGCCGGACCGCCTGGCCGCACAATTTCAGGCGGGCTACAGGATCTTGCTCAACAAGTACTATGTCGATGAACTCTATGATCTGTTATGGGTGGAGCCGGCCAAGAAGCTGGGATTTGTGCTCGATTGGTTCGACCGCACTGTGATCGACGGCCTCGTGCACGGCGTCGCGCAGCTGGCCGGATTGGCCGCGGCTGGTTCGACGTGGGCGGAGAAATACGTGATCTACGGCGGCCTCAATGTGATCGGATACGGCAACCATCTCGCAGCCCGCCAATGGCGGCGACTGCAGAGCGGGATGGTGCATCATTATGCCGCCATCATAGTGGCAGGGCTCTTTCTGCTGGCGGTCGTTATTCAGCTCATCATGCAACTGTAAAGCACTGCGATGTTAGAAGAACTGGCGTCAACGTTTCCGATTCTCACCTGTATTCTTTTTCTCCCCGTCATCGGGGCCGTCGTCCTGTGGCTGTTCGACGACGAGGACATGGTCCGGACCTCCGCCTTAACGATCGCGCTCCTGGAGTTGGCCCTCTCTGTATTCGTGCTTTTACGATTCATTCCCGAATCGGCTGCCATGCAATTTTCCGAACATGTGCCGTGGATTCCCGCCCTCGGGGTCAGTTACCACCTTGCAGTTGATGGGATCAGCGTCCTCTTCGTTGGACTCACCGCATTCCTTGCGGTCCTCATCATCATCTATTCCTGGGATACCATCCGCCATCAAGTGAAGCTCTATATGATGGCGCTCCTTGCCCTCGAGACGACCACGATGGGGGTCTTTCTCTCTATCGACTTGATCCTCTTCTTCGTCTTTTGGGAACTCATGCTCATCCCCAGTTACTTTCTGATCAAGCTCTGGGGCGGAGGAGCGGAGCGGCACTATGCCGCACTGAAATTCGTGCTCTATACCTTGCTTGGCAGTGTCTTTATGTTGGTGGGCATCGCCCTCCTGGACATCAATTATCACCAGTGGGCGACGTTACGCCATATGGAGCAGACCTACTCGTTTGACTTATTGGAACTGCTTTCCGTTCCGATCCCGCTCAGCCAACAAATCCTCATTTTCTGGCTGCTGTTCCTCGGCTTCGCGTTCAAGGCTCCGGTGTTCCCCTTCCACACCTGGCTTCCAGACGCCCTTCTCGAAGGTCCGATCGGCATGGCGGTGGTACTGGCTGGGCTGAAGCTTGGAACATTCGGCTTCATCCGGTTTAGTATTCCGTTGCTTCCCGACGCATCGAAAAGCCAGACTGTCGTTTCGATTATCATGGCGCTGGGATTGGCGGCGATTCTCTATGGGGCCATCATGGCGCTGGTCCAGCAAGATTTTCGCCGGCTTCTCGCATTCAGCAGCATCAGTCATCTCGGATTTGTGGTGATCGGCCTTTTCGCTCTTAACTATCAGGGTCTTCAAGGCAGCTTGCTCACCATGATCAACTTGGGGTTCAGCACCGCGGGATTGTTCTTTATCGCGGGTTTTCTCTACTCACGGCAGCAGAGCACCCAACTGGGCTCATTCGGCGGCATGGCCAAACAGACCCCCGTGCTCGCAAGCTTTTTTTTATTCATCGGGCTGGCATCGATCGGCTTGCCGGGCACCAACGGTTTCGTCGGTGAATTCCTCATCCTCTTGGGAACCTTCAAGGCCAATTGGCTGTATGGTGGGATTGCTGTCACTGGCGTCATCTTTAGTGCAGCCTATTTTCTCTGGTACTACGAGCGGTCGATGTTGGGGCCGCTTGGCAAAGCCGTCAAGGACTCCATCAGCGATCTGCATCCCCGCGAAATGCTCATTGCAGCTTCCTTGTCGGTGATGATCCTCTGGATTGGCCTCTATCCCGCTCCTTTCTTGAGAATGATGAACGGGTCGGTGCAGGCGTTAGTCGATCGACTGGACCGGGGGACCGTGGCGTCGATCGAGCCCAAACAGCCGGTAAGGGTGGATTGAATCGTATGGCCGATTACGCGCTGCTCTACATCCTGTTTGCCCCCTTCGTGGGGGCCATCGCGCTGATCTTCGTTTCCAACCGCCAAATGATGCTTGTGCGTGGGATCGCGGCAGGATCAGCGCTTGTCTCATTGCTTGCCTCACTCTATTTGTTCTACGCCTACGATTACGTGAAGGGAGGCTTCCAGTTCGTCCAGCGATTTGAATGGTCCCGCCAACTGGGCATCTCACTCCACCTCGGAGTGGATGGGATCGGCACCCCGCTGGTGCTGGCATCGGGCATCTTGTTGTTCGCGGGCATTTTTGTTTCCTGGCATATCAAGGATCGGACGAAAGAATTCTATATCTGGCTGCTCATCCTCGCCGCCGCTACGATCGGCGTCTTCATGTCGTTGGATCTATTCTTTCTCTTTTTCTTCTACGAAATGTCTGTGATCCCCATGTATCTCCTGTTGGGTATGTGGGGAAGCCACACAAAAACATACAACGAGATGACGGATCCGGAAGGCCTCAAACTGCGGGATTCGGTCGGGTTCATCCTCAACTTCGGGTCTAACAGTAAAGAGTACGCCGCGATGAAACTGGTACTCTTCCTCTCGGCCTTTGCCGTCGCGGCGCTGATGGGCATCTTGCTGATCTACAAGTACGCAGGGCTCAATACCTTCGACATTCTAGTTCTGCGTGAACAGGCCAAGTTGATGAACATCCCCGTCTTGGGCACGACGCTGGATAAGATCATTTGGATCCTGATCTTCTTCGGCTTTGCCTCGATTGCACCGTTATGGCCGCTGCACTCCTGGTCTCCTGTGGGCCACGCAGCCGCGCCGGCCGCCACAAGCATGTTGCACGCGGGAGTGCTGATGAAGCTCGGCCATTTTTCCATCATCCGGGTGGCCTTTGAGATTTTGCCGGAGACCACCAGAGAACTCATGCCCATCGCGGCCGTGCTCTGCATGTTCAGTATCGTGTACGGCGGGTTTGTGGCGTACTACGCCAAAGACACGAAGTATGTGATTGGATATTCCAGTTCCAGTCACATGGGTTATGTCTTCTTAGGCATGGCCGCCCTGGACTACATCAGCTTGACTGGGGCGGTGATGTATATGTTCGCCCACGCCATGGCCACGGGCATGCTCTTTGCCATGGCCGGGTGGGTATACGATCAGACGCACACCCGCGATATTCCCTCGCTCGGCGGGCTCTCGAATCGCATGCCGTTCATCTCAGGCTGTTTCGTGGTGGCTTGTATGGCCTCAATCGGCGTGCCCGGCACCGTGAATTTCATCGCCGAAGTGATGATCATCGTCGGCAGTTGGAACAAGTATCCGTTCCAAGTCATCGTGGCGGTGGTCGGCATCGTCTTGACCCTGGCCTATTTATTCAAGATGATGCGCGGACTTTTCTATGGACCCATGGATCAGAAGTACAGTCACGCACATGACGCAGTCTCCGTCGCCGATCGTCTTCCGCTCTTGATCATGATTACCGTCAGCGTCGGGTTCTTTTTTTTCCCCATGCACCTCTACAATGTGGTGCGGTCTGGCGTCGATCCCTTGATTGCAAAGATCACCCGCGTCGTGCCGGTGGCCTCGCAAGAACGTGAAACGTTAGGCGTGAAACGTGAAGCGAGGGTTGATTCTTCCCCGCAGAACTTGGCCGCGCTCCCTGGTGACGTTTCGCTTCTCACGCCTGACGCCTCACGGAGCGATCAATGATCTTCGCGTTCACAATGTCTCCCTCCGATCTCTTGTTGCTGTTACCGGAGATCCTGCTCACGTCCTGGTTATGTCTCATCCTGATCATTGATTTCTCGTTTCCTCGGCTGCCCAACGAACAATTAGCCTACTTCAGCATCGCGGGGCTTGTCGCTACCCTGGGTTGCCTGGTCTGGTTCGATATCTCCGGTATCACCGGGACCCTCTTTGCGAACATGTTTGCGCTCGACCGGATGGCCCTGTTCTTCAAAATGTTCATCGTCGGATCGACGATCCTCGTCATTCTGGCCTCCGTCGATTTCATCCATCGATTCAAGTTTTTCCGCGGAGAGTATTATTCCCTGATCGTCATGTCGGCTCTCGGAATGATGTTTATGGCTTCCGCGAACGATCTGCTGTCGGTTTTCGTCACCCTGGAGTTTTCCACCCTTGGCTTCTATGTCCTCGTGGCGTATCTCCGCGAGGACACGGCTTCGAACGAAGCGGGCATCAAGTTTTTCATCCTGGGCATCTTTGCCGCAGCTCTCCTCGCCTATGGCATCAGTTTGGTCTACGGAGAAACAGGCAAACTGGTGTTTTCCGATATGAAGGCGGCAGAGGCCACACCTGGATTGGCCATTGGCTTCCTGCTGATTTTCGCCGCACTAGGATTCAAAATCGGCGCCGTGCCTTTCCACTCATGGATTCCAGACACCTATCATGGATCGCCGACACCGGTGACGGCGTTCCTCTCGATCGCACCAAAGGGAGCGGCCTTTGCCATCCTCCTGAGAATGTTCCTCGTTGCCTTGACAACCTTTAAGCCGGTCTGGGTCCTGCTGATTGTCGCTGTGTCCATCCTGTCCATGACCTACGGCAACATCGTGGCCATCGCCCAAAAGAACATGAAACGGCTCTTGGCCTATTCCGGTATCGCCCAGATCGGCAACGTGCTGATCGGTCTTGCGACTGGTACGAAGATGGGCAGCGACGCGATGTTGTTCTACCTCGTGGCTTATCTGTTCGCCAATCTCGGCGCATTCGCCATTGTCATCGCTGTCAGCGAAGCTATCGGCAGTGAGGAAATCGAGGACTACAGCGGCCTGGGCCGTCGGTCGCCTTTTCTCGCCTTTTCTATGCTGATTTTTCTCTTGTCTCTGGCTGGGGTGCCTCCGCTGGCCGGCTTCATCGGCAAATTGTACATCTTTGTCGCGGCCATAAAAGAAGGGCTCTACATACTCATCACTGTCGGGCTCATCAACATCGTCATTTCCATGTACTACTACCTCATCGTCGTGAAGAAGATGTACGTGAGCGAACCCCATGACCGGTCACCTCTTAAAGTATCGGGCCCGATCAAAGCGGTGGTCTACGTCTGTCTCGCCGGCACCCTCGCGATCGGCATCTATCCACAGCCCGTCACCGATTGGGTTGTCTCGGCCATTTTGGTATTTTCAAACGTGGCTGATCCAACCGCAGCCCTTCCCGTTCCCCCTACCGTCATCCCGTTCGGCGGCTAAGGCTCCGGGGACAGTTCCCCAGCGTACGGCGAGCATTCTGCTAAAATATTTCTTGCAGGGTCTTCTGGAGGAGGGTACAGTTTCTACGACATTGGCTTATCTCCCCACGCCCGTGCGTGTTTGAACCATGGAATCCGTCACCCAGGAACGTCCAGCCACGCCCTTACCCGTTCGATCTGAACCGGTTCCCGACACCAGACCGGCGCCGACTCCCAAGACCGGCGGGCTCAGGGGATGGTTCATCCATTGGTCGATCGAACGACGCGTCCTTGCTGGATTTGGGCTTGTCTTTGCCTGCATTGTGGTCATCAGCGCCATCTCCTACCGCAACACCGCCGTCTTGATCGAGAATAACCGGCTCGATACCAAAAGCCACGAATTGCTGCAACTCCTTAATTCAGTCGGAGAAGCCCTTGGCGCAGCTGAAAGCGGCCATCGGCGCTATCTCGTCACCGGCGATGAGTCGTACCTCACATCCTACCTGACCGCTGTTGAACGAATGCCCGAATACCTTCGGTATCTCAGAGGCCTGACAAACGAGGGAATTGAACAACGGGATCGCGTGGAGACACTCGAACGGCTCATCGCCAGGCAATTGGGCGCAGAGGCGGAAGCCATCACCCAGCGTGAGAAGCTTGGCTATGAAGGTGTCCGCCATCTCGCACTCTCCGGAGCGGCAAAGAACGAGCTCGAGGGAATCCATAGCCTAATGACGGAACTCGACTCGGCTGAACAACGAGCGATTCATGCCCGCGTGACTCAATCCGCTGGAAGCACGAATAATACGATAGCCTTGCTCGGCCTCGGTGCGCTCCTGCAATTGGTCCTCTTGGGATCCGTGTACTTTCTGATCCATCACGATGTCACGGAGCGACGCCGCGTGGCCGCGGAGTTGCAGACCCGTGGCGAGTTGCTCGAGGCTTCCAATAAAGAATTAGAAGCGTTCAGCTATTCCGTGTCGCACGACCTGCGTGCCCCGCTTCGTCATATCGATGGGTATGCGGCACTGTTGTCCAAGGTGGCCGGTGAGACGCTCAACGACAAAGCCCGCCGCTATCTGCAGACGATTTCAGGCTCCGCGAAGCAGATGGGACAACTGATCGACGACCTGCTCGTCTTTTCCCGCATGGGTCGCCAGGATATGCTCCGCACGACGGTCAACCTGGATCAACTCGTCAAGACCGTCCTTCACGATTTACGTCTTGACTTGCAAGGGCGGACAATCTCCTGGACAATGCACCCACTACCTAATGTGTCAGGAGATCCGGCCATGTTGCGCCAAGTTTTCGCGAATCTGATCTC
Organism: Nitrospirota bacterium; assembly: GCA_963782735.1. GTDB lineage: Bacteria > Nitrospirota > Nitrospiria > Nitrospirales > Nitrospiraceae > Palsa-1315. The sequence goes on from CAWAKW010000014.1 coordinate 82,285, forward strand.
CAATGCGCTGAAATTTACAGCTACGAGGCCGGAGACCAAGATCGAGATCGGCGCCGTCATACGGAACTCTGTTGAAGCCGAGGTATTCGTGCGTGATAATGGGGTAGGGTTCGATATGCAGTATGTGGACAAGTTGTTCGGCGTATTTCAACGCCTTCATCGGAGTGACGAATTTGAAGGCACCGGCATCGGTCTCGCCAATGTACGCCGGATCATCCATCGGCATGGTGGGAAGACTTGGGCCGAAGGGGCGTTGGACCAAGGGGCCACCTTCTACTTTTCGCTCCCGCTCGCGAGGTCTCTCAGATGACCACGGTCAAGCCCATCCTGCTTGCTGAAGATAATCCGCGTGACGCTGAGCTTGCGCTGGCCGCCATGGAAGAGCATCACATTGCCGACAAAGTAGTGGTCTGCCATGACGGAGCTGAAGTCCTCGACTACCTCTATTGCCGCGGAGTCTTTGCTTCCAGGCAGCAGGGCAATCCCGTGGTCGTATTCCTGGATCTCAAGATGCCAAAAGTCGACGGGCTCGAGGTCCTAAAAACCATTAAAAACGATGTAAACTTGAAACCGATTCCCGTCGTCATGCTCACGTCTTCGCGCGAGGAGCGTGATTTAGCCCAAAGCTATGCGTTGGGCGCTAACGCCTACGTGGTAAAGCCGGTTGAGTTTCAGCAGTTCATCACGGCCGTGAAAGAACTTGGTGTATTTTGGGGTGTGATCAACGAACCGCCCCCCGAAGGCTCTGACCCGAACGAGTAGTCTTTCCACAAAGGATCTGTGAAACCCCCACTCCGCCTGCTCCACCTCGAGGACGATCCGGTCGACGCGGAACTCATTACGACCACCTTGATCGAGGGCGGGATCCCCTGCCAGTCGCAACTCGTCGACACGCGTCAGGCATTTGTAGCGGCACTCAAGGAAGGCCGGATGGATCTGATCCTGGCGGACTATTCGATCCCGGGATTCGACGGGATGACGGCGCTCACCTTGGCACGTCAGCACTGCCCTGATGTGCCCTTCCTTTTTGTCTCTGCCACCATCGGAGAGGAACTGGCTATCGATGCCATGCATCAAGGCGCGACGGACTACGTGCTCAAGCAACGGCTCGGACGATTGGTGCCCTCGGTCCAGCGCGCATTGCGTGAACTTGATAACCAAGCCGAACGGAAGCGGGCAGAAGAGGCTCTTCGGCAGAGCGAGAAACAGTTTAGGCAGTCCCAGAAGATGGAAGCAGTTGGCCGGTTGGCCGGAGGGATTGCGCATGACTTCAATAATCTCCTGACCGTCATCATGGGCTACAGTCAAGTCCTCTTGACAGAACTCGGCCCGCTGCACCCCCTTCGCGGAAAGATCGAAGAAACACTGAAGGCCGGCGAACGGGCCGCGACGTTGATTCGGCAACTACTCACGTTCAGTAGCAAACAATCGCTGGACCCGAGAACTCTGTCGCTCAATACCGCGGTCATGAGTTTGGAAGCCATGCTGCGCCGCCTCATCGGCGACGACATTCGGCTCGTCAGTAAACTCGATCAGACGAATGGGCGGCTGCGCGCCGACCAGGCCCAACTTGAGCAGGTTCTGGTCAATCTTGTCGTCAACGCGCGGGATGCCATGCCGAAGGGTGGAACGCTCACGATCGAAACGGCTCAGGTCGAATTGACCCGTAGTCCGGTCTACTACCTCACCCCGTTACTACCTGGCCCCTATGTCCGGTTGGCCGTCAGCGATACTGGCTGCGGCATGGACCGCAAGACCCAATCCCATATCTTCGAACCATTTTTCACTACGAAGGAAGAGGGGAAGGGCAGCGGTCTGGGCCTCTCCACGGTATTTGGGATTGTCACACAGTGCGGTGGCGCCATCGACGTCAAAAGCCGGGTAGGCCACGGCACGCGCTTCGACCTGTATTTTCCGAGAGTCGAGTCCGAGGTCATCCCCACCGCGCCGCCCCAGCCCTTGGGACAGCCGCAGAGAGGTACGGAAACGATTCTCTTGGTGGAAGATGAACAAAGCGTACGGGTGCTCATGCGAGACGAACTGCGAAAGCTGGGCTATCGGGTCCTAGAAGCCAAGAACGGGATCGAAGCCTGCTTGCTGGCGACGCAACAAGCAGGATCGTTTCAGCTTCTTCTGACCGACGTCGTCATGCCCGGCATGGCCGGCCGGGAACTGGCACAGCATCTTTCCGTAATCTATCCAGATTTACGAACCCTATTCATATCGGGGTATATGGATGACGTCGGTATCATGGCTGGACTAGAAGAGGGAACGAGCAGTTTCTTGCAAAAGCCCTTCACTCCTGAGGCGCTTGCCCGGGCAGTCCGCAATTTGCTTGATGCCAATGTGCCATCGAACAGGGCCGGCGCCTCCCCATCGACACCTTCGAAAGCCCTGCATTGACCATGCGAGACTCGCATCGAATCCGATGCCCTTTCCCCTCGAACGATTTGACGCTCCATATCGGTTCTCACGTTATTCGATCCAGAGACACGATGATGCGGGACAACAGCTTCCACTGGTCTCTATCTTTCACCCCTGCCGCCAGATTTCTCCTGGGTATCATCTTCGTCATATTCGGCGGACCCTTGACGACGACGGCTCAGACCCTTACGGGGGATCAACTCGGAAATGGTTTATCCATTTCAGTCTGGAATCCTCACACGCAGTGCCCAGACGTCGCGCCGCTGGTTGCCGTCGAAATCGACCCCGATCGCTATCGCTTTACCGTGCACTACTACCAGCAAGATGGCTTCTCAGAACCGCTCGATATTCGCCAATGGCAAGAACGAACCGGCCATGATTTGGTATTCAATGCCGGGCTTTTCCGCGAGAATTATGCCTATCTAGGGCTGCTCTATGGAAACGGCCGTTCGCTTGGGAGTAAGCGGCATGCGACCTGGCTGGGATTGTTTGTGGCAGAACCGGCGGAGGATCGTTCACAACACGCGCGGGTTTTGGATTTGACCTTTGATACCTTTGATGAGCAGCATGTTCCCTATCGAGAAGTTGCGCAATCGCTTATGCTCCTTGACCGGACCGGAAAAATCCGTGTGCGCCAAACCGGGAAACGCGCACATCAGACTCTCGTCGCAGAACACATTAATGGACATCTTTTCGTCCTCAAGACCACGGAAGTGGTGTCACTCCATGCTCTTGGGAAATGTCTGCGGGACGCCTTTCCCTCCCTACGCCAGGTCATGGCCATGGACGGAGGATCCTCTTCCGACATCGCCGTCAGCCCCTTGCTCCAACAAGCTACGACTAAAATGGCCGGGTTACACAGCTGGACACACCTATTAGAAGACAGTATCGCAACTCACATCGGACTACCAGCCGTGATCGGGATCAGTCCACGACGGGACCAAGCCGGTGCCAAGACCGTGGATAAGTGAGTGTGTTGAGACAGTGTAGGCTGAGGTCAAGGTCAAGACTGAGTGAACGTCAGACTTTTTAGATCTCAGCCTCGACCTGAGACTTAACCGTCTGAAAAGGCTGCGGACTCTTTCAGCGGCGTCCCGATTCAACCGGAAAGCCTGCTGCAAGCCAGGCATTCATGCTGCCGCTGACGTTATAGACATGACGGTAGCCCAAATCGGCGAGTGTTTCTGCCGCAATGTTGCTGCGATGTCCAGACTGGCAATAGACCACCAGATGGTCCTCCAGCTTGGCTCCGATGTCCCGATGCCGAGCTTGAATTTCCCTGAAGTCGATGTTCAGATCGGTTCCGGGAATGAATCCTGCCGCATGTTCTTCCGCAGTTCGGACATCGATCAGGATGAAACCCTTCTGCGGCATCGAAGGCGCCTTAGTCAATCCAGCACGTAATTGCTGGACTGTGAGCAAGTAGGAATGATGGGCTGATACACCACTGATTGAAATCGCAGACAGCAGAAACAGACCGAGAATTACGGCGACAATGCGCAAAGCCATGGTTGCCTCCTTTCTACAGAAAAACAGAGCGGTGAATCATTCGACTGAGAATCACTCTCATGAGTATGATAGGGAACATATGAAGATCTGGTCAAGCCTCGCCGTCCTCTTTTTCATTACCTTGGTCGGCTGTGGAGAGGGGGCAAAACTGCTTCAGGAAAGGGAAGATGGAGGGGTGGTTGTTTATCCCTTCATAGGAGAGCAGGGACCGATGCTGTCTCCGTTTCGCACAAACGCCCTCGCCCTCATGAAGGAGAAATGCGGCGGCCCCTATACCATAATACAAGAGGGGGAAACCAAAGGACGAACCCGCATTGTCAGCCCAGTAGAAGGCGCGCAGGAAGCCATACCGGAGCGCCGATGGGGCATTCAATTTCAGTGTAAGTGAAGCAATCTCTGCTGAAATTTACGAGAGGGTTGGTTGCGCACTGGTCAGGTCGTCAATGGTCAGCAGGCTCACCAACGTCAGCCCTTCAGCTTCAACCTTGTGCCGCCCATCCTGCTCCTTCCGATCCACGATCACCAAGGCATGCGTCACAGTTAGGCCGGCGCCCCTGGCAGCTGAAACAGCCTTGAGAAGCGAGCCTCCGCTTGTGAGCACATCATCCACGATCACAGCGCGGTCCCCTGGCTGAAACGATCCTTCGATAAGTTTTCCGAGCCCATGATCCTTCGCCTGCTTCCGCACCACAAAGGTCCGCCACGTTCGTGGAGGTTGGGCCACGAACGCAAAATCCGAGATGCTGGTGGCAATGGAAATCGCTCCGATTTCCAGTCCACCAAGGCAGTCGAGTTCGACCGGCCGCAATGATTCGTATGCGAGGTGGGCCACAAGACGGCGTGATCCCGGGTGCGCCATTAAAGATCGACAATCGACGTAGAAGGGACTGGTCTGACCGGACGCCAATGTGAATCCTTTAATCGGATCCCACTTGAACGACTGCGTGTCATGAAATGCGCGCGCGAGATCGTCTCGTATTGTCATGATCGATCGTCCGAGAGAGCGGTAGAAGGGTGAATCCCTCGCTGCGGGGCTACTACGTATAAAAACAGATATTTCATTGCCTTGTTCTCCATTCCACGCTAGGGTCAAATGACCCTAGCCGCGCCCATCTTGCTTGAAATCACACAGTTAGCAAGATCCACGCATCCCTGGTGGGCAGGTGGTTGCTGGTCGTCTTGGCGGTTCTGTGTTTTCGACGTCCGGAGGGGGCTGGCCCTCGACCGAATCCTTCGTACGGGGTTCCGACGAAGGATTTGGGTGAATCGCACAGCCGGACCACGCCGACGCAAGACTCAAGATTAAGATCCACGCCAACAAGCTTGCGACCTCATTGCGAAATGTGGATGCGCGTCAATTGTTGAATATCTTGGCATAGCTTGATGGCAAAGTGAAGCGACAACGGATGGACCACATACCTTACCCAGGACATCGACGAATCGGCTGGTGGTTCATCCTCTTACTCAGTACGTGTCTGGTTGGCTTCTCGTCACCAACCTTTGCCGAACCAACTGCCCCTAACGACAGCCTGCTGGTGAAGGGATTTTCTTTCACCGGAAACACGGTGATATCGCAAGCCGAGCTGGAAGCGCTCACTCAGCCTAGCGTCGGCCGCTCGCTCACCCTGTCTGGACTCGAGGAGGTCGCGGCTAGCGTCACAGGTCTCTACAAACAGAAAGGTTACACGCTCGCGACGACCTACGTGCCGCAACAACAAATCCGATTCGGCGTGGTCACCATCGCAATTTTGGAAGGCCGAGTTGGAGAAATCTTCGTCACCGGCAATCAGCATTATTCGACCGAATTCATTCGCGGCAGGTTCGCCCAAGCCATGGAGGACAAAGTTGTCCGGAACGTCGCGCTCGAGCGTGCGCTGCTTCTGCTCAACGAGTATCCAAACCTGAAGGTCTCCGCTTTACTGGAGCCGGGCGCCTCGACCGGCTCGACGAATGTGCACGTCAAAGCTGAAGACAAGCTGCCGATTCACGCCACGTTGGATTACAACAACTACGGCTTCAATAGGATCTCGCGAAACCGTTTCGGGGCCGGTATCGAAGTCGGCAACGTGCTGTTCGACGGCGCAACGCTGAACCTCAACGGAATCATGGGCCAAGATCCGGATCGTTTGTTGTTCCTCATCGGAGCCTATGCCGTTCCCATTGGAGTTCACGGAACCAAGCTGGTCCTCTCAGGCTCCGATGGCCGATTCGACGTCGGGGCCGAGTTGGCCGCATTACAGATCCACGGCACCATCAAAACGTACGACATCTCTGTGACCCACCCCTTCATCAAGACGCGATTTCAGACGTTGATGGCCGAAGCCGGGTTCGCGTCGAAAGACAGTCGGCTCTTTACTTTGGGCAGTCTTACTGGTGATGACGGAATCCGCTTGGCCAAGCTCGGCGTGAATTACGATCGGCTCGACCTGTCGGGCCGAACCTATTTCTCCCTGTATGGTTTCCAGGGGCTTGGCGAGATGTTGGGCGGCATGGATAATAACGCACCACAGACCTCGAGACAGGGGGCCGACGATCGTTTCACCAAAGCGACACTGTATACCGGACGCATTCAGAGTCTCGGCCACGGCGCGCTGCTGGTCGTACGAGCGAATGGGCAAGCCACGACAGGGCCGGTCGTGGTCATCGAACAGATGCTGTTGGGCGGACCGGATTCGGTGCGAGGCTATCAGCTCGGCGAGCGGTTCGTCGACGAGGGCTATACCGTCTCGGCTGAAACGCGGGTCCCGTTCTTCCCGTCGGTGCTTGGCTCGACGCAAGCAGCAGTATTCATCGACCATGGAGCTGGACTGTTGCGCAATCCCCAGCCAGGCGAACAGCCCTCCAGCAGCTTGACCGGCACTGGTGTCGGCTTGCAGACAGAGTTGCCCTATTTTTCAACCAGGTTGCGATTCGATGTCGGGTTTCCCATCGGCCCCACGCCGGCCGGGGGAACCATTGCCGGAGACCGTTCTCCAATCTTCTATTTACAAGCCACTGCACGGTTCTAAGGAGCATGCGAATGACTCTTTCTGGCCACAGGTAAACAATGATGTCCACTGTGATTCGTTGTCACTCGTTAGAACAGCAGTATTTTCTTGCATTCATTCGGGATAGCCCCTCCGAGGCATATCGTTTGTATAACGACTTTTCTTCATGTAACTGCGATCATCTACATAGAAGGAGCCCTCTGGAACGATGACCAATCGGACCCCTCAGCGGATCACAGTCGGTAGCCGGTGGCGTGGATTTTCAAATCCGTACCGAGCCCTCTGTGCCGTCTTGGCTTCACTCCAGCTGTTCCTGCCGAGCCTGGTCGTGGCCCTTCCAAGCGATGGCAACGTGGTCGGCGGCCATGCAACCATTCAACAGGTCAATCCGCACCAGCTGGATATACAACAGACCACTGACAAGGCCATTCTCAACTGGAAAAGCTTTTCGATCGCAGGGAATGAAACCGTTCATTTTGTGCAACCGTCGGTGCATTCGATCGCATTGAATCGGGTGATTGGAACCGACCCCTCTGTGATTCTGGGACACCTGCAATCGAACGGTCGCATCTTCCTCTTAAACCCGAACGGCATCCTCTTCGGCGCCGGTGCCCAGATCGACGTCGGCGGATTGCTCGCCACCACGCTGCAAATTCGTGACGATGACTTCATGGCAGGCCGGTACCTCTTTGCACAAGATCCGCTCAAGAGTCTCAAGTCCGTGGTGAACCAAGGCACGATTCATGTGTCCGACCACGGCTTCGTGGTGCTCGCTGCTCCCGGAGTGTCGAACGAGGGCATGATAGTCGCAAACCTCGGCACCGCCGTCTTAGCCTCAGGCAAGACGCTCACGGTCGACTTGATGGGAGACGGCCTCATCAATTACGTCCTCAGTGGTAAGGTGCTGGATCAAGTGATAGGTGTCGATGGCAAGCCCCTCAGCTCAGCGGTTAGCAATACAGGCACGATCCAAGCCGATGGTGGCCACGTCATTCTGCAGGCCAAAGCCTCCGGGGACATCTTCTCCTCCGTCGTGAATCAGAGCGGCGTGATCCGAGCTCGCAGCTTCGAGAATCATGGAGGAGTGGTTCAGCTCCTCGGCGGAGACGAGACGCTGGTCGCAGCTACGACGGCTGGAGCAATGCGCCCGACCGGCGAAGTCAGCGGGGCGGTCGTCAATTCTGGCACGATCGATGTGTCTGCCACTCAAGGAGGAGGACCTTCCGGTTCCGTTCAGATGGTCGGAGAGCGGGTTGGACAGTTCGGTTCGATCGTGGCCACGGGAGCAGAGGGTGTGAATGGCGGAGACGTGGTCATCGCTTCGACGACACGCACGGTGCTGGCAAGCGGCAGCACCATTGACATCAGCGGCATTGGCCACTCTTCCGGAGGCCGGCTGCGTGTCTGGTCGGATCACAATACGTTCTTTGATAGCGGAGCGACCATCCTTGCACGCGGCGGCGAACTGGGCGGCAACGGCGGATTTGTCGAGCTCTCCAGCAAGGAAAACCTGGGCATCGCCGGAACGGTCAACGCACTGGCGCCGTTCGGCAGCGCGGGTACGCTGTTGCTAGATCCTCAAAACATTACGATCGCCGCGGCAGGCGTGGCATATAACAATGGAGTAAATAATCTGTTCGGCAACAACATCGGTGCCACAACCACAATTACCCCGGCGAGCATCAATGGCCAATTGGCCAACGTCGTCCTCCAGGCCAATACCGACATCACTGTTACCAACGCCATCGCGATGACCAATGCCGGAGTCGGAATTACGATGCAGGCCGGTCGTTCGATCGCCGTCAATGCAAACGTAAGTACGACCAACGGGAACATCTCTCTCACTGCAAACGATTCCGCCGCTACAGCGGCAGATCGGCTGGCCGGAGTCGGAAACATCACGATGGGAGCGGGCACCACATTAAATGCCGGGAGCGGGAACATCTCTCTCACGATCGGTACCTCGGCCGTCGGGCCATTCAGTCCAGGCGGTATTACAGCGCAAGCGCTAACAACCACCGCCGGAACGATCTCATTGCAATCGACGACTGCCTCGACCGTTGCCGGAAATGTGGCGTTCGGTACTGGGTCGCTTTCCCTGAACAATGCCGGTGCGTTAACGATTAGCGGCGTCATCAGCGGCACCGGTGGGTTGACAAAGACGGCAGCGGGAACTTCACTCTCTCGGGGAACAACACGTATACCGGCGCGACGAATATCAACGTAGGGACGCTCACCTTGGGCGCGGCGAACCGCATTGCCGATACCAGTGCCCTCACCGTGGCGGGCGGCGCGACCTTCAATCTGAACAACTTCGCCGAGACGATCGGGTCACTGGCCGGCGCGGGTAATGTCACGCTCGGAACCGGAATATTAACTGCAGGCGGCAGACAACACCTCGACGACTTACTCGGGGGTGTGAGCGGGACGGGTGGGTTGACCAAAGCCGGGACCGGGATCTTTACCCTCTCGGGCGCGAACACGTACACGGGTGCGACGGCGATCAATGCGGGCACCCTGCAGGTGGCCGGAGGCGCGGCCATCGCCGACACCTCGGCCGTCACGCTCGCGAATGTGGCGGGCGCGACACTGGATCTCAACGGCACGAACGAAACGATCGGCTCGCTCGCGGGCGGCGGGGCCGCTGGAGGCAACGTCACGCTCGGCGCGGGCACGCTGACCACGGGTGGGAACAATGGCACAACCACCTATACCGGGATTTTGAGCGGCACCGGAGGATTGACGAAGCAGGGCACGGGGATCTTCACCCTCTCGGGCGCGAACACGTACACGGGGGCGACGACCATCAACGCGGGGACGCTCACCTTGGGCGCGGCGAACCGCATTGCCGATACCAGTGCCCTCACCGTGGCGGGCGGTGCGACCTTCAATCTGAACAACTTCGCCGAGACGATCGGGTCACTGGCCGGCGCGGGCACTGTCACGCTCGGGACCGGCATCCTGACCGCCGGCGGAGACAACTCTTCCACGACCTACTCGGGGGTGATGAGCGGGACGGGTGGGCTGACCAAAGCCGGGGCCGGGATCTTCACGCTCTCGGGCGCCAATACCTATACCGGCGCGACGACCATCAATGCGGGAACGTACAGGTGGCGCGGCGGATCGCGGCCATCGCCGATACCGTCCGCCGTCACCGCTCGCCGGTGTGCGGGCCACGCTTCGATCTCGAACGACTACGACCGAAACGATCGGGTCACTAGCGGCGGGGGCGCCTTGGGGCAACGTGACGCTCGGAGCAGGAACGCTCACTGCAGGCGGCAACAACGCCGCGACGACTTACTCCGGGGTCGTGAGCGGGACGGGTGGCTTGACCAAAGCCGGCACGGGGATCTTCACCCTCTCGGGCGCGAACACGTACACGGGTGCGACGACGATCAATGCGGGCACCCTGCGGGTGGCCGGAGGCGCAGCCATCGCCGACACCTCGGCCGTGACACTCGCCAATGTGGCCGGCGCCATACTTCGATCTGAACGGCACGAACGAGACGATCGGCTCGCTCGCGGGCGGCGGGGCACTGGCGGCAACGTCACGCTGGGGGCCGGCATCCTGACCACGGGCGGAGACAACTCTTCCACCACCTACTCCGGCGTGATGAGCGGCACCGGCGGCTTGACGAAGCAAGGAACTGGCACCTTCACCCTCTCGGGCGCCAATACCTACACCGGCGCGACCACCATCAATGCGGGGACAGCTCACAGCTTGGCGCAGCGAATCGGATCGCCAATACGAGTGCCGTCACCGTGGCCGGTGGGGCCACCTTCGACCTGAATAACTTCACCGAGACGATCGGCTCGTTGAGCGGCGCGGGTGCTGTCAGCGCTCGGCACGGGCACGCTGACCACGGGCGGGAACAATACTTCGACAATCTACTCCGGGGTCATGAGCGGCACGGGTGGGTTGACCAAAGCCGGGACCGGGATCTTCACCCTCTCGGGTGCGAACACGTATACGGGTGCGACGGCGATCAATGCGGGCACCCTGCAGGTGGCCGGAGGCGCAGCCATCGCCGACACCTCGGCCGTGACACTCGCCAATGTGGCCGGCGCCACACTCGATCTCAACGGCACGAACGAAACGATCGGCTCGCTCGCGGGCGGCGGCGGCCGCTGGCGGCAACGTCACGCTCGGCGCGGGCACGCTGACCACGGGTGGGAACAATGGCACGACCACCTATACCGGGATCTTGAGCGGCACCGGAGGATTGACGAAGCAAGGCACGGGGATCTTCACCCTCTCCGGCGCGAACACGTACACGGGGGCGACGACTATCAACGCGGGGACGCTCACCTTGGGCGCGGCGAACCGCATTGCCGATACCAGTGCCCTCACCGTGGCGGGCGGCGCGACCTTCAATCTGAACAACTTCGCCGAGACGATCGGGTCACTGGCTGGCGCGGGCACTGTCACGCTCGGGACCGGCATCCTGACCGCCGGCGGAGACAACTCTTCCACGACCTACTCGGGGGTGATGAGCGGCACGGGGGGGCTGACCAAAGCCGGGGCCGGGATCTTCACGCTCTCGGGCGCCAATACCTATACCGGTGCCACCACCATCAATGCCGGGACGCTGCAGGTGGCCGGGGGCGCGGCCATTGCCGATACCTCGGCCGTCACGCTGGCCAATGTTGCGGGCGCCACGTTGGATCTCAACGGCACGAACGAAACGATCGGGTCATTAGCTGGCGGGGGCGCCCTTGGCGGCAATGTGACGCTCGGCGTGGGTACGCTCACGGCTGGAGGGAATAACGCCGCGACGACGTATTCGGGCGTGCTGAGCGGTACGGGCGGCCTGACCAAAGCCGGCACCGGGATCTTCACCCTCTCGGGCGCGAACACGTACACGGGCGCGACGACCATCAACGCGGGGACGCTCACCTTGGGCGCGGCGAACCGCATTGCGGATACCAGTGCCCTCACCGTGGCGGGCGGTGCGACGTTCAATCTGAACAACTTCAGCCGAGACGATCGGTTCACTGGCTGGCGCGGGCACTGTCACGCTCGGGACCGGCATCCTGACCGCCGGCGGAGACAACTCTTCCACCACCTACTCGGGCGTGATGAGCGGCACGGGCGGCCTGACCAAAGCCGGGACCGGGATCTTCACGCTCTCGGGCGCCAATACCTATACCGGCGCGACAAACGTCAATGCGGGAACGTTGGTTGCGGCAGTCAACAATGCGCTGGGGACAGTAGCGGGTGGGACGACAGTCGCTGCCGGAGCAACCCTGGGCTTCAGCGGCGGGATCAATTATGCCACCGCGGAATCGGTCACACTCAATACCGGCGCAACCCTCAGCAATCTGGCCGGTAACAATATCTTCGCCGGGCCCATCAGCCTCGCCGCTGGCTCGGAAACCATCACCAGTGCGGTGGGAACCACACTGACCGCAAATGGAGTGATCTCCGGCGCCGGCGCCTTAACGAAGGACGGCAACGGTACGCTCATCTATGGAGGGGTCAACACCTACACGGGTGCGACGACCATCAATGCAGGCACCTTGCAACTCGGCGCATCGAACCGCATCGCAGACACCAATGCTGTTACGGTCAATGCGGGGGCCACCTTCGACCTGAATAGCTTTGCCGAGACGATCGGGTCCTTGAGTGGGGCCGGTGCTGTGACGTTAGGATCCGCGACGCTCACCACGGGCGATGCGACGAACACGACCTACTCGGGGGTGATGAGCGGGACGGGTGGGCTGACCAAAGCCGGGACCGGGATCTTCACGCTCTCGGGCGCCAATACCTATACCGGCGCGACGGCGATCAATGCGGGCACGTGCAGGTGGCCGGGGGTGCGGCCATTGCGGACACCTCGGCCGTCACGCTCGCGAATGTTGCGGGCGCGACGCTGGATCTCAACGGCACCAGCGAAACGATCGGGTCGCTCGCGGGCGGCGGGGCCGCTGGAGGCAACGTCACGCTCGGCGCCGGCACGCTGACCACGGGTGGGAACAATGGCACGACCACCTATACCGGGATCTTGAGCGGCGCCGGAGGATTGACGAAGCAAGGCACGGGGATCTTCACCCTCTCGGGCGCGAACACGTACACGGGTGCGACGACCATCAACGCGGGGACGCTCACCTTGGGCGCGGCGAACCGCATCGCCGATACCAGTGCCCTCACCGTGGCGGGCGGTGCGACCTTCAATCTGAACAACTTCGCCGAGACGATCGGTTCACTGGCCGGCGCGGGCACTGTCACGCTCGGGACCGGCATCCTGACCGCCGGCGGAGACAACTCTTCCACGCACCTACTCGGGGGTGATGAGCGGCACGGGGGGGCTGACCAAAGCCGGGGCCGGGATCTTCACGCTCTCGGGCGCCAATACCTATACCGGTGCCACCACCATCAATGCCGGGACGCTGGTTGCCGCGGCAAACAATGCCCTCGGCACAGTGGCTGGTGGCACCATTGTCGCGGCCGGCGCCACACTCGGCCTCTCCGGTGGGATCAATTACAACACCGCTGAGCCCGTCACCCTGAATGGCGGAACACTTTCCAATCTCGCCGGGAACAATACCTTTGCCGGGCCCATTACCTTAGCCGCAAATAGCGCGTTCACTGTCGCAGATGGAACGACGATGACCGTCGGCGGAACGGTCAATGGTGGGTCTCAGCTCACCGTCTCCAGTGGAACGGGAGGCATCAATTTTCTGAGTGCCATTGGCGGAACCACCCCTCTCTCCTCGCTGAGTGCCACTGTTGGTTCTATCGCCCTGGGTCCTGTCACCACAGTCGGCACACAGACCTACACTGGAGCGACCACGCTCAACGGCAATCTCACGACGACGAATAATGCGATCACGTTGAATAGCCCGATCACCCTCGGAGCCAATGCCGCCATGAATGCTGGCAACGGCGCTATTACGATGAACGGCACGGTCAACGGCGTCTTCAGCCTGACGGCCAACAGCACCGGCGCGACGACATTCACCGGCGCAGTCGGGAATTCGACGGCTCTCACGAGTCTCACGACGAACGCCGGCGGCACTACGGCCATCAATGGCGGAAGCGTCACGACATCGGGGAATCAAACCTACAATGACAACGTGACTATGAATCAAGCCACCACCCTGACCTCGACCGGGGGGGCCATCACGTTCGGCGGCAATGCCACAAACAACGCTGCGGGATCAGGCATCACCGTCGATGCACCGACGATTAATCTCACCGGCGGCACCACCGTCGCGACGACTGGTAATGGACCGATCAATTTCTTCACCGACACGTTGAATCCGAACGGAGCGAGCATCAATGCAGGTACAGCGGCCTTTGCGCTCTCACCAAAGACGCTGACGAACACCATCGAGTTCGGTGATGTGAATACCGGGCGAGTAACGGACGTCTATTACGGGTCGAATTTCGCCGGCGTGACGGCGGGCAGCTTCACGATCGGCCGGCCTACCCATACAGGCAATATCTTTGTCACCGGCGTCGCGGCGGCCCCAAGCGCAATAAACGTGGTGAACGGCGGTGGCGGCTCTGTGACCTTCGAGAATGCGCCCTTTGTCAGTGGAAATCAGAATCTCGGCGTCCTCAGCGGATCAGGGGGGATCAGCCTGGGCAGCAATCTGACATTGGGTACCGGTACGTTGCGGTTGACGACAACAGGGACCATCACGCAAACCGCTGGAACCATCACGGCCAGTACCGCCGGTCTATCAGCTGTCACGGGCATTAGCTTGGCGCAACCGACCAACAACGTCACAACGTTGGCCGCTCAGACTACAGCGGGGAACATCAGCGTTACTGACACGAACGGCTTTGCGGTCGGCAGTGTCAGCGCCACCGTGGATGGTTTCCATCCTGCCATCGCAGGCCTTACCGCGAACGCCGGTACCGTTACGTTGCAGAGCGGCGGATTGGTCACGCAGACTCAACGGATTCTCGCGTCGGCTTTGAGTCTTCAGGGCAGCGGGCCATACCAGCTGACGAACGGTGCGAACGATGTCGCGACTCTCGCGGCCAACACAACCGGCAACGTCCAATACACCGATGCCACCGCTCTCATTCTCGGTGCCTCAACCGTCTCGGGTAGCTTCGACGTCACCACCGGCGGTGCCATCACCCAGAGCGGTGCGGTAACGGTCACTGGCACGACCACGCTTGCAGCAGGTGCGGCGAATGACATCACGCTCACCAACGCGGGCAACAACTTCACCACCGTCGGAATTACCAGCGGTAATAATGTGTCGCTGACGGATACCAATGCCCTGGTGTTGAGCGCTTCTACTGTCAGCGGCAATCTCAACGTCACGACCAACGGCGCCCTGACCCAGAGCGGCGCACTCGACGGTCGTTGGGATGACAACCCTGGCTGCTGGAGCGAACGATATCACACTGACCGATGCGGGCAACGACTTCAGCACCGTCGGCATCACCAACGGCAACAATGTTTCACTGACTGACGCCAATGCCCTGATGCTCGGCGCCTCCACGGTCAGCGGCAATCTTGCCCTGACGACGGGCGGCGTGCTCTCACAGAGCGGAGCGCTCGCGGTGACCGGCACCACATCATTCACGGCCACGGCAGCCAACACCGACATTCTACTCGATACCCAGGCGAACAACTTCGGCGGCGCCGTAGCCTTTGGCGGCACCCAGACCAACCTCCGTGACGTGCAGCTGCGGAATGTCAACGTCGGGGCGACGGTGCCGGTCCTGGCCGGCCTGACCAATCTGCGCAACCTGACGCTGATCTTTGATAATGCCCCGATCGCGCTTACGAGCCTGACGGCGAGCGGCAATCTCAGTGTCACGGCTGGGGGCTCGATTACCCAATCCGGAGCCTTGACGATCGGCGGGGCAACCACGTTGGCGACGACGGTCGCCGGCTCCGATATCCTCCTCGACACGCAAGCCAACACCTTCGGCGGTGCCGTGGGCTTCGGCGGAACCCAGACGAACATTCGCGACATCGGATTGCGCAACCTCAATGCCGGTGCGACCATCCCGGCTCTGGCAGGTGTGACGAATCTTCGCAACCTCACATTGATGTTCGACAACGCCCCGATGGCACTCCCGGCTCTGACGCTGACAGCCGGTGGCAATCTGAATGTGACGGCCGGCGGATCAATCACCGAGACTGGCGCAATTACGGTTCCTGGCATGACTACACTGGCCACGACCGTGGCAGGCTCCGATATCCTGCTCAACACGCAGGCGAATAGCTTCATTGGTGCAGTTTCGTTCGGTGGAACTCAGGGCAACATCCGTGATGTGGGACTTCGCAATATAAACGCGAGTGCGACCGTACCGGCCCTGGCTGGCCTGACGAATCTGCGCAATCTCACACTCCAATTCGATAGTGCACCGGTCACCCTCCCGGCCCTTACCCTCACGGCAGGTGGCAGCCTCAACGTTACGGCAGGTGGGGCCATTACGGATAGCGGGAATCTGATCGTCACCGGTTCGACCACCTTGGCGGCGGGCGCCAACGACATTGCGCTTGATAATGCGAACGACTTCATCGGTGCCGTCTCAATCGCCAACGGGAACAACGTCACGCTCAATGACATCAACGCGCTGGTCCTCGGTCCTTCAACCGTCTCCGGCGCCTTGAATGTGACCACCAACGGCGCCCTGACCCAGAGCGGCGCGCTCACGGTCGCCGGGATCACAACCCTGGCTGCTGGAGCCAACGACATCACCTTGACCAACGGGAGCAACAACTTCAGCACCGTCGGCATCACCAACGGCAACAACGTCTCACTGACCGACGCCAACGCCCTGGTGCTGGGCGTCTCCACGGTCAGCGGGAATCTTGCCCTGACGACGGGCGGCACGCTCACACAGACCGGAGCGCTCGCGGTGACCGGCACCACGTCGTTCACCGCCTCAGCAGCCAACACCGACATCCTGCTCGATACCCAGGCGAACAACTTCGGTGGGGCTGTGTCGTTCGCCGGCACACAGACCAACTTCCGTGACGTGCAGCTGCGGAATGTCAACGCCGGGGCGACGGTGCCGGTCCTCGCCGGTCTGACGAATCTGCGGAACTTGACGCTGACATTCGACAATGCCCCGCTCACCCTGCCGGCCCTGACGGCCAGCGGCAATCTGAGCATCACGGCCGGTGGGTTGATCAATCAGTCTGGTGCCGCGGCGATCGGCGGCACGACGGCATTGGCCACCACCGTTGCGGGATCGGACATCTTGCTCGGTACGCAAGCCAATAACCTCGTGGGCGCGGTCTCGTTCGGCGGAACGTTGGGCAATATCCGCGACGTCGGCTTGCGCAACGTGAATGCGGGTGCCACCATTCCCTCGCTCGCCGGTCTGACGAATCTACGCAACTTGACGCTGACGTTCGACAGCGCCCCGATGGCACTCCCGGCTCTGACGCTGACAGCCGGTGGCAATCTGGCTGTGACGGCGGGAGGCGCCATCACAGAAACTGGGGCGATCGCCGTACCTGGCACGACCACACTGGCTGCGACTGTGGCAGGCTCCGATATCCTGCTCGACACGCAGGCGAATAACTTCGGGGGCGCCGTGGCCTTCGGCAGCACCCAAACCAACATCCGTGATCTGGGCTTGCGCAATGTGAACGTTGGAGCCACCGTCCCGGCGCTTGCGGGGCTCACAAATCTCCGTAACCTGACGCTCACATTCGATAACGCGCCGATGGTCCTGCCGGTTCTGACGGCGAGCGGGAATCTGACTGCCGCAGCGGGCGGCTTGATCAGTCAATCCGGTGCGCTTACGGTCGCCGGCAATGCGGCCTTCGATACGACGGCCGCGGTCACGCTCGGTTCCGTAAATCTCGCGAACGACAGCGCGCTCACCCTCGGCACCTCGACTGTCGGCGGCAACTTGACGATCACAACGGCGGCGGGTGACCTCACGCTACCGGCAGGCCAAACGCTCACCGTCGTCGGCGATGCCACGTTGACGCCGGCAGGGAACGTCAGCCTCCTGGGCACGACGCGCATCGGCGGCACGCAATCCTCCATCGGTGGCGGAAGCTCAGCCTTTGTGTTGGGCACCGACACCAATCTCAACGCGCTGTCCCTGCCCGGCACCGGTAACATCACGGTGAACACAACAGGGACGACCGCTGCCTTCGCCGGCGCACCGCTGCTCCCACAGGCCATCAGTCTCAACAACGCGAGCAATACCTTTGGCGGCAGCGTCTCGGTAATCACCGCGGCACCCGCCTTTACTGGAACGACGACGAACACCTATAACCTCACGCAGAGCGCGCCGGTGAGTGTGAATGTGGGACAGAGTTTGACCATCACGGATCTGGGCGGCACGGCCGGCAAGCGCGGCAACGTCACGCTCACGAACCCGGCTAACAATTTCGATCTGGTGAACGTGGCGGGAGGCAACATCGCCTTGGCCGAAACTGGTCCCGTCACGATCGGTACGGTCAGTGCCAATACCGGCACGACATCGACCGGCACCCTCAGCATCCTGTCGACAGGAGCCATCACCCAAACCGGAGCTATCGTCGCCGCCAGCACAACCACGTTGACAGCCGGAGCCAACGACATCACCTTGACCAATGTAGGAAATAATTTCAGCGCGGTGGGAGTGACGAGTGGCCACAATGTCATGCTGACCGATAGTGCTGCGCTGGTACTTGGCACCTCTTCAGTCAGCGGGAATCTCGCCGTGACCACTGGTGGAACATTGACCCAGTCCGGCGCATTGACCGTGACCGGAACGACCACTCTCGCAAGCACTGCGACGAACTCCGACCTCCTGCTCGACACCCAGGCGAACAACTTCGGCGGTGCCGTAGTCTTCGGCGGCACCCAGACCAACATTCGCGATGTATCGCTACGCAATGTGAATGCCGGGGCCACCATTCCGGTTCTCGCGGGCCTCACGAATCTGCGCAACCTGACTCTGACGTTCGATAATGCACCGATCGCGCTCACGAGCCTGACGGCGAGCGGCAATCTCAGTGCCACGGCTGGGGGCTCGATTACCCAATCCGGAGCCTTGACGGTCGGCGGGGCAACCACGTTGGCGACGACGGTCGCCGGCTCCGACATCCTCCTCGGCACGCAAGCCAACAATTTCGGCGGCATCGTGGCCTTCGGCGGCACCCAGACCAACATCCGCGACATCGGATTGCGCAACCTCAACGCTGGAGCGACGATCCCGGCCTTGGCAGGTGTGACGAATCTGCGCAACCTCACAGTGACGTTCAACAATGCACCCATCGTGCTCCCGAGCCTGACGGCAAGCGGAAATCTCAATGCGACGGCCGGGGGAACGATCACGCAGACTGGTGCCCTCACGATCGCCGGGATCACAACCCTGGCTGCTGGAGCCAACGACATCACCTTGACCAACGGGAGCAACAACTTCAGCACCGTCGGCATCACCAACGGCAACAACGTCTCACTGACCGACGCCAACGCCCTGACGATGAATGCGTCAACGGTGTCCGGCAACATCGCCTCAGCGCCAACGACTTGACTATAGGTGGGCCGGTAGTCTCGACAGGCGGAACCCTAACTTGACCGGAGTCAATACGGTGGCCCAATCGGCTAACCTCACGGCGAATGGTGCCATCATGGTGACAGCGACGACCGGTTCGATCACGATGGCCCCCGCCGCCACGACCACCAGCAGCGGCACCATCACCTATACGGCGGGAACGGATGTGACGTTGGGATCGCTCAGCACGGGTGGAGGGGTAAACGTCACCGCAGGAGGCTCAGTGTTGAGCGCGGCTGGTTCGGGAACGAACGTGACGGCCGGCGCAAACTCGGCGCTGCAGGCCCTCAACGGGGTCGTGGGGACACAAGCGGCGCCCATGACGGTCAACGTGAATCCTGGCACGCTGAGCATTCGCTCCACGACCGCTGTTGCCGGCATCTCCGCCTTCTTAACGGGAACCGTGCTCCCGGGTAACACCCTCACGCTCTTGAACGTGCCGCCCGGACTCGTCTGCTTCAACGGCTGTCCTGTCCCTCCGAGCAACAATCCTTTTGGTGGTGTCTTTGGATTGACTGCCTCGTTCAATCTCGATTCAGTTGTGCCTTGGTACCTTCACGAGCCGTCCGATCCCCCGGTAATCAGCGTCATGTCGACGTATCTCCCTGAGACGGTCGTCGCCGAATCGAAGACCGACGTGAAATCGGACAATCAGAGTGTGGCGCGCGAGATCCCCCCCTGCTTCCCGGAATCGGCCTGTAGGCCTGGCGCAAGTATTCTCGCTGCACCGGCTGACGGAGGAGACCCGGAACTGCCCGTTGCCAAATAGTCTACAGGGGTGAAACCGCGAACTGTCCTCAGGAAAAGCGCTTGACCTGCTCCGCCAACGTACTCGCGACAAGCTGAAGATCGAACGGCCAGGCGTAACGGAGTTCGACCCCGGGATGCTGTGGCCGCAGATGATCGAGGATTTCAGGAATCTCCACCTCCGAGTGAGAACCGCCCGGCGTGAACATCGTCGTGGTCACGGTAATGTGGGTCGTACGCCTTCTTGATCAGACTCCTCCACCGGTTCTTCCAAAGTCGGGGCGCAGAACTCGGTGCAGGCTACGGCAAAGAGCACCTTCCCTAGGTTGGCCTGCAACTGAGCAGCCACCGCCTCAAGTCCCGATCGATAGGGGTCCGTTTCCGGTGTCCGAGAATCTCATCTGGTACGGTGAGTATCTGAACGACGCGAGAACGATGCTCGGGGAAACACGCGTCTCGGCGCGCGGGGGTTGGGCGGGTGAGAAAACCGACTTTTTCAACCGCCTGTTAGAGCGCTCCGGGTCGAGCAAGCTATGTGTGGAGCCGGCGATCCGGATTGAACGGACGACCTCAGGGCTTGTAATCCGTGTGTTCGGAGGGTTTACCCCCATGTGAGAACTGATGCACGAACGCGATCACCTGCCAGATCTGCTCTTCTGATAGGTACGCCTTCCAGGCCTTCATTGTCGTCTTTGGAACCCCTTCCGCCACTCGCCAGAACCAGTAGCTGTCTGAGAAACGGCGGGTGTTTTTCTGGTCACGAAGCCCTCCCCCACTTTTTACCGGTCGACCGTCCTTATGGCAACTGCGGCAGTTGACAAGCTGGTTGCCCTCCCCGGAGTAAATCTGCCTTCCCTCCTCGATGACCCCTGGATCCGTCCACCAGCCAGCCGGCATATGTTTGTCGGCATAATCGGCCGGAACTGGAGGCAATGGCATTAGTTCCCCAGAGGTAGCCATCTCGCCTGAAGGAGTCAGGACGGGATTCTTCGCACACCGGAACCCGCTGTTGAAGTTCCGGTACGAGGGTGACTCGTAGCTGGGGGATAACGGTAGGTTGAAGTCCCGGCGCGTGGATCGCAGGTTCTCCGGAGCGAGGTCCCACGAGCCGCCACGCAACACTCTGTATTTACCACTTTCCGGCCCCTTCGGGTTCTGCGACGGGCTGGTCGCGTAATAGTCCGGGTCATACCAGTCGCTCACCCATTCCCAGACATTCCCCGCCAGATCATAGATCCCATAGGGGCTCTTGCCGTCTTTCAATTGCCCCACCGGCACCAGCGCGGTATGGTTGTTCCACTTCTCCTTCCCATAGTTCGCCCGGAGCCCATCGGGTGGCTCATTGCCCCACGGATAGATCCGCCCATCCGTCCCCCGTGCCGCCTTCTCCCATTCCGCTTCCGTCGGGAGCCGCTTGCCGGCCCACTCGCAATAGGTGCTCGCATCCGACCAATCGACATTCACGACCGGGCGCTTCTGATGGGGCGGCTGGTCCATGGTTGTCCACATCGGCGGCCCGTTCACGCCCCTGGCCTCCAGAAACTTCGCATACTGTCCGACTGTCACTTCATACTTGTCGAGGTAGTAGGCATCGAGAGAGACCCGATGCACGGGCTTTTCATCGTCATTACCTTCGTTGCTCCCCATCGTAAAGTCCCCCGCCGGCACGAGCAGCATCGGTGCCCCATCGTTACCAGTGATCTGCTGCTGCGCCTGCGCCGGGCCTGCGACCCAAGCGACGAACATTACGGCCATCAGCAAACCGAGAACGAACAACCGCACCTGCCCCCTCTGCCTCACCCCCATGCTTCACCTCCTTGCCGTTTAGCCACCGATCAACCCGTTGTAGGCTTGCTGTCGCTGCTTCACCACAATCCTGTTCAGGAAAATCGTTTCACCTGCTCCATCAACGTGTTTGCGACAAGCTTCAGGTCGAACGGCCAAGCGTAGCGGAGTTCGACCTCCGGATGCTGCGGCCGCAGATGATCGAGGATTTCAGGAATCTCAACTTCCGAGTGAGAACCGCCCGGCGTAAACATCGTTGTGGTCACGGTAATGTGGGTCGCGCCCTTCTTGATCAGCCCCTCCACCGATTCTTCCAAGGTCGGCGCACAGAACTCGTTATAGGCAACGGCAAAGAGCACATCCCCCAGATTGACCTGCAACTGAGCAGCCACCGCTTCAAGTCCCGATCGATAGGGGTCCGTCTCCGGCGTCCTCGGCCACTGACGGATCTTGGTATCCAGCTCAAGTTCTTCCGGCGAGGGCGGCATCTTCGCGGCACGGCGCTGAGCCTCCAAGCGTTTCAGTTTCGTGACCAATTCCTGCGGGCAACCCTTGGGAATGCCCCCGTGACCGACAAGAATCACCCCCCGTACAACAGTCGCCATTACCTGACTCCTTTCTCCATACACAAACACGACAGGTTGTTGAAAAATAATTCAGGGACTCAGGGATACATAGGATGTCGACGGTCGAAGACAGTGCACGCACTGTCAGCAGGCAGTTCAAAAAGACCGTCCAGCAAGGCCGCAGCGAGCGAAGGACCGGAGGCGTACCCTCTGGGGTACGTTGAGGATCTGAGCGATGCGAGAACGATGCTGGCGGACTTTTTCAACAGCCTGCTACACATGATTGCGCAACATGAGCTCTTTCGGATGCGGATTGAGATAGACCTGATCGCGAATGTAATCAACTTCATAAGTCTGGACGTAGTGCTTGATCAGCGTCAGAGGAACGATCAAGGGCGTGAGTCCCTGATGATAATCACCGATGACGACAAGCAATTCCGCTTTCTCCCTAGTGCCGAGTCGCTCTTTGAAATACCCCAGGATGTGCTGGAGTACGTTCACATGTTTGCGCACCGTCGCTTTCACGGCCAATGCCTTCATGAACAGTTCCCCATACCGGTGAGCGAATTCCTTGGGACGGTGCCGCTCCGCCTGACCGACCAGCCGCCCAAGCACCTCGTATTGCTGTGGGCTATGGGCTAACAGCAAATATTTGTGGATCGTGTGGAACTGCACCAGGGCCCGCCTCGTGACGCCACTCTGCACGAGATCCTGCCAGCGGCGGTAACAGAAGACCCGCTCGATAAAATTCTCCCTCAGTGTAGGCTCGCAGAGCCGTCCTTCTTCCTCGACCGGAATCAACGGAAACTGCTCGATAAAGGCCCGCGCAAATAGTCCGACTCCGTTCCGGTTGGGTATCCCATGCTCATTGTAGAGACGAACTCGCTCGATACCGCAGCTCGGCGAACCCTTCTTAAAGACGTACCCGGATAAATCCAGCTCCATGAGTTGTGCGATACGATTCGCAGTCAACGTTTCCAGTGCGCGCGTGTGATCAGTCCCACTCTTGATCGTCACGAGTCGGGGATTCTGAGGATCGCCGACCAGTCGCATCGCCTCGCGAGGAGTGCCCAGTCCTGCCTCAACCTCCGGACAGACAGGAACCCAGTCCACATAGCGGCCAAACACATCGGTCAGAAAGCTGTCCCGCTTATGTCCCCCATCGAACCGGACTTCGTCTCCGAGGAGACAACGGCTGATGCCAAGACGGAGCGGCGCGGTCGTCATCTCGTCTCCTGTAGTTTGCCGAGCGCTAAATATTCCTCGCGGGCTTGCCGGTGGTCCACGATTGGTGAAGGATAGTCTATGCCAATATGGCATCCGGCGAGGGCCTGTTCTTCCTGGGTCATCAGATGTGGCGCATGAATCCGGTCAGTTGGAACGGCTGCAAGCTCCGGCACATATTGTCGAATGTAGGCACCTTTCGGATCGAATTTCCTGCTCTGAAGCATGGGATTGAAAATTCTGTACCCCGGCATGGAGTCCGTCCCGGTCGAGGAGGCCCATTGCCAATTGCCGTTATTGGCCGCAAGGTCGGCGTCGACGAGTTGCTGCATGAAATAGCGTTCCCCGCTTTGCCAATCGATCCGGAGATCCTTGATGAGAAACGACGCCACGACCATCCGCACGCGATTGTGCATCCACCCGGTCTGGTTCAGCTGCCGCATGCCTGCATCCACCAACGGATAACCGGTCTGCCCCTCAGACCAGGCAGCATAGCGACGATTCCACTCCGCTCCCGCCGGACGGGGTCTCGGTAATCCGTCCTTGCCGCGGAACGGACCGGAGGCCACTTGCGGAAACGCGGACAAGATTTGTTGGAAAAACTCACGCCAGATCAACTCATCGATCCAGGTGAGCACATCGCGACGCGACCGGTGGCCGCCTGTGGTGAGCGTGCCCAAGGCCTCATGCACGGCGGTTCGCACCGAGAGCGTCCCGAACCGGAAGTGGGGGGACAGTTTGGATGTCCCGTCGATCGCGGGGAGATTCCGTCCTTCAACGTAGGTGTGGACGGGACCGTCAAGAAACCAACGAAGCCGTCGCTGCGCTTCCTTCTCTCCCGGTTTGATGAATAAGGGGGCTGTCAGATAGCCGAGATCTTCTGCCGTCGGTAACGCAGTCAGGGGTGGCAAGGCACCAGCGCGCTGGCCCCGCAGCCTGGCTGGGGAGGAAAGGAGCGGTGGGGTCGCGGCGTGCCACCTGGTCCACCACCTGGCGCGATAGGCGCTGTATCGCTGCAACGGATCTCCCGTCGATCCTCTGATTTCTTCAGCCTCGAAGACCACATGGTCCTTGAAGGTGCGGACCATCACTCCACGGGCCATGAGCGCCTTTTGGACTTTCCGTCTCGCTCGATCGCCGCCGGCTCGTAATCGCGATTCCAGTAGACAGCATCGGCCTTAACGTCCGTGACGAAACGGATTACCTCGTCGACTTGATTCCCCCGGCGCCACTCTAGGGCAAGTCCTCGAGCGGCCAGGCCACCGGCAAGCTCATCGAGACAGGAGAGCATGAACGTCACGCAGGGCGAGCCGAACTGCCGAGTGCGCAAGAGGGGATCATCAAATACGAAGAGAGGAATGACGTCGTCGCAATCTGTGCAGGCAGCAGTAAGTGCCGGCTGATCTTGTAGCCGCAGATCTCGTCTGAGCCAGACAACCCCTCTCATCAGTTCGATTCCTTTGATGCCGGGTCCTTATCCATGAATAAGCCCTCTCTCCAGGCCATAGGGGACAACCAGCATCGTCGTGGCCATGAATCCTGATCAAATAGGATGCAACATCCAGCCGACGCATAAGCGCCGCGATGTTATCGATCACTTCTCTTGCAGTTTGCCCGTTACCACGAAGTCGGAGGACGACCGAATCACGTAACCGTCCCAACAGAGTACCAAGAATTTCACTGAGCATTTCCCGCGCGCCAACTCTGCAGCCACTTTGATCGTATGAGCTTGTACCCGAGCCAGGCCGCGAGCAGTATGCCGAACAGTGGGACGGCCACGGTATTTACCAGCTTCTGATAATCGGTCTTGTGCACCCGCAAGAGATATTGCGGGCGCCGCATCAGATTCTGCTTCTCGGCCGAAATGGTGACCGTATACAGGCCTTCATCCAGCCGGACTTCGCCTCGGAGCACTCCGTCCGGGTGGGTGCTCGGACGAATATCTGCCACAATCTCACCTTCTGTCCCGTTGGTACCCCTCACTACCCGCATACCGACTGGCTCATTGCGCAACGCTGGGTCCACGAGATCCACGACCAGGAAAGTGTCGCCTTCCTTGGGAATGTCGGTGCAGTATTGACTTTTCAGCTCATATTGCGGCTGATAGGCGTTGAAATGCACCACGCGCTCACCGACTCGGCGTAAGCAGGGGTCGTCTTCTCCGCTCACTGTTCCATGTGCTGTTGCTACGTCGGGGTGGTAGAGTGCTGCGACAAGAATGAGCACCATAGAGCCTGCCTGTATGACTTGCCTAATCATGGCCGAACCCTCCTGTTTGGGACCTTGTCAGGTCAAGGTGCATCGCCAAACACACTTTGATCTGACCGAAGGAGACCCAGCGTGAACGCCTGGCGTTGATCATGACGCACAGCTATCGCGCCGGCCCACCATGTGATCCCATATCGCCCTTATAGAGTTTTTCGCCGGCGATTCGCGTGATCGCAACCTCGCGTACGCCTCCATCTCCCTTCATGCCTAGTTTCACCGCTGTTCCCGCTTCCCCGCGCACCATCTTGATCACCTGCTCATAGGTCTTACCGCTGACTGCGGCACCGTTGACCGTCACCACTTCATCTCCGTGCTTGAGGCCTGCTTGCTGTGCAGGTCCCTCCGGATGCACATGGTTCACGTACAGCAAAGCCGGATCACCAATACGTTCCGCCCAGACATGCAACGACACGCCAATCACACCATTCGGCAGGTCGGCATCGTCTCCATGCGGTCGCTGGGCCTGATCCCCTGGTTTGTCGTACCCTTCAGCCGCCCAGACCTCGCCCGTCTTCCCTGATACTTGAAACAACACGATGGTCAGCACGCTCAGCAGTACGGTGGTGGTGACGCTGATCTTCTTGGTCGTCATGTGAATACCTCCTGGTTAACTACAATTGATGGGCAACTTCGATTACACAAAGTCTCGCGAGCGGTATGAGGGAATTCAGATTGACCGATCGCTGTGGCCGTGACACACCCTCACTTCATTCCTTCATCAGGATCGCCCGCAAGGCCGGTTCCAGCTTCGGGTAGTGAAAGACATATCCTTGGGAGAGCGCCTTCGCCGGATTGACCCGTTGGCCCATGGTCATGAGCGTCCCCAGTTCACCCAGTGCCATGTGCAACACGAAGCCCGGGACGGGAAGCCAGGACGGCCTGTGGAGAGCTCGTCCGAGCGCGTCGCAGAACTGGTTCATCGTCACAGGTTCGGGAGCCACCGCATTGACGGGGCCGGAGATGCTTGGCGTTGCGAGCAGCCATTGGGTCAATCTGATGTGATCACGCCGGTGGATCCACGACACCCACTGAGTCCCCGGCATGATTGAGCCACCCGCAAAGAGCCGGAACGGCAACAGCATCTTCGGCAAGGCACCGCCGTCTTGTTCGAGCACCATTCCAGTCCGCAACATGACGACTCGCACACCGAATTCCGCGGCCCGAAGCGCCTCCGCCTCCCACGCGAGACAGAGATCGGCCAGAAAGCCTTGGCCGCGAACGG
This sequence comes from Nitrospirota bacterium, assembly GCA_963782735.1. Classification (GTDB taxonomy): domain Bacteria; phylum Nitrospirota; class Nitrospiria; order Nitrospirales; family Nitrospiraceae; genus Palsa-1315. The sequence goes on from CAWAKW010000014.1 coordinate 109,501, forward strand.
CGCCCTCATCCAGCACACGATCGTCGCTGGTCCCATAGTAGCCGATACCGGAAGCGCTGATCAGCGTGCGCGGCTTCGAGGGGCTGCGGGACAAGGCTGCTACCAGTACACGAGTAGTGAGGACGCGGCTTTCGGTGAGAAGTTGCTTGCGGGCATCGGTCCAGCGCCCATCGGCAATCGGCGCACCAGCGAGATTGATGACGGCATCGGCACTTTCGAGACAGTGCTCCCAGGCTCCCGCCTCCCGGCCATTCCACTCGACGGCCGTGACGGTCAAGCCATAGGCCCGTTGCGCTTCTATCCTTCTCGTGAGGAGGGTAACCTGATGCCCCTCCTGACAGAGAGCGGCACATAAGGGCCGACCAATGAACCCCGTTCCGCCGGTCACAACAATCTGCATGGTCTCATTTCCCGACCAGGTCTTCCGCATGGGACCGACAAGTAGCTAGTCGCCGGGCTGCTTGTCGGTCCCCTGGCCGTTCCTATCCTAGCTATCCGCTTCACCGTGATCGACCCGTTGAGCATACTTTCTCTGTTTTGCGCCGTGCAACAGATCCGGAGTCGGGTTTAGTCGGTTCCGAAGAATGACCGGGTCGATGACCTCGCCACAACTGGTGCAACGCAAACCCGTGATGCCGATTTGACCAGTATCGTCCCGGAGATCTAGGTAATGCTCCGTGATCATCAATCCCCCACAACGTATGCAGATGCCTTCGCCGGCTTGCGAAGTGGAGCGTGGATGATTGTCTGGTCTCCCATTCGATTCCACTGGAACCCTCGATGGCGATCACAATGCTCAACGGCGTGCTCCTCACTTGATACGAGACCTACCCACTTCGGCCTGCCGCCGCACCGCCACAGCCGTTCTCCATGACCTCCCACTAGCCCACCAGCAAAGCGCTACCATTGCCATTGCCCACAAGATCATCTGGTCCATACGGCCCTCCTCATCACAGGTGACAGTCCCACCCTTCATTCTTGTCATCCGCTTTCATGGCTCACCGAGCAGATAGGCCCCTCCGGGGTGTAGAGAGGAGCCTATCTACCTCAGCGGGAGGCGCCGTGCGGAGTCATGGCGCCCGCCAAGACTGGGAAAAGAAACCGGCCTCCGTATCTCTGCTGCGGTCATCTGGTCTCATCGCCTCACCATGTCGATCGCCCACTTCTACTGGGTCTGGCCCTCTAGACTCCGTGCACAGCGAAACCCTGTTCCATGGGTCTGCAGCGCGAATCCGCCGCGCCCGCGCGCCGTCGTTGTGATGTCCGAGATCGGGCTATGCCATGACCCCCCGCGAATCGATCGGACCACGCCTTTCTTCTCAGGACCCTGCGGATTCCGATCCGGCGCATGCTGGTAGTACTCAGCGTCATACCAATCCTGCACCCACTCTCGGGCATTACCCGACAGGTCCTTCACCCCGTAGGGTGAGTCGCCTTCGGGCAAGGACCCGACCGGATGCAATGTGTGCTCCTCCTCCCACTCACGGTCAAAGTTCGCCCGCTTCGATGTCGCTGGTTCATGGCCCCAGGGAAAGAGACGGCCATCGGTGCCGCGAGCGGCCTTCTCCCATTCCGCTTCCGTCGGGAGCCGCTTCTTGGCCCAACTACAATAGGCCTTGGCGTCGTACCAGGTGGCCTGCACGACCGGAAGCTGTTCGATCCCCTTCACGGCTGCAAGCGGGCCGCTGCCATAGGGATTCGGAGGGCTACGATGGCCCGTGGTCGCAACGAACGCCAGATACCGTGCATTCGTCACTTCGACTTGATCGATTGCAAACTCGTCGAGGTACACAGATCGCTGCGGCCACTCATCTGCCCGGCCTTTCCCTTCTAGATTCCCCATCAAGAATTCTCCAGCTGGAATCGTCACCATGGGGACCGGGTCAACCTCTTTGGGAACCGGCGGCGCTGCTATGACAGGCGCTATCGCGACGGCATAGGCTAGGGCCATCATCGCAACAATAGTGCTCCAGCGAGTCCTTCTTCTCCTTAGGTCTTGTGTCATTTCTTCTGCTCCTTGCTCCCCTCGATGGCCTTGGCGGTATGGATTTTCACTTGGCTTACAAGACGCTGAACCTGACGCTCGTCTCCCTGGTCGGCTGCCTCTTGCGCCTGGGTGACGAGGGTTCTGGCTTCATGCAGGTGCTGCTCGATGTCCGCCTGTAACTCAGGGGAAGCGACTGTTCCGCCTAACGCTGCGCGATGGTAGACCTCCCAAGCTTGGTCTACGTCATGCTCGGCCTCATGCACCGACTGCGCGACCTCCGGGCGCGGATGGCGACCTGGATCGATGGGATCGGCCTGGAGGGGTGAGGCTCCTAGTAGCGCGATGAGCCCAATCCCTGAAAGGAGAATCTTGTTGTGTATCATAGGTGCGCCTCCGACACGATCTACTTATTGCAAAAACCGTTTCAACATTCCCTCACGGTCGCTTCATCGTCTCTTCAATAAGAGAGAGGGGTTTCAACCGTTCGATGTTCTTGGGGTCGATTGCCCATGTCGACATACTCCCAGGAATCCAAGAATTTGATTGGACTGCGAGATGCAGGTCATGAGTCTGTCCGTTGGGCGGCCTAATGTCAGGCTTACCGGGCGACCCCTTCGCACCGTCGCTGAACAGGGCATGAGGCATCGTGCCCTCATCGAGGTCTTTCATCTCCCGCAACGCTGCCTCTGCGATTCCCCGTAGCATCCCACTAAACACAAACTCGTGCGGCACGTAGAGCGAATACCAATAGATCTGCCCGGTTAGTCCCACCGGATCAAAAATCGCGGTCTGTCGGATCGTTGTTGAAGAGCCGGCCCCCGTCACCTCGAACTCCAGCCACGCCCGCCCGGGCAAATTCATTTCGGATTTGAGCCGCAGGCGGCGGTTCGGCTCAATCGCCTCAACGCGAAACGAGTCGACCGTATCACCGATGCGAAGAGTCGTGGTAGAAGGACGGCCTCGTCTCATGCCCACACCCCCTTCGAGCAGGTCGATCAAGCCGCGCACCAGCCAGAGCCAGTTACACGCGTACCAACCATTGTCACCGCCGATTCTCTCAATGCATTTGAAGACGACTTCAGGCGGCGCTTCGACGGTCAATGTCCGCGAATCGACCAGACGTGTGCCGAACCGCACGCCACCCCACGACCGCAACTTGCCCGATGAGGAGATCGCATCGGACCAGCGCGTTGCTCGCGAAATGCTATCTCTTCATGGGCTAAGGCTCGGTGAATTGCCTGATCGACTCCCATCGGACGTACGGAGAAGGTTGTGAGCGCGGCATTGTCCCGCACCACCGTGACATGGACGATGCTCTCAATAATCGCTCGCCCGATGCGAGCGTATAGCGGCGTGACCAATCCAAGCCACAGAGCAGACAGCCAAGGGGTGAGGACCGGCACGGGGATGATCCGCGGCGCTAGCCCGCGTTGACGCCCGTACGCACGCATCATATCTGCGTAGGATACTTGGTCAGCCCCGCCGACCTCGTATATGCGGTATTTGGAGGTGGGAATCCGAAGCGCTTCCATCAGGTAGTCCAGCAAGTCGTCGATTGCGATGGGCTGCGCCTTCCCCTTGACCCATCTCGGTGTGAGCATGACCGGCAGACGCTCCACCAGCGCGCGAATCAGCTCAAACGAAGCACTGCCGGAACCAATCACGGCCGATGCGCGAAACTCACACACGGGCAGGCCCGATTGCCGCAAGATATCTCCGACCTCGTGCCGACTGCGCAGATGTGTGGAGAGTTCCTCTTCGTCGCTGCCCAAGCCTCCCACATAGATGAGGCCCTTGACACCCGCTGCCTTCGCCGCTTCGCTAAAGTTCCGCGCCGCCTGCCGGTCCGTTTCTTCAAACGACCCAGTCGAACTCATGGAGTGAACCATGTAGTAGGCCACGTCGACTCCGCGCAATGCGGAGTCGAGACTCGCTCGATCGAGGACGTCACCCGCGACCACTTCCGTTGATGGACGGACCTTTGGCTTGAGAATTTCTGGACGCCTGGCCACACAGCGCAAGCGGTACCCCTGATTCTCCAACGACGGCAGGAGGCGACCGCCGATGTACCCGCTGGCACCTGTGAGAAGAATGAGCGACTTCTCCGGAGTTGCCGCCGGGTTCGCTGTCAATTTGCTTGACTCATTGGTTCTAAGCGCATTCATTTCAGACCTCCTGGCACGACTTGGGCCCTCGGAGGGGGGCGGTATCGCGCCCCCCTCCGCCCGTCCTTCAACTAGTTCTTCTTCATGCTTTTCTCGATCAGATCGCGTGTTGCCAGGTATTCCTTGTTGCCAGGCTCCGAAGCCAACGCCTTCTCAATGGAGGCCAACGCCTCGGCGTTCTTCTCAACGCCCATCGCGATTAATGCCTGGATGAATGCATCGCGGCCTGCTTGCATGGCTTCATCGGACACCTGCTGCGCCGACTTCGCGCAACGGAACCCGAGACCGACTCCATAGGAGTTATTGTCCGGCTGATTCCAGAACCGATGGCTCGTATGGAGGGAGGTTTCCGGCGCGAGCCAGGAACCGCCGCGCAACACCTTCACCGGGCCTTGATTGGCAAAGTTGTAGCCCTTCTCGGCGCCACGCGGATTCAGGGCAGGGCTCTCCTTATAGTATTTCAGGTCATACCAATCCTCGACCCATTCGAAGACGTTCCCTGCCATGTTGTAGACCCCAAACCCGCTGACCCCCTCTGGATAGGAATCCACCGGCATGGTCCGGCCGATATTCTGCCCATAGTTGGCCTTCTTCTGGTCGAGTGTATGGCCCCAGGGATAATGGTTGTCGCCTTGCGGACCCTTGGCTGCTCGCTCCCATTCCGCTTCCGTAGGAAGCCGTTTGCCATCCCACTTGCAGAATGCGCTCGCGTCAGTCCAGCTCACGCCGACTACCGGCAGAGTGGCTTTGTTGAGCCGAGGATCGTCCCAATAGGCCGGCGCCGGGTGACCAGTGGCTTTCATAAATTCTTTGTACCGTGTGTTCGACGCTTCAAACTTGTCGATCAGATAGGCATCAAGCACGACCTGGTGCTTGGCTTCATCTGAATGTTCGTTGCTCCCCATGGTGAACTCGCCCTTTGGGATCAGCACCATGTCCGCCGCTGTTGCGACAGAGATGCCTCCTGCCATCAATGCCACCCCCAATCCGACCTGAAGCACTGTTTGACTCCGCATTGGACACCCCCCTTGGTTTAGTAACACCAGGATGACCCTGGTTGGTTGAAAGCACTTTTAGTACGGACCTTCCGTCACGCAATTGTTCGACAAAATTTTTCCTACACGCTGGACCGTCATCGGCTCTTGCCTGGTTCCTCGATTGCGCAGGATGACGGGATCAACAACCTCACCACATTGCACACAGCGTTTCGCGGCAAACTCAGACTCGCCGATGTTGCCGAGCACATCCAGGCAGAAGTCCTGCACCATAAGCCCGCCGCATCTGGTGCAGGTCGATGCATGTTGGGCTGCGCGAGAGACTATGTGATTGCCGCGCTGTTCATTTTTAGTTTTCTCCGTCATTGCTCTTGCCATGATTTCCTCCACAGGTTTCTTGTTCAATGTTTGAAGTACGTATGTCTAATGTATAAACCATGTTGTCCAATGTGTCAAGTGTTACTGTAAAAAATATTTGACAAACATTGAACATCATAATACAATGAAATAACAAATATGAATACTCATAGAATTCATAGAGTTGCAAAACTTACAGGTCTCTCGAAGGATGTTATTCGCGTCTGGGAGAGGCGATATGGACTTGTTAAACCTTCACGGAGTTCCAATCGCTATCGCGAATATAGCGACGAAGAGGTCGCACTCCTCCGCTTTGTAAAGGCCCAGATGGAACAAGGCGCAACGATCGGTTCACTCGCAGTGGAGGGACACGATTCGCTTGTCGCTCGCATGCGTATCGCGACTCCAGTTTCTGCAGAGGGCCAGAAACCTCATGAGCGCCTCTTAGATGATTTGATGGAATCGCTTGATCCGCTCGATAAGGCAGGATTCGAGCGCAGACTCAACGGCGCAGTGGCCGTCATTCCGTTTGAAGAAGCCGTCCAGCGGATTCTTCTCCCACTGCAACGACGAATCGGCGAGCTGTGGCACCAAGATCAATTGAGTGTCGCTGTCGAACACTATGTGACGAAGATCGTCCAACAGAAGTTGTTTTCGGTCATGAATCAACTTCCCGTGAATGAATCCGGTCCACGAATCCTGATCGCCTGCCCGGAAGGCGAAGCACATGAGATCGGGGCTCAGGCCGTGGCCTACACCGCAGCGACCAGAGGTTGCCACGTGTATTACCTCGGCCCTAATCTTCCCAGTTCAGACCTCGTGACCTTCTGCGAGAAGATCAATCCCGATCTTGTACTGCTCTCTCTCACTGAGGTAAAGCCCGAGGCTGCTGCGCTTCAACAGCTCAAGGAACTTGAGTTGTTGGCCACCCGCTGGTCTGTGGCCGTTGGTGGCCAGGGTGCTCGCGCCATTGGAGATCGCCTTCGTGATACCAAGATCGAACTACTTGACGATCTCACTGCTCTCCATAGCCGCCTGACGGTTCTTCTTTCAACCCGCACGCACGCCGCTCGTTCCTAATAAAGAACTGGCGTAGCCGAATGCTACGAGCTGTTCATCCAGTGATAAGGCGTAGAAGGCGAAGGGTGTAGTTTTCAGAGGAAAGGTCAGTCTTGCCGTTCAGCTCTTCGACATAATGCGCGAGTATCTCTCAGGGCTTCATGCCTCCGAGTACCTGTCTCGCTTCGCGTCAGCGCGCTTTAGCGACGAACCCTCGTGAGTAATGCAGGGCAGGAGTCTTCTCGGCATTTCCCCGCATCATGAAGACCGCCGCCTCTTGGGTGGGATAGTTTTGTGTTTCCGTGTTCGTTGCTTACTTACCTTTCGGTTTCCACTCCCGTGCCAGCTTTTGCGCCTCGGCGATCTGGTCAGGGTCCATCCGTTTGGCGAGCGCATCCCGCAGCCTGGCCCCGGCCTCCGCGCCGTTTGCTGACCCAAGGCTGTACCACATGTAGGCTTTGACATAGTCCTGCGGCACGCCCTCTCCGCGCTCATACATCTGGCCAAGTCGTCGTTGCGCTAAATCGTTTCCTTGATTGGCGGCCAGACGTAAATAGTACACCGCCATCTTGTAATCCTGCTGACCACCCCGCGCATACATCAACAAAATTCCCAGGTTAACCTGGGCCTCCGTGTGCCCTTGGACGGCGGCTTTCTCGTACCACTGCCGGGCTTTGGCATCGTCCTTTGTGACACCCTGTCCATTGGCATAGAGCAGACCGAGATTGTATTGCGCGACGGCCTGTCCTTGTTCAGCCAGCGGTTGCCACTCACGCAACGCCGTGGCGTAATCGCTGCGGAGATAGGCGTCCATGCCTGCTTTGAAGTCAGCCCACGCAGGCGCGGTGAGACAGACAATCGACAGTGCAAGGGCGGCGGGGAGCCGGAGCCCCATGATCCGATTGTCACTCATAAAAACCGTGAGGGGTGAAACGTGAAGCGAGGGTCAGCCTCGAAAAGGGGGTCAGCGTTGTATGTCACGGAACATTGCACAGGAAAGCGGCGGTCGTGATGATGCGTGAAGGGCATGGAGGATTTGTTTGGTGCCGAAGGCGGGATTGTATCAGAAAGGGTTGCTCAAGTCATTGATGGCTTGGGCAATCCCCGTCTCGCTCTAAGCGACTCTCGTCGTGCCTAGTTGTCTCACCTTGTCCCTTTTCGTCTCACTTCAACCCGTTTTGTCGCGCCCGCTAACACTGTATTAACACCTGCCTCAATCGGCACACCCCCGGTGGGTCATGTGGTGAAGTCATGGCAGATACACGCGGAATAAACAAAAGACGTATTGTTGACACCCAGGCGTGAAGTGGAATCAGTACATCCTCTCCTGATAGGCCATTCTTAGAAGTTTTCCCTAGACTATCTCACGTTTTCAAAGAGAATCTCGGTTACCCTAGGATTTCCCTTGTTTGGCATAGGTCCATTTAGAAACCCCGTGCTATCTGAACAAATCCGCCCGCTAGGTGATCTCACTCGATACTAGTACTCAGTCAAGGTATGTGCAGCATAGAGTCGAGAGGGAACAGTGGGAGAAGGACAATCCGAACGGGAATGCAGCGGAGTACAACGAGGATGACGAGTCCTAGGAGGGGCTACAGGGCAGGTTGGGGGTTGAGTCGTTCATGGGGTCAGAAGGGCGGGCAGAGCACCGATGAAGGTCTCGATTGCGCCTTCATTCCTGTACATTCCGGGTTCTTGTCTGACTTAGTTTCCTCAACTTTCTTCTTCACATCCTCACTCGCTGGCGGCTTCTGTTTGGCCTCCTTTGTCACTGGTGGGGGTTGGTGTCCTTCCTTCGGCGATTGCTCCGCAGCCAGCACCGAATGTGGCTCAATCAAGAATGTCCCAAGACTGGCGAAGATCACGAAGCACAGTAGCAGAGATTTAAGCATGTCAGTCCCTCCTGTGGGATTCAACCTTGCCTGCCTAGGAAATTAATGTCAACCTTTTGATCGCCAGAGTAGCGAGGAGACTTAGCAAACGATGATGCAAGGGGATGTAATCAGCTCCCTACCTAGGTGACAGGCCTATCGGAAACGTGCTGGCCGCTGGCTGAAACATGGCCTTCTGGATATAAACAAGTGTGCAGATGCCAAGTAGCGGGGTCGCAATCCACATGCTAGCTACTGTATAGAGTTTTGGGAACTCTGGTCTTGCTAATAACTTCGAGAGTTTGGAGAACTCAGGTTTCACCAGAAACCTCGCGGGTAGGAGGCCCATTCTAGAAGGGTGGCGAACGATGGCGCAAGGACTACAGGCGAGACTCAGACGCCGATGCTTCCGCCGTAGAGTTACGGGCAATTCACCGCCAGTCGATGCCGCTGAGGCGGATACGTTCAGGGCGGGTGTTGTGCAAGACTTCGATGGTGTCGCCGTCGAGGACGGAGACAACGGGGCCGGTGAAGTCAGCGAAACAGAAATAGGGGAATAGAAAGACGGCAAAACAAGTCAGGAGTGGTCGTGTCACTCGAAGCCTTCGGTAAGACATGGTCACTTATTTCTTTATCGGGTTCCATTCCCGCGCCAGCTTCTGCGCCTCGGCGATCTGGGCAGGGGTCATCTTTTTGGCTAAATAATTACGAAGCACGGCTCCCGGTTTATTTCCATTCGCTGCCGCCAGGTTGAACCACTTATGGGCTTGGACATAATCCTGGGGCACCCCATTGCCGGCGAAATATAGATGGCCCAGATTGAACTGCGCACTTGCTTCTCCCTGGACGGCTGCTTTCTCCCACCACTGGCGCGCTTGGACATAGTCCTGAGGCACACCCATGCCGGTTTCATACAGCCCCCCCAGATTGAATTGGGCACCAGCGACCCCCTGGACGGCGGCCATTTCGTACCACTGTCGCGCCTGGGCATAGTCCTGAGGCACACCCATGCCGGTTTCATACAGCCCCCCGAGGGTGGTCTGTGCACTTGCATCTCCCTGGGCTGCGGCTTTCTCATACCACTGTCGCGCCTGGACAGAGTCCTGCGGCACGCCCCAGCCGTTTGCATGCATGAGGCCGAGGTTGTACTGAGCAGCTGCACTCCCCTTCTCGGCCAGCGGTCGCCACTCACGCAAGGCTGTGGCGTAGTCTCCACGGGTAGTGGCCTCCATACCAGCCTGAAAGTCGGCCCATGCAGGAACGGCAAGACAGACTATTGAGAGTACGAGGGCGGTGATAAATCGGAGAGACATGGGGGGCCTCGTAGGTAGGGAGGCCCATTCTAGAAGGGTGGCGAACGAAGGTGCAAGGGCTACAGGCGAGACTCAGACGCCGATGCTTCCGCCGTAGAGTTACGGGCAATTCACCGCCAGTCGATGCCGCTGAGGCGAATACGTTCAGGGCGGGTGTTGTGCAAGACTTCGATGGTGTCGTCGTCGAGGACGCCTACTACTTGGCTGGTGAAGTTGGCAGTTGCCAGGGGAGCACACAAGAGAAGAAGGACAGCGGCACAGCCGACGCGAAGACCGGCTGTTGTCCAACGCGTCAATCCATTGCTCCCAGATACCCATCTCGTTGGGCATCTATGACAAACTGCGCCGTTGTCGAACGTACCGCGTCTTCGAGACTATAGGTGAAGAAGTTAATCCAGGAGAATGGAAGCAACAATAGCCAGTAGAATGCTTTTACCGAAATTTCGTATGTGTACGTCTTTGTGAGCGCATTCCGGTCATAGACGCTATAGGACAACTCCCAGCCGATTTGCTCAATAAAGGGGAAAATAAAGAGCGACCCATATGCCGAATTATGCCAGAACTCCCTCCACTTACCAGGAATTTGTTTTTCCAGAGCGCTGACCACGACTTCCGTCTCTGCCCCCTTAGATTTATGATCACCAGGGGAACCGCTGCTACAGCCTCCGTAACTTTTAAGTGCTTCTTGCAGTGCCTTAACCAGACTCAACGGTACCAGCACGTCCCTTTCCGTTACAGTGTAAGTCGATCCGTCTGCCAGACGCGCTACATACTTAACAGTGTGATGACAACGAGGGGATGCAGCCGGCTCATATGGGCTTGGGAGGGGGTTCACAATTGGGAAATCCCGATACGTCACGATACAGCCCGTGAGTGTGACTAGAAGTACAAGAAGAATGAGGCTGTGCGTTCTCATGGATTACTTCTGCTTCGCCATAATCTTATATTTGGCTTGCTCATATTTGCCTCCTTGTTAGCGCGTTGTCCCCTTGGCCACCCGCTGCCCCATCTCAATGATCCGGCCGCGTCGACTTCGTTTGGCGATCACTTCTTCCCACACGCAAATTTCCACAGAATTTGACCAACACCACCAGGAACAACTGGTTCACATTTGCCTTCTCCTGCGCTGGAAAAAACCACATTGCCGTTTCCCATATTGCCCGAGTACAGCGTCACTGCAAGTGTCCGGTCACGTTCTTCTGCGCAGTTGTATTCGCTTTGCCCCTTGAGCGATAGTAATGAATCCCCCGCTTCAGTTTTTTGTATGGTCTTGAAGTCGAGCAATGACCACATCGTCACCATATCCCCTTTACGGCGAATGGTGTCTGGATCGAAGTACGCAGCATAAACACCCAAGCCCTCAGAGACGGAAACCGCCACCCACTCCGCATACGCAGGCCCACTACTCAGCAACAAGAGTGTTATCAGTGACCCAAAACCCAAAAGCAGGCAAGCTGCAACTTGAGGAACAGACCCGCCTTGCACGTGACAGCGCATTGTACTGGGAAGCGACGGGAGCGGCGAATTGAGAAGGGCATATGGGCCTCGCAGAGTGACCAGCTCATCTGACCAGTTGCTGCAATTTCTCCAATATTTCCCCGAGAAACCTGGGACCCTCCTGGTCTAATCTTGCGCTCAAATCAAACGAAATGCTCCTAACAATGACATGACCAACATTGGCTTTGAATGGCTTAATTCTGGACGTGGGATAGACCAAAAATGCCTTATCAGTCTCCATTTCGAGCGCATGTGCGACAACTTGTTGAATGTCTGACTCCTCGGGCGTGTCAGCCCCTTTGTATTTTGTATCCAGAATGCCGATAACCCGATTCGTTTCTCTCTCCCTTAGGACTATGTCAATGCGAAACGAAAGCTCGGCATTTGCGTTGAGTCATGAAACATACTGTGCACCAACGAGGAGATTGACAGGCGCATTTGCCTTTAACCATTCAGCCACGAAGGACTCAAACAACATGGGCATATCAACGCAGAAAGGAATGGTCTCATATTCGCCCTTGTTAGCGAACAAAGCTCCTTTGAAATAATTCGAAACACATGCCCGCAGGTAATTACTGAGCCGACCATCAAATAGTGCATAGTGCGGCATCAATAATCACCTGGTTTTCAGGCCGAAATCCCACTTATGGCAAAGGTATACGCGCACCCTTTGACGGTCTCATCAGTATATTACTTGACTCCGGTCCTGATAGCGCCCCATAGTGATGTGGCGAGGTGTGAAGCTCGCAGACTGTCCCATCTCTTACGCTTCCTGATCCTTCCGGGCGTGACCGATTCTCCAGTCTCCTCCGTTTTGCTGTCAGAGTTTCTCTGAAAGGCTGTATACCTTGTGTCATAGCCTGCTCATGAAGGCGGCCATGACGCTGGCCATGCTTCAGAGGACTGTTCGACTCACACTCGCATCGGTTAAGGAGAAGGCCATGAACACACGTTATATCCTGACACTCTGCACGGCTTTGGTTATCGGTGGGGCACTCATCACCGGATCGGCCCACGCGGTCAGCAAGGCCGACGCGAATACGGTGAAGCACGAGACCCAAGTCGTCGCCCCATCCAAACGCGAGGCGATCGATGCCATAGATGCGTCGATTACGAAACGGGTCAATGCGCAGTTCGCAAAAGACTCCTCTCTGAAGGATGCCGGTATCCATGCCCAGACCAATGCGGGCGTGGTGGCGCTGAGCGGCGAAGTGTCGAGCCTGATGACCAGTGGTCACGCATTTTGGACTGTCTGGCAGGTCCCCGGCGTGAAGTGGGTGAAGAATGGTCTGACGGTGAAGGAAAAATCCTAAGACTTTATTCCCAAGACACTCAGCTTTACGTCCGTCGATATCCGATCATCGTGATGCCGACGACGACAAGGCCCCAGCTAGGCTGGTGCATGCGCTACTCACCCAGGCATGGAGGGGTTCAGCACACCCACTCCTGATAGGCCTTTCTTGTAAATTTTCCCTAGCCTAGCTCTCGTTTTCAAAGAGAATCTCGGTCACCCCTAGGATTCCCCTTGTTTGGAAGATTCCATTTAGAAACCCCGTGCTTTCTGACCAAGCCTTCCGCTAGGTAACCTCACTCAATACTCGTACTCAGTCAAGGTACGTGAAGCATAGAGTCGCGAGGGAACGGTGGGGGAAAAATTGATGCAAGCCCGTGCGCGTTAAGTGCCCTTCACAAACACTCTGCATTTTCAAACAACACAAAAGAATATACAAACGCGAAACTGCGAAGCGGCAACATGGTGTTAGGGGAAGAGCATAAAGAACTTGAATAGGATGCTGATGGATGGTTTCAATCAATGGCCCGCCACGCGCCGCGAAATAGCTCGGAACGCCATGCGAAATGGGGCCATCGAGTGTTCAGGTCATGAAACTCGGAATGTTCCTGCTTTTCTCCCGCCAACTCCCTGACGAACGATGGGGATCGCTTATGCATAGTGTGCGAAAGCTTTTGTGATTTTTCCGTGTGGGTCGAAAAAAAAGAGATCTGCCACCATTCCTCTCATCCCTTGGTAGTAGATTACGAGGCTTTCGGTACCCACCAAAGTCGAGTGCATCTCAAAGTGCAACGTGGGTACATGCTCAAGAGCTTTTGTCCAATACGCGGCGACTGCTGCTTTACCTTTCAGAACTCCTGAAGGCTCTCCCGCAATTGTCGCGATATAGGGAGAGGACATTCCGAAGTTGTCTGTGTAATGGGAAAGAACGCGTTCGAGATTGTGGCTATTCCAGGAGTCAATCCATTCCTGTGCGAAGTGATCCGCGAACTCGCGTGTAACCATAAGCCTCCTCACCAATCTGTTGGCCGTGGTCTAGCAAGGCAGTCTCAGAAATCTATTTTGGGCATGTCTACTGCAAAGTCGGAGGCGTTTACATCACTCCGCAGTGAGGTGGGAGCCTTGTGTGAGGTGAGGAGGAGGGTGAGGAAGGCATCGGACCGCCACGGGTCGCTTATCGGCCCCGCTTCCGCCACTCCCACGGCGGGACGGCCTGCGGATCCCCCCACAAGCCTTGCTTCGCCTCTCGCGCTGCCTTGCTCCAGAATTGCGACGACGGCTTCTTTCCCTTGCTGCGAGACCACGGTCAACTTGACCTTTACTTGGGCCTTCTTTTGAAGTATCTAACGAGGCCTAGGATTCCTGCTGTGAGACCTCCATATACAATGCCCGACAGCATACCGGCGATGACACGATCAATCAGAGAGTATGATGCAAGACTTACTACCATGGTAATTAGTGTAATCGTGAACGCCAACAATGCCCAAGTAAATAAAGAGTACCGTTGCCATGGAGGAGGTCCCTCCTCTTGTGACTTTGTGCGTTTGGTGGCAGACATGGGAGCCTCACGGGTCTAGGTCATTGGCGGGGCGCAAGCCTAAGCTTACCGTGGAAAAGGTGTTAAGACTGATTGGCTCTCAGGGTGCGATAGCTTAAGACTCAGGTGGGCTGTCTCTCTTTGTCACATCCAATGTTCCACAGAATGGCAGCGGTGCTGTTTGGTGCAACCGCATTCCACTTGTTGTCTTTGTCATCACCTGCAAGCATCACCTTACCATTTCCCATGTTGTCTGAGTGATACTTATACGAAAGGAGACGGGAGCGATGTTCTGCGCAGTCGAACTGCTGCTGCCAGGTGGCAGACAAATACGATGTGCCTTTAATGGCTTGTACAAACCTGAAGTCGTACAACACCAACATCTTCACAAGGTCTCCTTGACGGAGAACCGCGGCAGGATCAACATAGATTGTAAAACCTCCAGAGCCCGCGGCGTAGCTAATCGGACGCCACTCTGCACGGGCTGGAACACTATTCAAGAAGATGAAGGCGAGCATCGACCAAAACATAGTGAAGAACATGAGAGTCCCTCGCAGGGGCCCATTGTAAAAGGAACACGAACGACGGCACAAGAGGAGCACCTGCAAATCGAGAGAATACAACTCATCGAAATAACTCCTTAGCTTCAGTCTATCTGGCCATCATGGCCTGACCGCACCAGAGTGGCAATTCCCTCTTTCTATTTTGCTAAGCACGGATAGTGGTGCGGGTACAAAGATAGTGATGCTGGAGACTTCGATACCCCTTCCCTCCGAGGACAATGCACGAATGAACTTTCACACAATTCAAGTCATGTTCACATCAAGGAGTATTGCGCGCCTGAATCGGCACACCCCCCGGATGGGCATGTTGTGGAGTCATGGCACCTGCATGCGGAATAAACAAAAGAGGTATTGTTGGCACCCAGGCATCACCACCTCTGGCTCAAGAGCATCCTCTCAGCGCAAGATGTAAAGATCGAAGAAGTCCCTCGGCCTCGACGCCTCACATCTGGGGCCAACGTCCCACTTAAATGCGGGAGCAGTTTTTGAACGGCGAGCTGTTCTATACACTCAAGGAAGCACAGAGCATGACGGACCGTTGGAGAACTCACTACAACACAGTCCGTCCACATAGCAGTCTCGGGGGCCAGCCACCCGCGCCCGAAACCCTCCAGCTTGCGAGCTGAGGACTAACATGGTAGGAGGTACAAAAGCTCCCGGCTGGTCAGTCGTTAGACGGGGACATGTTCGATGTTGAACGGTGGTGGGCGCAGGATGGAAATCCGTCAGCCATTCGTTGTTCTGCTGTGCTCAACTCTATTTCTAAGTCTCTCCCTCGGGTGCGGTGAAATCACCGATCCTGTGCTTGACGGTCAGACCCATCTCTCGAAGCAGGGGTTTCGCAATACCAATCCGGCGTTTGCTCCGCCCAGCCTTTGGGACCGTTTGACCTTTATCCCGTTGCGAACGTGGGTCACGACCGTTCATCCACGGACCGTGAACCTGCCACGCGTTGCAAACGACGGCAGTGCTCTCAAGAACAATCGAACGAACGCCACTGTGACCTGGGTGGGTCATTCAACACTCCTCATTCAGCTCGATGGCCTGAATATCCTGACCGATCCTCACTGGTCCGATCGAGCGAGCCCAGTCACCTTTGCCGGTCCCAAGCGACTGATGTCTCCCGGAGTGCCGTTGGAACTGCTGCCGCCGATTGATCTGGTCCTGATCTCGCACGATCATTACGATCATCTCGATGTGGATACTGTGCAGCGGCTTGCCCAGTTATATCACCCGTTGTTTCTCGTGCCCCTCGGCTTAAAGGCGTGGTTTGCAGACCTTGGGATCACGGACGTGGAGGAATTGGATTGGTGGGAAAATCGGCAGGTCCATGGGCTCACGGTGACCTGTCTTCCTGCGCAGCATTTCTCAGGGCGTACGCTGTGGGATAGAAATCGACGGTTGTGGAGTGCATGGGCCGTGGCTGGAGAGAAGAAGCGGTTCTTTTTCGCCGGGGACACAGGCTATTACTCGGGCCTCACGGAAATCGGTCTTCGCTTAGGTCCCTTCGACTTAGCGGCGATTCCCATCGGGGCCTATCTGCCGCCCGCGATGATGAAGATGACTCACATCACGCCCGAAGAAGCGCTACAACTCTTCGCTGACATCAAGGGAGAACGCTTTGTCGCCATGCATTGGGGGACATTTGACCTGACAGAAGAACCGGTTGAAGAGCCACCCCTGCGATTGGAAGCTGAGGCTCGTCGACTGGGGCTTGACCTTTCCAAGGTGTGGGTCTTGAAACATGGAGAGACCCGCGGATGGTGATGGAGGACACGAAGTTGGTGTTGTCGATACCGGGACAGCAACTGTCTTGGGCTGTCAAGCGCACTGAGTCAGTTCCGTGCGCCATGGGGTCCGATGATTGAGCATCGCATTCAGGATCATCAGCAGTTTCCGCATGCAGGCCTTCAGGGCGAACAACAAATCCTGACCCCACTGCCTGCTGTGAATCACCAAAGACCGGTAGCAACTCTAGTCGGTCTGTTCCGGCTACGTGTCACTGACCTGCCCCCGATTGTTGTACCACACCCCTTGTTAGTCTAGGCACATTGCACGTCCCGAGGTTCCCTGGCCTCGGGAGCCGGCGGTTGATAGCCCAACGCACTGTGCGGTCGAATCTGGTTGTAGACGGCTACACTTTCTGGAGGTCTGGAACGCTGAATCGCCTTTCTGGTGGCTGCGTTTAGCGTTTTGCTGGTGCCGAAGGCGGGATTTGAACCCGCACACCCTTGCGGGCGCTAGACCCTGAATCTAGTGCGTCTGCCAGTTTCGCCACTTCGGCACATCGAGGTGGAAGCGGATTATCCTGAATTCGCGAGGTCCCCGTCAAGCAAGCGGCTTCGATCATCGCAGCTCCGACTCGCGTGAGGCCCACAGTCCGGCTGATGCGATGTCGCGCTGGTCGCCGCTGATCACGATCCTTTCGTGGGCGAGCCCGGCGGCGCCGAGCAATGGGGCGGCCGCGATCCAGGGCGCCTCATCGGCCATCAAGACATCGAACCGAACGCGACTGAACAGGGGATCGTTCAGGACGCGCGATGCCGTCGTGACCACGAGCCGTCGATTCTGAATAAAGGCTTGGCGGTTCGTGTCTTCTTCTGCCGCGAGTAACTCCCGGATCTTTTTCGTTCCGCCAAGCCGGACGATCTCTTCCTTGAGTTCGTCAAACTCCGGACGCACGTCTTTCGGCACAGCGGCTTCCGGCACCAGTTCATCGACGCGCACTTTGGCGACATCGAGTTCCCCTTTCAATTCGGCGCACTGACTTTCATACAGCTCGAGATATTGATGCAGCGACTCGACATTTTTCCCGACAACCTGCAGGCTGAGCCGCTTGAAGAGTGGAAGGTTCTCATACTCGGCCAGCGTGGCATTCACGTCTGTGATCTTGGCCTGTAGGTCGCTGTGTTGCGTCAGCAATCGCCATTCCAATAGACGTACTTCATCGAGATCCTTTTGCTTTTGCTTCTTATATGCCAGTACGGGCGTCAGTTCGCGGAATCGATCGTACTTGCGTCGGAGCGCGGCCTTATCTGCGCGAGACTTGGCATAGAATTGGTGCATTTGCGCTTCGAATCCCAGCTCCTGAATCCCAATGCCCTCGCTCTGCTGGGCCAAGGCCATTTCATACCGGCTCACCCACGTTTTATACGTCAGTCCTACGGCTTTCATGGCTCGCGCGATGGTTCCGACAAGTGCATCTGCCGCCTGGTGATCAGGACAGATCACCAGAATGCGCTTATTTGCGCGAATCAGTTCGATTGCCTGCACAGCTAATCGTTGTCGTCGCACCGGAAGCTCGTTCGCCCAAACGGTTGTGAGGATCGACGACCCGGCGTCTGACGCGGAACGTTCTCCTGCTCCCGTCGGTGCTTCGAGGAGAGGCGCCAAGCGGTCTGCTGGGCCGAGTCGATAGGCGTCGGGCTGCGCAAGCATGTCACGCAATCGCTTGGCCGACGTGGCCAGAAGCCCGGCCCGATCGGGAACCACCGTTGCATCGGAACAGGACTGTCCGATGGCATCGAAGGTCTGCACGAGGGCTACGTTGCCTTGCCCCCCAAGCACGATGCCTTCGGTTGGCTCCATGTCGTCTGAGAGGATAATTGAGAGAGGGGTGTCATGTTCGATGGACGAGCCCTGCGGGAGCGTCATCTCATACAGATGTAGCGTGCCGATCATGTGCACAAGCCGGCCTGCCACTTGAGCAATTGGCTGGTCGAGTGCTGTATCCCTCACTCGTGTTTGTTCGGCTTCAAGGCGGAGCGCCCATGTTTCGAGAAGGTCTCGCGCGGTCATAAGATTCTTGGGTGATAGTCCTCGTATAGCGGTCGTCATCATACGGTCGGACTATTACGCCTGTCCAGCTTGGCAGTTGAGTACATTCTCGTTCATGACCGTCTTACGATTATGTCCCAGTGAACATCTTCCCGCACATTGCGAATTGACTTTTCACCGGCCCCCCAGTATCCTCTTTCCCTTTCCAACAGAAGGAGTTAGGGGCATGAAGGTCATTCTACAAGAAACGATGGATGGGGTCGGACATCTCGGAGATCTACTCGATGTGAAAGATGGGTACGCACGGAATTTTCTGCTCCCACGCAAAAAAGCTGTGCTGGCCGACAGTCGCAGCATCAAGGCCTTTGAGCATATCAAGCGCGTAGCCGGAGAACGGGCGAAAAAAGAAAAGCTGGAGATCGAAACTCACGCCAAGAGCATCTCAGCTGTGTCGCTCACAGTGCAGGCCCAGGTCGGCAAGGACGACAAGATGTTCGGATCGGTCACAACCAAGGACATTGCGGAAAAATTGCTGGAACAGGGATTTACGGTGGATCGGCGCAAGATCCAGTTGGACCACCCGATCAAGGAACTCGGCACCTTCACTGTGCCGATTAAGCTTCCACGGGATGTAACTGCCACTGTGGTTATCCACGTCGTGAAGAAACAGGAAGCCGAAACGGCCCCCGCAGAAGTCTAACGAGGGAACGAGCTGTCATGAGCGATGCGGTCGGTTCTTTAGACGCACTCAAAGCCACAGACCCGGATGTCTATGCCGCGATTATTGCCGAGGAAGAGCGGCAGCGTGACAGGCTGCTCCTGATCGCCTCGGAGAACTTCGCCAGTCTAGCCGTCCTGGCCGCTCAGGGCTCTATCATGACCAATAAGTACGCCGAGGGGTATCCGGGAAAGAGGTACTATGGCGGCTGTCAGCATGTGGATACGGTCGAGGATCTTGCCATCGAGCGATGTAAGCAGATTTTCGGCGCGGAGCATGTGAATGTGCAGCCGCATTCTGGGTCGCAAGCCAATATGGCGGCCTATCTGTCCGTGCTGAAACCCGGCGACACCATCCTGGGCATGGACCTCTCCCAAGGGGGGCACCTCACCCACGGCAGCAAGGTCAATTTTTCAGGGATCCTGTTCCGTGTGTTTTCCTACGGCGTAGAGCGTGAAACCGAAATCATCAATTATGACGCAGTGCAGAAGGTGGCCGAGGAATGCAGGCCACGCCTGCTCGTCGTCGGCGCCAGCGCCTATGCGCGTACCTTCGATTTCCCACGATTCCAACAGATCGCTAAGTCGGTCGGCGCCTACCTATTGGTCGACATCGCCCACATTGCTGGATTGATCGCCGCAGGGCTCCATCCGAACCCTGTTCCTTATGCCGACTTTGTCACTACGACCACCCACAAGACCCTGCGCGGACCTAGGGGTGGTGTCGTGATGTGCAAGGCTGAGCATGCCAAAGCGGTCGACAAATTACTCTTCCCCGGAATACAGGGTGGCCCCTTGATGCATGTGATTGCGGCGAAAGCCGTCGCCTTCAAGGAAGCCCTCTCACCGGCTTTTACGCGGTATCAGCAGCAGGTCATTGCCAATGCGAAGGTGCTGGCCCAAGGACTCCTCGACCGTGGGTACAAGATTGTGTCGGGTGGTACGGATACCCATCTCATGTTAATGAATCTAACCAACAAGGGTATTACAGGCAAGGAAGCGGACGCGGCTTTGGGCACTGCCGGCATTATCGTGAACAAGAATGCCGTGCCCTACGACGAGAAGCCGCCGGCCATCGCCAGTGGGATTCGACTCGGAACTCCTGTTGTATCTACCCGTGGAATGCGGGAGGCCGAGATGAAAGAGATTGTGGGCTTGGTCGACCGGGCCCTGCAGCATCGGCAAGAACCTGCGACGCTCGAGGAAATCCGCGCTCAAGCCAAAGCGCTCTGCGGTCGTTTCCCTATCTTTCATGCCTACTAACCCGCGCCAGATGGGGCAGGATCACCGCCTGTGAAATGTCCGTTCTGCGATGAACTCGAAGACAAGGTCGTCGACTCGCGCATGGCGAAGGAGGGCGAGGTGATTCGCCGCCGACGCGAATGTCTCGGCTGCAAGCGTCGCTACACCACCTACGAGCGCGTCGAAGAAATCCTTCCCATGGTGGTGAAGAAGGACGGCCGCCGGGAGTCGTTCGACCGTACCAAAATTCTCGCCGGTCTCAAGAAGGCCTGTGAAAAACGGCCGATCAGTACCGCCACCATCGAAGACGTGACGGATCGCATCGAGAAACGTATTCAGGAAATGGGTGAAACAGAAATCGAGAGCCGGATCGTGGGTGAAGAGTTGATGAAAGAACTTCATCAACTGGATCAGGTCGCCTATGTTCGCTTTGCCTCTGTCTACCGCGAATTCAAAGATATCGACCAGTTCATGGATGAGCTGAAAACGTTGGCTCAGCAACGCCGCGAGCGGTGAGGGCTGCGGGATCCCTTCTCTTTTCTCATCGTCCTCTCCTTTCCTTCTGCCGTTCGTCGGTTTACAACATGGTGCAATGTCTCCGCGAGTAGGCGTCATGATGCCGACAATCCAATCCAAGTCCCCCAGACAGCTACCCAAGGCCGGAGCGCCGAGTGGTACGCATGTGGCGATTATCGGTGCAGGCCGAGGCGGCACGGCACTGATGGAAATCTTTGCGACAGACCCACTGGTAACAATCGTGTGCGTAGCCGAAGTTCAGAAAAACGCTCCGGGCGTCGAACTGGCGAAACGGCTTGGCATTCCCGTGACCCGCGATTACCGTCGGCTTCTGGACCTCGAGCGCGTGGATCTCATCATCGATGTGTCGGGCGATACCAAGGTCTGGGAGTTGCTCCAAGACTTCCACCGGATGGGCGTTACCATTATTGGCGGGGCTAGCGCTAAATTCATGTGGGAGCTCATCGAGGCCCGCATTCGTGCCACGTCAGATATCGAGAAAACCTTGAATAAATACCAATCACTCTATCGACTATATGTCAAGGAGACAGGTGTGGTGGTGACGGAGGAACGGACACGCATTGCCTGTGAAATGCACGACGGCCTCGTGCAGAACTTGGCCGGGGTGAATTTCAAACTGGATCTGTGCCTGCAACTGATTCGAAAAGATCCGAAAGCCAGCCTGGCTACCTTGCGTGAAAGCAAAGCCCAGCTGAAACTGGCCATCCATGAAGCGCGGCAGGTCATCTTCAATCTCCGCCCACTCCACTACGACAAGATGGAGCTCCTCCCAGCTCTGACCAACTATCTCACCTCGTACGAGACCCAGTATCATATCAAGACGCAGTTCCGTGTATCCGGCGATGAACAGATTTTATTTCCGCGTACCAAGATCTTTTTATTTCGCATTGTGCAAGAGGCTCTGAGCAACGTGGAACGGCACGCGAAAGCGACTCGGGTTACTGTGGGGCTGGACATCGACACCAAACGCCTCAGGGTCACCATCGGGGACAACGGTGTGGGATTCGACATGGACACCGTGCTGCGAGATCCCGACAAATGGGACCATTTCGGGATTCGCGGAATCCTGGAGCGGGCTCGATTGGTGGGCGGTGAAGGCAAGATCAAGTCTAAGAAAGGGCGTGGCACGACGATCGTCGTCAACATCCCTCTGGCCGAAAAGGAGACGACCGCTCATGGAAAAGATTAAGGTGCTCATCGCGGACGACCATCGCGTCGTACGCGAAGGACTGGCCGCAATCCTCAAGACGAAAGACGACATTCATATCGTAGGCGAGGCCCAAGACGGCATGGAAGCAGTTGAGAAGGTGAGGACGTTGGTTCCCGACGTCGTGCTGATGGACGTGAGCATGCCTCGAATGGGCGGAGTCGAAGCGACTAGACAAATCAAGCGCGAGTTCCCTCACATCGGAATCGTAGCGCTGACCATGTATGACGAGCAACAATACATCTTCGATTTGGTGCGCGCCGGGGCCACTGGATATCTGTTGAAAGATTCCGAGTCCTCTCAGATCGTCGCCGCGATTCGTGCGATCTACAAGGGTGAGTCGCTGATCCATCCATCCGTCGCGAGCAAGATCTTGGCGGAGTTCTCCTTGATGTCGCAGAAGAAGGGGAAAAAGCCTGGGTGGGTTGAGCACGATCTGACGGAGCGAGAGATCACGGTCTTGCGCTTGGTCGCGGACGGCAAGACGAACAAGGAAATTGCCAATAACTTGGACCTGAGCGAAAAGACCGTCAAGAATCATGTGCGGAACATTTTCCATAAGCTTCAAGTCTATGACCGTACGCAAGCGGCCATCCTGGCCATTCGGAAAGGACTCATCGAGCTGGATCCACGGCCGTAATTGTCTATGGTCACCAAGTAGAAACGTTCTGGTCAGACAAGCGGCTTGTAGTTCCTCCTAAATCAACTGATCACCATAGTTTCCTTGTCAGCCATCAACAGATGGTGAGTCATCTCTGTCTCAACC
Source organism: Nitrospirota bacterium (assembly GCA_963782735.1). Taxonomy (GTDB): domain Bacteria; phylum Nitrospirota; class Nitrospiria; order Nitrospirales; family Nitrospiraceae; genus Palsa-1315. The sequence goes on from CAWAKW010000014.1 coordinate 132,382, forward strand.
CTTGCTGCCATTCGCGACGATCGATTCCATGTGCAGTTGCGCTGGTTCGTCATGCATAGAGAGAGGCGCGAATTACGATTCAACAATCCTTTGAAAAGTCACAGGTGTCATGTTTTTACAACATGGCACCATGTCCCTTCACAACAATAAATCATATTTAGTATCAATGAGATATGACTATTTATCGCGAAAATGCAGGCTGGCACATGAGTTGCTGATACCCGCTGTGTACTTAATGAGGTGACTGTGTGAGAGTTCAGCAAACCTTAGCGAATGCAGTGAGTTGTGCGGGAGTTGGGCTCCACTCAGGACAGCCCGTTACCCTTACGCTCAGGCCTGCTCCAATAAATACAGGCATTGTCTTTATAAACCGGAACGGCAAAGATGGAGCGTCCCTCGCGGCCTCCATCGAGCATTTGGTGCCTACGGAACTCTGCACCGCGATCAGCGGAAACGGGTTTCAGGTCAAGACGATTGAGCACGTCTTGGCTGCTTTGGCCGGACTCGACATTGATAACGCATATGTGGAGCTTGATGCCGGTGAGGCCCCTGTCATGGACGGCAGCGCGGCACACTTCGTTCGCTTGATTCGATCAGCCGGAATTGTTCTTCAGGGCCGGCGGCAACCCTATCTGAAAATCACTCGGCCTCTCGAGGTGGTGGATGGAGCTCGTCGAGTTCGCATCGAACCGTCCTCGACCACCAAGATCACCTATTCCATCCACTACAATCATCCGTTGATCCAGACGCAGACCTACGCCTATGAGCACTCAGCTCATGCATTTGAGCGGGAGATCGCAGATGCCAGGACATTCGGATTCTTGCAGGAAGTAGAAGCCCTGTGGGCTCGCGGGCTCGGTCAGGGCGGAAATCTGGACAATACGATCGTTCTCTCTCAAGACGGCGTTCTCAATGAGTCAGGCCTTCGCTTTACGAATGAATTCGTGCGACACAAGATCTTGGACCTGATCGGAGACTTTTCCCTGCTCGGTGTGCCCTTTATCGGGCACTTAATCGCCGAGCGTTCGGGGCATGCAATACACACACGCCTCGTTCAACAGATTCTCACCCATCCTGATAGCTGGGTGTTGCTCAACGCCGACAAGACAGTCCCTGTGTCTGAGCCTCGCTCTGCCGTAGCTGCATCGCGACCCGCATCGCTGGTAGCTCTCCAAGCCTCTTAACCCGCATTGCTCATGAATCTTCTGCTGCAAGCGTGGATACGCGGCTCTTGCGCGTGAAACGTCGTTCGTGAAGCATGAGCGCAGGACGGAACGAGTGTGTCTGTATCGTCGAATGCGAGATACGTTTTACGAGGAACGCGCTTTTGCGAAGAACCTTCATAAATAATGCGGGCTGCCGCTCATCTTCTTGAATGGAAACTTGTGCGCGGTCTTGCCAGTTCAGGCGAGATGAATTGTGACGTGCAGGTAACAGAGAAATGTTTTAACGTCGGGAGCAAGTGGCCTCGCCCCCGACGCTAGAATCACGGCGGGGACTACTTCTTCTTCTTCTTTGCTGCTTTCTTCGTCGCCAAGACTCTCACCCCCCTTCGTGTATTTTGAGGTCTAACAAGCCCAGACACACTACACTGCATGGATCAGGGATTCCTCCAATGCCTCGAACGTATTTGGCCCCACTTTTTTGAACCGCTTGTCCCGCTTCAAGGACGTGGCAACAGACGTCAGCGGCGTTTTCCCCTTGATCTGGAGCCCTCCCTCGACTAATCGCTGCACAAGCTCTTTTGCATGCATCGAACGATTCGCCTCGCGGAGCATTTCATACGCGGCTTCCGACACGCTTTTACCGGAATACTTGCTCCGCCCCATGAGGATTTCCCTCGACTGGTCGGTGACATCGGTATTCGGTCGCTGACGAGCACCTTTTTCATCTGAATAAAATTGACTAGAGAGACTGGCGAGCTTGGCCTTGTCCGCTTCAACGCGATAGAGCGTTTCTGCCAACTCCAAGTATTTCTTAATCGTCGCGATTTCGTCGTCCAAACGACGCCGCTTCTTTTCAAGCTCCTGCAGCCGGTTCTTGTAGGCGCTGATTCGCTGTTCAAGGCCAACCAATATGTCGGTGAGTTCTTCCACAAACTTGCCCCCAGGTGAAGCATGCTTGCTTTATAGCATTGCTTGCGTAGCAAGTCAATAGATAAAGTTACAATAGTGGCTTGCATGGCATGATCGCTTTAAATCGTGTCCGTACTTGCTCTCAGTGTCATCTGCTCGGTCAGTAAGAATGCCAAAGAACCATAAGTTTTGGTCTAAATAACTGGGATTGCTTCCCGTTCGAGAATCTTCTTCCTTCAATATTCGTAGAAAAACAGCCTCGTGCTATGATGCCGTCCCATGCCCTTACCATATGACCAGGATATCCCTTCCGACACACTTCTTTCAGTTGCCACCGACGCGGCCCGCCAGGCCGGAGCCGTCCTAACGGAATGCACGCGCACTGGTTTTCGGATTGAGCATAAGCAGATCATCAATCTTGTCACCGATGCCGACCGCCAGGCGGAGCAACGGATTATCGAGGTCATCCACGAGGCGTTCCCTACCCATCATGTCCTTGCCGAGGAACGTGGGCTGACCGAGCAATTTCCATCCCGATACAAATGGGTGATTGATCCGCTTGATGGCACAACCAACTTCGCCCACGGGTTTCCCGCCTACTGCGTGTCCATCGGGCTGGAATGTGACGGACGCGGGATTATCGGGGTGGTCTACGACCCGACTCGAGACGAACTTTTCACCGCGCGAATCGGTCGTGGAGCTTATCTCAACGGAGCCCCCATTTCCGTGTCCGCGACGGACCATCTCGACCGCGCACTCCTCGTGACCGGATTTGCCTACGACATTCGCGAAACCCCGAACAATAACTTAAATCACTTCGCGCGATTCGCCTTAAAAGTACAAGGATTGCGCCGAACTGGAACGGCAGCTCTGGATCTTTGCTATGTCGCGGCCGGCCGGTTCGATGGATTTTGGGAAGTGACACTGAACCCTTGGGACATGGCGGCGGGAGTCGTCATTCTCCGCGAAGCTGGTGGCCAGGTAACGGACTTCAAAGGTGCTCCGCACTCTATTTACGGGCGCGAACTGGTCGCAAGTAACGGGCCTATCCAGCAAGCCATGCTTGAGCTGCTCCAAGAAAATACGATTGCCTCTTAACCCGCATTATTCATGAAGCTTCTGCTGCAAACGCGGATACGCGGCTACGACGGGCAGTCTCGCCGTTCAGCCCTTCGACTTACTGCACGAATATGCCTCAGGGCTTGATGGCTCCGAGTGCCCATCTCGCTTCACGTTGCACGCTTTCGCGACGAACCTTCATGAATAATGCGGATTAAGGCTCAGTCCCGCTGCCCTCGCACCAGACCAGCCAGATGGCCGAACAGTCCAGTCCGACCACAAGGGATTCCTGGCAGATATACAGACAGAATGACGATGAAGTATGATCTCCGTACTACAAAGGGAAGGAGATTGATTGCATGGCACGTTCAACGCCTCCATCGGGACAACCAAACGGAAATCCACCTCAAGACGCAGGGGCCGATTCACGCACCAAGGATGTGGAACTGCTTCGGGTGCTAGTGAGCCGAAAGGGAACACAAGTCGATGCCCAATGGGTGATTCATCCACAACTGAAACAGGATCTACGGCCGCAGGAATGGCAAGAGGTGACCGACCTCATGGCCAAGGTGACCGGCATCGTCGGCACGCGGTTTTCGCAGGTGCTCACGCAAGCTGATCCCGAACCGCCTAGCAACGCGTAATCGAACCGCAATGTTGAATGATGAATTGTGAACGAAGAGCGGACCCCGCTTCAGCATTCAACATTGAGCACTCACCATATGGATGGAGCCGTTTATGGAAACCTATTATCATCCCCACGACCTAGGCAAGTTCGCCGAGATGGGTAAGGGCAGCAAGGATCTTTGGGAGAAATTCATGGCCTACTACAGCGCCGTCTTCGCTGAAGGAGCCTTGACGGAGCGAGAGAAAGCTCTCATCGCTCTTGCCGTCGCCCACGCAGTCCAATGTCCCTACTGTATTGATGCCTACACACAGGCCTCCTTAGAAAAAGGGTCGAATATCGAAGAAATGACAGAAGCCGTCCACGTCGCCTGCGCCATCCGAGGCGGCGCTTCCCTCGCGCACGGCGTCCAGATGCGCAACGTCGCCGACAAACTCTCGATGTGATGACATCGGGGGAATACTGCCTCCAGGGTAACTGCATAGAGACGCGCAAGACTGGGGGGGCACAGCGCAACAGAATTCATCTCGCGAACCAAGGCGCTTGACGTCGCGCTTGTCACATGGCAAGAGTCGTGCTGGCAGATCATGGATAGTTTCTTCAACATCCTAGCTAGACTTCGGCTAGAGGTAGGGGTTTTCTGGAACGGCCAGGGTGAAATACTTTCCGCGCTCTTCGTAGAGAATCCGTGCAGCCGTCAATACAACGAGCGCCTGATCGATTTCTGCATCAACATTCTCGCTTTTACCAGGTCGGGCTGCCAGTAACGTGCGGATTTGCTCGACACTTTTCGCCGTCTCGTTGCAGACTTCGATGATCCCCGCTGCAGGCCAATCGTAGCGCTTTCGTATTGGTCCTTTTGGGTTTCGGCCATCGTAGACGGTGACATAGTCCATCGCTTTTGAGTAATAGAGGAATGGCCGATCGCTTGATTCGGCCAGTTTCTGCCACTCCTGCACGAGGTCGACTAATTCTTGGTAGACCTGCTGGTCCACGTTCCAATTGTCCAGCTCATACTCAAAATCGTAGGCAATCTTCCTCAAATCCACCTGCCTGGCATCGTAGACATACTCGTATGCCATCCAGGGACCGGTGATGCGGACTCCATATTCGTGTGGTTTGGTGTAATAGGGACTGAATCGTTGCAGCCAGAACTTCCCGGTGGCTTCCGGTGGGTGCAGATGGAACAATGACGGAATCAGGTCGATCTGCCGGCGGTAGTCCTCATTCGTTTCTCCGGGAAATCCGAGCAAGATATTCCAGGACACCGCGACATGATAATAGGAACTCCACTTAAGGCAGATAACATTCTGCATCGGTGTCACGCCCTTATCCATCGCCTGTAGTTGATTGATGCTCAGGCTCTCTAAGCCCGGCTGCATGCATTTGACCCCACCGGCAGCGAGCGTTCGAATCTGGCTCTTCTGAAGATTGCTCTTAGTTTCGATAAACACATCGAGGTCACAATGGTCAGCCGCAAACCGACCGAAGAGGCTCTCGATATATTTCATATCGATGATGTTGTCCACCAGGCGAAATCGGGCCGTATCGTAGCGGTTGGAAAGATAGGCCATCTCCCGGGCCGCTTGCTCGGACGATTTAGCCCGAAATTTCATGCTTTGTGCGTTCAACCCGCAAAACGTACAGTGATGTTTTTCCCCCCACCAACAGCCTCGCGAACCTTCGTACAACAAGATTCGATCGAGCCCCTGTGCCGCTTCGCCCAACTCCGCCAGCAGATGATAGTAGTCGTCATAGTCGGGTGGACCGGTCTTCGCGAAGTCTGAGAAGAGCGAGTGGTTGGGAGTGAACGAGATCGCCGCTCCTTCTCGATAAGTCACGCCTGTGGGAATGATCCCGACTTTTCCTGCGAGGAGATATCGAACCAATTCCGGGAACACCTCTTCTCCCTCTCCCACCACGACATGGTCGATGAAGGGGAAAGCTCGGAAGTATTCCAGTCCCATCTCGCCATCGTAGTTTGCTCCGCCGAAGACGATCATCACGTTGGGATAGAGATCCTTGATGAGTTTCGCCATCGTCAGGCTCGCGACATTTTGATCGAACGTGGAAGTGAAGCCGACAATCTTGTACTGCCCCCAGTCGATGGAGGTTAGAGCCCAGGTTAAGAACTGTGGCGCACTTCTCGCCGCCATGTTTTCGAAGAATGAGGCTGGATGGCCGCTTTCCTTGGCGAGTTGCTCGAACACCGGCTTAAACAGGTGAGGATACTCAGCACGTTTCGGGTTGTCGCGGAACAAGAGGTATGAAAAAATCCATTCGCCAAACAGAGCCCGTTTTTCGCAGACCATTTCATAGAGGGGCACGCCGATCTTGTGGGCAAAACGGACGTTGAGATGATGACAATCGACGGGGATGCCCTTTGATTTGAGTAGCGCCGAGAGTGTGCCCAGTTGGATCGAGGGATACTTCGAGTAGCTGAACGGCATATTGACGAGCGCCACCTGAGCCTTGTCGCTCATCTGTTGCCTTGTGGGTTCATGGTGCAATCATCCTGATTGGCGGTTAACTGGCAGCCCCACGAAACGGTTCAAACTCGCGATCGGCTTTGGCGGCCATGTAAAAGTCACTTTCCGTCAGGCCGTTAATCTTGTGCGTCCAGATTTCGACCCTGCACTTGCCCCAGGCAAGATAGAGATCAGGATGGTGGCCTTCCGCTTCTGCCACGGCACCCACCTTGTTCACGTAGGCCAAGGCCTGGGCAAAATCCTTGAACGTATACAAGCGCTCAAGATGCCCTTGGGTATTCAACGACCAGCCGCGGCCGAGTTCCTTTAAGAGCGTCTGCGTCCGATCGGCAGGAAGCGGCGGCACCCCACCTCGGCAGGGCACGCATGTGTTGTCGGCTAAGCTCATCGTGGTTCTCCCTTCAAAAGTGGATTCAGATTAGGGTGTCACGCGGTCGATGGCGTCTGCGTAGATGATGGGAATCCCTCGAGGATCCTGTTCATCTGCGACCGCGACTCCACGGATGCGCAAACGTTCATCCTCGACAACCGGTTGCATCGCATTCGGCTTGCAAGTCCCGGCCACTCCTACCTGGATGGACCCGGATTGGTCCTGCAGCGTGAACAGTTGTGCGTCGTAGACGGGTCCCCCGGCGCAGCGATGCACCCTGAATCGAGGCGGCAGTTCCATCACATCCCTCGCCCGTCCCTCCACGATTACGACTTTGGCCTGATAGTCAGCAGGACGTTCCATAATCTTGGCAATGGGCAGGATCTCGGCGGCCAGCGCCGACGGGTTTAGACTGAGCCCATACAGTATCAATGACAAGCCAAGAATAAAATAGGGCATGTAACCTCCTTTATTAGCCTTCGTCCGGCGCGCCGCCTGTTTTTGCCAGATCGTCAAGCTTGATCTTCTCGGGATTGAATTTCTCCGCGGCTTTGGTCATCCGATCCAGTGCGTCATCGAATGACAGGGGAGGAGCATCCTTTGGCCGGAAGCGCATGGGATTCACACGCGCGACCAGGAAGCTCTTCAGATAAGGGCTTGTCAATCCCCTTGCCTTGAGCGCCTCGACTTGCTTCACAATCTCATCGTCAAGTACGAGCACCGTGCGCGCCCGCTTCCGCCGCAGTTCAATCGCCGTGCGCATTGGCTTCTTGAGAAACTCCTCTACTCGCTTGAGTACGGGATGATAAGCTCCGCCGCTGAACCGTGGTCGTTCTTCGTAGCAGAGACCGAGCGTAATAAAGCTGGGCTCTTCAAACTCCAGCGCGTAGACCTCTTCGGTCGCGTCATCAAGATGGGCCAGCTCCTCGTACATCCGAATCACTTCCAGCGATTTCTCCCGCAGGTTATGCGCCTTTTCCGTATTCAATGCCAGAATTTGATAGGCCACGGCTGTCTCCGGCACTATAATCGCGACAATGCTCTTCGCCATCAGCGTCTTCATCGCCGAGAGCCGATGGTTGCCGTTGGGGGTCCAGTATTTCGCGACCTGCTCACTCTTTGGCGCACGCACCGCAATGATCGGATCGAGAAATCGTCCGATCTTGCCGATTACGAGCTCTAGCTTGCGAACGTGCGTTTCGGAGAGATTGCGCTGAAAAGGGGTCGGCTCAACAAGTGCAATCGGCAAGGCTGCCAGCAACAGCCAGCGTCCACCATAGGGCTCCCGATAGATCGCGAAAACCTTCCCGCCATCACCCTCGATCGCTCTATACAGTTCAGCAACATCGTTTGGAGGCGCAGCGGCTTGGAGTTCGATCGCGTTCAAACCGGCCGACACATGAGCAGGCTGGCGACGACGTCGCACGACACCGACGGCACGGGGGGCTTTTGGTTGCTTCCCAGGCATCGCTCAGTATGGTAGGGAAGGAGAGGAAGAAAAGAAAGCCCCCGATTCTCATCCAACCACCAACGCTATGAGCGATTTCTCAATCAGCGAGCCAAGCCTCAAATCAACCACGCAGAAGATCGGTTGGTTTACAGCTTCCTGCGTCCTGGTGAGCAACATCATTGGGGGCGGGATCTTCACCACCACGGGATTGATGGCCCGCGATCTCGGTGATCCGATGCTGATTCTCCTGTTGTGGTTCGTCGGAGCGCTCTTTGCTCTCGGTGGTGCCATGGTCTATGGAGAGCTGGGAGCCGCTCTACCTCATGCGGGAGGCGATTACGTCTACCTGCGAGAGGCCTACGGACCACTAGTGGCATTTCTCAGTGGGTGGACCTCCTTTACGATCGGCTTTGGTGCGGCAGTCGCGGCCTCAGCCATCAGTTTTTCGTCCTATGCTCTGCGCGTCGTCCCGATCGAAGATGAGCAGGGATGGGTGGCGAAGGGTCTCTCGCTCTCTCTGCTGTGGATACTAACCTTCATGCATTGTCGAGGTGTGGGAGCAGGCGGCCGCATGCAATTGCTGTTGACGACTACAAAGGTCGTCGCCATTGGGGGATTGATTCTCGGCGGGCTCGCAGCGGTGATTGGGCACGGGGACAATCTCCTTGCCAGGTCCACCATGCAACAGCCGACGCTTGGAGCATCCGCCATTGCGCTTGTGATTGTGACCTACTGTTATCTAGGCTGGAACGTTGCAGGTTACATTGCCGGCGACATGGTCGATCCCAGGCGGACTTTGCCGAAGATCATGATCGGGGGCACTGCCTTCGTCGCCACGATCTATCTGCTGCTGAACGTCGTCTATCTATCGGCGTTGTCGATCACGGAGCTGGCCCAGGAACCGATTGTCCCGGTCGTGGAGAAGACAGCCACAGCTTTGTGGGGACCGGAGAGCGGGCGGCTTGTGGCCGCCATTCTCTGTCTCTCCATTGCAGGAGCAGTGAGCGCCATGACCTGGGCAGGGCCTCGCGTCTATTGGGCCATGGCTCGCGACGGCATGATCGGTTCATGGCTTGCGCATCTTCATCCCGGCACTGCGGCGCCGGTTCGCGCCATCGTCTTTCAAAGCCTCTGGGCATCGTTGCTCATTCTGAGCGGAACCTTCGAGCAACTCCTTGTTTACAGTGGCCTCGTTCTCTCGTTGTTTATGGCATTGACTCTCTCCACGATCTTTCGTCTTCGTCCTACAAGCGTCGCGAACCCCCACCAATACCACATCCCACTCTATCCATTCTTGCCCGCAGTTCTCGTCATCGGAGCCGCTACATTGGTTATTTACAGTCTCGTCCAACGTCCTACAGAATCGTTGTATGGCGCGGTGACTGTCCTAAGTGGAATTCCGCTCTATTATTTCTGGCGCAAGCGCCATAAGTTTCCCCAGCACAAATCCTGACAAACCTAGCAGGATGCTGAAGAGTTATTGTGGACCAGAAGAATCCAGGATTGGGGGAACTCACGGAAGGTCTCAGGTGAACCCGCAGGCTGTTCAGCAAGGCCGCAGCGAGTGAAGGGCCGAGGGCTTTACCCTCTGGGGTACCTGGAGGATCTGAACGATGCGAGAACGCTGCATGGGAAGAGGTGCGTCCTTGGGCAAAGAGGCTGTCTCGGCAGACTCAGGGTGGGTGGGTGAAATATCCGCCTGGGTTGGGCGGGTGAGAAGGGCGACTTTTTCAACAGCCTGTTAGAACGGCACGGGCGACCCTACACTAAGGTGGGAGGTCGCCCGTTCGTGGCGCTTAGGACGCCAGGTCAGCTATGTGATTGTCTCGGCCCAGCTAAAACTGAGGCCCGCGCGACAACTAAAGCATTGGGCTGCTGATCGGGAGAAAATAAAATCATCTCAGGCGCTTATGTTCCTCGTGCCAGCGTCGAGTTCTCCAAGATGAAAATCGGCTAGTAACCTATTGGTCTTTGGTGCCGTTACGACACAGCCAGTGGAGAACCGGCTAGCACGACCGATCAGAAACCCGCCCTCGAATCGGCGGGCCTGTGTGGCCAGGTGGAGTCAGGTCATCCATCGCTACCCTCCTCTCTTGGAAAGTTGGCGGGGGAACCCGTTAACAGTCGCGCGTCCTGTCCAGTCCCCCTGATCGAGTGAATGAATGGGCCGTAGATTTCTCTTACGCCCATTAGAAAAATGTGTCAATGGAGAATTTTATTTCCCCTTTTGACACGTCACGCATAAAACATACCCGCGGGGATTTCTGGATATCAGCGAAGTGATCGCGGAAGAAAGAAGTTGCTATGGCCGTATCGGGAGAGTTTGATTCCAGGCTGGAGCAGGATTGAACTCACATCGTATCGCTTGATAGCCTATAATCCTTCGCCTCCTTCTTGCTCATTGTACCCTCCCGATCATAGGCTAGTCCGAAGAGCGACTAGCCTAGCCAGCCTGACTCCAGGGCGGCTTGCACTTTGGCGCGGCTCCGGGCATAGTGCGGGAGACCGCACGACACGATCCGAGGAGGTACGATGGGGCAACGACTCGCCGCCGAAGCGCTCGGCACATTCTGGTTAGTATTTGCCGGCTGCGGGAGCGCGCTCCTGAGCGCCGGCCTTCCCCAGCTCGGCATCGGGGTCTTCGGAATCGCGTTTGCCTTCGGGGTGGCCGTGGTCACGGCGGTCTACGCCTTCGGCCATATCTCGGGCTGCCATATCAACCCCGCGGTCACCATCGGTCTCCTGCTCAGCAAGCGATTCCCCGCCCACGAAGTCCCTGGCTATATTGCCGCCCAAGTGATCGGCGGGATTCTGGGAGCCGGGGTGCTCTATCTCATCGCCACCGGGCGGGCGGGCTTCGTCCCCGGCGGCTTCGCGTCCAACGGCTATGGCGAGCACTCCCCCGCCGGCTATTCCCTGCTGGCCGGTTTCTGCGCCGAGACAGTCTTCGCCTTTTTTTTCCTCCTGATCATTCTGGGTGCCACGGACAGCCGGGCGCCGCAGGGCTTTGCGCCGCTGGCCATCGGCCTCGCCGTGGCCCTGATCAATTGGGCCGGGATCCCGGTCACCAATCTCTCCCTCAACCCGGCGCGCAGCACCGCCACGGCCGTCTTTGCCGACGGCTGGGCCCTGCAACAACTCTGGCTCTTCTGGGTCGCGCCGATCCTGGGCGGCGCCATCGCGGGCGTGGTCTATCCCTTCCTCGCCGGTCAGCCCGCCAGCAGCCCGACCAAACGCTAGGGGGCGGGCGCGTCGTGCGCGCAGCGGAAGCCGACGTTCGGATCATGTTCGGTGGGATCGCCCTTGGTGCGAAACGACGAGCGGAGTCGATAGGGCCCATTGATGTACGAGCCGCCGCGCTGTACCTTGGCCGTGCCCGCCACTGGGCCACGGGGATTGAGGGTGGGCAGCGGCGTGTAGAACGCGTCGTCGTACCAGTCAGCCACCCATTCATAGAGATTGCCAGCCAGATCATGGACGCCATAGGGGCTGGTGCCCTTGTCGCGATTGCCGATCGGGGACACCGTGTCGGCGCCGCCTTCCTTCAACCCAAAGACTGCGTGGGCGGGCGTCGGGGGCTCGTGGCCCCACGGATAGAGGCGGCCCTCCGGTCCCCGTGCCGCCTTCTCCCACTCGGCTTCGGTCGGCAAGCGCTTCCCCGCCCAGAGACAATAGCCCGTCGCCTCCAACCAGTTCACCCACCGCACCGGCCGCTCGGCATGGAGCACCGGCGTCTCCTGGTCCGCAAACCCCCACGGGGGTTCGCTCTGAATCGCGACAACAAACTTTGCAAACCGCCCGTTCGTCACTTCGAACGTGTCCAGATAAAAACTGTCGAGAAAGACGCGATGGACCGGCTGCTCATCGTCATCGCCCTGCTCGCTCCCCATTGGAAACTCCCCGGCGGGCACCAGCACCATGGGCGCCCCATCCTTGCCGAGGAGCGTGGCCGGGAGGACGGTGGCTTTCGAGGCGGGGCTTCCATTTGTCGGATGTCGCGTCTTTTCCGCCGGCTTTGTGTCACTCCCTGTTGAGCGCGGTTTGACCGGCGAGGACTCCGATTTTGCCGGACCCGATTCAGGCTTGACTGGGGTTGATTCTGGTTTGGCAGGGACCGGCTCGTTGGCAAGGGCGAGGTCAAGGAACCACCCCGCCACCCACAGACCGATCACCACGAGGGGAACCATCCGTTGAGCCCACATGCTCCTGTCACTCCAGATTCAAGACGCAACGGAATACAATTTCCCGACTACGCAAAGCAGGCCCGTCAGGGTACCGAAAAGAGAAGGACAAATCTAGGGTGAATGTGGGAACACCCGGGCACACACAAGAGGGGACGGGACTCTTCGAGCGTGAATCCTGCGACGAGGGTTGGAGCCCTCTTCGACTTACCGGCGAAGCCCGCGTGACTGTCTGGGGCCCGCCATGACCGAGCGGGGAATGGGTTGCCCTCTCCCAATCCCCGCGAGTCGTTTGGTGGAGGCGCCGGGAGTTGAACCCGGGTCCGAAGACCGTCCGCACAACGGATCTACATGTGTAGCCGATCGTTTTCGTTTTACAGCAACTGCTCAGGTTACCGCACCGGTCAAGGAGATGTCATACTGAAACGCAAATGTGAAGGCGGCGTACTCCTTTGGTAGAGTACGCCGCCTACTTTCTTGCTTGCCAGATGCGCGATCTGACGATCGTACGATGTTACCTGACGGCTGACTTCAAGATTTTCCCTGCCGAAAACTTCGGGACTTTGGCTGCGGGAATCCGCAACGCCTCACCGGTTCTTGGATTCCGCCCGAGCCGAGCCTTCCGCCTGGCTACCGTAAAGGTCCCAAAATTCACTAACGAGACGCGCTGCCCCTTCTTCAGGGACGTGGTCACCGCTCCGGTGAAGGCCTGTAATGCAGTGCCTGCCGCAACCTTCGTGATGCCGGCGGATGCCGCCATCTTTGCGATCAGCTCTTCTTTTGTCATCGTGCCCCTCCTAATTTTGAGTTGAACTACGCGATTCCTTGTCACCGACGTTTGCTGTTACCGCATCTATCATGAGTCCGGCCTTTCGGGAACGTGCGCAGACATATCAGGCCTCTCGCATCTGCGTGGTCCTATTCCGTTTCATGGGAATGTGCAAGTCATGGATTTTCTTCCTGAGGGTATTGCGATTCAAGCCCAACAGTTCTGCTGCCTGAATCTGGTTGCCCCTGGTTTCCTGAAGTGCTTTGGTGATCAAGGGACGTTCAATGGCACTGATCAACATGGGATGTAGGTTCTGCCCGGAACCGTTTCTCATCCCTTTTACAAAGTCCCCCATCTTCCATTCGAGATAGTCCTCAAGGGATAAGGCTTCTTTCCCATTGGCTTCCGCCATTTTCCGTTGCGCCATCGTTAGCATGAACTTGGAGGCTCGTTTCAGCACAGTTCGAGAACCGACGATCACCAATGTGTGCGTGAGATCGATGTTGGCAGGTATGATGGAGGTTCCACCGGATGAGCCCGGTTTCAATTCGATGATGACCGCATCAAACGTGCGCCGAGTCACGTCCTTCGGTAGCGTGGACGAGTATTTCGCAACAGTCACGGAAGCATCTTTGAACGCGTGCTTAAACTGACTCTGGATATCCGGGTCACCACTGAGCAACAAAATGCTGAAGCTAGATGACGTAGACGGCATGAAGATTCCTGGAGAAAAAATCGGTGAAGCGTGATGATTATTGCCCAGAGCCAATTTGATGTCAACCGGGAAAATATAGAGGGAGCAGTTCTTGCTGAATTGAGCACGGAAAACTGAATGGTTTTTTCTCGCCGGGTGAGCGGTCTTGTCTTAGCGAGTGAGGATCGATGTTTTGGGAGAAACGCTTCAGGGCCCGACTATTTCTGTGCCGTGCCCATTTCATTTGATTAGCATGTACATGCAGTAATCCTCTCGACAAATTCATTCCTGGCTAGCACAGGCTGCTCTCGACCAGGCTGCCGGAATACTACTTTGGCAGGCGAGAACATCGAGGGTCCGCTTATGTGGGATAGGCCCGGTCTGTCTGGTTGATCTGGTTAGTTTCGTTCAACTAAAAAAGCCAGACAAACCAAATAACAAACCTCTTCTGTCGACGAACCATTTCAGCATCCTGCCAAGACTGCGCACTCGGGACTTTCAGCGAGAGGTCGCTTGACAGCAGAGTCTTTCGAGGAGTATAAGGCATGACATGTGCTTTAATTCCTACCGGAATACTCATGTATGAAGGTATCCCTAAGAGCTACCTATGGAATCATGGCGGCTGTCGATTTAGCGATGCATCTCGGAACAGCGCCAGTTCAAGCGAAATCAATTGCGCGTCGACAAGCCATCCCTGCTCGATTTCTCGAGCAGGTTCTTCATGGGATGAAGAAGGCCGGTCTTGTATCGAGCCTTCGAGGAGCGCAGGGGGGGTATGTGCTTTCGAAGAAACCGTCCGAGCTATCGGTTGTCGAAATCCTCGAGGCACTTGATGGTCCGCTTTCACTCCCGAGTGGCGGAGCTGGCCGTACACAGGGGCGACGACTCAGCAAACCGGAACTTCTGCTTGGGAGGGTTTGGGAGCAGGTTTATCAAGCAGAACGCCATGTACTTGAAGCCATCAGCGTGGAAGAATTAGCCGGACAGCAACGAGTGCTTGAGGAAGAGCGGTCGTTGATGTACCACATTTGAGGTTACCTATGAATCGCACACCACTCAGTACGGTTCCCATCAAGACAGAGCCCATTCCTCCTGCTGTTGTCGAGGAGATCGAGACATTCGAGGCTGAGGCAATGCGCATGGTTTCGGGAGACGTCTCAGCCGATCTGTTCAGGCCCTTTCGTCTCCAGTACGGCATTTATGGCCAACGGCAAGCCGGTGTCCAGATGATCCGTATCAAGATCCCCTTCGGCGGGATGACGGCGAATCAGCTGCGGCGGGTCGCGGAAATAACTGAGCAATATGCGACAGGTGTCGGGCATGTCACCACACGTCAGGATATCCAGCTGCATTTTGTTGAATTAAAGGATGTGCCGACCATCATGCGCGGGCTGGCTGAAGTCGGCTTGACCACCAGAGAAGCTTGCGCCAACACGGTTCGTAACGTGACGGCTTGTCACCTTGCCGGGATCTGCCAGGGGGAAGTGTTCGACGTGACGCCCTATGCGAAGACCGTCGCGCTCCATCTTTTGCGGAATCCGCTCAACCAGAGCCTCCCGCGTAAATTCAAAATTGCCTTCTCCGGCTGTAAGCAGGACTGTGCGCTCACACCGATTCACGATATCGGGCTTCTCGCAGCCAAGCGCGCGGATGGAGCCATCGGTTTTCGCATGGTCGCGGGCGGCGGCCTCGGTTCGGCCCCCCGGCTCGCGCAGGTCCTTCGGGAGTTTACCCCGATGGATGAGCTCATCCCAAGTGTGGAAGCCGTGATTCGGGTGTTCGACACCTTGGGCAATCGAAAAAATCGTACGAAGGCCCGGATGAAGTTTGTGATCGAAAAACTGGGCTTTGCGGAGTTCAAACGTCGATGGGAAGAGGCCTACATGTCGATGGGGCATGCCCGTCCCACCCATGAGCCCATCAAGTTACTGTCGTATCCGGATGAACCAGTTCCTCTCATCATGCCGATGTCGAATGGGTCGAAGCAGACAGCGATGCAGGCCAATGGGCATGTAAACGGGGCGCCGGCGGAGACGCCATTTGAGATGTGGCGGCGGACCAATGTGGTGCGCCAGAAACAAGAGGGCTACGTCGCCGCAGTGACTAAACTATTCATGGGCGATCTTACGGCAGAGCAGATGCTGCTCATCGCTGACCTTGCGGATCGTTACTCCAATGGCAACATTCGGACGACGATCAATCAAAACATGATCATTCGATGGATACCGGAGTCGCGCATCGCCGACCTCTATGCCGACTTGGCCTCACAGGGCTTGGCCGATCCAGGCGCCGAGTTGGTCGAAGATATTATCGCCTGTCCCGGCACCGACACGTGCGGATTAGGGATCACGTCCTCAAAGGGTCTCGCGCGAGCCTTGGCAGAGGTATTTCCGGCTGGGCGGGTCCCCGAGGATCTGAAGGATGTGACGGTCAAGATCAGCGGGTGCCACAACTCCTGCGCCCAGCACCATATCGCCACGATTGGCTTGCATGGAGTGGGGAAACGGATTGGCGAGCATGTCGCGCCCTTCTATGAATTGCATTTGGGCGGGAAGGTCAACGGGACGGCGAAGATCGGACAGATGGTGGTCAAGTTGCCGGCCAAGAGCGTGTCGGCGGCGATCACGCACTTGATTGACGTGTATCGGCGTGATCGTCTCTCCGGGGAAGGGCTGCCGGCCTTCATCGATCGTGTCGGCAAGGTCAAACTCAAGGACGAGTTGATTCCTTACACCATCGTTCCGTCCTTTCAAGACGACGCGACGTTTTACTACGATTGGGAAGGAGAAGCAGAGTTTGTCTTGGAGGATCTTGGGCCTGGCGAATGTGCGGGTGGCGCGCTTGAAATGATCGAAAACGGAATTCTTGAAGCTGACCAAGAGCTTTATCAGGCAAAACTGCTTGTCGATAACCATCAGTATTCCGTCTCGGTGAACAAGTCCTATCGCGCCGTGTTGGCCGCTGCCAAGGCGTTGCTCGTCACGGAAGGACTTGAGCCTTCGACGGATGCGGAAACTTTCCTCGAATTCGACAGTCGGATTGCGCAGAAAGGCATCGTTCCAGCAATGTATCGGGAACTGAGGAAGCGGGTCGGTGATTTAGGGCCCAAGGACACAACGGGCGAATCGGCCCGCGACAAGATGGCCTTTGCCAAGGGATTCGTCGATGCCTGTCGTGCCGCCACAGAGCAGATGGGTAAAGATCTCAAATTGGCGCCGGCGGACAAGGCAGCGGTGGTCACGACCAATGCGCCATCCGAGGTCAAGCCGGCTGTCGTTTCTGTGACCGCGCCTGCTGCATCCACCGCGCCGGTCTACGATTTGCGCGGGGTTGCCTGTCCCATGAATTATGTGAAGACCAAGCTGAAGCTGGAGATGATGGATGCAGGTGAACGTTTGGAAGTCTGGCTCGATGCGGGCGAACCCATCAAGAACGTGCCCCTAAGTTTGAAAAACGACGGGCATATGTTGCTGCTGCAGGAACCACTCGAAGCCGCCGCGGATCATTATCGGATTTTGGTCGAAAAAGTAGAATAGTGCGGCGGAGGGATGTTCCCCTTGCTCGCGCAACGCGCACGATGAAGCGGTGCTCGTTGGACGCGCGCAGTTGGAAATCATCCCTCTCGCCGCGTGAAGTGTGAGTGAAAGTGGAAAGAGCCTAATGGCAAATATCTCACCAGAAGAACTGAAGGCCTGGGGCGAGTCGTTCGAAGCGAAGCAGCCGCAAGAGGTTCTGGCTGCCGCGATTGAGCGGTACACGTCGAAGATCGTGCTGGCCTGCAGTTTCGGGGCAGAGGATGTCGTGCTCGTGGACATGGTTCACCGCATCAATCCATCCGTGCCGCTTTTCTATCTCGACACGGAGTTTCTCTTTCCCGAGACCTATGCCACGCGCGATCGAGTGATTGAACGCTATGGGTTGCAACCAGGGCAGGTTATGCAGATAAAGTCTTTGCTCACGCCGGAACAACAAGCGGACCAGCATGGTGAGGCCCTCTGGGCACGCCAGCCTGATCAATGTTGTGAGTTGCGCAAGGTGGAGCCGCTCACCCGAGTGCTCAAGGGATTCGATGCTTGGATTACCGGGATCAGGAGGGACCAGTCTCCTGCGAGAGCCAATGCGAAACTGATCGAGTGGGACCAGAAATTTCACTTAGTTAAAGTCAATCCGCTCGCGAAGTGGACGTGGGAAGATGTGTGGACCTACATTCGCGTCCACGAAGTTCCCTACAACGAAATGCATGACCGCAACTATCCCAGCATCGGCTGCACCCACTGCACGAGCCCGGTAATGCTCGGCGAAGACCCCCGCGCAGGACGGTGGAAAAACTTTACCAAGACCGAGTGCGGGTTACACAAGGCTTCGTGATGTCGATGCAGGATTTGATAGCCAAGATTGCGAAGGGACCACGAGCTGCCAAGGATCTCACCTGGGACGAAGCGAAGCGAGCGATGAAGGCGCTCATTGAAGGAGAGGCTACGCCGGCGCAGGTGGGAGCCTTTCTCATGGCCATGCGGATCAAGATGGAGTCCGTCACTGAACTGGCTGCGATGACTGCGACCGTCCGTTCTTATGTGCCGCCCGTGCCCATCCCACGAGAAGTCGGCGTCGTGGATCTGCCGAGCTACGCGGGGAAACAGGAAACCTTCCATGCCCTTGCTGCTGCCGCCGTCGTGGCTGCGTCTGCGGGCGCGTCGGTGTTGATGCATGGGTATGACGGGATTCCCGGCCGAGCGGGGAATGCCGCGGTGCTCAAGGCCTTGGGCCTGCCGGTCGAGATGGAGCCGAAAGCGGCGGCAGAAGCGGTGGTGCAGCACGGATTCGCCTATCTCGACATCGCCCTCTACCACCCTCCGGTCTATCGCTTTTTAGAAATGCGCCAGGAGCTGGGTGCGCGGAATATCTTTCATCCGATTGCAAGGCTCTTGAATCCGGCTCGCGCCTTTTCGCAGATCGTCGGCCTGTCCCATCCTTCACATTTTGAAAAGACGGCTGAAGTGTTGCGGATGCTGGCTTGCCCTCGGGCTCTAGTGGTCAGTGGCGTTGAAGGCGACCCGGAGCTATCAGTTGCCGGCCTCACAAGGGTGCTGGAATTGCGGGACGAGCGGATTACACCCCTCTCGTTCGCGTCGAAAGATGTCGGATTGCCCCTGGGCACGCAACGAGACATGGCCGGTTTCCCCTCGAACCAGCGAGAGAAGGAAGCGGATTTGCTTCGACGGATTCTCCGCAATCAAGTGCCTGGTGGACCCTGTAACTGGGTCTTGATGAATGCGGCATTGATTCTGTACGCCGCAGGTAAAGGGACGACATGGGCGTCATGCGTCCCACTAGCGCGTCGAGCGCTCGAAGAAGGGGCGGCGGCCCGAAAGCTAGAGGAGTTGACTCAGGAGCCGGTGGGTATCGGTACGACCGGCCGGACACATTGACCGTACGAGAGGATCGAGTCCGTGCGACATCTTCGTCAATTAGAAGACCAGAGCGTCTACATTCTTCGCGAAGCCTATAAGCATTTTGATAACCTGGCTATGCTGTGGTCGATGGGGAAGGATTCGACCGTGCTGCTGTGGTTGGCTAGAAAAGCCTTTTTCGGCCATGTCCCGTTCCCCCTGTTGCACGTCGACACGAGTTACAAAATTCCCGCCATGATCGAATATCGAGATCGAGTGGCCCGTGAGTGGGGCCTCAAGTTGGTCGTAGGGCAAAATAAGGAAGCGCTCGCGGCCGGGATGAATCATACGCTGGGCCGCGTCAACTGCTGTACCGCCTTGAAAACCAATGGCCTCAAGCAATTGATTGAGCAAAAGGGCTATACGGGCATCATTCTCGGTGTGCGCGCAGATGAGGAAGGGACGAGAGCCAAGGAACGCTATTTCTCGCCGCGTGACAAACATGGCGATTGGGACTTCCGCGATCAGCCGCCGGAGCTCTGGGATCAATTCAAAACGACGTTTCCACCGGGAACGCATATTCGGATCCATCCGCTGCTGGATTGGACGGAAATCAATATTTGGGAATATATCAAGTTCGAGAACATTCCCTTCATCGATCTCTATCTCGATAAAGGGGAGGGAACCCGCTATCGGAGTCTCGGTTGCGCACCCTGCACGACCCCAATTAAGTCGACGGCGAAGTCCGTGGACGACATCATTGATGAGTTGCGGCACACCACGGTGGCAGAGCGATCGGGCCGTGCGCAGGATGAGGGGCGCGGGATGGAGCTCCTCCGAAAAGACGGGTACATGTAGCGAGGACGATGAAAAAGACCCCCAGCTTCGTTCTCGGCTCATCGAAATCCTCAACGTACCCCAGAGGGTACGCCTCCGGTTTCGATTCGCCTCGGGCCTCGCTGGATGGTCTTTTTGATCATCCTCGATAAGTTACACGACCATGGACAATCAAACCCAGAAACCATCGGACAATCTGAATATCGTCATTGTCGGGCATGTGGACCATGGGAAGTCCACATTGCTGGGGCGGCTCTATGCCGACACGGGATCGTTGCCGGACGGCAAACTTGAAAAGGTTCAAGCGATCTGTCGGCAGCAGGGCAAGGAATTCGAGTACGCATTCCTGTTCGATGCCTTTCTTGAGGAGCAGGAACAGGGCATCACCATCGATACGGCGCGGACGTTTTTCGGCTGGAAGGGCCGGCACTACATCATCATCGATGCGCCGGGACACAAGGAGTTTCTCAAGAACATGATCTCCGGAGCAGCCCGGGCTGAAGGAGCGTTGCTGCTAATCGATGCCTTGGAGGGAGTGAAGGAACAGTCCAAGAAGCATGGGTATCTCTTGTCGCTCCTAGGCGTACGCCAGTTTGCCGTCGTTGTGAATAAGATGGATCTGGTCGGTTACCGACAGGATGTGTTTGATGGGATCGAAAAGGAATATCGAGAGTTCCTCGGACAGTTCAAGGCGGTACCACAGCAGATCATTCCGGTCAGCGCCAAGCTTGGAGATAATATCGCTAAGCGGAGCGAGCAGATGCCGTGGTACAGCGGCCCCACCGTGCTGGATGCTCTCAGCACTTTTCGGAAGGAACCGGGACGATCCGAGCAGCCGCTTCGCCTGCCGGTTCAGGATGTGTATAAGTTCGACGCCCGCCGCATCATCGCCGGGCGCGTCACAGCCGGGCGCTTGAAGGTCGGCGATGCCCTGGTTTTTTCACCGTCGAACAAACGGGCGACAGTCAAGTCCATTGAAGCGTTCAATGTTGAGCCACCGCCGGTAGAGGCCCATGCAGGCGAGTCCGTGGGCGTCACGCTCGATGAGCAGATCTTTGTGGAACGAGGAGAGGTCGCCTCGCACCAAGAGCAACTCCCGCTGGTATCGACAGCCTTTCGAGCCAATGTGTTTTGGCTGGGCCGAAAGCCGCTGGAGCGGGGCCGGCGCTATCAGCTCAGAGTGGCGACGAGGGAAGTGGATTGTGAAGTGGCTACCATTCACCGGATCATCGACACGATGGATCTGGCTCAGCAGCAAGGCAGCAGTATGGTGAATAGGAATCAGGTCGCTGAATTGACCATTCGGGCCAAAACGCCGGTGGCATTCGACCTCTCGGCCTCGTTTGAGTCGACTGGCCGGTTCGTCCTCGTGGATGAATATGACATTGCCGGTGGCGGTATCGTCACAGAACTGGTCCATGACGATCAGGAGTTTCTCCGCGAAGAAGCCCGGCAGCGCGATTTTGCCTGGGTGAAGGGTCAAGTCGGCGTCGAGGATCGCGCGCAGCAATATGGTCACCGAGCCGCCATTGTGCTGGTGACCGGCGGGCGGCATACGGGGAAATCTTTCCTTGCCAGGACCATCGAGGCGAGGCTTGTAGCTGATGGCCGGCATGCGTACCTGCTCGATGGAGAGAATCTCCGCCGCGGTCTCGATGCAGACCTTTCGGAGGATGAACGAGGGCAGGCGACCGAGATGGCTCGCCGCTATGGCGAAGTGGCGCGGCTGCTTGTCGATACCGGGTTGATCGTCGTCTCGACAACCAATCCCTTCGGCATGGCCTATGCGGAAGCGGCACAGGCCATCAGGACGCTCGTCCATCCGGTCCCAGTCATCGCCATTCACATGAGCAAGGCACCCGAAGAAGTCCCGCCCAATACGGATATCGTGCTGTCAGGTCCGGCAGACTTTGATGCAGCCACTCGTCGGATCCTTGAGGAACTCAAACGGCGTGGAGTCCTGGCTCAGGCGATCGGGGCCAAGCCGACCTTTCAGTATTCAATCTGACAGGATGCTGAAAAAGCCCGCCAGCTTCGTTCTCGGCTCATCGAAATCCTCAACGTACCCCTGAGGGTACGCCTCCGGTTTCGATTCGCCTGCGGCCTCGCTGGACGAACTTTTTGAGCATCCTGCGGGAGGTTCCTCTTGTTCCATACGTGCAGGCCCTCGAAGCTGTCCTGCGCGAAACAGGTTTTCCTCGAGCATCACGGTCCAGAGTTGTTCGATCCAGTGACGTGAGGACGACGATGATCTACACCCATGTCCTCGACCGTGGAGGCCGTGGTGTGCAGAGCACGGCGGATCGGCTGATCAGTGGAGTCGTGCGATTCATGTTAGGACGCATGGGATGATGGCTAACACGCTGGCGGGCGCTCCTGGTAGCCCCGCAGGAAGCCATGTGGATTCAGCAGCTTGCGCAATTGCCTGTCCTCGCAGGGCCTGGGAATAGCAGGCAGTTTCTGCTGGTATTGCCGAAATGATTCGGACGTCGGATTATAGTTAGGTGCCTCGCATGTTCGCCAACTTTGGGAGGGCAGAAATGAAATTCCGGTTGCTCATGGCGAGTTCGTTTCTTTTCTTCGCTGTTACGGCCGGCGCTGCCGACAGTACAGGAAACTTCAACGTTGGCGGTGGCACTGGCGGCGTGAAGTGTCCGAGTTTCGTAGCGGAAATGGAGAAAGCTCGATCACTTGGAATTGACGAGCCCACGCTACGTATGAAGCGACCCAAGGCTTCACGATGTTTATTCTCGGTTTCCAGACTGGCTACAACATGATGGCCCCAGCCACATTGACATTTTTTCCGGAAAGAACGGTGACTACGACTTGCTCGCTTGGGTCGAGAATCACTGTCGAATGAACTCATCATCGCGCTTTGGAGACGGCGTGGTTGCATTGGCACGACACTTTCACCCTAACCGCCAGCAGAGCTACGAGTAGGCAAGGCACCTAACTATGCGATGCAGCGAATCGGCGCTTGTCGTCACGCCGCTTGCAACCAGAGCAAGCGTTAGGTGGCAAGAACAGAAACGATGTCTAAACAGCACGCCGATAGAGAGTTAGGTATATTTCACAAATTCGTGGAGATATCCGGTCTTTATATCGATCGAAGTTCGGTTTGCAAGCTCGATCCACCGGCTCCAGACTATCTTTTGTCGGACTAATTCTAATGAGGAGATCTCCTTCGAGCTTGGCGAACTGATTGATGAACATTTTGCAAACGGCATGAGCCGCCATTTTGAAGGCAAAAAACTCCTACGATGCTTGTATGAAAACCTGCCTTCTCAGAAAAGGAAGCAATTCGATACCCTGTATCATAACGCAGATCTCCAATTCGGCTTCTGTGACGATGCAACCATAAAGAGCCTCAAGCAAAATCTTCCTCTGATCTTCAATGATCTCCTTGCGCAACCTGGGGATTTTCAGGGCGAGTCGTCAACTTTCAGTGATCAGAAATTAGCAAATGTTTTACGCTTTGTTAGAGTGAACCGAGGTATTGTGGGTCCACTTTTCGACGTTGAAAACTACATGCGTATTGGTGATCCCACATGTAACACTTTGAACTCGAAGTTTCAAAAGAAGTATGAGTTTCATTGCCCAATTGAGTTGCTAGCATACATTGATCGAAATCTAATGTTCCCTGATAACGTCTGGAAGCCTGGAGTCGAACAGTTATTACAAGGACGCACCAGCTTTGGTCATTTTAGAAAAGTGTGGATTGTAGATGTGTACAAAAAGATAATTCACTTTGAGGTGACGGCTACCTAACCATGCGCTGCAGCCGACGCCGTGGATCGACGTCGCCGTCATGGCGGCGCTGCGGCTGAGCTCAAACGTTAGGCATCGGAATGTGCGCCATCTGGCGGACTGGATGTGTGGAGTTTGACTCTCCGGAAATCCCTGTGTTACGGTCAACCTCTGTGTATTCGCACAGTTAGCGAGGGGTTCCCGTTATGGCGGTTGAAAAAGATCTGAAGGCCATTCTTGGCAAATTGAAGTACTCAGACGACGCCAAAGTTCTCGCACAGATCTCGGAAAATACCAAACTGGTTCATGCTCGCATGGCCGGCATCAAGCACAAGCTGGTGGTCATGAGTGGAAAAGGCGGCGTGGGCAAGAGCATGACCACGGTCAATTTGGCCTTGGCCTTTGCGCGGCAAGGAGCGAAGGTCGGACTTTTAGACGTGGATCTGAACGGACCCTGTGTGCCTCGCATGTTGGGTATGCACGGCCAGTCGTTGACAATGAGTCCGGAGGGAGCGATTCCCCCGGTCGGGCCGCTCGGCGTGAAAGTCGCGTCGATGGACTTCTTCTTGGATGATGCATCGCCGGTTCGTTGGAAGGGGCCGATGGATGTCAGCCCGGTGTGGTTGGGGCTGATGGAAATGAATGTCATTCGAGAATTCTTGGCCGATGTCGTCTGGGGCGAACTCGATTATCTGTTGGTCGATCTGCCTCCTGGGGCCGCGGCGGACAAGCCGCCGGTCATCGCCGGATTTATTCCAGACCTGGCGGGAGCGATTGTCGTCACGACGCCATCGGAAGTGGCATCGGACGTGGTGCAGAAGTCGGTCACCTATGCGCGCGACATAGGTATCAAGGTCATGGGCATGGTCGAAAATATGAGCGAGTATCGCTGTCCTTCTTGTGGTGAAGTGAACGAGTTGTTCGAAGGCAATACCGAGGCGATGTGTGAGATGCTGGATTTACCGTTGCTCGGACGGATTCCCTTCGACCGGAAACTTGCTCGCACCTTCGACAAGGGAGAGCCGTTGCTCGACGACACGTATCCGACGATTCAACGGTACCAGGAAATTGCCGGGCGCATCAGGACGCTTATCGACTACAAGAAGGTGCTGGCCGATAAACTGTGACATGACGTATTGAAGAGGAGACCCATGAAATTCGTATGCCTCAATTGTGAAACCTACATGAACTTTGAGAAGGTGGAGAAGCCCGGAGAGGGCACGCTTGGCGTGTTCTTCGGCTGTCCGTCTTGCAATGCCAAGTTCTCCATGGTGACGAATCCAGGCGAAACCCAGATGGTCAGTTCTCTCGGGGTGAAGCTGGGTGGGCGTACTGTTGAGGCCGAGCCTTTTGAGATGACGCGGGGTACGCTGAAAGACGAAGCAGCCGCAGGCTCTGGTCAGATGGCGGCGTATTTGAACGAGAAGATCCAAGGTGGTCAGCCGGCGGTAGCAGCAGCGACGGCTGCACCGGCAGCCAAGCCTGGAGAGAAGTCCGGCGGCGGCTGCCCCTTCTCCGCGATGGTGGCTGAAATGGGACTCACCTCAGGCGGTAAGCCCGGCGATGCTGGAGCGGCGACTACAGAGTTTGCCTGGTCGGCTGATGCGAAGGAAAAACTCGACCGGCTTCCCTCGTTCGTGAAGCCGATGGTGCAGAGCAGTGTGGAGGCTTTTGCCCGTAAACAGGGGTACAAGACGATCACACTACAAGTGATGGACGATTCCAAGAGCGATTCGAGCAATGGGATCGCCTGGACGCCGGAAGCTGAAAAGCGGCTTGAAAATATCCCGGACTTTATCCGTCCCATGGCTCGAAAAGAAGTTGAGCGAGTGGCGAAGGAACGTGGACTGGCGACCATTACGGCTCAAGTGATGGACGAGACAAAAGATAAGTTTATGAAGTTCATGTAAGCGGGTAAGGCGAAAATATACATAATGAGGATGGTACAGAGGCCTGTCCAGTTAGCTGGACGGGCCTTTCTTCTATTACGCAACAGTCGCGATGGCGGTATGTGGCACGGATCGCATCGGAGTTGCTGGGTGGGGTTCGTCATTCTGCTCAGCCTGCTCTTGTCAGGCCTGCCACTATGGGCGCAGCATGATGAACATGATCAGTCATCGGGACATCAAGAAGTCAAAACTGAACAGGAACATCATGGGTCTGCGGGTTCCCGGGCGGGGTGGGAGGGATCCATCGCAGGTATCGCCTATTCCGAGTTCAATCATCACCTCAGCGGCATATGGATACTCATCATTGGGCTCAGTGAAGTGCGCCAGGCATTGGTCATGCCATACTGGGCTTGGACCAGGTTTCTTCTGCCCGGAGCCTTGCTCGCAGCGGGCTCTTTCCTACTTGTCTGGAGCGACCATAATGCTTGGCCGATCGGATCGCTCAGTTTTATGCAGACCTTCTTCGGCAGTGACTCGGAAATCATTCAACATAAGAGCTACGGGCTCTTGTCGGTGACAGTTGGGATCATCGAGCTGCTCCGTCGATTTGGGCAGCTCGGTCACGCGGTGTGGGCTACGCCGCTGCCTGTGTTTGCCATCATCGGAGGGCTGATGTTGTTCGCCCATTCGCACGGGGTCCATCCTTCAGCCAACAAGATCGCGATGGACCATGCGATTATGGGCACCATGGCGGTGGCAGCTGGTTCATCCAAACTGCTCTCCAATTGGTTTTGCTCCCCATCACATACACAGTCTTCTAAGTGGGAATTGCTCTGGCCCGTCTTGATTTTGCTCATCGGGATACAGTTGCTGATATATTCCGAGTAATTGATCCAGTTGCGGTACCGCCTCCGGCATAATTGACACCTTTCCAAACCCTGTGCTACGAGTA
This sequence comes from Nitrospirota bacterium, assembly GCA_963782735.1. GTDB lineage: Bacteria > Nitrospirota > Nitrospiria > Nitrospirales > Nitrospiraceae > Palsa-1315. Next base: position 158,909 of record CAWAKW010000014.1, read on the forward strand.
CAAACTCGTATCGGTTGACATCATGTTTTTGCGCAGTCGGTCTTTCTGAATCCGGCTGCATGGAGTGGGCATGGGTGGACATAGTCATTGGGCGACGGTAAAACGGCACAAAGGCGCTCAGGACGTCAAGCGCGGAAAGATCTTCACCAGAATTATCCGCGAAGTGGCAATTGCTGCTCGCTCAGGCGCAGATCCGGACGGTAATCCACGGCTCCGGCTGGCCATCTTGAAGGCAAAAGAGGCCAACATGCCTGGCGATACGCTGAAAAAAGCCATTCAGCGCGGCACGGGAGAATTGCCCGGCTTGGTGTATGAGGAGTTCAGTTTGGAAGCGTACGGGCCTGGCGGGACCGGCATCTTGATGGAAATCACGAGCGACAACCGCAATCGCACTGTTGCCGAGCTACGAAATCTCCTCACGAAGAATCACGGCAACATGGCGGAAGCCGGCGCTGTCTCCTGGCAGTTTCACAAGAAGGGATTGCTGACGATTGAGAAGGGCAGAGTTGACGAAGATACGCTGCTGTCCCTCGCGCTCGATGCAGGAGCGGAGGACGTGAAGGTGGGGGAGAAAAGTTTTGAGGTCATCACGGACCCGCACCAGTTTGAAGCTGTGAAGAAAGCCCTCGCCGATGCGAAGATCGACACGGTACTTGCGGAGGTCACAGCTGTTCCGCAGAACACGATCAGGCTAGAGGAAAAGGCAGCCGAACAAATGCTCAAGTTGATGGAAGTTTTGGACGAGCATGACGATGTGCAGAAGATTCACGCGAATTTCGATATTTCCGACGAGGTGATGGAGAAAGTGGCCGCCGCTGGATGAACAACAGCGGTAACTACTCAGGTGTTCAGACTGAAGGTATTCAGGCTGAAGGTCGGAGTTCCGAACACTTCAGCCTTCAGCCTGAACACCTTCAGCCTATGTTGCCTTTTAGAGTATGATCGCCTCATTGACAGGCCGATTGGCCTTCAAGGCGCCGACCTATCTGATCCTCGACGTGCATGGGGTCGGATACGAAGTGTGTATTCCTCTCAGCACCTATTACGGGTTGCCCAATCTCAATGAAAGCACCTCGCTGAGTGTGCACACCCACGTTCGCGAAGACGCGATTCAGCTCTTCGGTTTTCTGACGTCGCAGGAAAAAGAAGCATTCGTACTGCTGACGAGCGTATCCGGCGTCGGACCAAAGCTGGCGCTGAGTGTGTTGTCGGCTCTTCCGGTGTCCAACCTAGTTTCAGCGATTCAGTCGGGAGATGTCGAGAAGCTGACGACGGTTCCAGGAATCGGTAACAAGTCGGCCAGCCGTCTCGTGTTGGAACTCAAGGATAAAGTTGGAAAACTCCATCCTGGCCTCGCGCAGGCAAGCGATTTACCCAGGCAGGGGCAAGATGCGGTCTTCGACGATGCGCTGTCAGCACTCGTGAATTTGGGTTATCGTCCGCAAGATGCCAAAGACGCGTTGAAACAAGTGAAGAGGTCCAATGCCGAGTCCATCGTACTCAAAGATATGATTCGTGAATCTCTAAAGGAACTTGCAAGGGGGTAAGGATGATGACGAGACTGATTCAACGAATGGTCCAGACTCAATTGTCCATCGGACTTGTGATGCTCCTATTGGCGCTAGGGGCTATGCCCGTACAAGCCGAAGACCCGAGCGAGCCCAAAAGCATTCGCAAGATGTGCGGTCAATGTCCTGAAGGCTATGCGACCACGAATGTGACTGAGTCCAAAGAGATGTGCAAGGACGGCGATCCTACGCTCGTTCAGTGTGTCCCTCTGGGGGCGAATCTGCTGTCCGTCTGCGGTTCCTGCCCCGAGGGCTATCGTGAAATCGGCAACTCCTCTGTGCCGTCTCGCTGCGGAAATAAAGATGGAGGGCGGGTCACGCAATGTCAGCTGGAGAAGATGGAGCTGAACCTTCCCGATCCAACCAAAGGCGGTCTGACCTGCCCGCCGGATTGCGGGAGCACAGCAACGCCCGGTCAAGGTGCCATGCCACCTCCACCGAAGTACCTCCCAACGCCGGAGAAGAAATAAGCCCAGAGCGAGAGAGGTTCCCTCACGATGGCCGAGCGAGTTGTCAGCACGCAGATTACGGATGAAGAGCGAAGTATCGAGACGGTGCTACGTCCGCAGACCTTGGAGGAGTACGTCGGCCAGGAGCGGATGAAGGAGTCCCTGCGGATCTGTATCGAGGCGGCGAAGCAGCGGAACGAAGCGCTCGATCACACGATCTTTTATGGCCCCCCCGGGTTGGGGAAGACCACCATTGCCCACATCATTGCTCGTGAGATGGGGGCTGCGCTCCGCTCGACCTCCGGTCTCGTGTTGGCCCATGCGGGCGATTTAGCCGCTATTCTGACCAACCTTCAAGAACACGACGTCCTATTTATCGATGAGATTCACCGACTCCCTGCTTCTGTCGAAGAGGCGCTCTATCCAGCGATGGAGGACTACCAGCTCGATCTCGTGATCGGCCAGGGGCCTGCAGCCAGAACGGTGAAATTGGATCTCCCCCGGTTTACCCTGGTCGGGGCCACGACCAGGGCCGGAGCCCTGACCTCCCCACTTCGGGACCGATTTGGCCTCGTCCACCGCCTGGAGTTCTATTCTCCAGCAGATCTGCAGACCATCGTGACACGCTCGGCAGGCGTACTTGGGATCCCGATCGATTCTGGGGGAGCGAGCGAAATTGCCGGTCGCGCTCGAGGAACCCCTCGCATCGTCAACCGGCTTATCAAACGGGTGCGCGACTATGCCCAAGTGAAGGCGGAGGGGCGAGTCAGCCAGGTTGTAGCCCAGGACGCGCTTGCATGGCTGGGTGTCGATACGGCGGGGTTTGATGAGATGGATCGTCGGATTCTTCTGACTATCATCGACAAGTTCGCTGGAGGGCCGGTCGGGGTGGAGTCCTTGGCGGCTGCGGTCCAGGAAGATAGGGGCACCCTCGAAGATGTCCATGAGCCCTATCTGATCCAGGCCGGCTTCCTCGAACGAACTGGCCGTGGCCGCCAAGCCACGAAGCTGGCTTTCGATCATTTCAAGAGGCCAACCTCCCTCCTTTTTTCGTGATACGAGATACGACTAGCCCGGTCTACTAGCAGCCGCAAACGGATAGGGATCGACACGCAAGCTCGTGAAACGTTGAGGGTCTCCTTGCATTGCCAGGAATGGTTCCTGTATCATTCCCCACTTAGCTTGTGCCATTCCAGCCGACGGACGGGTGCCCGCCTCACTGGGCTGGGAAGAGGGGGTTAGCTATGTCCGGAGACTTTCCCGAGTACCGGAAAGTGATCGATCGCATCGATGACGAGATTTTGCGCCTGCTGAATGAACGGTCCAAAAGCGTCATTGAGATCGGCAAGCTCAAGAAACAGCGGGATGCGGATGCCAATCTCCATACCGCGGCGCGGGAGGCGGCGATAATCGAGCGCCTCATACAGCAGAACACCGGGCCATTTCCATCCGAGGGGATTCGGCCAGTCTATCGAGAAATCATGTCCGCTTCCCTCTCTCTCGAGGGACCTCAGAAGGTGGCCTATCTCGGCCCCAGAGCAACGTTTACCCACATGGCCTGCATGCAGAAATTCGGGTCGTCCGCCCAATATATTCCGGTCAATAGCATCAAGGATGTGTTCAGTGAAGTCGAGCGGGGACGAGCCAATTTTGGCGTAGTCCCAATCGAAAATACGACTGAAGGTGTGGTCAACCACACGCTCGATATGTTCATTGATTCGAACCTCTTGATCTATGGGGAAGTGTTCCAGGAGGTGTCCCATCATTTGATGTCGAAGTCCGGCGTGATGGAAGAGGTGAAACAGATCCACTCTCATCCCCATGCCATTGCCCAGTGCCGAAACTGGTTGGAAACCAACTTGCCTGATGTGCCCGTATCGGAGGCGGCGAGCACGGCACGGGCAGCGGAACTGTGCGTGGAAAATTCCTCTTTCGCAGCGATTGCATCGGAGTTGGCAGCCCAGCTGTACGGCTTGAAGGTCATCAAGGCCCGCATTGAAGACAATATCAACAACGTGACTCGCTTTCTCGTGTTGTCTCAGAAGCCACCCGAGCGTACGGGGAAAGATAAGACTTCATTAATGCTCTCAGTAAAAGACAAAGTCGGCGCCCTGTACGATCTTCTCCGGCCGTTTGCCTCTCATGGCTTGAGCATGACCAAGATTGAATCGCGCCCTTCCAGGCGAAAAGCCTGGGAGTACATTTTCTTTGTCGATATCGAAGGGCATATGGAGGAAGAGCGGGTGAAGAAAGCCATTGAAGAAATCACCGGTCGCTGTCTCTTCATGAAAGTGCTGGGCTCCTATCCAGCCCACAGTTGACGCCATGTCGTTGAAGGTCCATCCAGATATCGCCTCGCTGAGTCCCTATGTTCCCGGGAAGCCGATTGAGGAACTCCAACGGGAATTGGGTCTTGCACGCGTCATTAAACTGGCATCCAACGAGAATCCGTTAGGCTCCTCCCCGAAGGCGCTCGCCGCGTTGAGCGAGGGAGTCTCGACCCTGCATCGCTATCCTGATGGCGGCGCGTTTCGCCTGCGCGAAGCTCTGGCAGATCGTTGGAAGGTGACTCCCGGTCAGGTTATTCTTGGAAACGGATCGGACGAAATCTTGGGCCTGCTCGCCCGGACGTTTTTAGCCCCGGGAGATGAAGCGGTCATGGCAGATCAGACTTTCGTCATCTATAAAATGGAGGTGACGGCAGCCCACGGAAAACCTATCATCGTTCCCCTGAAGCAGTGGCGGCACGATCTTCAGGCGATGGCGGATGCCATCACCGACCGGACCAGGCTCCTGTTCCTCTGTAACCCCAATAATCCGACCGGAACGATGGTGTCAGCCGCTGAGGTCGAACGTCTGCTCTCACGCGTGCCTGCGCATGTCGTTGTCGTGTTCGATGAAGCCTATTTCGAGTATGTCAGGAGCGAGCAGTTTCCGGATTCCATGTCTTATGTGAATCAGGGGCGGAATGTAATCGTGCTGCGGACGTTTTCGAAAATCTATGGCCTCGCAGGATTGCGAATTGGGTACGGCGTGGCGACGCCAGAGATCACCAATTTTTTGAACCGAATCCGCCCTCCCTTTAACGCCAATAGTCTGGCGCAACGCGCCGCGCTTGCCGCTCTTGGTGACGACGAACATGTGGCGCAGAGTCGGGCGGTGAATGCAGCCGGGATGGAGGAGATGGTCAAGGGATTGACATCGCTCGGGTTTGAGCCGATCCCGAGCGAAGCGAATTTTGTGTATGTCGATGTCGGACGAGACGGTCGCGCGGTGTTTGAGGCCCTGCTGAGGGAGGGCGTTATCGTTCGTCACATTGAGGGGCCGATGGTTCGAGTGACTATCGGCCTGGAAGAAGAAAATAGGGAATTCTTGGCTGCGCTCAAGCGGGTGATCCATCCGCATTGAGTGCATGGTGAGGGCAACATGATTATTGTATTAAAACCAGAGGCAAGCGAACGGGAAGTCGACCACATTATCGATCGGCTTCGCGAGTTGGGACTGAAGTCACAACTTTCGACCGGCCAGGAACGGACGATTATTGCAGTGATCGGCGACGATCGGGTTCTGCACAATCAACCGCTCACGGCTTTGCCGGGCGTTGAAAGCGTGTTGCCGATTCTCGCACCCTGGAAGCTTGTCAGCCGGGAGTTTAAGCGAGAAGGCACGACCATTGATGTGGGCGGCGTGAAGATCGGCGGCAACAAGCTGGTCATCATGGCAGGACCCTGCGCGGTGGAGCGACTCGAAATCACGGTCGGCATTGCCCACGAGGTCAAGGCAGCCGGAGCGAGCATTTTGCGCGGTGGCGCCTACAAGCCACGGACCTCGCCCTACTCATTTCAAGGGTTGGGGCGTGAAGGGTTGGATTATCTGATTGCGGCGAAGAAACAGACTGGTTTGCCGGTGGTCAGCGAGATTCTGGATACCCGCGACATCGAATTATTTCTCGAAAAAGCCGACATTATCCAGATTGGCGCCCGCAACATGCAGAACTTCGAGCTGCTTAAGGAGGTTGGGGCCTATGACAAGCCGGTGCTGTTGAAGCGAGGGCTTTCGGCTACGATCAAAGAATTTCTCCTGTCGGCAGAATACATCATGTCCCGCGGGAATCAGAACGTCATGTTGTGCGAGAGGGGAATCAGGACCTTCGAGACGCAATATCGCAATACCCTCGATCTGGCCGCAGTCCCGACGTTAAAAGAACTGTCGCATTTGCCTGTCATCGTCGATCCCAGCCATGCCACCGGTAAGTGGAATCTGGTGGCGCCAATGTCGAAAGCTGCAGTGGCTGCAGGGGCGGATGGCCTTTTAATCGAAGTCCATTCGAATCCGGAATGTGCGCTGTGTGACGGTGAGGAATCTCTTAAGCCGAGCCAATTCAAAGAACTGATGCAGGACATGCGAAAGATCGCGGTGGCGATTGGTCGAGAGCTGTAATCAAAGAGATCATGCGTTTAAGGACTCAGGGTTCAGACACGGTTTCGGTTCAGATTGAGGAATGATGCTGCATTTCACTCAGGTCGCGATTATCGGAGTCGGGCTGATCGGTGGATCGCTCGGCATGATTCTCCGCCGAAAGGGGCTGGCATCAAGGGTCGTCGGGGTCGGGCGGCGTGTCGAAAATTTGAAAACTGCGGTCGAGTTGGGTGCGATTGACCGCTATGTTGTGGATCCTAAAGACGGAGTGAGGGATGCCGATTTGGTCGTGCTGGCCACTCCCGTCGACACCTATGACCGGCATCTGAGGGAGTGGGCCTCCTGTTTGAAAAAAGGTGCGATTGTGACCGATGTCGGAAGTGTGAAGGGTTTGCTGGTGGAGCAGGCTGAACGAGCCATGCCTGCCGGTGTCCATTTTGTCGGGGCCCATCCCATTGCCGGCAAGGAAAAGACTGGTGTGGTTGCCGGATCGGATCAGCTTTTTATGGGGGCGCGCTGCATCATCACTCCGACAAAAACGACGGACCTACAGGCACTTGAGCAGATCCGAACGATGTGGGAAGAAACCGGTTCGGTGGTGCTCACGATGGATGCCCATCTGCATGACAAGATTCTTGGGGCGGTGAGCCATTTGCCTCATGTGGCAGCCTTTGCTTTGATGAATGCTCTCACTGAGATACGCAGTCAACAGATTCCCTCTCTCGATCTGGCAAGCCACTCGGGTGGCGGGTTGCGGGATACGACCAGGATTGCGGCCAGTTCACCTGAAATGTGGCGCGATATTTTTCTCTGGAACCGCGACAATGTGGTCACGTTCATTGAGGCCTATGAGCGCTCGCTGAGCCAACTGAAGCAGCTCATTCGAGTGGGCGATGCCGCAGGCATCGAGAAGGAACTCGAACGAGCAAGGCAGGAACGAGAGAAGCTCTCCACGCGATCAGCGGTGTCCACGTAGCACACGTATGGCGTCTTTGACTATCACACCAGGCCGTCCGTTACAGGGAACGATTTCCGTCCCTGGCGATAAGTCGATCACCCATCGCGCCATCATTCTGACAGCCTTGGCGAACGGGGTCAGCAGGGTTGCGAGCTATTGTCGGGGAGAAGACTGTCTGAATACGGTACGTGCGCTCAAGGCTCTCGGCGTGCGCATCGATGAATCGGTCGATGAGCTATGTGTGCATGGCAAGGGACTTTGGGGGCTGACCGAGCCGAGCGGACCGATTGATTGCGGGAATTCCGGGACGGGTATTCGTCTCCTGACCGGCCTGCTGGCGGGACAGGACTTTTTTTCGGTACTGACCGGCGATGAATCGATTCGTCGCCGTCCCATGGGGCGGATTGTCAAGCCGTTGCGGGAAATGGGGGCGGCTATCGCCGGACGCAAAGGCGGTGAACTTGCACCCTTAGCCGTGATGGGTAGCCGCCTCCACGCGATCACCTACGCCTCGCCGGTGGCGAGTGCGCAAATCAAGTCGGCGTTGTTGCTCGCAGCCTTGTTTGCTGAAGGGACGACCCGCATCACAGAGCCGCGTCTTTCGCGGGACCACACGGAACGGTTATTCCAGTTTTTTAATGTTGCGCTTCGACGGGAAGGGACCACCCTGCTGATCGATGGACGGCCCTCGGTCGGGTGGAATGCGGCGCCTCGATTGGTTGTCCCGGGCGACCTCTCGGCTGCTGCGTTTTTCATTGTGGGGGCGACCATTGTCCCTGGTTCGGATGTGACAATTCGACAGGTGGGGATCAACCCTACGAGGGTAGGCTTGTTGGACGTGATGACGAGGATGGGCGCAAATATTCAATTGCTCAATCGGCGGGAAGAAGCGGGAGAGCCGGTTGCGGATATCCGGGTGAAGTCGGCCAGGCTGCATGGAGTGGCGATCGGACCTGATTTAATCCCACAGACGATCGATGAATTCCCCGTTCTGTGCGTCGCAGCTGCAGTTGCAGAGGGTGAGACGATTATCTCCGGGGCCGAAGAATTGCGGGTCAAAGAGAGCGATCGAATTGCGACGGTGTCGGCAGAGTTGCGCGCGATGGGGGCTCAGATCACTGAGAAGCCTGACGGGATGGTTGTGCGAGGACTTGGCACAGCAGAAGACAACGGTCGATTGCAGGCTGCATATGGCCGCAGCCATGGAGATCATCGGGTGGCGATGTCTTTGGCCATCGCGGGCTTGACCGCTCCGGCTCCAACTGTGATTGACGAGTCGGCTTGTATTGAGACATCATTCCCGGACTTTCATCGCACACTCTTGGAATTATTGGGCGAGCGCCGGTGACAGCTATTACGTGAGGCCACGACGTGGGATCTGTTGCGGAAGAAAAGCAAGCTAGCCGGCTGATTGTTGCGATCGATGGTCCAGCTGGTGTCGGCAAGAGCACAGTGGCGAAGTTATTGGCCTCTCGATTGGGCTATCTGTATCTCGACACAGGAGCACTCTATCGTGCGACGGCTTGGGCAGTCATTGAGTCTGGCCTGGATCCGGCAGATGCCGAGGCGGTTACCGTGCTGTTGCCCACCCTCACCCTTCAGATGCAATTCCATCACGGGGCTGCGAGAGTGATCGTCAATAGCAAAGACGTGAGCGGCGAACTCCGGACGCCTACAGTTTCGTCTGCGGCCTCGGTGGTCTCCGCAATTCCAGCAGTTCGGGCCTGGTTGCTGCCTATCCAGCGACAAGTCGGACAAGGTGGAGCGGTGGTGGCTGAGGGGCGGGATATGGGAACGAAGGTATTCCCTTCGGCAGACGTGAAATTTTTTCTCGAAGCAGACTCGACGGTCAGGGCGCAACGCCGACATCGTGAACTTGTTGCGGCGGGACATTCAGGAGTGCTTGAAGAGACGACAACCGACCTGGTAGGACGCGATATGCGAGATCGTTCTCGTTCGATCGCCCCGCTGGTACCCGCTGAAGATGCCCAGTTCATTGATACCTCAACGTTGTCCATCGCGGAGGTGGTGGACCTGATGATGGCTGCGGTTGCGGCCAAATTGTGAGTTCGGTGTTCTACGGTATACTGTGGATTCTTGCCCGGACCATCGGACGGCTCTGTTTTCACTATCGGGTCGTTGGGGCAGTTCCGCAGACCGGTGGATTCATTGTTGCGGCGAACCATGCCAGTTACCTGGATATTCCCCTCCTGGGGTGTGGGATGCGGCGACGGGCTTGGTTTTTGGGGCGGAGCGATCTCTTTCCGGTTCCGGGCCTTAGGGCGATCTGCCAATGGTTGGGATGGATTCCCCTGCGAACAGGCCGGTTAGATCGTGACGCATTTGGTAAGGCTGTCGCTTTAATCAAGGAAGGGAAGGTCGTGGTGATCTTTCCGGAGGGCAGCCGCAGCCTGGACGGCCGGTTACAATCCCCCAAACCAGGGATTGGTGTGATCGTGGCACAAACAGGATGTCCTGTGGTTCCGGCCTATCTCAAGGGCACGTACGATGTACTGCCGTCGGGAACCATGTGGCCGCGCTTCCATCCCGTGACCGTGTTCTATGGAGAGGCGCTCACGTTTCCCCAGAGCGGAGAGAACGGAGAGACCAAGCAGTTTTATCAGGAGGTGAGTCGCACCGTGATGGATCGCATTGCCTCCTTAGGTGGCGTAGAGGCTTCGACCCAGCAGTCCAGTGCCGGCATTCGCAAGGCTGAGTGAATGTCGGTGTATAATCATCAGCACCCGACTCCAGTCGGAAGAGTAGGATTCACACCATGAGTACGGTTTCGCCATCAAGTGACCAACAGTTAGACCGAGCGGCCTTAGCGGCCTTATACGAGGAGACATTCAAAAACCTCGAAGAGGGCACCATTACGGAGGGCCGGATTGTCGCCGTGACCAAAGACAAAGTGGTCGTGGATATCGGCTACAAGTCCGAAGGGATGATTCCGAACGATCAGTTCTCCACCGAGGAACTGCAGAACATCAAGGTGGGCGATCGGATTCAAGTCTACATCGAGGAGTGCGAAGACGACGACGGCAATCTGGTTCTCTCCAAAGAAAAAGCCGACAAGATGAAGATTTGGGAAGAGCTGGAAAAGCTCTTCAATGACGGCAAAAGCATCGACGGCAAGATTGTGGCGCGGATCAAAGGCGGCATGATGGTCGATATCGGCGTGAAAGCGTTTCTGCCGGGCTCGCAGATCGACCTTCATCCGGTGCGGGATCTTGACGGGTTGGTCGGACGCACGTTTCCTCTCAAGATTATCAAGATCAATCATCGGCGCGGCAACGTTGTCGTATCCAGGCGTGTGCTCTTGGAAGAGACGAGGGATTCGAAACGGAAGACGACCCTTTCCACGCTGAAAGAAGGGCAATTGATTCAAGGTGTAGTGAAGAACATCACGGATTACGGGGCATTCATCGATCTCGGTGGCATCGACGGGCTGCTCCACATCACGGACATGTCCTGGGGGCGTGTCGGCCATCCGTCTGAAATGTTCAACATCGGAGACAAGGTGGAGGTGAGTGTCCTCAAGTACGATCGAGAGACTGGGCGCATTTCACTCGGCTTGAAACAGAAGAGCGCCGATCCCTGGACCGGCGTGGCCAGTAAGTACGCGATTGGTACCCGCGTCCGGGGCCGTGTCGTGAGCTTGACCGACTACGGGGCGTTCATCGAGCTCGAGCCTGGCGTCGAGGGACTGGTGCATGTCTCCGTGATGTCATGGACGCACGAGGTGCGCCATCCGTCACGCGTCGTGTCCATCGGGGATCAGGTTGAAGCGGCGGTGCTGAACGTGGATCCGGCCAGCAGGAAGATTTCACTCGGCATGAAGCAGACTGCGCCGAACCCTTGGGATATGGTGGAAGGGAAGTACGCTATCGGCACACGCATCGAAGGGAAGGTGAAGAGTCTCACCGACTTTGGCGCGTTCGTCGGACTCGAAGAGGGCATCGATGGATTGATCCATATTTCTGATATGTCTTGGACGAAACATATCAAGCATCCCTCTGAGCTTTTCAAGAAGGGACAGAAGGTCGAGGCCGTGGTCTTGCGGATCGACAAGGAAAAGGAGCGGTTGTCACTCGGGTATAAGCAGCTCAAGAGCGATCCCTGGGACGACGAGATTCCAAGCCGGTACGCAGTCGGGGATGTGGCGGTCGGGAAGGTCAGCAAGGTTGCCGACTTCGGCATCTTTGTCGAATTGGACGGAGGAGTTGAAGGGTTGATTCACATCAGCGAGGCTGGGCTCGACCCGCAGGCCAAGCTTGAAGAGAAATTCAAGCTGCAGGATGAAGTGACGGCCAAGATCATCAAGGTCGATCGTGAAGAACGGAAGATTGCGCTCAGTCTGCGCGACCATCAAATGGATTCCGATCGCCGAACGGTCGATGAATACCATGCCACGCAAGGCGCACTGGACCAAAGCTTGGGTCGTGCGGCGAAGCAGAATCGGAAGCGAGATCAAGCCGAGGACGATAAGTAGGTCTGATGCGCAGGTTTCAGTGTGAGCCGGGAGGCCTTCGTGTCCTCCGGTGCTGTGAGCGAACAGAACGATGAGTGATGAAATAGCGGAAAGGCCGGCCAAGCGAGGAATAGTGCGCCGAGCGCTCTGGGCGCTCGGCATCGGACTGGGTCTGCTCTTTCTGATGAACCTGTTTTTTCCCGACTTCGACTTTTCGATGGAGGACCGGGTTGGATTAATTCGTATTGAAGGGGTCATTGTAGATGCGCAATCCACGATCGTCGAATTGAAGCGTTTTGCCGACAACCCCTCCGTGAAAGCGATCGTGCTGCGAATCGACAGCCCTGGCGGTGGGGTTGTGCCGTCGCAAGAAATCCATGATGCGGTCCAGCGGATTCGTAACAAGAGCAACAAGACGGTGATTGCTTCAATGGGCACGGTGGCAGCATCAGGAGGTTACTATATTGCGGTGGCGACCGATCGGATCATGGCCAATTCAGGGACGTTGACGGGGAGCATTGGGGTCATCATGGAGATGGCTAACGTCGAAGGGCTGCTCAAGAAGATCGGGGTCGAAGGTGTCGTGATCAAAAGTGGACGATTTAAAGATGTGGGATCGCCTCTACGGAAGATGAGCGATGAAGAACAGGCGTTGCTCCAATCCGTTATGGACGATGTCCATCAACAGTTTATCGAGGCTGTGGCGGAAGGGCGTGGGCTCGACGTGGCGGCTGTGCAGGCCTTGGCGGACGGTCGAATCTTCACGGGCCGTCAAGCCAAAGCATCAAAGCTTGTGGATGAACTCGGCGATCTCGAAGCTGCCATTCAGCTTGCCGCGGATGTGGCAGGCATCGAGGGCGAGCCGAAAGTCATTGAGCCTCGTCGACGGTTTTCGATCAGAGAATTGATTGAATCGCGAATATCGGGGCTCTTCCCCAAGTTGGATTTCCACTCCGGGGTTGGACTCAAGTATCTCATGGCGTTCTAGCACGGTTGGATCGGCCCAGAGATCGATTCATCATCACGAAAGGGGGGCCCAATATGACGAAGGCACAAATTATCGAGCGCGTATCCGAACAGATCACAACCTTGACCAAGCGGCAGGCGGAAGTCGTCGTCAATACGATTTTCGACTGTGTGCGCGATTCATTGAAAAATGGCGATAAGACGGAGATCCGAGGATTCGGCAGTTTTCGGCTGCGGGCACGTCGGATGAAAGAAGGGCGGAACCCCAAGACCGGCGCAACCGTGGAGGTCCCTGCCAAGAAGGTCCCGTTTTTCAAAGCCGGCAAGGAATTGAAGGAACTCCTGAACCAGTCATAACAGGGTGTTCATCATGAATGCACCAGACTCTCACGAGGCGGTCGGGATAGATGTCCGTTGGACGGACGAGGCCTCCAAACGTCTAGAACGGGCGCCGCTATTTCTACGCGGCATGGTTCGCCGTTTGGCTGAGAAAAAGGCTCGGGAACTTGGCTGCGCGGAGATTACGGGGGACCTTCTGGACCAATTCAAGAATCAAATGATGGGTGGTATGGGGGGCGAGTCCGGCATAGCCGATGCGGCGGAGCAAATGGCACAAGGCCATCTCCCCTGGACTGCTTCTGCCAAGGAACGGCTGAATACGGTTCCGGAATTCATGCGCCACATGATCAAGCAGATTGCCGAAGAGATTGCCAGGGAGCGGGGCCATCTCGAGGTGAACGTCGAACTCTTCGAAAAGGTGGAAGCGCTGGGCGATCTCCGCGAGGTTTCAGGCCCTCCGTTGGAGTGGAGTGACGGGGCGTTGGCCCACCTTCACGAGAAATTAAAACAGTCGCCGCCGATCGCCGTCGAATTCGTCACGGACATGTTGAGGCGGGACACCGAAGATTTGGCGAGAGAGAGAGGTGTGACGCGGATCGACGAGTCGACACTGCTTCAATTGTGGGACGCACCCCAGGAACGAGTTGTGTGGACCGATGAAGCATGGAAACGGCTGCAAACGTCCCCTGATTTTGTGCGTAGCGGAATCCGTAAGGCCGCCGAGCGCAGGGCGCGGAAGCTCGGGCTCGCAGAGATCGATTCGGAACATCTGACGACTTTCCGGAATCAGGCCATGATGAAAGCCGTTAAACGGATTCGCTCGTTTGGATACAAAGAGCTGACGTTTGAAGCGTTCGATACGGCGCTGGAGAAGACCAAGCGGTTGCAGGGAAATGAGCAGGCGGAAAAACGCCTCCAGGAAATTCGCGGGCATTTTGCTGATCCGGATCTCAAGAAACCGGAAGGTGGGACATTGGGCGCAGACTTGATGGACCGCTTTCGCCGCTATCTTAAGGGAGAAGGGACGCTCTAGCAGGATGCTGAAAAAGTTCGCCAGCAGAAGAAGACGGTTATTTGGTTTGTCTCATTTGTTTGGTTATACAAGACCAGCTAGATGAACAAAACACCAGATGGACCATCCAGACCGGGCTTGTCTCAGATGTGTGGGCCATCGAAGTCTTGTTGTGCCGAAACAGTTTTTCCGTAGTCGGAAGGCTGCTGATTCTGCCAGATAGTTCTCCTTGCGAGCTCGCACAAAAACGCAACGCGTTCCTCACGCTGCTCTCGACCCTGTCTGGGCCGAGAGCAGGCCGGACGAGTCGGTATGAGGCAGAGCAGGGGCCACTTGAGGACGGCCCCTGCTGTTCAGTGGGCAGCCGTCTGTTGCGGCCAAAACTTATGCCGGATTTGCGGGAGGGGCTCGCTATCGAAATTTGGGATATCGTAGAGACAGCGATCAATCGTTGCCACTTCATCTTCGGTCAAGTCTAAGGTTACCCTCTTCTTCCAAAACTGATCGAGGGTAAAATAATCACCTGACTGCGGCTTCTCAGCCAAGAGCGCCTTCATCGTATCGAAGCCTGCCGTATCCACCCCGGAGACGCGGCCTTTATTGCGGTCGTGACACCAATGTAGTATCTCGGCGATTCCGTACATCGACAACTCAATCTTCATCATCTTGCTCATGGAGTCCTCCTTAACGAGACTGGTAGTGTACCTCAAACCCTGTCCCGTTTTCAAAGCCTTCGCTGAACGGGCTTAATTGGGGAAACCGCGTTTGGCGGGGATTGTTGCGCAACTGGATCGATTGCCAGAAGAAACCAGTGGTCTGTATACTGGCCACGCTCATTATGACGGGAAGGCCTGGTTGAGGGGCGTGTGCGCATACGGATGAATCACCATGTCGCTGGTTCCTCATGTGAGGAGGAGTGCGTGATCAGAAGCGCTGAAGGCCACAACAGGCATAGGGCCAGGAACCTTGTGGTCGTGGCGACAAGTGTCTTCCTGCTTATGGCAAGCGGCTGTACCAAGCAAGATCCCTACGCCCCACCAGACCTCTTCTACTATTTTGCCAGTTACAAAGTCGGTAAGAACCCGACGACTGTCACCCCCACTGATGTCAATCAAGATGGTTTTACCGATCTGGTCACAACCAATATCGGCAGCAATACTCTTTCGATTCTCCTAGGCAACGGTGACGGCACTTTTCATGATCAAGTCCAACTAAATGTCTGTAAAGAGCCTCGTTCGCTCGCCCCAGGGATGTTCAACCGCGATCTGTATCCCGATGTGGTCTTGGCCTGTTCCGGGGGCGACGAAGTAGCTGTATTCTTCGGCCGGGCCGACGGAAAATTTGAAGAGGGGCCGCGCTATCCCGTACATCGGACTCCCATTGCCATCGCCAGTGACGATCTGAACGGCGACCAGGTGCCTGACCTCGTTGTCGCGTTGCGGAACGACAAGATTAAAGTCTTCCTGGGATCCGGCACCGGTGAATTCACCCATGGGGTGCAGTACGAATATGGCGATACGCCCACGTCGGTGGCGTTGGCCGACTTGGATGGCGACGGGAAGATCGATATGGCTGTGACGAACGGGGGGCCGATGTCGAACGCCGTTTCCATTTGGATGGGGAATGGCGACGGCACGTTTCGCCCTCCCACCGACTATCGGACTGGGAAGCGTCCACTTGGGGTGAGTTTTACCGACTTCAATCGTGACCGGATCCGCGACCTACTTGTGATCAACGGGGTGCAGGATAGCTTCACTACTTTTCTTGGAAAAGGCAATGGGACTTTCATGGCAGGGCACGATTCCGGCGCTGATGCAGGGCCGAATTTCGGGCTTGCGCGAGACTTCAACGGCGACAGTCGCATAGACGTCGCCATCGTCAATCTTCAGTCGAGCGATCTCTCTATTCTCTACGGCCGTGGCGATGGAACCTTCGAATATCCGCCGAGAAACTATCGGACAAAACCAGGCCCCTTCGCCCTCGCGACGTTTCGCGTCACCACGAAGGAGGCTGAAGAGCCTGGACTCGTGACGGCGGACAACGGCAATGGAAGCGTTTCCGTTTTTCTTCATCGAGGATTGAAAGCGGTGTCCATTCCCGCTGCGCCTCCCCCGTGAGGTCCGTCGGCGTCAGCCGAGAGGCGGAGTGAATCAAAGGGCAGTCTTCTTGACAGCCTACCGACCCTCGGCTACAGTGGCCGACAAGTGCAGTCTCCAGGCCTCTAGGCATTCTGTTTCGGGGACACCAGTGAGATCCTTTAGATGGTGGTTTGCTATTGGAGCATTACTCACTCTCTCCGTGCTGATGGTACAGGGGGGGGTGCGAGACCTGCTCGACGGAGCCTCTCCCGGCAGTGGGGCCGGCGCATACCTCTCATTTGGCACCACAATTTTCGGCGGAGGATTGTTGGCAGGTTGCTTGGCATTGGTGATGAATCGACTTCGATAGGCATAGACACAGAAACTGAAGATAGACGCGTCAATGCACTGTTTGAGATGTAACGGTTTCATGATGGTTGAGCGTCACTATACGCTGGTGAATCGGCGGCTCTATGCCCGCTGTTTGAATTGCGGGTTTTGGATCGATCTTGCCGATCTGCTCCGTTTTTTCCACAAAGTGATTGACAGCGGGTTTCGTGGAGGGAAGGTGCGGGAATCGTATACACTATGAGTAGGAGCGATGCCTTCATGATGACAAGAGGTTGCGGGAGATTTCGTCGTCCCTCATTTCTTGGCTGCGCTGCCGGGGTGTTCATTGGTCTCCTGTTGATCGCCGCCGAGTCCCTCACGCCATCCAAGGTCCTTGCGAAGGGGGTCGCAGTTCAATCTGTTCCTGTTCGGACCGCGATTGCTTCGCGCCAGTTTCCCCCGTGGCGAGTCTCTCCAGCCCATGGCATTCTTCTCAAGGAACTCAATAGTGGGCGTGTGCTGTATGAACACGATGCGGGGAAGCGAATGTCCCCTGCCAGTCTCACGAAAATCATGTCGGCCTTAGTCATTCTTGAAAGGGGTCAGTTGGATGACTTTGTCACGATCAGTCCCAATGCCGCACGGGCGCACAAGACGCACTTGCGCGTGAAGGCAGGGCAGGTTTTTAGACTGGAAGATCTGCTGAAGGCCATGCTAATCGTGTCCGCGAACGATGCCTGTCTTGCAGCGGTAGAGCATGTGGGTGGCGACGAAGCACAGTTCGTGACTCTCATGAATGCCAAGGCTGAGGCGCTTGGCTTGTCTGATACGCATTTCAGTAATGGCTGCGGGTTCGACAACCCGGACCATTACTCGACGGCCGAAGATCTCGCCGCGTTGAGTGTTATAGCCCTTGATCAGCCGATCTTTCGGCAATTGGTCCGTGAGGAACGCGCGATCATTGCGCCTATCAACGGTCATCGTGCGTATGTGTTGCACAATACGAACAGATTGTTGGGGCGTATCCCTGGCGTTGAAGGAATCAAGACCGGATTTACCTCCAAGGCCGGGCGGTGTCTCATTGCCAAAGTCTCCCAAAACGGGAGCGACCTTCTCCTCGTAATCCTTAACTCCAAGCGTCGCTGGAACACCGCGACGAATCTTATTGCCTACGGGCTACAGGCAGCCGAAACATCGCACTGAATTTAACTCTCCCCTGCTTTGATCAATTCGATACGTATGTAAGCAGAGGCGAGAAGGGCGTCTCAGCCTGAGGGCTACCCGCGATCTGCCCGTTCGGGCCCTCCCGTGAGCTATGGCGAAGACCTGTAGACCTTGTAAGGGTACGTGGAAACAGAGGGGGAGATACGGAGGGGGAAGAATTCACATCGGCAATCGGGAAGAAGAATGGGAAGTAATCGAGACCGGCAAGTACGCGTGGAGGGCGAACATCAGGCTTGTATCGCTACCGAGCTGGGGAAAATTCCACATTGACATCTTTCCCCAGATAGTTGATGACGAATCCTTGCTTGTCGTACGCGAGTATGGCGCCCATCACGTTTTCGTCCCCGTACTCTTCCTGCCCCAATATTTTTCGCACGTCATCGGGGCTTTCGCTGTTCAACACGTTGCGAAAGATGCCGCGCGTTTTATAGGAGAATCGATTATTGATAAAGATCAGGTCGATCTTGCCGTCCTGAATGCGGACGCCAGCCATAGGACCGGTCGGTTTGCGTTGGTCCAGCAAGAAGATAAACGAGGCTTCTTGTTCCACTTTTACTCCGGGAATCTTTTCATTTACAAGAGAGTCCAGGGCTTTGGCTTCGGGGTCTCCCAATTTGACTCCAAACAATGAAATCTCAACACTCTTCAAGGCCTTGGGATCCATCACGTCGTTCTTGCTCAATTCGTAGGGCTCGCCATAGCTCGGGGACACCCATACGGCGGCACTGGCCGTCACCATGCAGGCTAGCGTGAAGACTCGTAGTACATACTTCATCGACTCTTCCTTACCCATGGGTTCCGAAAGATGTATGACAGTGAAATTTATTGGCGAAATTGGTGGGGCCCATGCAGTACAGATGCATTTTATCGAACGGCCTGAGAACTTGCAAGAACGGCTGAATACGTGATGGGGGCGGACCAATCTATTATCAGCAGTTTTTACATGGAACAGGTTAGGTGGTGTGATGGGTGGCGATGAGGAGGGCTCCGAGGTGTCGGAGCCGTTGAAAATAAGGCCGACAGTCTTCGTCAAGCTCGTTGGTCAGGTTATCCAGGTCAGCAACACAATCTTCGACGATCATGATCCGCTGGGCATCGAGCCCCTCAGGACTATCGAGAAAATACACGACGCATCCGCTGATTACCGTATCCAGTGTCATCAACGGCCCCTCGTGGTGGCTTCCTACTTGAGGCCATTGCTCCTCCTTATGGGTTCCCCAGAGAGACAGCACGGCATCCCGGTCCATATTGCAGATCTCCAACGATCCAGACTGATTCAGTTCCGGTCAATCCACCCTAGCGCATGGAGCAAAGAACCGCAAGGGCGCGAAGATTAGGCCACCAGAGTCTGTAGTCGATGTCTTTTCATCCGACACACCAATCAATGATCGATCCATGCCATGATGGGCGATTCGATTAACAAAAAGGCCCCATTGTGCGCTCATGCCACCCGCAGCTTTTTTCCTGAGTCATTGGTCGGGTAGTTCGTAGAAGGCGAGGAGCACGAAGACGCCTTCGATGATTGCGGTGACCAACACGCGAACCTGCGCGATGAAGTAGCGGGGGAGCTGGAGGATGGGTATGGGGTCGGTCAGCCAACCCCCCTTTGAGTACGGCCACCGTATAGTTCTTCAACAAGAAACTTCGACAGTACGCCCCCGTCATCATGACATTAGGAACTCACGGGTAGAGCCCGCGATGGAGATGCGCTTGAGCCACTTTATCGATCCCGCTCATCAGGGCGGCCATCCGCATAGAAGTCTTTTTGGAAACGGAAAATTCTAATGTTCGATTGAAAGCGGAGATCAGAATATCTTGTAATCGCTCTTGAATGTCAGTGGCTTTCCAAAAAAATCGTTGCACATCCTGCACCCACTCGAAGTAGGACACGATGACGCCACCGGAGTTGGCCAGGATATCCGGAATGATAAAGACTCCTTGGTCCTGCAGGATACGGTCGGCCTCAAGGGTTGTCGGACCGTTCGCGCCTTCGGCGAGAATCCGGCAGCGCAGTTTGGCAGCATTGCGTTCGGTGATCTGTTCGGATAGCGCAGCGGGGACCAGGACGGTGCAGTCGAGTTGCAGTAATTCGTCGTTGGAGAGCCAGTCTCCCAGCTTGGTGTCGCGGAGGGATTGGCCCGTGGTCTTATAGCGAGTAAGGAGCTCCGGAATGTCCAAACCGTTCGAATTGTGAATGCCCCCCTGCACGTCGCTCACTGCGATAACGCGTGCGCCACATTCCCGCATGATGCGGGCGGTATGGGCCCCGACGTTACCGAACCCCTGTATGGCCACGGTTGCGTTTCGAATGTCGAGCTTGAGGTGACGAAGCGCTTCCATGGTGACATAGACCACTCCGCGGCCTGTAGCTTCCTCACGCCCGAGACTTCCTCCAATCGATAAGGGCTTGCCTGTGACGACGCCAGGTACCGAATACCCCATCTGCTGACTGTATGTATCCATGATCCAGGCCATCACTTGGGCATCGGTACCGACGTCTGGGGCCGGCACGTCCTTGTCTGGCCCGATTAGCGGGAATATTTCCGCTGCATAGCGCCTGGTCAATCGTTGTAACTCCGGCTGCGAAAACTGTTTGGGGGCGATTGCCACTCCGCCCTTGGCTCCGCCGTAGGGTAGGCCGGCTAACGCGCATTTCCATGTCATCCACATGGCCAGGGCTGCAACCTCCCCAAGATTCACGTCCGGATGATAGCGAATGCCGCCTTTCGTGGGGCCGCGGGAAGAATCGTGTTGCACACGATAGCCGGTATAAACCTCGACCCGGCCGTCATCCATCCTGACAGGCAGGCTGACTATCAGCGACCGCTGTGGAAGTTTGAGCCGCTCGCGTAAATTATGATCAAGCTCCATGGCTTCAGCCGCTTGATCAAACTGTGCAACGGCTAGTCGAAAAGTCGGTGTGTCGAGTTCGTGCATTGTGTGTTCCTTTAATCAGGTGTGAAGCGGAGATGTCGATGTGAAGTGATGATCATGGTGTCCTTGCCCAATGTTGTCGGGAGGGAAGCTCATCCATTGAATATTAAACGTTCGCTCGAATTCCTTCGCTATCTGTTGCGCGACCTCTGAGGGCGACAGGGCTGACTGCAGGATCTCGGCCATGGATGTAATTTGGCACTGTGTCAGGCCACAGGGCAGGATGTGGGAAAAAGGGAATAGATCCATATCGACGTTGAGCGCAAATCCATGAATCGTGACCCCATGATCGATCCGGACTCCGATCGCAGCAATTTTCGCATCAACATTATTCCAGTGTACCCAGACGCCAGGTTTCCTCTCAATGCGATAGCCCTCAATTCCCCATCGCAAGAGTGTATGGATCAAGACCTCCTCTAACTTCCGTACATACTGTTTCGGTCCTGAGCAATAATGTGACAGCTTGAGGATGGGATAGCCCACGATTTGTCCAGGCCCATGGTAGGTAATCGAACCGCCACGGTCTACGGATTGGAGGCTGGCGCCTGTTCGGCGGAGAACCTCTTCCCCGCAGCCCCAATGTGATGGTTGGGTGGTACGTCCCAGGGTATAGACTGGCGAGTGCTCAAGGAGCAACAACGTATCCCCTTGCCTCCCTGCAATTCGTTCTTCCTGTAGCTGTTTCTGAAGTGCCCAGGCTTCGACATAGGGAACAGGTTGCGAAAACTGGACGAGCGTACCAGCTTGCGAGGTAAGCGTCGGGAGAGGTCCACTTCCCTGTCCGAGGAAATCATGATCTAGGTGTGACCCATCGGCGTGACTCACAGGACAGCCTTTAGCAGCGGGGGATTTTGAAGCGAGATCGTGGACTGGGCGTTCTTTCTCTGAATGGTCAGTTGCAGTGTTAGCTGGTTTCCGGAAGGGAGGAGGGAGTGCCAAAGGTCTCCAGGATCGTCAATCTGACATTGGCCGACGGGGTAATACTGCTGCAAGGCGCCTCCGACGCCGGCCACTGACCTCGATGGGGCTTGCGCAGGGATTTTCGTCATGCCGCACATGAGAATGGTGACCACCGAGTGTACCAGCAGAGGTTTTTCGTCAGAGGGGGCCGATCCAAACGTCGATTCAGCACGGGCGATCATCGCATTCAGTGCCAGGGTGATGATGAGAAGGAATGGAATAGTGAAGAAGCGAAAGCTGAGAGAACTCTTCTGTGTTGTACGCACACTCGTCATGGGGCCTCGTCTACTCGATTCGGCCTCATTGTCGCACATGTGCTCTCAGGGTAAAAGCCGTAGAACAGAAAAGAGGCAAGGTTCGGCCTCGACCCTTTCTGTTCCACGAGTCTATGACTTACTGGATAGCGGCAAACATTTCCTTAATCTGGGGGGTCTTCAACTTCTTGAGCGCTTTTGCTTCGATCTGGCGAATCCGTTCCCTTGTCACCGAGAGGCTCTGTCCTACCTGTTCCAGCGTGCAGGCCTGATCGTGGCCGATACCGAAGCGCAGTCGGATAACGGTTTGCTCTCGGGGCGTGAGTGTGCAGAGAATGCGTTCCAGTTGGTTCGACATTTCCATCCGGTGCACATGGGCATCGGGTGGGACGGCTTGCAGATCGGGGAGCAGCTCCCCGAGTTCCGTGCTTCCGTCGCCCACTGGCTTCTCCAAGGCGACCGGCTCTTGAAAGGCCTGCACCGTTTCGTGGAGTCGCTCCGATCTCATTCGTAGCACCTGAGCCACTTCTTCGAGTCGAGCCGGACGGCCCAGCTGTTGCCCGAGCCGTCTGGTTACGCGGAGGATGCGGTGCGAGGCTTCAGTTTGGTGAACTGGAATGCGAATGGTCCTTGATTGATCCGCCAGCGCTCGCGTGATGCCTTGACGAATCCACCAGGTTGCATAGGTGCTGAACTTGAACCCTTTGCGGTATTGATAGCGCTCGGCTGCTTTCATCAACCCGATATTTCCTTCTTGCACGAGATCCAGCAAAGTCAGGCCACGGCCCGTGTAATGTTTTGCGACATCCACAACAAGCCGCAGGTTGCAGCGAACCAATTCGTCCTTTGCCCGTTCGAGCACGATCCGAGCGGAACGGAGGGTGGTCAACCCTTCCTTGAGCTGCTTAGCGATGGCAATCGGAAGCTTCTGCTGCCCCGTTCCCTGCTCGATTATCTCGGTGAGACTCTGCTCGGCCTTGTCAATCGCAGTGGCTGAGAGTCCACTCAAACCTCTGACCATCTGGAGTGTGTGTCGTGCCTCGAGCACTGAGTCCGTACGCTTGAGCCGAGGGAAGACTCGTATGGCGTCGCGTAAGGCCTTCCGAATGGTGCTCGTTCCGTCATCGATCTTCTTCGCCAGATTGACTTCTTCCTCCCTGGTCAATAGGGCGCGTTCGCCGAAGGAGCGAAAGTAGAGTGACTCCAACATGAATGGGCCGCCGTTCACGGCGGTACGAGTCACCGACTTTGTCGGCTCCTCAGGTTGTTCCTCTTCGGATGTATCTCGGCCGATCACATCTAAGAGGCCGCTCGCCTCGGAATCGTCCGCATCAACGTCCTTTGCAATTGTGACAAGCTCTTCCGGTTCAGGGGTTGGGAATAGGCTCTTTTTCATGTTGTCGCCCCTCCTTTGCGTATCAGATGTTGTACTTCTCATGGTCGTGATCTCAACAGGCTCCAGTTTTTGCTCTAATCTGTGAGAGACAGCTATCTGCTAAACGATTCATGCTGGGCTCTGTGTTGCCAAGTTGTTCCACTATCTCTCTACGCAGCAAATCCTGTGCTGGATCGTTTATGAGAACGGCGGATCGTGATCACTGCGAAAAGACAGCACTATTAGCGTGATCTAATGAAGGGAGTTGAGAGAGTGTGAGGCAACCTTGCTGCAGGTGTGTAGGGGGGCTCTAGAGTAATAGACTTAATTGCCACATC
The DNA here is from genome assembly GCA_963782735.1 of Nitrospirota bacterium. Classification (GTDB taxonomy): domain Bacteria; phylum Nitrospirota; class Nitrospiria; order Nitrospirales; family Nitrospiraceae; genus Palsa-1315. The sequence goes on from CAWAKW010000014.1 coordinate 182,584, forward strand.
TATTCTCTAGGCCAGCTTTTTTACAATGGGTGATCGTATCGAAGGAATCGGCTCTCCAAGAAGACCTATGGGAGAAGTCAAGAAATCCGTCTCGCGGTCGTTGTCTTGTTGAAAACTTGGCGCGGCACTTCTAGAATGGATTCCGATGTCATACTTTCAATCAGGCGAGCGTATCCATCTCGTCGACAAGAAAGGGCGGCAGTATGCCCTGACCTTGAAGGCCGGAGATCTTTACCAACTGAGCGGTCACAAAATTGCCCACGACGACCTCATCGGAAAGCCTGATGGTTCTTTAGTCACGCTCTCCGGAAACAAAACGATGTTGGCGCTTAGGCCCACGTTCGGCGACTATGTGTTGAAGATGCCGCGTGGTGCGCAGGTGTTGTATCCGAAGGATCTTGCGCTCATTCCCATGTGGGCGGATGTCTATCCTGGCGCGCGCGTGTTCGAAGCGGGGACTGGCTCTGGAGCATTGACGATGGCCCTTTTGCGTGCCGTGGGTCCGCGAGGGTTGGTGGTGACATACGAAGCTCGTGAGGATTTTTCGCGAACGGCAATGACGAACATTGAACGGTACATGGGTCCGGTGCCAAATCTCATCCCGCTTCGTCGGAACGCGTACGAGGGTGTCAGCCTGCTTGAAGATGGTTTGCCCTTCGATCGTCTCGTCCTCGATCTTCCTGAGCCCTGGCAGGTAGTGCCGCATGCCGCACAGGTGCTTCGTTCTGGCGGCATGTATTTGAGCTTTGTTCCAACCGTCCCCCAAGTGGTGCAGACGGTTGAGGCCCTTGAGCGAGCGATGGTTTTTGGTATGGTCGAAACATTTGAAACGTTGTTGAGGACCTGGTCGATTCAGGGCCGGAGCGTACGGCCGGATCATCGAATGGTCGCCCATTCAGGTTTCATTACGGTGGCCAGGAAAATTGAATCTGGCTTGTGGCCCGCAGCTCACGCTGCTGAGTCTGTCGGTGAGGCCGCTGATGTTCACGAAGAACGAGAGGATCACGCGCGATGAATCGGTTGAGTGGGAAGGTTGCGGTCATCACAGGAGGCAACGCGGGTATCGGTGAAGCGATCGCGAAAGCCTTTGTGCGCGAAGGGGCATCGGTCGTGATTACGGGAAGACGGCAAAGGGAACTGGACCGAGTCGTGAATGATATCGTGAAGGCGCAGGGCAAGGCCTTTGCGGTTGCCGGATCTGTCACAGATGAACCCCATGTCCAGGAGACGGTGCGTCGGGCTATACAGCAGTTCGGACAGCTCGATATCCTCGTCAATAATGCCGGAGTAGGGGACTTTGGGAAGCGCCTGCATGAGATCGATGATGCAACTTGGGCGCAGATCTTTGATGTCAACTTGACCGGGGTGTTCCGCATGACGCGAGCCGTCTTGCCGCAGATGTTAAAGCAGGGGAAGGGAGCGATCGTCAATATCTCTTCCATCGCGAGCCTGGTCGGGCTTCCCACATTGCCGGCCTATGCTGCCTCCAAGGGGGCGCTCGATGCCTTGACCAGAGCCCTCGCGATCGACTACGCCAAAGAAGGCATTCGCTGCAATGTAGTGAATCCTGGACTCATCGATACGCCAATGGCGGCTCCGCTGATGAGCAACCCCGAACAACTGGACCTCATTCTCTCGCACTATCCTATCTGCCGAGCCGGGAAACCAGAAGAGGTGGCCAATATGGTCCTCTATCTAGCCTCCGATGAAGCGGCCTGGGTCACAGGCGGGACTTTTCCTATCGATGGAGGGATGACCATCTCGTGAGCGGGTGTTCCCTGCGAATGGTGGGGGTCACCGCTGCGGCGATGGGTGCCTGTCAGTTGGTCTGAAGGCCAAACAGCAATCACGATTTCACGAATCTATGGACATCAATGCACATACTCAGTTCTGCGGCGTCATCGGCAATCCGGTCGAGCACTCGCTCTCACCCGCGATTCACAATGCCGCGTTTCAGAAACTCGGGCTGAACTTCGTGTATCTGGCGTTCCGCGTGGAAGCGATTGGCGATGCGATCAAGGGTTTTCGCGTCCTTGGAAACTTTCGTGGTGCTAGCGTGACCATTCCCCACAAGGTAGCGGCTGTTCCGTTTCTTGACTCTATCGAACCGACCGCACGTCATATCGGCGCGATCAATACCATTGTGGCTGCGGGCGGGACCCTCACAGGGTATAACACCGATGCAACCGGCGCCTTGCGCGCGCTTCGTGAGGGCGGTGTTGCCTTGAAAGGACAGCAGGTGGTCATCCTCGGGTCCGGAGGCGCTGCTCGCGCGATTGCCTTCGCGCTCGGGACAGAGGCTGGGATCAATTCCTTGACCATACTAGGAATCGATGACCAAGAACGTACAGCCTTGGCCCGAGATCTCCAGTCGAAGACAGGGATGACCGTGCAGGAGTCGTCTCTTGATGAGGGTATGTTGCAAAAGGTTCTGCCGGATGCTCATGTGCTGATCCATTGCACACCGATAGGTATGTCGCCAAAAGTACACGAGACCTCTGTACCTGCGACGCTGCTCCATACGGGACTGACGGTCATGGACATCGTCTACAACCCTCGGGATACCCGGTTGCTGAAGGATGCCAAGGTGGCAGGTTGTCGTGTCATTCCAGGGATCGAGATGTTTCTTCATCAAGCCTCAGCGCAGTTCGAGCTTTGGACCAATCAGGCTGCTCCAACCGACGTCATGCGCGCCGTCCTGGAATCCCGCTTCTCATGAACATCGTGCTGATTGGCTATCGAGGGACTGGCAAGAGTTCGGTAGGCAGGCTGCTTGCGGCGCGATTGGGACGAGAACTCGTGTCAACCGATGCAGAAATCGTCAAGCGTGCTCATCGTACGATTCCGGAGATTGTCGCCCAAGAGGGATGGGAATATTTTCGTGATCTAGAGTCCGATATCTGCAGGGAGCTTGCCAGCCGTGACCAGCTCGTGATCGATACCGGCGGCGGGGCTATACTTCGCGCGCAGAATGTCGAAGCATTGAAGAAGAATGGCACATTGTTTTGGCTGGAGGCCTCCGTCGGGACCATCAAGAAACGAATCGGTGGGGATAATCAGCGCCCCTCGCTGATGGGGACCAAGTCGTTCATCGATGAAATCGAGGATGTATTGCAGGAGCGAACGCCGAAATATCAAGCGGCCGCAAATCATATCATCACGACCGACAGTCGATCAATTATTCAACTGGTTGAGGCCATACTCACGCTGGTATGAGCATGCTCGATCATTGTCCCTGTCACGTTAGGATGAGCCTGTGCCATTGTCCCATATTTGACAAGGCCTTCTTCGAGGTGTTTGAAATAGCTGAGAGCGCCCGTAGCTCAATTGGATAGAGCATCGGACTTCGGATCCGAGGGTTGGGGGTTCAAGTCCCTCCGGGCGCACCACTCCATCGGCTGAAGCTGAAGGATGGAATCATTGGAGTATCAGTAGCTTACAGTTGGCCTGCTTGGCCCTTTCGAGAGAGTCGTTCCCCCACCAAAGTTGCATAGATTCCTCGTATCCCCCGCAGTACTCTTACAACAAGGAGCAGGGTCCAGGGGGTGTCTGAATGGTGCTATGCTATAGGAAAGATCGCGTGAGACTTTCTAGCGGGAGGCTTCTCAGGTGTAGTCAGCGGCATGCTTGGACGAGGCATTGCCCCTGTTGTGGACGCTGGTTGACGAAGCAGGATCCCACGGCACCCTGGGTTTGTTCTTGTGGATGGCTGAGCGGATAAGAGCATAGTCACCAAGAGGAGGGGCTTACCATGAATCATGTAGTCCTCCATGACGTCCGAGCTGGTTTCTTTCTAATGGTGGGCTTGGCCATGTTGGCCTTCATTTGTGCTGTAGCGGCGTTAAGTACCGTGATGCGTCCGGCTCGCTGGGCTGATCGAAAGGAGGCCCAATTCTAACCTGTTTTCTCGCTGGTCCCCTTCTTCATGGTTGCTAGGGGCGTAACTGCTTGCGTGTCTGACGCGGTCACCCTCAAGATCCATATACAACAGACTGACAATTAAAGCGAAATGGCTACGAGCCGCAGGAGAGCCTCATTTTTTCATTCAGGTGCTATATTTCATGTACACGTGCGAAATGTTATTCAAAAAATGGGAGAATAATCATGATCGGAAGTCCAATGAAAACAAGTATCGTGGCAGCGATGGGGCTTGTGCTATTGGTTGGTCAGGGCTGTAGCATGAAATGGTTGCAGTCCGATGGAGAGACGGGAGCAGGGTCTGCGCAAAACGGTAGTTCAGGGAAAGGGCTAAGTGGTTTCTCTCAGAATCCCTCGGAAGAGCGTCTGGGGAAGGGCGGCGATATCGTATCGCTTTCCCCCTCTGGGATGACCGCCCGTCAGCGTGCTGAAATAACTAAAGAGGAAAAAGCGGCCATCGAGGCTGGCCTAAAGGACGTGTTTTTTGGATATGATCAGTGGATCCTTTCAGACGCCGGAATGGAGGCATTGAACCTCGATGCACAGTGGCTGAAGGATCATCCTGGAGCGGTGATGAAGGTCGAGGGTCATTGCGATGAACGGGGCACGTCCGACTACAACATCGTGCTGGGGGATAAGCGAGCCAAGGCTGCGCGCAGCTATCTGATCGAATCGGGCGTAGCCCCCAAGCAGGTAGCGATCGTGTCGTACGGCAAGGCGCGCCCTTTCTGCGAGGATCCTACTGAGTCCTGCTACCAGCAGAATCGCCGCGGACACGTATTGTTGAATATGAAGAAATAACCAAGCGATCGGCGACACCAAAGAACCCCGGCGCCTCTAAAATAGGCCTGGGGTTCATTGTTAGATTGGAACTGATGCAAGCATGATTTTTATGAAGAAAAAGCAGGATTTAAGTAAGAGGCATCCTCAGCCTCACACGATCAAAGAGGAGTCTCCTCTGGAGAAGCGCCAGCAACCACGTTTTACTTCACAGTTCAGGAGCACAATTTCAAGTGGGCAACGTGAAGGCCAAGGTCGGACGCTGGATCTCTCTGTCGGCGGCTGTATGATAGAGACGGATTTTCCGGTCGCCGTGGGGGCTTCGTTTGAGTTCCGTATCTATGTCCCTGGGCTTGACTGGCCTTTGCGGATCGACGAAGCCCAAGTGCGGTGGGTCAAAGCCAATACATTTGGGATCCAGTTCATGAAGATTAAACCCGATGATGAGGAAAAGCTCAAGCAGGTTATCGCCAGTCTAAACAAAGAAATTAAGGCGTAGTCTTTCTCACCTACCTTTCCTCCTTTAGACCCAGATAGATTCAGACGGTTTGGCCACCTTGCCTACAATCTTAGGCGGGAAGAACCTGTGCTTCTTGCTCACGGAACTGTTTCACGGCTTCACGGTGCCTATGGTATAAGACAGCAGTAGGCTTGAAAGAACGTGGAACCATTCGCGACTCTTCTTCAAGCCAAATAATCAGAGATTTGCACGATGGAACACACCGTATCTCCAGCGCAGACTGGATATCGCATTGCAACCGTAGCCGGCGGTTGCTTTTGGTGTCTTGAAGCGGTCTATGACCAGATGAAAGGTGTGATAACGGTCGAATCCGGCTATATCGGTGGTCAGGTCGATCATCCGACGTATGAAGCCGTCTGTAGCGGCAGGACTGGTCACGCAGAAGCGGTACGTATCACGTTCGACCCCAACATCGTCAGCTATCGCGAGTTGCTAGAAGTGTTGTTTGTCATCCACGATCCTACGACCCTCAATCGGCAGGGACATGATGCCGGGACTCAATACCGGTCGGCAATTTTTTATCATGCGCCTGAGCAGAAGCAAATTGCCGAGGAGGTGATCGCAGCCGTGACGAATGCGAAGCTCTATGCCAATCCGATCGTGACGGAGATCACTTCTGCCGGGATCTGGTACGAAGCCGAGTCTTATCACCAGGAATATTTTGTGCGGAATCCCTTTCAGGGGTACTGTACAGCCGTTGTCGGGCCGAAAGTAGTCAAGTTCCGCAAGCAGTTCACTTCGAAGTTGAAGACCTAACCCGCCTTGTGTCTCTCGATGCGTCCCGAACATTGTGTCGATAGGAAAGTCTATTCTTCAATGACGAGGGACGTGAGATCGTGATGTATGGGATGGCGCGTGCTCGCATCAGTTCCCGGCCGCACGATGTGGGCGGTCTTGAATCCTGTCAGCGCTGCGGCATCTAGTTCGCGCTCCATGTCCGACAAAAAGAGAATGTGATGGGGCGGCAGACCGATCTGTTCGCTGATCGTGCGGTAGCTGGATGCTGTCTTCTTCTCGCCGACACTGGTATCGAAAAAGTGTTCAAACAACGATGTTACATCTCCTGCGTTGGTGTGTGTGAAGAGGAGCTGCTGTGCCTGTTTCGAGCCGGATGAGTATATTCCGAGGCGGATGCCGCTCGCCCGCCATTGTGTTAATACCGGCAGGACATCACCATACAGTTCCGGTGCAAATGCCCGCTGTCGATAACCCTCATCCCAGATCATTCCTTGCAATGCCTTGAGGCAGACCAGTTTTCGATCCTGATCGATCCAGCCTGTGAGCATGACTGGCAACTCCTCGTACGTAGGACGCTTACCTGTTTCGTGCTCAATGGTATCCTGGCATTCCTTGGCCAGTCGGAGCACATCGGGATCGTGCCGCCGCTCATAGAGGAAGGGCGAGAGACGTTGCTTTGCAAACGGGAAGAGAATATCGCGGACAAAAGCCACCGAAATAAGAGTGCCTTCGATATCCATGAGAACGTATCGGACCATGGGGCGGCTACCAGCGATACCGTTGATCGATTCCAGAATTCGTATAGTGTGGAACCCAGCCGGCTTGATCGGTGAAGATGCGAATCGCACGCACCTTCGGGGGGTCGCCTAAATCGAACCAATGCTTTGTGTTGGCTGGGACAGAAATGAGGTCGCCTTGCTCGCACAACAGGGCGAAGACTTCCTCGTCGGGTTCTTCCTTGTGAAACCAAAAAAAGCCTTGGCCTTCAACAAAGACACGCACTTCATCCTCGGTGTGAGTATGTTCTCTGAGGAATTTCTCTCGGATCCCGGCCAGATTCGGCGTATCCCCGTCTACATTGACGATATCCGCCGTCTGGTACCCTCCCTTTACCATGAGAGGCTTGAGCAGGTAGTCGTAGGCGGCGAGAACCTGCTCGTTCGTGGTTCCGGAGAGTAAGTTTTTGTCTATAGACCATCGATCATAGACGATGCCTCGCGCGTTCAGAAATTGCCGCACAGTCGATGGATCCCGCAGGGTTACGTTCTTATTTGGTACTCGCAGAGTGGCCATGCCGTGTCACCTCCCGTTGGCACTGGAGAAGATATTCCAAGACTTCAAGATGCCGTTTGGCTTCAAGCAGATCCTTGCCCCAGACATAGAGGCCATGTCCTGCCAGCAAGAATCCGTAGCAGGCCCGCTCCGTCGAAAGGGATTGTTCCACTCGCGCCGACAATGCCTGCATATCCTGTGAGTTCGGAAAGATCGGCAAGGAGATTTCTACTTCGTGGGTATCGATGCCGCTCAACCCTTTCAGCAATTCCCATCCAGAGAGCAGTACCTGTCCTTCGTCGCGAGCCAGCTGCGAGAGCAACGCTGCTGGGAGCGAGTGCGTATGAAGCACGGCTCCGGCCCCCATCGTGCGATAGAGGAGCAAATGGAGAGGGGTTTCGGCTGAAGGTTTCAGTCCGCCTGCGTCAATAGGCCTGCCCTGTTGGTCGACGGCGAGGATGTGCTCGATTTCAATCGTGCTCTTGTCCACTCCTGAACTTGTAATCGCGCAATATGCGGGGGCGTGGTCTTCCGGTAACCTCACACTATAGTTTGTACTCGTAGCAGGAGCCCAGCCCATATGAGATGCCCATCGGGCTGTTTGGACCAGTTGCTCAGCGACCATCTTGAAATCAGGATAGTGTGTCATGAACCTTACTCTGCCGGCGAAAATTGGAAGTCCTGTATAGTGAATTATGGGCGTTCAACGCAATGGCGGACTCGCCAGGGGTTGCGCGATTTTGTGGCCAATATCCGGGCGCTCGCCAGATGTTGCCGATCTCATTTCATTCGGTTCGAAGTTGTAAGGCTCATGAGAGTGAGGCAGGGGCTTGATCCAGCCAGGCGTCTTCCTGTCCCTCCAGTTGATCGGATGCGTGAAGACCCACGAAGTCAAACAGCCGTCGGTCCAGGAGCAGGGGCGGCGCCACGTTCGATAGGGCGGCGAACATGCTGTCTGTACAGCCAGGCGACCGCTGCTCCCATTCGCGTAAAAACTCCTTCACTTGTTTTCGCTTGAGATCCTCTTGTGAGCCGCAGAGATCGCAGGGAATAATGGGAAATGCGCGCAACTCCGCATACCTGGCCAGATCGCTCTCCCGCACGGCGGACAGCGGGCGGATGACCACATGTCGGCCGTCTTTCGAGCGTAGTTTTGGCGGCATCGTCTTAAGCTTGCCGGTATAGAACAAGTTCAGAAACAGGGTTTCAACAATGTCATCGCGGTGATGCCCCAATGCAATCTTGGTCGCGCCCAATTCCGTGGCGACGCGATAGAGGATGCCACGACGGAGTCGGGAGCAGAGGGAACAGGTGGTCTGTCCTTCGGGGATGAGTCGCTTGACAATTGAGTAGGTGTCTCGTTCTTCGATATGGAATGGCACTCCGATCTGTGAGAGATAGTCGGGAAGTACATGGGCCGGAAACCCGGGCTGTTTTTGATCCAAGTTTACCGCGACAAGGTCGAAGTGAATTGGAGCACGGCGTTGTAAGACCAGCAATAAGTCGAGCAGTGCATAGCTGTCTTTCCCGCCCGATAGGCAGACCATGATCTTGTCGCCATCTTTGATGAGACCATATTCGCCAATGGTCTCCCCAGCTAGGCGAAGCAGCCTGGTTTGCAGCTGTTCCGTGGCTTCATCCAGTTTTACGGGAGGATGTGACGGGCTTGCCGAATGTGACATAGGTTGGCATTCTACGTGGTCAGCCACGCGGCTGTCGATCTTCAACTGGGGGCATCATGGAGAAGGATGAGAATTGCTCCGGCCGGAAACTTCAGTCAGTCCTGTTCGTGTGTACGGGGAACATCTTTAGGAGTATGACGGCAGAATACGCACTCAAGGCGGGACTTGGCCTCGGCACATCCTGCGTCGTCAGCTCGGCCGGGATCGACGCCAAGCCTCAGTCGGTGCATGACTGGGTCCAGATCCGATTGCGGGAGAAGGGAGCTGATACAACCAGACACGTTCAACGACAACTCACCAAGGAGTTGGTCGAAGCTGCCGACCTCGTCATTGCGATGGGGCGAAACCACCAAGCCTTCGTTCGGGAACAATTTGGACGAGACGTTTCTCTGTTTAATCAGATCTGTCTCGGCCACGACCAGCCGATTTTGGATTTGCATGAAGCGATACCGGATTGGGAAACTAACCCTGAGCGGGCCCGCGCCTATGTATGTTCGGTAATTGATAGCATCTGGGCCACAGCGCCAGCCCTTCTTTCGCGCCTCCGTTAGCCAGGCTTTCCGGCATCTATTGCCCTGCCGGTTCATTCTTGGACTCGATCGGACATTTTTTCTCCACTTATTAGGGATAATCAACGGAATGGCTTCCTAAATCGAGGCCACGTCGACGCACATGCTATATTTTCCATAGTACCTCTTGCAGGTTGATCGTGAGGAGCATGGTATCGATGCAACGATTACGGGCACAGGACGTGACAGCGTCTGACAACCATGATCACGAGCCGGAATGGGTCTCGTGGTCCAACGAGAAGCTCCTGAACCTTCCCATGAGCCAACTCAAGGTTACCCTCAACGGAACATTCCTGTCAGGGCAGATCCAGCAACTCTACGCCGAACTCGAAGCCAGACAGCTCATATTCCGTCCCCACTTTTGGTTGTCCAACGAATGGTTTACTCCGGATGGGGTGCCGGGGATTGCCGTGCCGTTTTATCTGGCCCATCCACGACTCGCGAAACTTGAAATGGAACAGATGCTCGAGGTCGAGGGCGGGACCTCGGAATGGTGCATGCGTATTTTGCGGCATGAGGCCGGCCACGCCGTGGAAAATGCCTATCGGCTCCGCCGTCTCCGCCGCCGGCAACAGGTCTTTGGTCGCTCGTCCGATCCCTACCCAAAATATTACAGCCCCAGACCCTATAGTCGGAGCTTCGTGCGGCACCTCGATGTGTGGTATGCGCAAAGTCATCCGGATGAAGACTTTGCAGAGACCTTCGCGGTCTGGCTTACCCCAGATTCGACATGGGCCGACCGCTACAAGGGATGGCCGGTGCTCAAGAAGCTGCAGTATGTCAACGGGCTGATGGAAGGGCTGGCGGCTGTTCCACCCAAGGTGGTCACGAGTGAGGAGATCGATCCGCTGTCCGAACTGAAGAAGACCCTTCGCGAGCACTATGAGCGAAAGCGTAGGCACTATGGGGTTGAACGACCGTCATTGTACGATCCGGACTTAAAGCGACTATTTTCCGATGCCCCTGCCTATGCCGATAAAATGAGCGCCGCCACCTTCTTGAACCGCTTTAGAAAAGAGGTGCGCCGCAAAGTTGCAGCCTGGACCGGCGAATATCAGTATACGATTGATCAGGTTCTGGAGGACATGATTCAGCGCTGCCGTCAGCTCCATCTGCGCCTGCCGTTCGCGGAAGAGCAGGCGAAATTGGATTTCACCATTTTGCTGACCGTCCACACGATGAACTACCTGCGCAGCGGGCGGCATAAGGTAGCGGTATGAAACGTCTCCGAATTCTCGTGTTGATGCACGAAGACCTGGTTCCTCCGGACCCTCTCAACGGGCAGGAGGTGACAGGAGCCGAGTGGAAGACGGAATACGATGTAGTCTCCACGCTCCGTAAGCTTGGACATGACGTCAAGCCGCTGGGGGTCAAGAGCGATCTCGGTGTGCTTCGATCCGCCATAGAAGACTGGAAGCCGCACATTGCCTTCAATCTGCTCGAAGAGTTCGACGGGGTGGCGGTGTACGACCAGAACGTCGTGTCCTATCTTGAACTGCTTCACATGCCCTATACCGGCTGTAACCCACGTGGGTTGATGCTGGCACGCGACAAAGTCCTCTCCAAGAAGCTGTTCTCATTCCATCGAATCCCATTCCCGGATTTCATGGTGGTGCAGCAGGGGCGGACGGTCAAACGGCCCAAGTGGTTGTCATTTCCCTTAATTGTCAAATCGGTGACCGAAGAGGCATCGCTCGGGATCTCTCAGGCGTCCATTGTCCAGGATGACGACAAACTCAAGGAGCGAGTCGAATTCATCCATGCGAACGTGGGGACCGGCGCCCTCATCGAGCGGTATATCGAAGGGCGTGAATTCTATGTCGGAGTGATGGGCAATGGGCATGTCCACGTCTTGCCGGTATGGGAGTTGATTATGGATAAGCTTCCGGATGACGCCCGGCGGATTGCGACAGAACGAGTCAAATGGAGTCGCACGTATCAAACCAAGTATGGGATTCGTTCAGAGGAAGCCAGGAATCTTCCTGAAGGGAAAGCCGAGGAGATTCAACATCTCGCGAAGCGAGTCTATCGCACACTCGGCTTGAGTGGCTATGCACGCATCGACGTACGAATGGACGCGGAGGGGAACGTGTACGTGCTGGAAGCCAATCCGAATCCACAAATCGCGCACGATGAAGACTTTTCTGATTCGGCAGAGAAAGCCGGTTATACGTATAAAGATCTGTTGCAAGAACTGCTGAACATCGGGCTTCGCTGGCGGCCGGCCAAAGCGGCCTAACTGCCACTTCTCACCACATCCTCAGATACTTCATTCGCGTATCAGAGCGCTGGACCCTCGCAAGGCTCCGCCGAAGTGCCTGCGCCTATGAATGCCAGGGTGAACACCGTGGCATTGACCGTTCCAGATGTGAATCCCAGGCCGCTCCCGAATCCCCAACGCGGTTCGCCTGCTTGGGTGTGAGGTGCATCCATGACCGTGCCTGTGGCCAAGATAGCCAACAGACCGGCGGCGCAGGTCCATCGTGAGAATGTGGTGGCAATCTGCCCAATCATGGCGGCGGACTCTAGCACAGGAGGCAGGCTGGGACATGTTGCTTGAGCGCAATGGCAGCAGTAGGGTACTCTCTGCCATTGTGGACGAGGGAGGAGATGAGGTATGTCAGCCAACTCGATGACGCCGAAGCAAGCAGCGGTCGCGCTGATCGCAGCGATGCCGCTCGGCCTGTCCGTTCAGCAACTGGAAGAATATGGGATCGAGGCAACGACCGAGCAGGCTTACGCGATCACGCAAGAAGTGCTCTCGCTGAACCTGTTTTGGATCTTCGCAGCCATCGAGGCGCACATCCCTCAGAAGTATCAGTCCGTGCTGTCGGAATTCATCTTGGATGAAATGAAAGCAGGATGGGGCACGACCGTTCCCGTCGGTTCAGCTTCCTGGGCCGCCTACCTCAACGACTGGGAGGACCGTCGCCGTCGGTATAATCGCTTGATCGAAGAAGGGATGAGTCCGCTTGCGGTAAGTGCGGAAGCCGCTACGCTGATGGAGGAGAACCGATTGGTCAAAGAAGCAGAACGGCGTAATCTCTTGACCTTGCTGATCGATTTCGTGCCAGTCGACACCTATGGGCGGTTACTGGAAGATGTCGGATAATTTTCTGGCCTGCCGCGACCTGTCAGAGGTAGCGGTGATCGACGACCTTCCCGGTCTTGTCCAATTCATAGAGCAGCGGCGCTCCGGTTGGGACATTTAGCTCCAGCACTTGCTCTCGGGAGAGCTGCTCCAACTCCATGATCAAGGCCCGTAAGCTGTTTCCATGTGCCGCGACGAGGATCGTTTCCCCTTTCAAAACATAGGGCTTGATGGTCTGTTCATAGTAGGGTAATACACGCTCCGCCGTGTCTTTCAGGCTTTCCCCTCCCGGCGGACGTACATCGTAACTCCGCCGCCAGATCTTCACCTGTGCCTCGCCGTATTTTTTCACGGTCTCGTCCTTGTTCAATCCTTGGAGCTCGCCGTACATCCGTTCATTGAGGGCCTTGTCTTTCTCGATCGGGATACCGGTCTGGCCGATGGCGTCGAGCACCAGCCGCAACGTCTCATTCGCGCGGGCCAACACGGAGGTAAAGGCCCGGTCAAACGTATAGTCGCGCAATTTCTCGCCCGCGTCCTTCGCCTCCTGAATGCCGCGCGGAGACAGGGGCACATCGACCCAACCGGTGAAACGATTCTCCAGGTTCCATTGCGATTCGCCATGACGCAGCAAGATCAATCGAGCCATTGTGCGTTCCTCTCAAGCCTGAAGGGAGATAATGGTCACGGACCGAAGCATACTGGAACAGGCGCGCAAGTCAAGCGGTACTGTTCGTCAGATCCCGGCAGCACCCATCACTCTTGGGACACCATGCGAGCCTTCGACCGATCGAACGCCCGCAAAAGCTGATGGAAACGTAGAATGTCCCGCCTTCGTTTCCGACATTGCCTTGGTGAATGATGCGAGCTAAATCCCCCCCTCGATAGCCTTGTGATTGGGACGCACTGTTAGCCCTCACACGATCGGACGCGCGCAGAAATTAGCAGAAATGTCGGTGTCGCAGTTTTTCCGCCCTTCCTCGCGTCCCTGCACTTTTGGAGTCACTTCCTATACCCTTTCCTTCCAGTTCGTAGGTTCGCTCCAACAGATGAACTAGGAGGGGCAATATGTTCAACGATCATCGCCAGACAAAGACGGTTCAGCGACAAGCGTTGTACGAACAAGTCTGGGCTCAGCCCATGACGAAGGTGGCCAAGGAGTATGGGATCTCGAATGTCGCATTGGCCAAGATCTGTAAGAAACTGAATGTTCCCTGCCCATGGCGCGGCTACTGGCGAAGAAAGGAGACGGGAAAATCGGTGAAGCCGCTTCCGCTGCCACCGAACTCGGGCCCGACCAAGCAGGTTGCGACGATTCATCGAACGATTCGACCAGAAGCTGTCGTGCAGATGTCAGAGGACGCCTTGCAACGCATCAACACAGAGCAGACTGCTGAACAGAAAATCGAAGTGCCCGACCGGCTCACAAGCCCGCATCACTTGCTGAAAGTCCACTTGGAGGAATGGCGATCCGCGAAAGTGGACGACTACGGCGCCATGTGGTCTGGCGATATCAGGCAGCTCAATATTCGTGTCAGCCCCAAGAGTCTCGCTAGAGCGTTGCGAATCATGGATACTCTCTTAAAAGCTCTGGAGGTCCGCGGCCATCAGGTTGGGATTCAGGATGGGTATGAGCGGACCCTCGGTGTTCGTATCAATGGAGAGCCTATTCATTTTGGCCTCGAAGAAAAGTTTCAACGACTTGACCATCCCAGCCAGAAGAATCCGCGGCTTGAGTGGTGGCAGCGTCAACGCTATCAATACGCTCCGACTGGCTCTCTCACCCTGAAGATTGTTGCCTGGGGTATCGACGGGACTTCGGAAGAGCTGGAGCGATGGAAAGACCTGCCAAGTTGGAAACCTTCCTCAATGATTTCATTGTGGGCCTTATGAAAGTAGCCGAAGCGGTGAAAGCCAGGCGACTGAAACAGGAGCAGGAGGAACAACTCAGACGTGAAGCCGAACGCCGACATCAGGAAGAAGCAGCAAAAGCGGCAAGAGGAATTGGCGAGACGACAGGCTCTAGAACAGGAGGCAACCAATTGGGCCAAGGCCCAGCAGCTCCGGGCCTATCTCTCAGCGGTCAAGGACAGGTTACATGCCAAGCATGGCGATATCGAGTTAGGAGGCCAAGCAGAACAATGGCTGACCTGGGCTCACCAGCATGCCGACCGGCTCGATCCGTTGAGAAACGAGTGAAAATACACTCATTTCCTCTCCCAAGGCGGGGTGATTTCCCAGCATGAAAAGCGTATCCTTCGGCGTCAACGCCGGCGAGAAGGGGAGTGAAGTCTGCGAGTGAGCGACGAGCTAGATGTTCTACAATCTGTGACAGCGCAATTGGAAGGGACTGGCATCCATGGTGACGGCTCGATGGCGGCAAACTTCTACGCTGTTCCCGGATGACCCGTGATATCGACCTCGTGTCGAGCTGTCCGAGCGGGACGTGGATCGAGTCACCCGTCTGTTCAACAGGAGTACTATATCGATCGCGACATGGTCCAACGAGCCGTACGAGACCATGCCATGTTCAACATGATTCACAATGCCCTGGTGGTCAAGGTAGACTGTGTCGTGAGGAAAGAGACGGAATACCGTCGAGAAGAGTTTGCGCGTCGTCGGGCGGTCTCCGTCGCAGGCCAGATGGTCTTCATCGTGTCGCCCGAAGATCTCATCCTTTCCAAGCTGGATTGGGCCAAGGAGAGCCGGTCCCAGATGCAACTGGACGATGTCCGGAACCTGCTCAGGTCCGTGCAGGGACTCGATACAGAATATCTGAATCGGTGGGCAGATCGATTGGGTCTGACCGCACTGTATCAAGAGGTACGTCAATGAAGGATACGCCGACCGAAATGGACGCCCGCTATCGGGCCATGCTCATGCAGCGGTCCGGTGAAGAACGGCTCAAGATGGGGTGCGCGATGCGCGAGACGGCGCGCGCGCTCGTCGAGGCCTCCATTCTGGAGCAAGACCCACAGGCCACGCCTGAAGCTGTCCGCAAAGGCCTCTTTCTTCGCTTCTATGGGCACGAATTCGATGCCGATAGCCGGGAGAAAATTCTCGCTGCCATTGAGTCCGCAAGTCATCCCGTCACCAAGTAGCTGATCGTCGCCTCGCCAGCTGTCGTTTGTCGCTCTCGTTCATCTGGTCTCTTTGGTCTATCTGGTTCATTTGGTTTCTTTGGTTTGTTTGGTTCTTTTCGTTAGTCCGGTCGGCGAACCAGACAAACCAGACCAACGAAATAAACGCGACAAACCAAATAGACCAGACAAACCGCAGACAGATAGACCAGATAGACCAAATCAACCAGCCCCTGTCCCTAAGAAAGAACGAGCAAGCGTGGGAGGATGGGATGGGCAGCCTGGTCAACAGCGTGACGTGCAAGGTCGAGCAATGAACTCAATGCACTGACGCAATCGCTTCAAGCAAAGAGACCGGCTCCAATAAGTCAATAGTCATGCCTGACCCCCAACTCCCCCTTCGGATACCGCCCCTCAGCCACCGGCCTAAAGAGGTATGTGCGCATAGGCCCAGTGGAAGTGTGGATATCAACCGACTCAGTACCTTTAATAACCATCCCGATCTCCGATGAGCCTATATACTGTGCGGACGTCGAACACAGACCATGCTATACTGTGCCCATGGTCAGACGTTCTCTGAACAGAACCAATCCCTACCTTGTCGATCCGGCAAAACGACATGCCATGTTTCAGATGACCGTCTACACTTCCACAGACATTGAAGGCGTCAAACTCACCCCATCCGACTTGCTTGCTGAAACGAGAACTCGTCGCCGCATTACTTCCCGTGAATCTGCAAAGTCCTCTCGATCACCGCGATAAATAGTTTCGTCATCGGTTCGTAATTGCGGTCCAGACCAGCGCGAACCGCGGCAAAATACTCTTGCCGTTTTCGACCAGACAGGTTGTCAAAGTAAAGAGCCGGCAATCCTGCTTGCAGTCCCATGAGCACAGCCAGGATTCTCGCAACTCGACCATTGCCCTCTCGGAATGGATGAATCAGCACCAACTCCACGTGAGCTTCTGCCAGCGCCGCACTGAGAAGCTCTGTCGATGCTGAGCGACATGGCGTATGACGTTTGAGCGGACCGTCTTCGAATTCGGCCATCAGTTTAGGGATCTGCGCAGCCGCAGCAAACGAGAAGGAGTCCTTCTTCACGTTCACCTGGCGATACTTTCCCGCCCAAGGATAAATCCGCCCCAACCAGAGTCGATGCATGCGGCAAATATCAGCAGCAGTGAATCGATGATCGCTGTCATAGAGACCTGCCAGCTCTTCGAGCACGCGTACCTGTTCACGCCCTTCCATCCGGTCCATTTCACGCTTGCTCGTGATACCAAGCAGATTCTTGAGCACGCGACGGCGAGAGCCAGGCTCAAATTGGTTCTCTTCAAGGTCAGCGGTATCGTAGCGATCTTTGCGACGCATCAGTCTCTGCCCTCTCAAGCCATCTTCTCTGGTGGTTCACTGCCTAGATCATTCGCAATCAGTCGGAATTGTTCGAGGGCTGCTTCGAGGTCGTCGACGATTTCTTGGGCGATGATGTCGGGGTTGGGAAGATTGGCGGAGTCTTCTAGGGAGTCGTCTTTGAGCCAGAAGATGTCGAGGCTGGCTTTGTCGCGGGCGATGAGTTCGTCGTAGTCGTAGGCACGCCAGCGGCCATCGGGTTTCTTGTCGGACCAGGTGGCTTTGCGGGTGTGGCGGTTGCCTCCGGCCTGCTTGTCGGGCCGGTCGAGATTGCCGTTGTAGCATTTCACGAACTCGTCGAGGTCTTCGCGCTTGAGCGGATCGGTCTTGAGCGTGAAGTGTTGGTTGGTGCGGAGGTCGTAGATCCAGAGCTTCTTGGTCCAGGGGGTCTCGCTCGCCGGCTTCTTGTCGAAGAAGAGCACGTTGGCTTTCACGCCCTGCGCATAGAAGAGGCCGGTCGGCAGACGCAGGAGCGTGTGCACATCGCACTCGTGCAGGAGCTTGCGCCGGACGGTTTCTCCAGCGCCACCTTCGAAGAGGACGTTGTCAGGCACCACGACTGCGGCGCGGCCATTTTGCTTCAGCAACGTTTTGACGTGCTGGACGAAGTTGAGTTGCTTGTTGGAGGTCGTCGCCCAGAAGTCGTCACGTTCGACGATGTCCCGTTCCTTGGAGACCTGGCCCTCTTCGCCGACGATGGTCGTGCTGCTCTTCTTCCCAAACGGCGGATTGGTCATCACGATGTCGAACCGATCGCCAGGATCAGCGGCCAAGGAGTCGGCCACGACGATGGGCAGGTCTTTGTCGCTCCCGATCCCGTGGAGCATCAGGTTCATCGCGCAGAGCCGTGCCGTGCTTTGGACCAATTCCCATCCCTTGAACGTGCCTTGCTTGAGCTGTCGCTTTTCGTCCTTGGTCAGGTTGGGATAGTGCTTCACGATGTAGTCGTGTGCGGCCAGGAAAAATCCGCCGGTCCCGCAGGCCGGGTCGCAGATGGTCTCGCTGGACTTCGGGGCGATGGCCTCCACCATCGCGGCGATCAGCGGCCGTGGGGTGAAGTACTGGCCCGCGCCGGACTTGGTGTCCTGCGCGTTCTTCTCCAGCAGGCCCTCGTAGGCATCCCCTTTCACATCGGCGCTCATCGTGGACCAGTCTTCCTTGTCGATCAGATCCACAATCAGCCGCCGGAGCTTGACGGGGTCCTGAAACTTGTTCTGGGCCTTCGTGAAGATCAGGCCGAGCATGCCCTTCCCTTTGCCGAGCTCTTCCAGGAGATGGCGGTAGTGATCGAACAGGTCGTCGCCGTCCTTCTTGAGCAGGCTGGGCCAACTGTACTTGTCGGGAATCTGGCTGGGCTGGTTGTACGGCGGCTTCGTCCGCTCGTCGGCCATCTTGAGGAACAGCAGATACGTCAACTGCTCGACGTAGTCGCCATAGCTCATCCCGTCGTCGCGGAGGACGTTGCAGTAGTTCCAGAGTTTTTGAACGATGGCAGAAGAGGTCATGAGGACTCAGAACCGCTGTTAGTCTGTGCATGGAGGAGCGACGGTGTGCGGGATTCCATCGGCATCGCGACGCGAGTCACGGCAACACAATCGGGGAGAGCAGTGGACGAACCGCATCACGAACAAGTCGGACGGCAGCAACGGCGCGCAACGCTTCGTCCCGCTCAATAGGTTCCCAGACACCAGGATATCGAGTCTCGATCGCGTAGGGATTCAGGGCTTCTAGAATGCCGGGCGGAAGAGCCGGACGAGCGCCGGCAGGAAGAAGGGCAACAAGTTCCGTCAAATCGTGGATTTTAGGGAACGCAACGCCATACTGAGTCAGGAGCGCTTTCAGATATTTCTCCGCGCCTTGCTGTGCATGGAAACAGACGGTGTCCCACGGCACATGAGAAGCGGTCAGATTGTTGTCGATATTGAGAAGGTCATGCTCGGCTTTTTCGACCCACAGACGCACGATATCCGGTCTCTTAGGCGGCCCGGTCATAGAGGATCTTCCCTTCACGCAGTGCAAACGCGATCACGGTGCCGGGAATGTCGCGGTATTGCACACAATCCTCCGGCGTCACCACGATCAGATCCTTCGGAACGCCCATTCCGGCAAGTAGTCCATGCAGCTCGACCGCTCGCTGTCGCTTCGAACCGTCCACGCGCATCACGACCAGCAGATCCACGTCGCTATCCGGACCGGCGGTGCCGCTCGCATAGGAGCCGAAAAGGATGATTTTGTCCGGAGCGAACCGTTGAACGATCCGCCGCACCATTTCGTTCACCTTCTCGTGAACCGCCATCACAGCCGTAGACGTCTCAGCCATGACTACCTCTCATGCCGGCATGAGCCCGGCAGGCTTGAATGTCCTCACGTTCCAGCCACGGATAACCGTGAAGAATCGTGTCGGGCGTATCACCGGCAGCCAGCATGCCAAGCACATGTTCGACAGCGAGCCGGCGTCCTCGATAATCGGCTTCCCACCGAAAATCTTCGGGTTCACCGTGATGCGTTTGAGAAGGAGTTGTTCATCCATGACAGACCTCACTTGCCCGCATGATAGCGCACTTGCACAGAGAAGAAAACCTAGAGCACGGGAACGAGACGGACAAGGTCAGCCCTTCGTCGGCCATCTTGAGGAAGAGCAAATACGTCAATTTGTGCTCGGCGTAGACAGGCGGGACGTTGCAGTACTTCCAGAGTGTTTGAACGATGCGCGATGAGTTCATTTCAGGTCGCACCGCAGCACTTCTTGAACTTTTTCCCGCTGCCGCAGGGACAGGGGTCGTTTCGGCCGATTGTCTGGCGAGCCGACGGTTCTTGGCCGAGATCGCCCGCTTCGCGCCGCGCCTGAAAGATGGACCACCCCAGGTGGGCATACTCGATCAGCGCATCGGGAAAGATCGCGACGACTGTTTCGGCTAACTGTTCCAAGCTCGTCTTGCTCTTGCCCTCCTTGTGGTAGGCATCCGCAAGCGTCGGGGAGGCAAAAACGTGAGCACCATCAGAGTTGCGCCAAATTCTTCGTCGAGTTCGTCAGGGGTGTAGTCGTTCCAGACGTCTTCAAGGTAGGTGTGCCCCGAAATGAATCCCCGCGCCCACTGGCTCAACGGGGCATCATCGTCCAAGTTGTCCAGCGGCTGAGGTCTGATCTCGCACCCGGGAGGGAGAGACACCTTCTTTTTCACTCGTCCCCTGACGCAGTTGTTGTAGAGAGCCATCATGGCCTGGGTGACCTCCTCCGCCTGACTTCGGCTCTCGTACGGAGCGTCCTGGTCATTGAAGACGATCGGCAGCCACTCTGACGGGGGGATCAATTCCGGCGCGTTCGCCATGCTGAACAAGAACCCCGCCAGTTGCGGATGGTCATGGTGCCCTTCACCCGTTGGGGCGACGACAGAAAGGTCCGCAAGAGCGCCGCGTGGGTTTCCGTGAGAAGGTAGGAATCGCGCTCATCTTTGCTCACCGCCAGGCAGGGTGGTCCTTCCATAGCTCGCTTGGCTTTCAGCGGCTATGGAGAATGTTGGCGGGATGTTGGGAATATGGCTCGTATCTCTCTCGAGCAACCGTCCAGAGAAAGCTTGACTCAAAATGGACTGCCGCAGGCGGTCGGCGCGGGTGAGGTTGGCTTCGGACAGCGGCTTCGAGTTTCTCGATGACGGACAGGCGGCGCTCGACTTCGGCGACGATGGCTGTTGTTCGGCAGCAGGTGGAAGGGGAATAGGAAACGCTCTGAGCTTAGTTAGTCTAAGCGTTCGAGACCGTACGTCTGCTACCCCGTGAAAGGCTGCTTGACCGAACGAGTGAGTTTGGACTGGAAACAACTTCGGTAATACGGCAGCCATAATACCAATCTTGCGGCGAAGGAGCATCGGTTCTGACGATGCACGGGGAAGCTGGCCTTCCCAAAGTCCAACCCACGACCGAGCTTGTCTCTCTCCCCACAGCGGAACAAGATGTCGCCTGCAGAAAAATCGATCTTCTGATGTCTGCATCCGGTGCTTCAATCTGCTCCCTCCAGTCCAAATACCCTCTCTGACATTGCAACGGCGAATACGGGACGGTAATCGCTTCGTGGGCTTTCTGATTCTTATCAACCGTGATTCCGCCTTTTAGCGCAGCTATGGCGTCAAGCCTGGCCCACAACCATTTACCAGGCAATGGCGGGAAGATCGCTGGTGTCTGGTTCTCCGGGTTCCTTGTATTTCCCTCTGCCTGTCCACTTTGCTCGGCGTTCGGCGAGGATGCGTTCGAGGAGTTTGCTGGCTGGTTCGACGTCGGGATGCTGCTTGCGCCAGTCTTCGGTCAACTTCCCTTCGACGGCGGCTTTGAGGACGGCAGCTTTGTAGCGTTTGAGGTTGGCCTTGACGCGCTTGAGATTGGCGACGGCTTCGTCGAGGCGGGAGAACTGCTTTTCGATCTCCGCGACGATGCGCTTGCTGTTCATCGGAGCGAGCGCGTGAACCAAATGCCGATTCTGAAGTAGCTGCTTGGTTGAACGCGGCTAGCCGATCCCCTTGATCAGGCAGTTAGCGTCAAGAAAGGCAGTCTGTGCATCCAGTTGAAGAAACTGCTTAGCGCAGTCGAGCCCGTCGACATCACTTCGAAGACTGGACATTGATTCAACCATGCCGTTACACACGGACGATACAGATTGGCACCAAGCAGCTCCAGCGTCTTCGCCTATTCCATTGAACAGCACGTCGCCTGGTCTTCAGGACGTTCTCTCCGGCAGATCAGCACTTCGCTACAGTTGATGGCAGCTTCCCGATTGATAGATTCGTGATAGGGCGTAATCGGGACCCACGCTTCTCTGATTCGATGCTTTGAAGACTGGAACCGATCTCGTTGCAACGTCACCGAGCAGATCGACCAGATCTCCAGTTGGCGCAACTCGATGCTCTAGGCCGGCAGTGGTTTCATTCATGCTGCCAACGATCCATTCAACTCTTCAATAAGCCTGTTCAGCTCGTCCCCAAAGAGCTGATGCACTTTCCCCAACCCACCCTCTTGCGCAAACGGCGCGTACTCGAAGTCGTCCGGCTCAACCGCAAGGTTCGCCGCGATGTGGTCGCGGATCATCTCCAGCCAGTGGCGCTGTTCGTCGGTGAACTCTTCCGCCCTGTCTCCTGCTCCGCCAGCCACGCCTTGAAGTTGGCGTTGACCTTCTCGGGAAATGGCACCAGCTCGTTGTCCTGATGCGTGGCGAAGCGGACGAGGGAGACGAGGTCGGTCAGGATGCGCTTGCCGCTCGCGCCTTTGACCTTCGACTTCTCCAGCGCGGCGTAGGCCTGCCAGAGTTGCGATTCGTTCCAGAGGTAGGGCGGCTTTTCGATGGCGTTGGCCAGATCCTTGATGTCCTCGAACTTCAGCCGCTGTTTGTAGGGCTTGCTGTAGAGGACTTGCAGGGCGGTGATCTCGTCTTTGTGCTGTGTGATGAACTGCTCGAAGGACTGCACGATGGTGCGGGCGCGCGCCAAGCGCGTCGGCGCTGAAGCCTGCTTCGATGACCTGATCCTGGCTGACGTGGTCGATGGTCAGTTCGTTCTTCTTTTTGATCTCGATCAGGAGTTCGCGGAGCTTCGGATCGTGAAACGGCTTGACGGCTTCTTGAATCAGCGTGGTGGCCACCTGCTGAATCTGCTGCTCGCTCGGTTTGCTTGTGCCGGAATTGCTGCGTCGGCTCGCTCTTCGTGCCGATCCGGATTGACCGCTTCCACGAGACGCCGGCTGAGGTCTTTGAGCGCGAGGCCGCCGCTGGCTTTGCTGATGGCCTGTTCATCTTCCTTCGTAATGCGGTGCTCCATGCGGGCCAGCCGTCCGGCGATGCTGGTGAGCACGTCTTCTTCGGTGTTCCCCAGCGCCACGGCTTGGAGCAGCTTCTCGAAGGCGACGCTGGGCTTCTTCTCCAGCGGTCGCGCGTCGGTCTTGTCCTGCTCGCAGACGCCGACGGCATCGACGATGACGAAGTGGTCTTTGCTCGTGGCGTCGGGCGTGACGGCCTTGCAGATCAGTCCGGCTTGATGACGCGGACGCCCCGGCCCTTCATCTGCTCGAAGAAGGTGCGGCGACTTGACCGCGCGCATGAAGATCGACGATCTCGAGCGGCTTGATGTCGGTGCCGGTGGCGATCATGTCCACCGTGACGGCGATGCGCGGGATTGTAGCTGTTGCGGAACGTCTTGATCAGGTCCTTCGGGCTTCACGCCCGGTGGTCCGGTAGGTGATCTTCTGGCAGAAGTCGTTGCCCTTGCCGAACTCCTCGCGGACGATCTGCGACGATGTCCTCGGCGTGGGAGTCGTCCTTGGCGAAGATCAGGGTCTTGGGCACCTCGGTGCGGCCGGGGAAGATCTCGGTGAAGAGCTTGTCCTGAAGGTCTGGACGACGGTGCGGATCTGGTCCGGCGCGACCACGTCGCGGTCGAGCTGGTCGGCGGTCGTAGGCGAAGTCGTCGTCGAGCTTCTCCCAGCGCTCTGCGCGCGTGTCGCCGGTCGCGCTTGTCCACGTAGTAGCCCGGCCTCGACCGTCGAGCCCGCCTGCGGTGATCTGCGGTGCGGATGCGGTAGACGTCGTAGTCGACGTTGACGCCGTCGGCCACGGCCTGCTCGTGCGTGTACTCCATGACGAGGTTCTGGTTGAAGAAGCCGAAGGTCTGCTTGGTGGGCGTGGCGGTGAGGCCGATGAGGTAGGCGTCGAAGTATTCCAGCACCTGCGCCAGAGGTTGTAGATCGAGCGGTGGCACTCGTCGGTGACGATGACGTCGAAGGTCTCGATCGGAATGGCCGGGTTGTAGTCGACGGGCACCGGCTTGCTTGAAGAGCCGTTCGAGGCCGAACACGGAGCGCTTCTTCGTCCTCGTCCGACAGCTCCCGCCCCTTGCAGCATCGAGTACAGGCGCTGGATGGTGGTGATGCAGACCCGCGCGGCGGTATCGAGGGTGTTGCCGGCCAGGCGCTGGACGTTGTACACCTCGGTGAACTTGCGGCTGTTGTACGGGCGTGACGTACTGCTGGAACTCCTTCAGCGTCTGGTCGCCGAGGTTGCCGCGGTCGACCAGGAAGAGCACGCGGCGCGCGCCGCGCGAACTTGATGAGCCGGTAGATGAAGTTGATGGCGGTGAAGGTCTTGCCGCTGCCGGTGGCCATCTGGATCAGGGCGCGAGGACGATCCTGAGCCAGCGACTTTTCGAGGTTGTTGATGGCAGTGACTTGGGCAGGCCAGAGGCCTTCAGTCTTCAGAACCGGAAGTTGTTGGAGGCGCTTTCTGAGCGTTGAATATGCGCGGTACGGTTCGCGCTTGAGAGCCGCAACATCATCCCTGATCGGTGCCTCCGGCTGTACCCCCGACTGAGTGATCCATTCGGCCAACGTATCGGGCTTGTGGAATGCGAAGGTTTGACGACTGCGGGGTTCTGGATCGAGGCCGTTCGTGAATCGAGTTTCGACGCCGGTGCTTTGGTAGAGAAATGGGAGTGGACGAACATGTGCTGGTAACTGAGGAGGAAGGCCTTCACTGTACTTGGCCGATTGGATTTCTACCCCAATGAGCGGAAAGCCTTCCTTCTTCGCCTCCACAACCCCCGCAGCTTTTCCATCTAAATAGAGTAGATAGTCCGCAAACCCGTGCCCGCTTTGCAGTGGAAAGTTTCGAAGCACCACCCCCCTGCCTGCCCTGAGATTTGCGCTCTTGTAGTCCTGAACTCTCCAGCCAGCCTGTTCAAGCGCGTGGTCGATGTGCTCGCGCGCTAGATCTTCAGGGGTGGGCATGAGGCGCAGAATACTCGTTTATCTCTGAGAAAGCACCCCAACTTGGGAGGGAGTGGTCCTAGAAATGGACCCATTCCTCCCTGGCACTCGCGTTCAATCCTGCTGGGATTGGCATGGAAAGAAGGCTTTTGGGTGGATCACCGGGGGCGTTGCTTGACTTGATACTTCGATGCAGAAAAATGAAACGTGAGATGAGGACTGATGGCTCGATCGCCCACGCTGTCGACTAACGTACGCCAGACAGACGCACACTCACCCAGTTTTACACACTGCTCGCCGCAGTCGGTTTTGCC
Source organism: Nitrospirota bacterium (assembly GCA_963782735.1). Lineage (GTDB taxonomy): Bacteria > Nitrospirota > Nitrospiria > Nitrospirales > Nitrospiraceae > Palsa-1315. The sequence continues at coordinate 207,696 of CAWAKW010000014.1, forward strand.
GGCTTCTCTAGCGGCCGTTCACCATCCGGCAACCCGTCCTGAAGCATTTTGAACATGGCTATTGCGAACAACACGTACAGGGCGACTCCGATCCAGATCACATAAGGCTGGACGCCTCCACTTTCTTTTAGTACCTCATCCTGCTTCGCCGGATCGATCCCTGCGCTCTTCTTGATCTCACCGATACGTTCACGGCAGTGCCAGTAATACACATAATTCGCGGTCGCTCCGGCCATGATGCTCCAGACGAGACCCACGGTCATATCGCCGGTCAAGTAGGTCGAGATCATCGGACCGAGGGCGTAGACCGCCGCGTACACATACATTTTTCGGTAGAGAAACCAGAGGAAGGAAATATAGAGAAAGGCCGGCCAATTCCACGTCAGGGCGAACTTCGGTTCTTTCCCCAATCCAAACTTTTTAAAATGTTTCAGATATTGATCGGCGTAGGGGCCGATGAATTGGCGCCAGAGATGTTCATCGGGGTGGATTTCAGAGTGGATGGTGGCGGTGGCGATTGGTGGTTCTGGTTCGACGGTCAGCAGCTGTCCGCATTGGTGGCAGAATTTTGCGTCTTCCGTATTTTGCTGTTGGCACTGTGCGCAGAGTTTCATCTTTCCGAGAGTATCACAATAGAAGCGCCGCCTGGGTAAAGAAGCGTCGTGACCGGGCCTCACACCCTCCGCCGCTCCTTCCAAGTTGATTCCACCGACAAGCCTATGCTACTTTCCCTTGCTTTACGAAGGGATACGTCTGTCATGCCGACAGAAGAACTGAAGCAGGACGCCGCACGTTATTTGATGCAGACCTATACGCGTCAACCGCTCTCGATCGTGCGAGGGCGTGGGACGAAGGTGTACGACCTCGAGGGGCGCGAGTACCTCGATTTCGTCGGCGGGATTGCGGTAAATGTCCTCGGGCATGGCCATCCGGATCTGGTTCAGGCGATCCAGCGCCAAGCCGCACAGCTGATCCATACCTCCAACCTCTATTACACCGAACCGCAAGTGAAACTGGCGCAGATGCTGGTGGATCACTCGTTTGCCGACAAGGTGTTCTTTTGTAACAGCGGAGCAGAGGCGAATGAAGCCGCGATCAAGCTGGCCCGCCGGTATTCCCATGACAAGTATGGAGCCGGGCGGTTCGAGATCGTGACGATGAAGAACTCGTTCCACGGTCGGACGTTCGCGACATTGACGGCCACGGGCCAGGAAAAAGTGCAGAAGGACTACGAGCCGTTACTTCCGGGTTTTTGCTATGTCGCCTTCAATAATCTGGAGGAACTGGAACGGGCCGTGACCGACAAGACTGCGGCGATTCTGCTCGAGCCCATTCAGGGCGAGGGGGGTGTCTACGTCGCGGATCGCGAATATTTGAGGCAGGTAAGAAATCTGTGCTCACAAAAAGATGTGCTGTTGATGTTCGATGAAATACAGACCGGGATGGGACGCACTGGGACGCTGTTCGCTTACGAGCAATTGGGGGTGCAGCCGGACATCATGACCCTGGCGAAAGGGTTGGGGGGCGGCGTGCCCATCGGAGCCTGTCTCGCGACAGATTCTGTCGCGAAGGCCTTTTCGCCCGGCAGCCATGCCTCGACATTCGGCGGCAATCCGCTCGCCTGCGCGGCTGGTTTGGCCGTGTGCCGTGCTCTGCTGGAAGGTCACGTGCTCGATCATGCGCGCCAAATGGGAGAGTATTTTGCAAAGGGCTTATCCAATTGTAAAGAGCGACACCGGGTGGTGCGAGAGGTGCGTGGTCTCGGGCTCTTGCAGGGGATGGAGCTCGATATGGATGGGAAAACCGTCGTGAGCGAGTGTTTGGCACGAGGCATTCTGATCAATGGGACCGGCGAACGTGTGCTGCGATTCGTGCCGCCCCTCATCATCACCCAGTTGGAAATCGATCGATTGCTCGATACGCTTGGCGAGATTTTCATCAAGCAAGCGGCGTAAGGCGTATGTACGCCGAATGGACACAACCGGAATGACCACACGAGCGGCAGGCCTGCGGGCCGGCAAAAAAGATTTTCTGGATGTGGCGGCCCTCAGCAAGGCGGAGGTGGAGGGTTTGTTGGCATCGGCGGCTCTGTTGAAAGACAAGCAGCGGCGCGGGGTTCTTCATTCACTGCTTCCTGGGAAGACGCTGGGGCTTCTGTTCCAGAAACCATCGACGCGCACGAGAGTGTCCTTCGAGGCGGGGATGAACCAGTTGGGCGGCCACGCTCTGGTCCTGCCCATGGCCGACATCCAGCTCTCACGCGGAGAAAGTGTCGCCGATACGGCGCGTGTGTTGTCGCGCTATCTCGACGCGATCGTCATCCGCACCTATGACCACGCGATTGTAGAGGAATGGGCGCGGGAAGCGACGATGCCGGTGATCAATGGGCTGACCGACCTGAGCCATCCCTGTCAGGCCCTCTCAGACCTCCTGACCATTCGCGAGAAGAAGGGCCGGTTGAAGGGGATTAAGATCGCGTACATCGGCGACGGCAACAATGTGGCGAATTCACTGATCGAGGCAGCGGCGAAGATGGGGATGACCATCACCCTCGGGTGTCCGGTGGGATATCAGCCGGAGCAGCATGTTGTGGATCGGGCTAGAGTAGAAGCCGCAAAAACCGGTGCGGTGATCGAGATCGGGCACGATCCCCATATTGCGGCGAAGGAAGCAGATGTGATCTACACTGACGTCTGGATCAGTATGGGACGAGAGCGGGAGCATGCGCGGCGATTAAAAGTCTTGGCTCCGTATCAAGTGAACAGCCGCCTGTTACATCGCGCCAAGCCCGATGCGATCGTCATGCACTGCTTGCCCGCCCACCGGGGAGAAGAAATCAGCGCCGAGGTGCTGGATGGCCCGCAGTCGGTCATCATCGACCAGGCGGAGAACCGCCTCCATATGCAGAAGGCCATCTTAACGAACCTATTAGGAAAGAGGAGTCGAACGAGACGATGAGTCGTGTCATCAAGAAAGTGGTGCTGGCCTATTCAGGCGGACTCGATACGTCCGTGATTTTGAAGTGGTTACAGGAAACCTATGACTGCGAGGTTATCGCGTTCTGCGCCGATCTTGGGCAAGGCGAAGATCTGCAAGCGATCAAGGCAAAGGCGCAAAAGCTCGGCGTGAAAAAGGTCTATGTCGAGGATCTGCGCGAGACCTTTGTGAAGGACTATGTCTTTCCGATGTTGCGCGGCAACGCCATATACGAAGGCTGCTATCTGCTCGGGACCTCGATTGCGCGGCCCCTCATCGCGCGGCGTCAGGCTGAGATCGCGCTCAAAGAAGGCGCCGAGGCGGTGTCGCATGGTTCTACAGGAAAGGGCAACGACCAAGTGCGGTTCGAGTTGACCTATACGGCGCTGGCTCCAAGTCTCAAGATCATCGCGCCTTGGCGTGAATGGACGATGCGGTCGCGGCGTGAATTGATCGAGTATGCCGATCGGCACGGCATTCCCGTGACGGCGACGAAAGCCAAGCCCTATAGCATGGATCTGAATTTGTTCCATGTGAGTTATGAGGGGGGCATTCTTGAAGATCCTTGGGAGTCGCCGCCGGATGAAATCTTTCAAATGACGGTGTCGCCGGAGCAGGCGCCGAACAAGCCGATCGAAGTCGAGATCGGCTACGAGTCGGGTAATCCGGTGGCCGTCGACGGCAAGAAGATGAGCCCGGCAACGTTGTTGGCACACCTCAACAAGTTGGGTGGCGCGCATGGAATCGGGCGTGTCGATCTGGTGGAGAATCGCTACGTTGGGATGAAATCTCGCGGGGTCTATGAAACTCCGGGCGGGACGATCCTCCATGTGGCGCATCGCGGACTCGAGTCGTTGACGATGGATCGCGAGGTGCTGCACTTCAGAGACAGTTTAATCCCACGCTTTGCCGAGCTAATTTACAACGGCTATTGGTTCAGCCCAGAACGAGAGATGGTCCAGGCCTCGATCGATGCGGCACAGAAGGATGTGACCGGCACGGCGCGGGTGAAGCTTTATAAGGGGAGTTGCACGTTGGCTGGGCGCAAGTCGAAGAATTCGCTCTATCGTCTCGATATCGCCACGTTTGAAGAGGACGAAGTCTATAACCAGAAAGATGCCGAGGGTTTTATTCGGTTGAACGCGTTGCGGCTGAAAATCAGAGCCCAAAGAAAGAAGGCCTCCTCCTAATGGCACGAGCTACGGGCCGTAGCGCTGCCTCGTCGGAAAGCGGAAAAGCGTGGGGCGGGCGGTTCAGACACAAGACAAACCGGTTGGTGGAATCGTTCACCGTATCGGTGGCGGTCGATCGCCGGCTCTATGTCTATGACATTCAGGGCAGCATCGCCCATTGCAAGACGTTGGGGAAGGCGCGTGTGTTGACCGCCTCTGAAACCAGGACGATCGTGCGGGGCCTGGAATCGGTGAAGACGGAACTGGATCGGGGCCGCTTTCGTTTCACCCCTCAGGATGAAGACATTCACATGTCGATTGAGCGTCGGCTGACCGAATTGATCGGTCCGCTCGGCGGCAAGGTGCACACGGGCCGGAGCCGGAACGACCAGGTCGCGCTGGATGTCCGGCTCTATTTGCGGGATCACCTCAGTCAGCTCGTGGCACATTTGGTAAAATTTCAGCAAGTCTTGGTGGCGAAGGGAAAGGCGAATCGAACGGTCGCCATGCCGGGCTATACACATCTCCAGCGCGCCCAGCCGGTGCTGTTGGCGCATCATCTTTTGGCCTATGTGGAAATGATCGAGCGGGACAAGGGGCGATTTCGCGATGCATCGGTGCGTTTGAATGTCATGCCGTTGGGGTCCGGCGCGCTCGCAGGGACGAACTACCCAGTCGATCGCCGGTTCACCGCCGGGCTGCTGGGTTTTCCCTCCGTGACGCAAAACAGTCTCGATGCCGTGTCCGATCGAGATTTCATGATCGAGGTGGCCTCGGCGCTGTCGATCACGATGATGCACCTGTCTCGCCTTAGTGAAGAATTGATTCTCTGGTCGTCCCAGGAATTCCAATTCGTCGAGCTTCCCGATGCCTTCTGTACCGGTAGCAGTATGATGCCGCAGAAGAAGAATCCCGATGTGCCGGAATTGATTCGGGGCAAGACAGGGCGGGTCTATGGCCATTTGGTCAATCTGTTGACGATGCTCAAGGCTCTTCCCCTGAGTTACAATCGAGATCTTCAGGAAGATAAGCCTGCGCTCTTTGATGCCCTCGATACCGTCACCGCCTCGGTGAAGGTCTTGACGGAATTGATGCGCCGACTCACCGTCAACCGGGACATTCTCAAGCAAGCGGTTCAAGGTGGTGGGATGCTGGCCACGGAAGTGGCGGACTACCTTGTGACTAGAGGCGTACCGTTTCGCGAGGCGCATGCGATTACGGGCCGGTTGGTGCGGGCCTCATTGGATCAAGGCCGCGAACTCACGAGTTTCTCGCTTGATGAGCTGCGGACATTTTCCGAACGAATTGAAAAGGGTCTGTTCGCTCGGTTGACGGTCACCGCTGCCATCGATCGAAAGTCTCAAATAGGCGGCACTGCCCGAACGAGAGTGGAACAGCGCATTCAAGAACTCGAGCGGATGTTCTCATGACGATGCGGAGGCCGAATGCGATGTTCATCGTTGTGGGTATGACAATGGGAACGTTGGTGGCCTGCGGGACCGTGGGGTCGCCGGTTCCTCCTGAAAGTGTCGGTGTGACTCCGACCATTGAGCGGCAAAAGAAGTTGGAGGCGCTCGAAGAGAAACAGCGTTCGACTGCAGCGGAAGTTGAATCCACCGAGCCACAATCGGACCCGATGTTACAGGGGCAGGATGTCAATCTTCCCCCATTGCAACCGGTGGGAACCCGGTAATGTTGAGGCTGTCATTTGCTGGACCTAGGATAGTCGGATAAAGCTATACTGTATAGTTATATGAATGGCTGTGCAGCAAGGGCGTAGGTTCTTGCAGCTATTGAGGCCGAGTACGCGGAGTCGCACGTTCACTCCGACGAAGAATCCCGTCCTGAGCGTGGTCGAAGGGACGGCGTGAGACAATCACGATCACAACGCAGAACATTTCAACGAGCGTATTGATAGTCTCAGCTGGATAGAGGTGAGGAGGATCAATTCATGGAGCTTATTCAACCAGATCGGCAGAGTCAGATCATTGGGCCGGCGACAACGATCAAGCACGCACCAGGCAAACGGTTGTTGCTGGTCGATCCCTACCCGCGCAATAACCCCTATCGGTTGACTGCTTCGGAACGTCGCTCGGTATGGTTTCCCAAGCTGAGCTTGCCGGTGATCGCCGCCTACACGCCGGCGAATTGGGAAGTCAGTCTGATCGACGAAGCGGTTCACGATATTGACTTTGACTATCCCTGTGACATGGTCGGCCTCTCCATGTTTACCTGCTATGCTCCTCGCGCCTACGAGATCGCAACGGAATTTCGCAAGCGAGGCAAGACAATCGTCATGGGGGGCGTCCATCCCACCTACTGCCCTGACGAAGCGCTTCGATATGCCGACGCGATCGTCTGTGGAGAAGCCGAGGATCTCTGGCCGCAGTTGGTTGCGGACTATGAGGCTGGGAAGATGCAGCGCATGTACAAGATGACATCGTTCCCCTCTCTGGAGAATTACAAAAGTCCCCGTGTCGAGCTGCTAAGCCCCGACTCGTACATGACGAGACAGTGTAGTTTCACGACCCGCGGATGCCATTTCGACTGCGAGTTCTGTAGCGTGTCCCCGTTTAACGGAAAGACTACGCGGCGTCGGCCGGTGAAGGAAGTGATCACAGAGCTTCAAAATGTTCAACGATGGATTCGCAGTGAGTTGGTCGAGCGATTGCGCGACGAGCCGTTGTGGAATGCCTTTGTCACCGCGCTTCGTATTCGGGTGGGGATCGAGGACGGCAGCATTGTCGCCTTTGTCGATGACTTGCACAACAGCAACCGTGCCTATTGTCGTGAGCTCTGGGCCGCGCTGAAGCCGCTCAAGATTAAATGGGGCTGCCAGGCCACGATGTTCCTGGCTGACGACGAGGAGATGGTCAAGCTTGCGGCCGAGAGCGGCTGTGTGTCGGTCTTTGTCGGAATGGAATCGCTTGATGAAGATGCATTGGATGAAACGAACAAGCCATTTAACAGGGTTCTGAAGTTCGCCAAGGAGATCAAGATGTTCCATGATTACGGGATCATGGTGAATCCCGGGATCGTGTTCGGATTCGACAGCGACGATGTGACCGTGTTTGAACGGGCCGTCGACTTCTTAACGAAGAACCAGGTGGAATTGGCGTACTTTAACGTGTTGACACCTCTGCCTGGAACACAGTTGTTCGACCGCCTCGAAAAGTCCGGCCGTATCTTCGATAGGGACTGGGCGAAGTACGACGGCAAGCATGTGGTGTTCCAGCCGAGCCGGATGACGGTCGAGCAGTTACTGGACGGATTCCACTGGGCCAATCATGAATTCTATTCGATCCCTTCAATCTGGAAGCGGCTGTCGGGCACGAGCCAACGGCTCATTCCGCGATTGGAGATGAATCGGGAGTTTCGGAAGTTGGTCAAGCGAACCTGCCCTAAAGCGTCCCTGTCGCCGCTCGCGGGGGTGTTGAAGAATCTCCAAGCGAAGCTCCCGGTGTTGGACAAAGAGAAATTGATTCCTAGCGCGCTGCATGCACTGAAACAGGCGTTAGATCCGAACGCGCTCTCGGCACAACAGTTGATATTCCAGATCAAGGCCAAGCGGCATGACAAGTTTGCCGCGTTGTTCGTGGATCTTGAGGGTACGCTCGATCGTCTGAATGCCTTGGAATTGATTAAGCGGATCAAGGAAGCGGCCAATCAGGCACGCATGGACATCATCGTCAACTTCGAACACCTCAAGCTGGCGACGCCAGATGCCCTCAAAGCGTTGGTGGATTCAGACGCAATGAAGTTAGCCATTCCGAATGTGAAGGTCCGCTATCGTAAATTCAAGGATGCATTCGAGGCCTCATTGCAGGGTTTCCCGCTCGCAGGCATCGAGCATCTCAACGAAGATTTGCAGGATGCATAACTTTGAGTATCGACACGGAGAACTCTATTGCGAACAGGTGCCGGTCAGCCGGATCGCGAAGGAGGTCGGCACGCCGTGTTATGTCTACAGCTACGCAACCCTCGTTCGTCATTACCGGGTCTATGATGGGGCCTTCAAGAGTATCCCCCATGTGATTGCCTTCGCCATGAAGGCAAATTCCAATATCGCGATCCTCCGCCTTATGGCAAAGGAGGGGAGCGGGGTGGATATTGTGTCTGGCGGGGAGCTCTTTCGGGCGCTCAAGGCGGGCGTTCCCCCTTCAAAGATCGTCTTTGCGGGCGTCGGCAAGAGCGCGGAGGAGATTCGCGAGGCCTTGAAGGCCGACGTACTCATGTTCAACGTTGAGTCCTCGGCCGAGCTGCAGGCGCTTAATGAGGTGGCAGCCTCCGTCGGGACCAAGGCGAGAGTCGCGCTCCGCATCAATCCCGACATCGATCCGAAAACGCACCCCTATATTTCGACAGGTCTCAAGAAGAGCAAGTTTGGGATTGCCGCCGATCGGGCTCTCGAAGAATTCACGCTGGCTTCCTCGCTCGCCAACATCGATGTCGTCGGGGTTCATAAGCATATCGGGTCACAGCTAACGGAAGTCACACCATTTGTCGAGGCCGTGAAGAAGGTGGTGAAGTTGGTTGGAGCCTTGAAGGATCAGGGCCTCAACATCCGGTACGTCAATATCGGAGGGGGCCTCGGCATTACTTACTCGGATGAAACGCCGCCGCTGCCGCAAGACTTGGCGGATGCCGTGTCGCCGTTGCTGAAAGATTTGAATGTCACCCTCATCATGGAACCGGGCCGCGTCATCGTCGGCAACGCCGGCATTCTCGTGACGAAAGTGTTGTATCGGAAGGACGGCGAAGCGAAACGGTTTATTATCGTCGATGCGGCGATGAACGACCTGATCAGGCCGAGCCTCTACGGGGCATATCACGAGATTCGGCCCTTGTCAGAAGCGGTATTGCAGCGTCCCAAGCATCAGGTGGATGTTGTGGGACCGGTCTGTGAGTCCGGCGATTTTCTGGCGAAGGACCGGTCACTGCCGGAGGTCAACCCGGGTGACATGCTTGCGGTGATGAGTGCGGGGGCCTATGGATTTGTGATGGCTTCCAATTATAATTCAAGACCGCGGGTGCCGGAAGTCCTGATCAAGGACGGGGAGATCCACGTCATCAAGACCAGAGAGACGTACGACGACTTGGTGAAGGGCGAAACGATTCCGGCATTTCTTGAGTAAGAAGCGAGCGTAGTGGAAGCGTTTTCTGTGAGGGAGACAGTATGTTTACAGGCGCATTGATAGCCATTGTGACCCCGTTCCGGAACGGCAAAGTCGACGAGCGGGCCTTCGGCGACCTTATAGAATGGCAAATTGCCAACGGGACGAGCGGGATTGTGCCCTGCGGCACGACCGGCGAATCCGCTACTCTCTCGCACCAGGAACACCACCGCGTGGTTGAGTTGACCGTCGAGGTGGTCAATCGGCGCATCCCCGTGATTGCCGGGGCTGGCTCCAACAGCACGGCAGAAGCGGTGTCACTCACACAACATGCCAAGCAGGCGGGGGCCGATGGGGCGCTGCTCATTACGCCGTACTATAACAAGCCGACACAAGAGGGATTGTACCGGCATTACAAAACAATCGCGGAGTCCGTGGATCTTCCACAGATTCTGTATAACATTCCCGGGCGGACTGGCGTGAATATGCTGCCGTCCACTGTCGCAAGGCTTTGTGGATTACAGAACATTGTCGGAATCAAAGAGGGTAGCGGATCAGTCCAGCAGGCTTCTGAGATTGCGAGTACTTGTGGCGACCGGATGACGGTCCTTGCCGGCGATGATGCTCTGACATTGCCCATGATGGCAGTCGGAGCAAAAGGTGTTATTAGCGTCACGTCGAACATCCTCCCATCCGAGATGGCTCAATTGGTCAAGGCCTTTCTAAGCGGACACATTGAGGAGGCGCGCCGGATTCATTTCGCATTGTCGCCGCTCTTTACCGCACTTTTTTACGAGACCAATCCGATTCCGGTAAAAACCGCGTTAGGCATGATGGGAAAAATCGATCCGGAGTTGCGGCTGCCGCTCTGTGCCATGGCGACCGAGACAAAGGACCAACTTGCAAAGGCCTTAAAGGACGCAGGCCTCGTCTAGAACCTAGGCGGTCTTGGCTCAGGTACTCATTCTATGATCAACGTCATTGTCGCAGGGGCAGCCGGCCGCATGGGCTGTCGGCTGGTTGCGCTTATCAAAGACTCGACCACCCTGATGTTGACCGGTGCCATCGAAGGGAAGGGTCATCACGCTGTGGGTGACGATGCCGGGGAAACAGCGGGCTGTGGCCGCGCAGGCATTTCGATTACTGACGATTTTGCGGCACTCCTCGACAGAGGCGAAGTGGTTGTCGACTTCTCCGCTCCTGAAGCGACCCTGCATCATTTACGCACGGCGGCGCAATATCGGCGAGCCATGGTAATCGGCACCACGGGATTTTCCATTCCCCAGCTCGAAGAGTTGAAATCGCTGGCCTGCCAAGTTCCCTGCGTGTTGTCCCCCAACATGAGTGTGGGCGTCAATCTCATCTACAAGGTCATCAGCGAGATGGCAAAAACGCTGGGGGACGACTACGACATTGAAGTGATTGAAGCCCATCATCGCCTAAAAAAAGATGCCCCGAGCGGGACGGCGCTCAAGATTGCGGAAGTCTTGGCGAAAGCCGTGAGCCGTGATCTGGATCAGGTCGGCGTCTATGCCAGAAAAGGTCTTATCGGGGAACGAAAGAAGGGTGAGATCGGGATTCAAACTATCCGTGCAGGCGACATTGTCGGCGACCACACGATCCTCTTCGGTGGAATGGGTGAACGTATCGAAGTGACGCATCGAGCGAGTAGTCGAGATACCTTCGCGGGAGGCGCCCTGCGTGCCGCTCGGTGGGTGGTTCGGCAGCCACCAGGCCTGTATGACATGATGGATGTGCTGAGTCTCCGATAGGTCCTCATTCCTGTTCCAGATCCCATATCGTGAGCCTGACCAGCATCAATCTGTTACCGCAAGGGAGTTTCAACCGAAGGTCCTTCCGGTCCACAACAATCAAGCAGTGCAGAGATGCGGGCTTGAATGAAGAGCCGAACAGGACGATCTCTGGGACTAGTGCAGGCTGGGGGGGGATTACACCACGAGTTACCGATTGACCTCTTCAAGATCCCGCTTGCTATTGGGATCGAGAGCAGTGGTTCTTTGTTTGGAGATCGCTACAGATAGACGAGCGTACAACTCCTGGGCGGAGTCCGTCCAATCAGTATTGGGCGGATACCCACAGAAAGCGGCTTCGGCTCTGTCATCGCGCGGGTTAATGTCTCGCGGTAATAGGCCGAGGTTCTTGGTCCGCTGATTTCCGGCGTCCACAGTTCAAGCACGCAAACACTGTGATCGCAAGCCCTGCGTTCAGATCCACTGCCCGTTCCGGTAACATTGCCCCGCGGCATTTATCGCAAATTGTCATGTCACACTCTACCATGATGGAAAATAGAAGCATATCCATCTGAAGTACTGGGTGTTGCATGAAAATGGGTCTTCCGCTCACATGCAACTAGGCCATTTGAGTTGAGGGTACGAATGAGAGTTCGGCAACTTACTAGTAAGAACAAAGGCTGGAGTTCTTGACAGCGGTGATCCTGTCCCATAGGATTGTGGCATAAGGAATGGCACCCACTATGTATAGAGTTATCCTCATTCTTGGACTACTTGTAGTGCTGTACTTTCTACTTCGGAAGGCTCTTCGGGGGTTCAAAGGCCAGGGGCAGCCAGAGCGTCTTGCTCCTGGAAATGATCAGATGGTCCAGGATCCTGTCTGCCTGGTGTTTGTTCCAAGGGGAGTAGCGGTGACGGAAGATATTGGGGGGCAGACCTATTACTTCTGCAGCCGATCTTGCGCGCACAAGTTTCAAGAAAAACTCGCGGGCTAACAACCCGAGTAGCTGGAGTCGGAAAGCTTTTCTTCTTTGTCGAACTTGAGCGTGATCTGGCACTGATTAGGGGAGAAGTTAAAGAGGGGCAGGCCTGATTTGCCGCCGGCGATGCGATAGTAAGTCCAGGTTTCGCCGCCAAAAAACCTTGTGGCTTTGGCGCTCGGTGCTCCCCAGTTCTTTTCAAACCAGGCCTTGTCCTTGCCTTGAAGCTCAGCCGGTTTGAGCGACTGTTCAAGGTAGGGATTACTACCGCCGCAGCCGGTCAGTGCCAGACTGAATAGGAGCACCCAAGCCGATCGTTGCATCATGCACTCTCCTCAGTCACAATACTCGAATTCTAACCGGCAGCCTGAGGCCTGTCAAACTGGCGTATGTCGGCAGATGATTGCAGCCAGGTTGATTTCTTCATAAAATAACTGATCGTGAATTGATCACAAGGGTTTCTCATCTCGATATGAAAGGACAAGGCCATGAAATTCTTTCTTGATACCGCCAACGTCAAGGAAATCCAGGAGGCGGCCAGCCTCGGACTTCTTGACGGAGTGACCACGAATCCGTCGCTTGTCGCCAAAGAAGGGCGCAGCTTTAAGGAAGTGCTCGTTGAAATTTGCAACATCGTGGATGGGCCGATCAGCGCAGAAGTCGTCAGCCTCGAAGCCGATGCCATGGTGAAGGAAGGGAAGGGACTTGCGAAGATCCATAAGAACATTGTCGTAAAGGTGCCTTTGATTGCGGAGGGATTGAAGGCCACCAAAAGATTGGCCGCCGAAGGTATCAGGGTGAATGTGACATTGTGTTTTTCTCCAACCCAGGCGCTCCTTGCAGCAAAAGCCGGTGCGTGGTGCGTCTCACCCTTCATCGGCCGGCTTGACGACATCAGTTCAAACGGGATGGAACTGATCCGCCAGATCCTGACCATCTACCGCAATTACGACTATAAAACCCTGGTGCTGGTGGCCAGCGTGCGCCACCCTCAGCACGTCGTTGAGGCTGCGCTAGCTGGTGGGCATATTTGCACGATGCCCTTTTCGATTTTTCAGCAGATGGTGAAACATCCGCTGACTGATAGCGGGCTCAAGAAGTTCCTGGCGGATTGGGAGGCTCAGACCAAGAAGTAAGGTCTATGGGCCGGCTCCTGTGCCTGGCGGTTCGGCAAGTCGCTGTCGAGCAGTTGCGAAGATGTGGTGAAACATCGGCCTGGTCAATAGTCCAGTGAAGGTATTTTGCTGGCTTGGATGGTATGAGCCGATTAGTGTAATGCCCCAGGGAAGAACCTGGACGATTCCATGGGAAAACTTCGGGAGCGGTGAGGGAAGTTGCTGTCCCTCATCGCGGCAGGCTTTCAAGTAGTGATCGAATGCAATCTTACCCAGCGCCACCACCACTCGAATTTTCCGTAACGACCGGATCTCTTCACGCAGATAGGGGCGGCAGGCCTTGAATTCTTCAGGGGCCGGTTTGTTGTCGGGCGGCGCGCAACGAACCGTGGCGCCAATGTAACAATCCGACAGTTTCAGCCCGTCATCCCGGTGATGAGAATTGGGTTGGTTGGCGAAGCCGAATCGATGTAAGGCGTCATACAGCCAGTCCCCGCTACGATCGCCTGTAAATACCCGTCCGGTTCGGTTGCCGCCGTGGGCGGCCGGCGCCAGCCCGAGTACATAGAGGCGTGCATGCGAGTCCCCGAATCCAGGGACCGGACGTCCCCAATAGGTCCAGTCTTCAAACTGCTTTCGTTTCTCTGCGGCGATCGATTCCCGATAGGTGACAAGCCGTGAACAGGCAGTGCAGTGGGTGATGCGATCGTTGAGGAGAGACAGCGTACGCATGGTCGCGCAGTCTAGCACGAATCTGAAAGTCGATCATGCTTGCCGGTCCCTCGTCAGGCTGTTAGCATACGTCCCAGATGTCGGATCGTTCACCGCATGTAGGAGACAGGATTGGCATGATGGCATGGGTTAGACGAACACTGATGCTCAGTGGGTTGTGGATGGTGGTCGTGCTTCCCATTGCGACAGGGGCACAGCCGCAACCTGAACATTCCGAGGCGAAGGAGAGCCCGCCTCGATCTGGAGCCAATGGAGAACCAGAGCGAGATTCGACCTTGCTCGATCCCCTTGAGGATCCCAACGAGCCGGAAGATCGCCTCGTCATTCTTCCGGAAATCAAGCGAGAGGGAGAGCGCTACTTCCTCAGTTCGTTCAAGCTGCCCGACAAACTGACCTTTGCCGGCCAACCGGTCCCGCTCGATAATTGGCAGGTACGTGAACGTATCGAGTATGAGTTCTATCAATTCTTAGAAGACCAGGGCGAAAGTATCATTCTCGCCAAGCGAACCGGACGCTGTTTCCCTCCTGCCGAAAAACAGCTGGCCGATGCCGGATTGCCGGACGACCTCAAGTATATGCTGCTGGTGGAGAGCAAGTGCGTGGCCGCCGCCTATTCAAAGGCGAAAGCGTCGGGGCCGTGGCAGTTTATCCCTTCCACCGGGCGACGCTATCGTCTCAAGAGCGACGCGGTCCGCGACGATCGCCGCAATTTAGAAATGTCGACGGAGGCGGCCGTCAAGTATTTGCGTTATCTGAAAGATTTCAAGGAAAACGATTGGTTCATGGCCATGGCCTCGTACAATGCCGGTGAAGAACGAGTTCGTCGGTTATTGAAGGACCAGAATATTACCGACTATTGGAAGATGCATGGGCCACGGGAAACGATGCGCTATGTCCCGAGAATCATTGCCGCCAAGGAAATCTACTCGCAGCCAGAGAAGTACTTGGGTCTGAGCAAGAAAGACCTGTATATTCCGGTAGAAACTGAAACGGTTACCGTCAATGTAAAAGATTCCCAACGAGCCCTCACCTCGATTGCCGAGGAATTTGGGACCTACTTCTTAGAACTCAAGATGCTGAATCCTGAATTTAAGAAGGATGTGCTCCCACGCGGGACCTATCAGATGAAAGTCCCTCGGCAGACTTGTCCGACTCGTTGCTTCAAGCAGGACAAGACTCCCTAGCCCCTCGCCGGTGTTATCGGAAGGGTAAGGCTGAGGCCAAGGCTGAGATGAAGAACGTCAGGTCTTCGCTTAACCTTAACCTCGACCTCAGCCTGCCTCTCTCTCCTATCCGGCCACTTCTGAGAAAAATAATCGTTCGAGGATTGGACGCGGTCGATGCCCGGAGGGCGGTCGGTCGCGCCATCTCAAGAAACGGCGAGGAGCTGGTCGTCGGCAGGCGTCGGTATGACCTGCGTCGCTATGAGCGGGTGGTCGTGCTCGGGGCTGGGAAGGCCACGGCCTCATGGCCCAGGCGGTAGAAGAGCGGTTGGGACCTCGGCTGCATGGCGGATTCGTCGTGGTAAAGCACGGCCATGTTGTGCCGACGAGACGGATTGTCGTGGCGGAAGCCGGTCATCCAGTTCCCGATCGGTCCGGTCAGCGGGCGGCGGCCAGGCTCTGTGCCATGGCGGCAGGACTTGGTCGACGCGATCTCTTGATCGTGCTCCTGTCGGGCGGTGCGTCCAGTTTACTGCCTGCTCCTGTCGCAGGGGTTACGCTGGCCGACAAGCAGCGGACCACACAGGAACTCTTGCGATGCGGGGCGAGTATTGGCGACATCAATACCGTTCGGAAACATCTCTCGCGAATCAAAGGCGGACGCCTCGCCGAGTTGACCGAGGCCACCGTTGTGACCGTGATTCTGTCCGATGTGTTAGGTGACGACCTCAGCGCCATTGCCTCAGGACCGACAGCCCCAGACCCGACAACCTATCAAGACGCGGTCGCGATTCTGAAACGTTATCGCATCTGGCAGGCAGTTCCTCAGCGAGTGCGTCGGCATCTTGACCGTGGATGCCAGGGACTTGTGAGTGAGACTCCGAAACCAGGCTCTCCTCTGTTTCGTCGCGTCCATCATCATATCGTCGGGAACAATGCAGCAGCCGTCACGGCTGTGGCCCGCGCGGCCAGAGAGGCAGGTCTTCGAACCCTCGTGCATACGCCGGCCGTAACCGGAGAGGCCCGAGAGGCGGGGAAGTGGTTTGGCGCTCTGGCGAGAGATATTGTGCGAGCGGGCAAACCGCTGCAGAGGCCCTGTTGTGTGGTGGCCGGTGGGGAAACCACTGTGACCGTCACTGGAAAAGGAATAGGCGGACGAGCCCAAGAATTCGCTGCAGCCGCCGCTTTGGAAATTGTCGGTCTGGCCAAGGTATGGGTCGTAGCGATCGGCACCGATGGCACCGATGGTCCGACTGATGCGGCTGGCGCCGTTGTCGATGGTAATACCGTGGCGCACGCGCAGCGTCTCTCGGTGGATCTCAAGGGCGCGTTGACGCGCCACAATACCTACCCCGCATTGAAGAAGCTCCATCAGCTCATCCTCACCGGCCCCACCGGCACGAACGTCAATGACCTTTACCTCCTCCTCGTGCTGTAGCAGGGAGCTGAAAAAGCCCGCCAGCTTCGTTCTCGCATCGTTCAGATCGGTCTCATACGTACGCCCAGTGAGGGTACGTCTGCTGGTCTTCGAGCTGGCTAAGCGGACCTACCCGGGCAAATGGCACGTCTCGGCGTGCCAGTGGGTGGGCGGGTGAGAAGTCTGGTCTTTTTGAGCTCCCTGCGGGCCTCGCTTAAATCCTTATGGATAATTGATCTGCGGAGACAAACAGAGATCAAAAATTGTTTTTCCGCAACCTGCTAGGTACTATCCATTTCAATGGATCTCCCTCTCCTTCTTCCCTTGGCAGCATGCACCCAACCATCTCTTGTTGGGGGGAAAGCCGTAGGCTTAGCGCGTCTGCTCGCCGCAGGATTCCCCGTTCCCCCCGGATTCTGCGTGACGACGGAGGCCTACGATCAGGCGCTTCGCGCGCCGGGTTTTTCTCAAGCGGAACAGTGGCAGGCAGCTCTGCACTCCTCCGGGGCTGAACGCCAGCGGATACTTTCCCACTGTCGCACCATCATTCAGAATTACGACATCGTTGAACTGACGTCGCAGATCGTCGAACAGGTGCAGCCGGATGGACTTGCCGTTGCCTGGGCTCTGGGCTGTGAGGTCGTCAGCGACGAACGAGGATGGAGCTCATGCGAGTTTTGCCGGAGTGTACAGGACGCGCCTCGGCATCCAACTGGAGGAAATGGGCTTGGCGGTGAAGGATCTATGGCTGTCGATCTGGGATGAACGAGTCTTGAATTATCATGTGGCATCGGGATTGATCGGAGCGCCTCCCGCCATGGCCGTCGTGATCCAACCGCTGTTAGAGGCGAGCGCTGCCGGCGTCGCCTATTCCGTCCATCCTCTCACAGGTAGAACAACCCAGGTGATGGTCAATGCGGTTGCAGGGCTTGCGGCATCCCTTGTTGATGGGCGCGCAACGCCGGACCAGTATGTGGTTGAGACAGCTGAGAACAGTCAGCCCAACCGGATCAGCGAACGGACCATCGTTGGGCAGACCCAGGCATTACGGATGACCGGCCAAGGGCTTTGCGAAATGCCGCTGTCGGATGATGCAGTTGGGCGCGCAACATTGTCGGACAACCAACTGTTTGACCTGGCCCGTACGGCCAAGCAGATTGAAAAGACATTCGGGCATCCAATGGATATCGAGTGGCTCTACGACGATCGTGGCCTATGGCTGCTTCAAGCCCGCCCCATCACGGCTCTGACTCGATCCACGCAGTTGACCAATGATGATTGCGAATGGTCGCGCGCCAACTTCAAAGAGACGTTGCCGGAGTTGCCGAGCCCGCTCGGCCTGTCATTTCTCGAGCAGTTCATGGAGTGCTACATTCTTTCACCCTATCGGCGTATGGGGTGCCAGATTCCAGAAGGGATCTCGTCGGTTCGCACCTTCAAGGGACGCCCCTACATCAATATGACACTGTTTTATTCCCTCGTCGCACAACTGCGGGGAGATCCGTCCTTGTTGGTAGAGCAGATGGGAGGGGAAATCCTTGCCAGGCCGCCGGAGACCCACCCGATCGGGTGGGTCTCGCTCATCCGTGCCGGTGTCGTGATGATGGCCGAGATGAGAAAGGCTGTGCGCCATGGGCCGGCCTGGTTCGCGGAGATGAAAGCAATGGCTACAGAGCAGCGCGCCGATCGGCTTCGGTCTCTCTCAGGTGAAGACATCGCCCTGCGCCTGGATACCATCGCGAAATGGCTCGATGAACGCGAGCTGACGTTCGGCATTGCGGGAGGGGTCGCGCAGTGTTTGCAAGCGCTAGGCGGTGTACTGCCTCGCTGGCTAGGCGGAGATTGGAGAGCTCTGCTGAACGGGGCGCTGCAGGGTCAGGCCGCGGTGATCAGTGCGCAACAGATTGTCCGGTTGGCAGAAATAGTGGACATGGTTCGGCGAGACTCGTCAGTGACTTCGCTATTCACCGCAGAGGAATGGAATCCGGTTGAGGTTTGTCGCAAGCTCGGCGGGACTGAAGTTCTCAGTGCTTTTAACCGGTATCTCGAAGACTACGGACACCGAGGGGTCGGTGAGTCAGACGTCATGTCGCCTCGGTTCGCAGATCGACCGGAGTTGTTGCTGACGGTATTGCGGACGCAGATTCTGGCTCCTACCAGCGTTGCCCCGGCAGACATTCTTCAACGCCAAACAATGGTGCGGGAACGGGCGCTTGCAGAGATTCGCGCCAGGTTCGGATGGCGACTCCATCGGTGGGCCATCTTTTCTTGGTGGTATCGACGGCTATGCCGGTTTTTCGCCCTGCGGGAGGCGAACCGACATCATCTGATGTACTACTCGGCAGCGGTACGTAGCCTCCTGCTTCGTTTGGGCGAATGGCTGGTCGAACGGGGGCAACTCTCGTCGCAGGAGGATATTTTCTACTTCAAGATCGAGGAACGCCCAGAATTGCTAGCCACAGGGTCGAGTCATTGGCAAGGGATCATTCAGGCTCGCCGGGCCGAGAGAGATCGTTACGCCACGATCAGTGTTCCAGATACGATTCAGGATTGGAACGATATGGTCCGAGGCGCGGACGCATCTTCCGTTGTGGCTTCGGAGGGGATACTGCACGGTATTCCCATCAGTGGGGGGCAGGTCATGGGGCCGGTTCGCTTCGTCCGATCGATGGAGGATTGGAGCCGAGTCTGCCGTGGCGACATTCTTGTGGTCTCGGTCATCGACCCCGGCATGGCGCCGTTGTTTGGCGTGGCAGCGGGGCTGGTCGCCGAAATGGGCGGGACACTCTCACACGGGGCCATCATTGCCCGCGAGTACGGATTGCCGACAGTGGCGAATGTGCCCGGCATTACCACCAGGCTCAAGGAAGGAGATCGAGTCAGCTTGGATGCGGAGCGAGGAGAGATCATCGTCCAAGGGCGAGGAGGAGATGTGTTTGCGAGGCCGGAACCATCCAGAAGATCATGATTCGATGTTGTAGGGCTGAATGTCTCTGGTCGTCTTGATGTCTTGATCTTTCACGGACTTTTACGTATTGTTCAGAATCACTTTTTCTCATTCACAACACCCAACAACTCGGTCGAATATATGGGTCGGCAGCATGACGTGGACGGTCACCCATGATTGATGTCACGGCCTTTAGTATGGGGGCTCTCGTCGGAGCCATCCTCGGCGCACTGATTGCCGGATTCTGGATTGCGTCCCGCGTACGCGCAAACGTGCAGGTACAGTTGCTGACTATCGGTGAGCGGGCGCAACGGGCAGAATCGCTGGCAGAAGAATTACGCCGGCAGGCGGGGCAGGATCGCCTCGATCTTGACCGGATCAGACAGGACTGTTCAGATGCCTCCCAGGCCCGTGCGGTGGCGGAGACGAGGGCTGCTGAGGCTGCACTCCATCTCAACGAACAAAAGACTTTGCTGGGCCAGGCCCGGCAGGAACTGGCCGAGACCTTCCAAGCGCTTTCCGGCGAAGCCCTCAAACAGAACAACGAAGCCTTTCTGAACCTCGCACGCAGCTCATTCGAAACGCTCCAGTCCGAGGCAAAGGGCGATCTCGCTCAGCGGCAACAGGCGATCGATAGTCTGGTCAAGCCCCTCCAAGATTCGCTGCATCGATACGACGACCAACTCCGGCAGCTGGAGCAATCGCGGCAAGCGGCCTATGGAGGCCTCGATCAGCATCTCAAGCTTTTGACTGAGTCACAGCAGCGGCTGCAGTCGGAGACCGGCAATCTTGTGAAGGCATTACGTGCGCCGGCCATCCGTGGCCAATGGGGTGAGATCACGCTCAAGCGCGTGGCCGAGTTGGCCGGCATGGTGGCGCATTGCGATTTTTTCGAGCAGGAGTCCATCACGGTCGACGGCGGCCGGCTTCGCCCCGACATGGTGGTCCAGTTGCCGGGTGGACGGCAGATCATTGTGGATGCGAAGACTGTGCTGGCAGGCTATCTTGATGCGCATGAAGCCTCGACCGAAGAAGAGCGTCTCGAAGGGATGCGCCGTCATGCCGCCCAAGTCCGGTCTCGTATGGACGAGTTGAGCCTGAAAGCCTACTGGAATCAATTCGCGCAGGCGCCTGAGTTTGTCGTGCTGTTCTTGCCGGGCGAACAGTTTCTTGGCGCCGCGCTGGAACATGACCCGCGACTCATTGAGGATGGATTCCTTCGAAGCGTGGTCCTTGCCACCCCCACGACGCTCATGGCCCTCTTACGGGCGGTCGCTTACGGGTGGCGTCAGGAGCGATTGACGGAGCATGCTGAGGAAGCCGGGCGGTTAGGGAAGGACCTCTACGAGCGGATGGCAGTGTTGACCGAACATTTGAACGACGTTGGACAGGCGCTCGGGAAGAGCGTTCTGGCCTACAATAAAGCGATCGGGTCGCTCGAAACGAGAATCTTGCCGGCGGCTCGTCGGTTCAAGGAGCTCGGCGTCTCGTCGGAGAAAGAGATTCCCATGTTAGATCCGGTGGAACTCGTTTCTCGCAAAGCGTTGCCGTTTGACAGCGAATAGGGAGCTTCTGATGGCCGACGAGCAAGCGATGGTAGCAGCCTTCCATCGGACATTCGATATAGTCGTCAATCCAGTCCCGACGGTCGTCCATGGGCGGACACGCGAACTGCGCGTCAAACTCATTCAGGAAGAATTCGATGAGTTGAAAGAGGCTCTCGCGGCAGAAGATCTTTCCTCCATTGCCAAGGAGATGGCCGACCTCCTTTACGTCGTCTATGGCACTGCGGTGTCCTATGGCATTGACATGGAGCCGGTCTTTCGAGAAGTCCATCGGTCCAACATGAGCAAGATCGGTGGCTATAAGCGCGAAGATGGGAAATGGGTGAAGCCGGCCACATACTCACCGGCGCGCATTGAACCGATTGTGGCTGACCAAGGGCCGGCGTAGCGCAAGGTCCATTCTGGTTCATGAGAGAATTGCACTGCCCAAATTGCGGGGCTCCCTTCGTCCGCGTGATCCACCCGGAGAGCAGGGTCGAGCGCCTATTGAGCCGCGTGAATGTCTTTCCGTTTCGATGCCAGCTCTGCACGAATCGTTTTCGTACCTATCTATGCCGGCGCGCGCCACAATACGCAGGTGTTCGATCGGCGTCAGTACACACGCCTGCCGGCCTCCATCGAGGCCCAGGTTCTCGACTACAAACAGCCGGCCCTGACCAACCGAATCACCGACATCTCGATGGATGGCTGCACCCTGCAGGCGACGGGGTTCTCGAAGGGGTCCTTTATCGAATTGGTCTTGAAACCGACGGTGGAGGAGGAAACGATCAGTATTGAAACGGCGACGGTCTGTTCCGTTCACCCGTTATCGATTGGGATCCGCTTCCTGGAGATCCCACCGGAACATTATCGCCGTTTGGCTCAGGTCGTCCTCGGGCTCTTAGTCGGTCAAGGGCTTGATCCCACGCTCAACGCGTAGCGTAATTCTTTCCACCAGGCATTTTCACCAGCAGATTATCGATCAAGCGGATCGACCCGATCCGGACTGCGCCCAAGAGTACCGCACGAGCCGTGATGATGGGCAGAGGCTCCAGACTGTCCTGATCGCAGACGGCCAGGTACTCGACATGGATGGCGGGTGCCTGTTCGATGGTCTGCCGCATGGTCCGCTCGATTGCCGCCACGTCGCTGCACTCCACTCACGATCATCTGTCTACCGACTCTGAAGTGCCTGAGAGAGCAAGGGGGCAAGCCGACGTTCGTCGGCGCTGAGAAAGATGTTGCGAGAACTCATGGCCAGTCCATCCTGCTCTCTGACTGTCGGGCGTACCAGAATAGTCACGCCGAGATTGAGATCGTTCACAAGTTGCCGAACCAGCGCTGCCTGTTGGTAATCTTTCTGGCCAAACAAGGCGAGATGGGGTTGCACCATCCCGAAGAGTTTCGTCACCACTGTGGCCACGCCGGCGAAGTGATGAGGCCGGGCCGCTCCTTCCCATCGGCGCGCGAGCGCCGGCACCGTGACGGTCGTTTGGAATCCCTCGGGATACATGACTCGGGCTGTCGGTTCAAAACAGACATCTACCCCCTCCTCGCAGCATAGTGCACGATCATGGGCAATCGGGCGGGGATACGCGGATAAGTCTTCGGTCGGGCTGAACTGTGCCGGGTTCACGAAGATACTCACGACGAGCGCATCACATCGTAATCGTGCGGCTCGAATGAGGGAGCGATGGCCTTCATGCAGGGCCCCCATCGTGGGAACGAACCCGATGGTCACACCTTCCCGGCGTAATCGTTCGCTCCATGCAGCCATGGATCGCGCAGTGCGGATAATCTTCATGAGCCTGGGGGTGGGCTGCAAGCAGGGCGAGACCCGTAGCGGGTCGAAGGCTGAGGAAAGAGGAGGTGGACCTCAGGCTGCCTCGCGACCTCGGCAAGCAAATGGCTGACTGTGTGCTGGAGTAACGGATGCACGAACAGTGGATCGAGTTCGCTGAGCGGCATGAGAACGAACCGGCGCTGGTGCATACGAGGATGCGGCACCACGAGATCTGGTTCGTTGATGATTCGTTGGCCGTAGAACAAGATGTCCAGGTCGATGGTCCTGGGACCTAACCGGTTTTCCTCATCACGCCCGAGCGAACGCTCGATCTCACGGAGTATAGCTAAGAGACTTTTCGGCGTGACATCCGTCTCAAGCTGCACGACGCCGTTCAAGAACCAGCCATCGCCAGGCTGGGCATGATCCATCACTGGCTCGGTCTCATAGAGCAGCGATATCCCCATGACTTGCGAGTGTGGCAGCAGGCTCAGCAACGTCACCGCACGATCGCAGAAGTCGACCCGATCGCCGACGTTCGAACCAAATCCGATGAAGACCGTCTCGCGCATGGCGTGCCTCGTGAAGCGTTATCCGTGAATCGTCAAACGATGAAGAACGAGCGAATATCTATCTTGCGATTGACGTTTCACGATTCACGAACGACGTCTCCTCAGAACCCTGCCTTCTTAATTCGCTCCACCGCCTCTGCCAGTCTTTCTTTCGATGTACACACGGTCATCCTGATATACCCTTCACCCGGCGCCCCGAAACCGTTGCCCGGAGTCGTCACGATTCCGGCCTTCTCCAGCAAGTGAGCCGTGAAAGAAGCGGAGGTGTACCCCTTCGGTACCGTGACCCAGATGTAGAAGGCGGCTGGTGGAGGATCGACTTCAAGCCCGAGCTGTTTGAGGCCTGGGACGAGGGTGTCGCGCCGTTCCTGATAGATCTTGCGTAAGCCATCTGTCACAGAATCATCCAGGCTAAGCGCGGTAATGCCGGCCTCCTGAATGGCCTGGAAACAGCCTGAGTCGAGGTTGCTCTTCACCTTGCCGAGTCCGGCCAACACCTGCTTGTGCCCGACGGCAAAGCCGATGCGCCAGCCGGTCATATTGTACGTCTTCGACAGCGAGTGGAACTCGACCCCCACGTCCTTCGCGCCATCGACTTCCATGAAGCTCGCAGGGGGGTTGCCGTCGTAGAAAATCTCCGAATAGGCTGCGTCGTGGCAGACGATGATCTGGTTCTCCTGGGCGAACTCCACCACTCGCTTAAAGTAGTCCTTGCTCATGATGACCGACGTCGGGTTGTTCGGCGAATTCAAGAACATCAGCTTCGCTTTTTTCGCCACGTCTTTCGGGATGGCATTCAGATCAGGCAGAAACCCGTTCTGCTTCGTGAGCGGCATGAGGTGTGAGACGCCTCCGGCGAAGCTGGTACCAACGGGATACACTGGATAGCCGGGGCTCGGGACCAACACGATATCGCCCGGATCGACGAATGCGAGCGGAATATGCCCGATGCCTTCCTTCGAACCGATCAGCGTCAGGACTTCATGAGCCGGATCGAGCGTCACGTTGAATCGCCGCCTGTACCAGTCGGCGACGGCTTTCCTGAACGAGAGCATACCCTCATACGAGGGATACTGGTGGTGTTTCGGATCTTTGGCAGCCCTGCCGAGGCTTTCGACGATCGGTGCCGGCGTCGGCAGGTCGGGGTCGCCAATGCCAAGATTGATGATATCGACGCCTTTCGCAATCGCGGCTTGCTTCATCGTATCGATGGCGGCGAACAGATAGGGAGGCAGTGTCTTGATTCGTGTGGCAACTTCAATGGGAAAACCAGACATGTCCGATGCTCTCCTTTCGCAAATCAATCGGTCCTAAAGTCGGAAGGTCATCAAGTCTTCAAGTCGTGGGGATTCTGGCAGACGTTTGACTTGGTGACGTTCGGACTTTTCGACAAGGGAGTTAAGACTACTTCAGGAACAAGGAGGTAATCAACGCTTAGCCCGCATTATTCATGAAGGTTCGTCGCGAAAGCGTGCAGACGCGAAGCGAGACGGGCACTCGGAGGCCAGGGACTGGCTCTGCTGTCTGCGGCAGTGCCTGTCCCGCTTCTCGGACGGGGACAGGCACCAAGAAAAAGGGTGCCAGTCCCCAACAGTATGTCGAAGGGCTGAACGGCGAGACTGCCTGTCACAGCCGCGTATCCGCGCTTACAGCAGAAGCTTCATGAATCATGCGGGTTAGAATCGAGCAGGTGGCTGATCAGCCGATCGGCGATCTGATGGAGTTGCGGTAGATGGGGGAGGGCTGCCGCTTTCACATGGTGCGCGGTCAAGCGTGCTTTCGTGAGATCCGGCGCACACTCTCGGGACAACGATTCAATTCCGTTCTCTTCCATCTCCAAATGAAACAGAAGCCCATAGGCACGAGCGGCATAGCGGAAGGCTTGCAGCGGGGCGATGTCGGAGCCGGCCAAGGACACAGAGTCTTTGGGGAGGTCGAACACTTCGCCATGCCACTCGAAGACTTCGAATGACTCCGGCAGCGTGCTGAAAACCGGGTCCTGTTTTGCCTCAGCCGTCAGCCTGACGGGTGTCATGCCGATTTCCAAGGCCTTACCAGAACGTATGGTGGCACCCAACGCTTTCGCCATGAACTGGCTGCCTAGGCACACGCCGATCATAGGCGTGCCGGCGTGAAGCGCTGACCGAATAAACGATGTCTCCTCCGCAATCCACTGATCGGGATCGTTCACCGACATTGGTCCACCCATCACGATCAAGAGATCCCCCGCATCTTTGGGCAGTCCGTCTTGTGGAACGAGGTAACGTTCCAGGCTCACGCCGCGTTCAGTCAGTGCTGTCGCGAAGGCTCCGGGCCCTTCAAAGGGAACGTGCGTTAGACAGACTGCGCGCATCAAATAGACCTCGTGCATCGATGATGAATGATAACTATTCGTATGCTGTGGCTCTTTTAGTCTGAAACATACACGGTCGCAGTATTGACGGCAAGGGCTGTCTCATTGTCGAAGGTCGTGATGGACGCCTGGCTTTCCAGGATTTATACTAGAAGGGCTTGAGGAAGTCATGGGCGGTTCCAGCAGCATCGCAGGCTGTTCAAAAAGGCTGTCCAGCAAGGCCGCAGGCGAGTCGAAACCGGAGGCGTACCCTCTGGGGTACGTTGAGGATTTCGATGAACCGAGAACGAAGCTGGCGGGCTTTTCAACAGCCTGTTAGGCGGAGGACACATGTCATTTCCGACTGACGAACGGCAACAGATCCAGCTTGAGCTGGAGGGGTTAAAGCGCACGTTGGAGTGGACGGAGATTCAACGAGAGCAGCTCTTGGATCGCTTGGACCTGCTTCGGCTCGACAACGCCCGCCTGCAGGATCGCGTGGAGGAGTTGGAGCGTCAGGTGGATGGGCTTAAGCAGCAACAACCGTTATTCTAAAGGCAGGATGTTGAAAAAGTCCCTCAGCGTCGTTCTCGCGACGTGCGGCTCGAAGATCCTCAACGTACGGCGCAGAGGGTACGTCCTCCGCGTTTCGACATGCGCCTGCGGCCTCGCTGAGCGGAGCATTTTGAGCATCCTGCTCGGAGATGCTTTTCTTGTCCCAGATGGCGTACGCCATCGAAGTTCTCGTTGAGTTGAAATGGTTTTCCAACAGTCATCTAGGATCGTTCGGAGCTCGCGAGCATTCATATTATGAAATATCATGTTGTGAATATCGAAGATTTGCGCTGGCTGCTGGGCCACACTGGCGGGTTTCGCGGGGGCTATGTGACGGATGTGCAGGTGTCGAAGCGACGGCTGTTGGATGAAGCGTCGGGCCGAGAGGTGCCGGCGGGGACCACGGTCATGGTCGTGATCCGCTATCGTATTCGCCAGATGGTTCGCGTCGCGAAACTCACGATGACCGGCGTGACAGATTTTGCGATGTTTGAACAGGAAGGGGCCGATTGCTCGACGCTGGGGGTGATCCAAGCGGAGTTGACCGACGGGAGATTGCGCTTCTGGTTCGATCCGCAGGGCGAACTCTATGTGGTGTGCGAGGAAGCGCAACTGGAGGAAGTGGCGGCGCCGAGCCTCGAACCCCTGTCGCTGGAGCAGGTGGCTCAATGGACTTTTCAAAGTGAGATGCCGGATTGGCCGACGGTCACATGGCTCTTGGCGGAACTGGATGTGGCGGGTATTCCCTGTACCTGGCGGGCCACTACTTCGTCATCCGGGCGTCATCCTTCCATTCAGTTGGAAGGGGATCTGATTCCGGCGTCGATGCAGGGAACAGTGAATGCCACAGGGGTTCACTGTATGTTGTACGGACCGCTCGATGGGCCAGGGTTCGGCGTGGTGCTGCGGGTCCGTGGGGTGCAGGATCGTCGCACTGGTCAAGTGCTTTCACTTCTGGCTGACCTGATCGCTCAACGGTTCTCCGGCCAATGCTTGGTGGGCAATACGATTATTCCAGGCGGGGAATGGCAGAACTGGAAGTCATTCGAACAGCAACGCGGGGCTGATGTGTAGGGCGCGAAGGCAAGGCGGAAGAAGGCTGGTATTTAGTTTATTTGGTTTGTCTCGTTTGTTTGGTTGAACCAGACAAACCAGGTGAACCCAATTCACTCGATGAACAAAACAACCCAGATCAACCAGACTAGACTAGCGCTTGTCCGCTGGACTGTTCCGACAGACGGGTGCCGTTGATGTGTGCGTAGGCCGCGGTGCCGTTGCCGTTTTTCACGCCGTTGATGTGTGTCTTGCCGTTTACGTTCTTCTTGTTCACACATTCCACCAAGGCCCAGAGCCGCAACGGATTCACATTTTGCTTCCTGGCGACGTGCAGCGGCGTCCCATCCAGCACGGTCTGGAGTGCCAGGTCCGTTCGCCACCCTAAGTGCTTCGTGAGAGGCGAGAGCACTCTCTCTACAGCGGCGATGACCTTATTGTCGTTGGCGAAGTGATTCAGCATGATGATCCGTCCGCCGGGTCGGCAGACGCGGATCATTTCGCTGACCACCTTGCGGTAGTCGGGGACAGCGGTAACAACGTAGGCTGCGACGACGGTGTCGAAACTATCGTCTTTGAATTCCATCTCGCCGGCATCCATTCGGTGCAATTGCACGTGGCCCATCTGGTGTTCTTCCGCTTTCTGCTTCGCTTGATCCAGCATGCCTTCTGAAAAATCGATACCGACGATCTGGCAATGGCGGGGGTACATCGGCAGGGCCAAGCCGGTTCCGACTCCCACTTCGAGGATTTTTTCATCAGGCTGGACGTTCAAATTCTGAATGATCGACTGGCGCCCTTCGTGAAACACTTTCCCGAAAATCCGATCGTAGATCTTAGCGTATGATGTATAGACGCGCTCGATCTTTGCTAATTCCATATCACCTCCGACTCCACATTATAGATAGGCGACTTGCGCTCCTCGACAAGCGAGGGATGAGTCGACTGCCGCAACTACAGGGAAGGGAAAATTTGTGCGGCGGAGCACCTGAGTGGAGCGAGGGGACCCGCCTGAACAGCACGTTGGGCTACTGTAGCCAACTCATTGCGACGAGTCAACAGATTATCTCGGTTCCGTCCCTTGATTCACCTACGGCCCCTATGGGATAGGTACAAGCATGATCTTCGCTGGCCTTTTCGCCGGTGCGTTGTGTCTTGGCCTCATTCTTGGAGACTGGTTCTACTTCATGCGTCTCACGCCGGATGCGAGCCGGTATGGATGCGGAATTGCCCGCACGCACGATCGATTCACGCATACGACCATGAAGCAGCTGGCCGACCGATTTGATGCCGGCGGTTTCTTGACATTGCCGCATGGCACCGCCCGGTTGTACCAGGATCTGAACCAGATTGTGATTCGTCAGAAATATCGGCTATTCGCCCTAGGCTTCCGAACCCTGTGGCCATTGAAAGGGTTGATCTCCCTGTCTCCGGAAGGCGATGCGCTCGCGGTGCTCTGCCGAAAGCTCACTCCCTGGTCATCAGCTCTTCTCACCGGTATCTGGTTTGCCGTGGTGGCGGTGGGTACGGTGGGGGCTGTGATCTCGTTGTTCATCGAGGGAGAAATGACGGCGTCCGGTGGAGTCGTGTTGGCGGTGGGGATTATAGGACTAGGAGTTGTTTTTTTACTTTCAGGAGCCATTACAGTCGTATTTGCGTATCGGCTGGAGAATGCCCGGCTTACGATGGTGTATCAAGAACTCCGGGAGGTGCTCGAAGGAACAAGATTGCCGTCCTGAGACAAGCCAGGTCTGTCTGGTCTGTTCGGTCTGTCTGGTTTGTTTGGTTGCCGGAGACTAACCAGATGGACAAGACAGACCAGACAGACCAAATGAACAAGATTAGGAGAGATAGAGATTCAGGAATAGATCGTATTCGGCGGGAAGATTCAGGCTGGACCGGTTGCGGGCAAGACCTGCAATAATGCCTCGATGCTTCTTACTGAGCCCGGACGATTCAAAGGCCTGGCGAAAGTACTGCCATCGCGCGGTCGCATCGGTGGCCAGACGCGCTCGCTCCAACGGCGGCAATGCGTGAACTGAGGTCGTGAGGGAACGAACAGCCTTCTCGACGCTCTCATAGGGCGGCGCCAGTTTGAGCTGGGCGTAGAATGTTTCGAGGTGATGACGGAACTCCTCTCGAAGAGCTAAAGTGTGATCGGTTGAGGAAGGAACAGGTTCAGACATAATGGCCGAATGATGATACGGGAAGAACCGTCGTTGCGACAACCTGTCATCCATGTTTATTTATAAGGAGGATTGTATGAAGCGTATTCAGCGGTATGTGCTTGGAATCGTTGCCGTGCTTGCCTTGGCCGGTTGTTCGTCCCACCATCATTATGGGATGTCCGGCGAAGGGAAGGGGGAAGCCTACTGGCAGAAGGGTCAGCAGGACATGGCGGCCTTGATCGATCGGACCGTTAAAGATCAGGAGAAAGCCGGACAAGTCAAATCGGTCGTGAGCGAGATCGTTGCGGAATTGAAAGCCAGCCGCGAGCAGGAGCGTGCGGGGCACCGCCGGCTGTATGAGTTGAGCGCAAACTACGCGGCGACTCCGGAGGAGTTCACCAAAGTCCTAGATGACGCAAACAATCTGCGGATGCAGTCGGCTGCGAAGATTCTCTCGCTCCGTTTCAGGATGAAGGACCTCATGACGGTCGAGGAGTGGAAGGCCTTGTCTGACCAGATGCTGGCCTACAGCAGTCGATACCAACACGGTGGCGCGGGGGCGAAGACTGGATACTAAAAGGTTAAGGTTGAGGCTAAGGTTGAGCCGGAATACGGAGAGTATTCGCTCAGCCTTGAACTCAACCTCAGCCTGCTCCTGGAGGTGCGGCTTTGAGCGGCAGGGGTATCCAGGTCTCACCCGCGTCGGTCGAGCGATAGAGACCGCTACCATTCGTGCCGGCATAGAGCAAGTGCGAGTCGCGCTGGCTCATCGCGAGGGTACGAATGTTCAGTGAGCCCAGTCCGCTGTTGATGGGACTCCAAGATTGTCCGCTGTCGGGGCTTTTCCAGACTCCCCCCGGCCCTCCGATATAGAGGGTCTTCGGCTGGGCCGGGTCGAGGAGGATACTGCTCACGAACAGATCGGGGAGCGATTGCCCGATCCGCTCCCACTGTTCCCCGCGCGTTGCGGTGCGGAAAAGGCCCTTCGTGGTTCCGGCATAGACGATGTCCGGATTGACCACATCGAAGACGATCACATTCACCCCCAGCGCCATTCCCCCCATCAGCTCCTGTTCCGGAATCAGTCCAGTATTGATTTTCTTCCATTCCATTGCCGCGCTGTCGGATCGGTAGATCCCTCCCGTCGTTCCCGCATAGAGAACCCGAGGATCGCGGGGATGAATGGCAATGGAGACCACGATGTGGACCTCCTTCATCCCCGTCATGCGTTCTTCCCATTCACGTCCACCGTCTTTGGTGTAAAAGGCGCCGACGGTCGTGGCGGCGTAGATTTGATCGTGGTCTGTCGGGTGAAAGACGAATTGATTGATAAAAGAGACGTGCTCTTTGAGCCCGACGTTGTGGGGAAGCCAATGTTGGCCGCCATCCGGGCTCTTGTAGACGGCATCGGCCATCGTGCCGGCATAGATCGTGGCGGGGAATTCAGGATCGATAGCGAGTGTCGTCACCCGTCTGGCGCTGAAACTCGGGAACCGCTCCCATAACTGGCCCTCGTCGCGTGATTTATAGACAGCGTCGTTTGTCGCCACATAAAGAATGTTCGCGTTCGTCGGATGCAGCGCGATGGAGACGATCGCCTGGCTTTCCTTCTGACAGCCGACACAGAACAACACGAGCATCAGAGAGGCGAGTTGAGCGATCTGCGAGGCAGTTCGAATCAGCATGGGTGTAGTAGCGAGAGACCCCATCATAGGATTCAGCGCTGAGTCAAGGTGACCAATCCTGTTACAACTTACTGGGGATCCGTTCGGCGTAGCCGGTGAGTTCCATGTAACCCTGTCCGTGAATTGGCTTTCCCTGTGCCGTGCCTGTTGTCTCAATGGCGCCTTCCCAATAGGTCATTTGTGTGCTGTGCTTGGGGGAG
>CAWAKW010000015.1:0-36010 GCA_963782735.1 Nitrospirota bacterium
CCTATTCCAGCCAAAGTTCGGATTTTTCGCAAACTCTTGATTCGCGTTGGTCTGAGTGAGTTCCGAGTAGGCTAGAGTGGGGTGGCGACTGCGGTTTCCTAAACGCTAGGTCGTACGTTCAATTCGTATCGGGGGCACCAAATTACACTCTCGCCCAGGCCTTCTCACCATCGACATCAGTGAAACTAATTATCCTCCTGCCTCAACCGACTTCCAGCGGGCCTGTTCGCTTTCCCATGTTTTCTTGCCACGTTGTGGAGGCTGGGCTAGACTTCCCCCAGACTCTATGGCACGAGCAAAAACATCAGAACCGTCTCGCGTGCGGTCCAAAGCCGCCACGATTGAAGAGCTCACCCGTGGCGTCGGAAACCTCCAGGAATTTCTCGCACAGGTGGAAGACCTTGGCCGAGAAGGCTTCCCCTATCTCGACGCGGCCAGGGCCAGAACAGAGTTGCAATTCCGCGAGTGCATTCGCCGCACGTTTGGCGAGAAATCCCCCGAATTCCAAGAGCATCGGCACCACAAACTTCTCATGGACAGTCCTGAGGAGACGCAGCAGAGCATCGCCCTTATCAAGACCTTTATTGCCACGCTTGAGCAGAAGAAACTTAACTTGCAAGGAGGCCCACCTCCTCAACAAATCTCAGCAACGCCGGTGGCTCCACCAATGCCCACGCGTCCACAGATGACCTTAGTGCCGGCATCGATTTCGACGGTTCAGATGACCATGACGCAAACAGGACCGATTACGCCACCGCCGGTGGCAACGAACCTCAGCCTTGCCTCAGCCACCGCCGTATCGAATCTACCTCAGCCACCCCTGGCTCCCGCAGCTTCTTTGCAGCAGTCTGAGCCCCTGAGCCCATCTATAACTCGGTCTGAACCATCACCGATTTCACCAGCCCCGACTGCAACGGCAGTGTCGCATACCCCGCTGCAACCGGTAGATCTAGGTGCTCAGGAGCCCCAGCCACCGCCAGCACAAGCGGCACAGACTGCGCAAGTAGATGTATCCCATGTCGTTAGGCCACAGCAGCCACTACAACCTGAACCGGAGTCCATCGTGCATCCAATTCCTTCCGCCAGCCAACAGCCTAAGACACAGGAAACGCCTCCCATCCTTCCGCATCTGCATCCTCCTTCCTCGATGTCGATCGGTTCCTCCTTGCCCCAGGAAGCCGGATCGCAGCTTACTCAGAACGGATCGACCCCTGTCGAACTTGTGAAGACACTCTGTCATCGATTCCACTCCGTTGCCCGGCAGCTGCGACTCCGTGGAGAGCATCGAGCCACGTTAAGTGTGGAAGACGAGATCGATGTGCAGGATCTGCTGCATGCATTGCTGCGAATCCAGTTTGACGATATCGATACAGAGGAATGGACGCCGAGTTACGCCGAAGGAGCCCCTCGCACAACATTTCTACTGAACGACAATCAGCTTGCGGTGCTTGTCAAAAAAACGCGAAATGGTCTCACAGCCAAAGACCTCACTGAACAATTACGGATCGATACCGAGCGCTATCTCACCAAAAGCCGATGTACATCGCTCTTGTGCTTTATTTACGACCCCGATGGCCGCATCGGCAATCCGAGGGCCTTTGAAACCGCGCTCACCACGGTGAACGGTTCCTTGACCATTGGCGTACTGATTGCTCCGAAATGAGGTGATACATGAAGAAGTCTAAATCTGTTGTCGCTACGCGTCCCCTATCGTCTGCGGGCTCTCTCGCATTGACAGCGGAGACGGGCATCCGCTACGTTGACGGGAATCCTGCGGTGCCTTGTACGATTCACGCTCCAGTCGATGGTGGAAGAATCATGTCGGATCGAGCCTACGTGCTTATCAATGTACAGCCAGGGCGCACGAGCGATGTGGTTCGGGCGTTGTCCGGAATCAAGCAGATCAAGACCATCGATCCCTGCTGGGGCAAGCCCGATATTATTGTGGTGGTGGAAGTGTCGGACCAGGATGCCCTGACCCAGTTAGTGCTGAGCCGGATTCATGAGATCGATGGCGTCCTCCAAACAGACACCCATCTCGTCTATCGATTAAAGGTCGGTAACGCCAAGTGACCAACACTCTTTGCGAATTCAACCTCGCCCTCTTAGCCGGCTGCTAAAATATTCCGCCAGCGGAAGAAGACCGTTATTTGGTTTATTTTGTTTGTCTTGTTTGTTTGGTTAAACCAGACTAACCGGATCAACCAGATGAACCAAATAAACCAAATGGACCAAACAGACCAGACTTGTTTCCTACTCTAACTCTCCGCTGTCGGCATCATCGCCAAGATCCAATCCAAACCGGTCAGCCATTCGATAGAGCGTGCGCCGATCGATGCCGAGAATCTTTGCGGCTTTGACTTTATTCCCCTTGGTTTCCTTCAGCACGCGGGCGAGATGGCGTTTTTCGACCTCTTCAAGCGACAAACATCCCTCATCGCTGTCGCCGATCGCCCCGGCGGTCTCCTTCACTGGCAGCTCTGTCCGATGCAGCGACGCCGGCAGATCGTCCGGGGTGAGGAGGGGACCGTGACTCAACGAGACAGCCCGCTCAATGGCGTTTTCCAACTCGCGCACATTGCCGGGCCACCGGTACTGCATCAACAACGTCATGGTCTCCGGCAGCACCCCGCGCACCGCATGCGCCGCCCCCGCCGCGCATTTCTGCAAGAAGTGATGCACCAACATCGGAATATCCTCCCGCCGCTCCATAAGCGGCGGCAAGGTGATGCGCACGACATTAAGCCGATAAAATAAGTCGTCCCGATACTTCCCCGCCTTGACGAGCTGCTCAAGATCTCGGTTTGTCGCTGCGATGATACGGACATCGACTTTCGTCGATGTCGTGCTGCCGACACGGCGGACCTCGTGATCTTGCATCACCCGCAACAACTTCACTTGCACGGCCTGTCCCAACTCGCCGATCTCATCGAGAAACAACGTGCCCCCGTTCGCGGACTCAAAGAGGCCGACTTTGTTTCCCACCGCGCCGGTAAAGGCTCCCTTCTCATATCCGAACATTTCCGACTCCAGCAGGGCATCCGGTAACGCTCCACAATTCACCGGAATAAATGGCTTGTCCCGACGTGGCCCATTGGCATGGATCGCCCGCGCAATCAGTTCCTTGCCGGTCCCGCTTTCCCCTTGCAGGAGCACCGTGCTCTTGCTCTCGGTCACCCGCGCCACCAGCTTATACACTTCCAGCATGGCGGGACTGCTTCCCACCAGCGGAGACCATTCATCTTTGTTTTTCAACTCTTCACGAAACCGGGCATTCTCTCGGATGAGTCGGCAGTGATCGAGGCTTCGCTTGACTACCAGCGTGATATCCTCTTTCTTAAACGGCTTGGCGAGATAGTCGTAGGCCCCTTGCTTGATCGCTTCGATTGCACCTTCAAGAGATCCGAACGAGGTCAGCACCACGACCTCCGTGTCAGGGCTCATGCGTTTAAATTCGCGCAAGACGGTCAGTCCGTCGACCGCGCCCATGCGAATATCTGTCAGCACCAGATCCACTCGTCCCTGGCGTCCACGAGCGATGACCTCTTCTCCACCGGCGAAGGTTTCAACGGCATAACCTTCCTTCTTTAAGGCTTCAGCCAAGAGATCCCGCGCGACCGCATCGTCGTCAGCTACGAGAATATTCGCTGGTTGCATCAGATCTTCTCCGTCATGTGCGTCGGCTCGGCTTTCAACCCAGGTAAAGTCACGGTCACAGTTGTGCCGCGCCCAGTCTCGCTCTCGAGCACAAGACTGCCTCCATGGGCCAGGACTGTTTCGCGGCTCAAGAATAGCCCTAACCCGGTGCCCTTGCCAATCGCCTTGGTCGTAAAAAATGGTTCAAACGCTTTTTGTACATCGGCTTCCGGCATGCCGCATCCCGTATCCTGCACCGCGACTGTAATCACCAGAGGTGACATCGTGTCGGCCACCCGGCGGCCACGGTCGAGTTCTTCTGGCGAAGCCGCATGGGTTCCTACCAGTACGCGCACCGCTCCATGCGCTGGGGTGGCGGCTAAGGCATTGGCGAATACGTTCACCAATACTTGATGCATCTTTTCTGCATCGGCCCAGACGAGCGGAAGTTCTTTGGGAATCTCAACCGTCATGGTGATCTCTTTTGCATGGAAGGCCGGTTCCATGAGTACGGCTGCCGGACTGATCACCTTGTCCACGGGCAACCATGTCGGTTCAGGTAGGCGCTGTCTGGTTGAGGACAGCAAATCCTGAATGATCCGAACCACCCGCGTGAGCTGCTCATCGATCACGGTCACCCGCTTCTTCATCTCAGGTGTGACGCCCGGCTCTTCAGCCAGTGCTTGTACATGCCAGGCAATCGAGTGTAACGGCGTTCCGATCTCATGTGCTACGGAAGCCACCAATTGCCCCACCGCAGCTAAGCGTTCTGAGCGATTCAACTGGTCTTTCGCTTCAACCAGCTGTGTATTGGCCTTCAGGAGATTTTCCGTCTCCCGGGCGAGAGCGGCACGTGCCGCCGCCTCTCTCGTCTTGCGTTCCTCCCACGTCATACCGATATACGCCACGACCAGGAGTACTCCTGCAACCACACTGCGGTTGATCACCGCCGATTGAAACCGCCCCGGTTTGGTTGGTTGCATCAACCCCATATAGGTCGCCACGATACAGGCCACTACCGTTACGAGCATCAGGCTGCGACTGCGCACTGTGGCAACCAACAGAATCGGCACCACAAAACCGTACGCGCCAACAACATTCGCCGGGGCGGCCATTTCAAGCACGACGATCGCCAGGAACACCGCCCCTGCGATCGCCAGCACAATGCGATTTTGTTTCAACATGGGAGTGGGAGATACGTAAATTGCCGATGAACCATGGTCCAATCCCTAGCAGGTTGAGAAAAACCGCATTGTGACATAGTTGCCGGATGCTCAAAAAGGCCGTCCAGCAAGGCCGCAGGCGAGTCGAAACCGGAGGCGTACCCTCAGGGGTACGTTGAGGATTTCGATGAGCCGAGAACGAAGCAGGCGGACTTTTTCAGCATCCGGACAGAGGGTCTTACCCTAGCGGACGGGTGGAACGCAAGGCAGCTCCAAGTTGCCGCAGACGTTCATCACCCAACATCTCATCCACACGAACCGCATACTTCCGGGTCCAGTTCGGATGGGTATCGACCGTCCCGGGAAGATTGGTTTGCGAAAGTTCGTCCAAGCCGTCTTCGAGATTTGCCAGGACGAGACAGGACGGTGTGCGGGCCAGGTAGAGATGGATCGCTCGGCAGAGTTCAGTCGTCATGGCGGGAGCGGTGGCTAGGTCCTCCGTTACGCCAGGTGGCAGAAGGTTTTCCCGCTGAAGCGCACGGAGGATGTGTGACTTGTCGCGCCGGCGCTCTTCCCAGGCGCGCCGGCGCGTTTCGTCATCTGGAAAGGCACCCAATTCCGCCCGTACGAGTAGATCCTCGCCGGACCAAAATCCGGTGAGCGTCGGCAAGTCGTGCGTCGTGGCTACAGCCAGCGATTGTGCGGGATAGTCGCCGGGCGGCTTCATGGCGCCGTCTGCGCCGCGTTCGAAGTAGAACACACGATACGACAGTACTCGCGCCTTCGCCAACTGTTCTCTGACCCAATCGGGGACCGTGCCGAGGTCTTCTCCAATGACTAGGGTTTTGGACCGAACGCTTTCCAATGCCACGATCGCCAACAAGTCTTCAAAGGGGTACTGCACATAGGTGCCTTCGGATGCAGGCCTCCCGCGCGGAATCCAGAAGAGCCGGCAGAACGCCATCACATGGTCCAATCGAATGGCTCCGCCGGATCGAAAGTTGTTGCGAAATAGCTGGATCATCAGCTCATAGCCGCTGGCGCGCAGCGCGTGAGGGTTGATCGGAGGTAAGCCCCAATTCTGTCCCACTGGCGCAAATGCGTCAGGCGGGGCGCCGCAGTCGGCTCCGAACGCCAACACCGATTGATAGATCCAGGCTTCAGCCCCATTCCGATCGGCGCCGAGAGCCAGGTCATGATAGAGCCCGATCGGCATTGCCAGATGCTCCGCTGCACGTCGGACATCGTTCAGCTGTTCGCTCGCCACCCACTGAAGGTATTGAAAGAAGCGAATGCGTGTCCGGTGGCGTTCCGCATACTCACGAGCCGGTTGGCCAGGCATCAACAATTGCTTGGGCCAATCGTGCCAAGAGGCCGGCGAGGATTGAATCAGTCGGCGTTCTTCTTCCAACGTCTGGAAGGTGGCATGTAACTCAAGCGGTGTGCCCTCAGTCTGGATAAACCGCTCCAAGAACAAGCCGCGTGCTGTGCGGGGTTGGAGATTTGGCTCCTCTCCGCTGTAGGCATCTGTGAGGAATTGTTGGTAGGCCAGATCGAGCATGGTGCGCTTGGCGGTTGCAACGGCACCGTAGTCCACCCGCCGACTTTCTCGCAACGCCTGAAGCTTGGCTTGAAACTCGGGAGCACGGAACTGTTGCTGCGCCTTCTCCGATCCATAAAACTCCGGCAGCCGCTCGAGATCGATATAGAGTTCATTGAGGTATAGTCGGCTGTCCGGCGCATAGGGACTAATGTGATACGGTGGAGTATTTCGCAGTGCGTGCAGCGGATTGAGCCCAATGAATCCGGCGCCGAGCTCTTTCCCAGCCCACTCCACAATATGACCGAGGTCGGTGAAGTCGCCGCATCCCCAGTTACGGTCGGAGGACAACGAATAGAGTTGCAAGGCCAGTCCCCACAGCCGTTGGTTCCCCTCAAGCGACGGCGGAACATAGCACTGGCGTGGGGCCACAATGACACGCATCGTTCCCACGTTTCCCCCGACCAAGCCCTCGGCCCGCATCATCAATTTGTAGTACCCGAGCGAGAGACCATTCGGAGCCGGTATTTCGATACGCACATGCCGTTGACCTTTGAGAAAACGGACCTCCATGGCGGAAAGCCCAGGCCCTGCCTGTCCTTCTTGCACCACGGTGTTCGCTTCGTCGAAAATCTGCCACGCCACTACGACGGACCCTTCTTTTCCGTCCTCGATCGCGAGATAACAGGAGACAGAAGGTCCCGTCTCATTGTCACGCAGAACCTGCACCGCGCTGCAGGGGCGTTGCCACGGTGCCTCATCCCAATCTTGCAGCGCCTGTGTCAGCGATTCGGTCGAATCGACCGAAAAGCCCATGGCAGTCAGTATGGCGCGCCGGGTATCATCGGAGGTGAGGTGAAAATTACCGGCTATATCGTAATAGTCAGTCGCGATACCGGCATGTTCGGCGAGTTTGGCAAGAAGGGTCTGCTCCGTCTGGTCCTGCATGTAGGGGAGTCTGCGTGAAGACCTCAGGCATGTCAAGCTATCTCATTGTTCTTGAAAGCAAATTTGTGCAATCGCGTCTCCTGTCTGGCTGACTCAGTCACGTTCGACTCGGTACAACTTCTCACGCTCCGTCCGCTGGGGTTCATTCTGTCGTGGTAACGGAAGTGACTCCGGAAATTTGAATAAGCCGAATATGTGATGGATCTGCTGCTGTTAATGGTTTTCCTGGGCGATGAAAGGGCGCAGAAGATGGCAAAAAGAACGAGACGAACTCACTCAGCGGTGTTTAAAGCCAACGTGGCGTTGGCCGTGATGGCTGGGATTATGTTGCATCCGAAGCGCTGGCCGGTGGCTCGATTCGGGGATTGTCCTCCCGGGACATAGCGCATACCCGAGACGTGATCGCCTCACAACGCCATCTCATCACTTCGGTGAGTCTGGAGGTCGCGCTACACCGTCACGAGCGACACCACGATCCGATATTTTCGCGCAGTCAGGAGTATCGTCGCCGTGGGCGACCGAGGGTAGCAGCAGCTTGCCTCCGAGCAACAGAAGCCCGCCAATAAGACGTTTTCAAGAAAACTCGGCGAGTCCACGACCAAGAATCTGGATGTTTCAAAAAGCTACTCTGGAAGAAGGTTGCTATAGCCTGTCAGGATAATGAGGCTTGCGATCAAAGACACCGAAGAGCAGTCAACTCCGTCCACTGGTTTTATCAAGCCACAGTAGAAAAGTTGTTGAGGTTTATTGACTCCCCCCATTTCATTTTGTTAGCCTCAAGCCCCACCGCCGCGTTACTGCCGATAGAAAAGACAAGAAAAGTCAGGCAGTATCCTTGGCATTCAATCCCGAAAGGAGTTCCGATGGCTAGCTCAACCGCTTCGCCCGAATTGCTTACTGAACTGCAGAATAAGGCCACACAGCTTCGGATCGAGAGCGTTCGCGCGACGAGTGAAGCCGGAAGCGGGCACCCCTCTAGCTGCTGCTCTGCTGCGGACATTGTCGCGGCCCTTTTCTTCTCAGTCATGCGATACGATCCCACAAATCCGAAGGCGTACAATAGCGATCGGTTCGTGCTGTCAAAAGGCCATGCTGCCCCTCTGCTCTATGCCGCTTGGGCCGAAGCAGGTCTCTTTCCCAAGAGCGAACTTCTCAAGCTCCGAACGCTGACGTCCGATCTTGAAGGCCACCCAACGCCTCGCTTGTCGTTTGTCGATATGGCAACGGGTTCGTTGGGGCAAGGCCTTCCAGTGGGTATCGGTATCGCCCTGAATGCAAAATTCGTCGACAAACTGGATCACCGAACCTACGTCTTGATGGGCGATGGAGAATCTGTTGAAGGATCCGTATGGGAAGCGGCTGAACTCGCGCGCCATCATGGCTTGGATAACCTCTGTGCCATTGTGGATGTCAATCGACTCGGTCAAAGCGATCCCACCATACTGCAACATGACATGGAGGGTTATCGATCCCGATGGGCCGGCTTTGGCTGGCAGGCGCTGGTGGTTGACGGGCACGATCTTTCATCGCTGCTCGACGCATTCGATACTGCTGCCGGCACCAAAGGGAAACCGACTGTGCTCCTCGCCAAAACGTTGAAGGGCAAGGGCATCTCCTTTATGGAGAACCATCCTAGCTGGCACGGGAAGCCGGTCGCCAAAGGCGAGGAAACCCAGAAGGCGATCGATGAGTTGACCAAGCAGTTGAGAGCGAGCAGCACCGCCATTTCATTGAAGAAACCATCGGCGCCGGTTCAGGGGGCTTCGTCTATCAGCCCTCTCCCACCTTCGCCCTACAAAGTAGGCGACTCTGTCGCCACGCGCGAAGCATTCGGCAATGCATTTGAAGCACTGGGCTCGGTCAATCCGTTGGTCGTGGGATTGGATGCCGATGTGAAAAATTCGACCTATACCGATAAGTTCGGCAAGAAGTTTCCCCATCGATTCTTCGAAAATTTTATCGCGGAACAAAATATGCTCGGAGCTGCTGCTGGACTGGCGGCCTGCGGAAAAATTCCATTCGTTGCCACGTTTGCCGCATTCTTTACGCGAGCCTATGACTTTATCCGCATGGCTGCGATCAGCGGCTCGAACATCAAACTTGTCGGCACACACGTCGGTGTGAGTATCGGGGAAGACGGCCCCTCGCAGATGGGGTTGGAAGATATTGCGATGATGGCTGCGCAACCGGGCGTGACCGTGTTGTATCCGTCCGATGCGACCTGTATGTATCGGCTCGTTGAAAGGGCTGCTACGCACAAAGGGATGGTCTACATTCGGGCTGGTCGTCCGAAATCTCCGGTCCTATACGGACCAGATGAAACCTTCCAGATCGGCGGATCGAAGGTCATTCGCCAAAGCGCATCAGATGTCCTCACGATCGTCGCAGCCGGCGTCACACTCTTCGAAGCCCTGAAGGCCTACGACACATTGAAAGGCGCAGGCCTCTCCGTGCGGATCGTCGATCTTTATAGTATTGTTCCCATTGATCGCACCACGTTGCTGGACAGTGCCAGAGCCACTCAGGGGCGCATCCTCACCGTTGAGGATCATTATGCGCACGGCGGTCTCGGAGATGCAGTGCTCAGCGCGGTCGGACCAGAAGGCATTAAAGTGCATAAGCTTGCCGTTCGCACGATCCCACACAGCGGGAAGCCGGACGAACTTGTCGATCACTTTGGCATCGGAGCACGATCGATTGTCGAAGCAGCTAAACAAATCACAAAGTAAGCCCTCCCGCACCGCCCTTCCTCATGAGTTGGGCGGTATTCCTCTCCTGAACATTCTGTCAGGATCGGTCCGCCAACGTCTGCTTCAGGAACTGACCGAAGCCCGCTACGGCAAAGGCTGTTCGTGGAGAAACATCAGTCCGGCGATGATCCCGCATAGCGTGCGAAACTGGTGGGATTTCAATCGCCCACTCATGGTGCGTTTTTTCGAGTATGGGGGGCCAGGTCTGCCGTGATGCAGGACTGCATAATTTCAGCGCGGCATTGCCATGACGTGGCCGCCGTATTGAGATGGTGAACCAGTTCTTCCGGCACGATTATGCCAACGGTGATATCCACCAAGACGTGATCGGCTATGCGATGAAAATGCGCGGCGTTCACACCCTGCAAGGTGAGCAACGCCCTGCTTAGCTCGTTCTCATGGGTGTCGCAGCCAGGTCCTATCAGCACGACGGGAACTCTCTCCATGGCAGCGTGGCTGGCTTCGGCCGGCTGAAATACGGCAAGACCCACGGTGAGCGCCATCGCAAGCATCAGACGGTTGTGCCTGAGCGTGGCCTTGCCGTCTACATGAGGCTGTGGGCAGGTTGCGGGTACGCTCTTCGCGAAGGGCGTCTGCGTCCGGTTTGCGTATCTGCGATGAGCTGTTCGCGTCATCGGAATACCTGTCTGCAGGGAGGCGATCTGAAGCCCTTGGGTAGGTTCATCGATTTGTCTTAAGATCTCATGGTAGACGGTGATGCGAGTTGTCGGACCATGCGAAGCTCCGGCTCGGCTGGGTTGCAGTGTTCCTCTCTTGAACGCGTTTATGGGCAGGCGGCGAGGATCTCACCGCCTGCCCGTCGCCCTTTACGGTACTTCGACGATGTCCTTCTTCATAGGACCCAGCACGGCAAGGAGTTCGTTCTTTTCCCTGGCTGGCACGTTGAACGTATCCAATGCCTTGACGAGGTCTTCAACCAGGGCATTGAAGGCAGCCGTCGTGATTTTCATGCCGGCATGCGTTGTTTTCATGTCTTTCCCTTCATAGGTGCAGGGGCCTCCGCTGGCTTGGCAGACCTGGTCGACCAGCTGCTTCTTCAGGTGCGGCAGATCGGCTTTGGCAAACCACCCGTTGATGCGGGTGTCTTGGCCCACGATGCTGACGAACTTGCCGACGACGGCCGTGATAGGGCCGGTTCCGCCGAGTCGTTCATACAGTGAGGGCAATGGAGCATCGGCTGCCCACACCGGCGCTGAGGTCAACAGTACGGCGACGGTCAGCATAGTCTTGATGGCGCGAGAAAGTTGTTTCATGAAAGGCGCTCCTTTTTGAGAGGTAAATGAGGGCTTCCTTCGAGTGCACAGCTCTATTTATATTTCTGGTCGTTTAGGGCTTCCAGGGCGTCAGTGGCATCAGCGGAGCATCCTTGGCTACCGGTGTAATCGTCAGCGCGGCAATGGCTCCACGAAGGGCTCCAGTGAGCGAATGCGTCACAATCGGATAGACCCCGGGTGATTCGGAGACCAAGTCGAATGTGGCGGCGCTTCCGGGTCCCACGACATAGGTTTGCACCCCCGTGAGTTTGTTGTGAGGGTTCCCGCTCTCGTAGACGTTGTCCCAAATCTCGCCGATCGGGTGGAGCGAGGAAAACTCGTTGGGGCCCGCGTTCACAAAATAGATCCGGACCCGCTCATTCGGTTTCGCCTCCAGCGCTTCCGCGCCGATGAAGAAGGGATGATACTTGAAGATCCCTCCGTTGAAGACCGTATAGTCGAACTTCCGAGCGAACATGGCCTCGACATCGTCGGGGTTCTTCCAGAGCTCAGATTGGACCAACAAAAACTCCCGGTCCGCTTTCGGCCAGACCTTCGGATCCTTGGGATCGACGATAATCGCGCCGAACATGCCGCGCGCGACGTGCTGGATCATGGGCGCTGCGCCGCAATGATAGAAAAACACGCCGGGCTTCTTCGCCACAAAGGTGAAGGAAATGGTTTCTCCCGGATTGATGGCCCGGTAGTTCTTCAGGAAATCGATTTCCGCCGCATGGAAGTCCATGGCGTGTGGAAAAACATTGGTCTTGGGATTCTCCAGCGTGAAGTTGACAGTGTCGCCTTCCGTGACCCGCACGGCCGGCCCCGGCATCTGGCCGTTGAACGTCCAGGCCTTATATTTCGTTCCCGTTCCTTCAATCACGATTTCCGTTTCGAGCGCCGTCATCTTGACGTCATGGGTCTTCGCGGATGCCTCGGAGGGCAATCCCATCAATCCGGCCATC
Source organism: Nitrospirota bacterium (assembly GCA_963782735.1). Classification (GTDB taxonomy): domain Bacteria; phylum Nitrospirota; class Nitrospiria; order Nitrospirales; family Nitrospiraceae; genus Palsa-1315. The sequence continues at coordinate 12,277 of CAWAKW010000015.1, forward strand.
GCAAGGACCATGGCCCCTGCGATGGCCATCAGTTGAGGTGATTGTCTTTTCATCATGGTTGAACTCCTTCTCTGAAATGGTTGGGCGAACTGCTCCAGGCAAATGTGCAACTGGTCTTTTCTATGTGAGGGTCTCACTGGCACTTCGTCTGTGTGTGAGGAAAAGAATAACATAGCCAGAATTTGCCAGTGTATATCGTAGTGTCCGGTTAAGAGTCAAGCACTTTGTTAGTCCCAAATGAGCCTGTGACCGGCCACTGTCGTGCCGGCTGGTGGCTCTTCCATGGCAGAGTTTAAGGTCGAAGTGCCCGGAACCTATATCAATGTTGACCACGCAATCTTCCGCATCGCAAAAGGCGCCGTTGGCCTGATAAAGGTGGAAGGCGCAGATCAACCGGACATCTACAAGAACCTCCTGAAGTAATCGGAGGAGATTACACCGCTGTGACCTCAAAACACAGCGGTGTAAATCTGTAGCGGTCAGGCGTCATGGTTTGATGAATGTGACGAAGTAACGCAGTCTAGGGGAGGGAGAGGCATTGCCTCTCCCTCTTTTTTTCGGAAGGGTGAGTTATTGGGGTGATTGTAGGTGGTAATCGCAACGTATCTGGTTCACAGCATATCTGATGTCACGAAGTTGCCGGTAAGATCGCTGTCAGCCCATCTCCAGTTGCGTGTGGATTATCGTCCGTTCTGCAAGACTCAACTGCGTGTAGATGTTTCCCCTGCAACACTTTCTCCCAAAAATGTTGCAGGTGGGTTTTGAGCCAGCCCATATTAAAACCGCTCGATTGTACCCTGCCTCTTGACCGCGAGTGATCTGTTTCTGTAACATCTCGCATTCACCGTGATTTTTACAATGATGCTCTTTGGTATGTGCGCCAGTGCGTGAAGCCTCCAAAGCACTGGTCGTGCGCAGCGCTCTAGAATTGCCAACGTGCACGGAACAACGAACTAATGTCTTCGTCGAAAAATGAAGAAGATCTATAGCTCCAAGGAATTTTAGGGAAACCGGATATTTAGGAGGAACAGCATGTCATCGCATGGAGCGGCAACTCTACCAGTAGAAGACATTCCAGCACATAGAGAAACCCCAAAACGGGGTGGCTGGGCTGAAGCATTGGCAATACGACCTGATGGCGGGGCTGCAAGTCGCCATGATGGGGATCCCGCTCTCGCTCGGTATTGCGATTGCCTCCGGTGCGCCTCCGGTCTGTGGTCTGATCTCGGCGATCATCGCGGGATTTGTCTTCCCCTTCCTCGGGGGAGCCTATATCACGATCAGCGGCCCGGCCGCCGGCCTGGCGCCGGCGCTGATGGCCGGCACGCTCGCATTGGGTCATGGAGATTTGGAGGCGGGCTATCCGCTCTTGCTGGTGGCCATTTCTATCGTCGGTGTCGTTCAGGTGATCTTCAGCATCTTCAATGCCGGGAGATTCGCGCTGTTTTTTCCCATCTCGGTGGTCGAAGGCATGTTGATGGCGATCGGCATGCTGATCATCATCAAACAAATCCCGGCATTTCTCGGGTACATCACACCGCCCATCAAATCCATTCCCAAAGCCATCATGCTGATATCCCCGAACATGTCATGGGCCTGAATCCGTTGATCACCGTGATTGGAGCGGTGACCCTCTTCCTTCTCTTTTTTATTAGCGGCATCCTTGCCCGTATAAAAGGAAAGTGGCCGAAGCTCGTCCCGGTGCCCCTCGTCGTGATCGTTCTAGCCGGCTTGGTCTCTTGGATCCTGGGGCTCGAGGAGAAATAGCTCATTCATGTACCCCTCGATATTTTTGAACATGGCATCGTCTTTCCCCATTTCGCTGAAGCCTTTTCCAGACCAGATTTATATGGGTCTCTCATACTCATCATTATCACCCTGACCCTCATCGACGGCACCGAGTCGCTCGCGACGATCGCCGCCATCGATAAGATCGACCCGTTTAAACGAAAGTCGAACCCCAATGTCACCTTGCGGGCCATGGGGGTCTCCAACACCGCTTCCAGTCTGCTGGGTGGATTGACGATCATCCCCGGCGGGCTCAAAAGCACGGTCAACATGCTCGCAGGGGGCCGAACCCTCTGGGCCAACTTCTACTATGCCTGCTTTCAGTTGATCATCCTGCTGTTCGCCGCAGCCCTCATCAATCAAATTCCAAAATCGGCCCTGGCAGGGTTGCTCATGTGGATCGGATGGAAACTCTGCTCGAACAAAGTCTTCAAGCGGATCTTTCTCGGTCGGCAAGGAACAGATTTTTCTCGCCCTGGTCAACGTCGTGGTGACGTTATCCACCTCGGACCTGCTGGACGGCATGATCGTCGCCACCCTGGCGAAGATTGTCTTGCTCGTGAAGGATGTCGTACGGGCTTCGGCCAAGGATCCCCAGGGCGGCGGGATAGGGGGCGCATTCAAAGAATTGTTCCGCAATCCCGTCATCCGCATCGGAGACAGCCGCGGCTCTCGTGAGGTGATGACCGTCGCGGCGAATGCGGTGCTACGGGGCACCGTCGGGGAGATGAAGAATCCCTACAAAATCTACCTGTCGTCGGCCACCTGTATGAATTTGGTGAAACTCGACGCGGCGCTCAAGGCAATCGTCATTCCTGAGGGCATGAAAGCCAACTATATGATCATTTTGGCCGGAAAGATTGTGGACCACACCACCATGGAATATTTACACGGGTTCCAGGATCGCTGTATTGAAGCCGGGCATACCTGTGTCCTCGTCGGGATGGAGCACTTCCGTGGGCTCTCGGACCACGCGCTGGCCTATCGCGTGAGTCAAGTCCCTGGGAACCTCACTGCCTTTGCATGAGGCGGCGCGGAAACGTCAGGCGGGAGGCGTCGGTTACATCTCATTATGATATTGTCCAAACCGTTCAGGGAGTACCATTGATGGCTGATCCGACTCCGCCCCATCAGCAAGGCTGTGGCATCATCGAGGCCAACATGCAATACAACCGTATCCCCGATGACGGCTTTCTGTTGCTCGCCGTAGCGCCCTACCAGGAAGTCGGTGTTGACCCTGCTCGCGCCGTACTCAAGAGCCGCTTTATGGCCGAATTCGCCTCTGCCATCATCTGGACAGACTATCCCAAGCTAGCGGACAAGCTGCACGTGGCAAGGGCTGTCATTCCCAGGCAGACGCGGGCGCTGGAGGTGCTTAATGGCCGCATGTAGCCTGAATAACATGTCGATACACTGCACTAATTGAAAGGAGTGCCGAAATGCAAGCGAGTATCTTTGTCGCAGAAGATGAACCTGCGCTTCTCAACGCGATTGTAAAGCGGTTGTCGAAGGGCTCGAATAAAGTCCGTGGTTTCAAGTCCGGGGATGAACTGCTGGTTGCAGTTGAGCAAGAGATTCCCGATCTGGTTCTCGTCGACATGAAGATGCCTGGGAAAACAGGGATCGAAACCCTGGCGGCACTTCGCGCGAAATCGCGAGATGTGGTGGTGATCTTGCTGACCGCATATGGAACAGTCGAAGAGGCGGTCGAGGCCATGAAACTGGGGGCCTATGACTTCATCATTAAGACCGTGGACCTCCAGCTGGTAGAACCGGTTGTTAACCGGGCATTAGAGCATGTGCTACACCGTCAGGTGGCTGACGTAGCCAAGGATAAAGCCGATCACTAAGGACTGGCCAGACTCGTCGTGCACATTCGCGACGTAGCGCAAAATCCGAAGACGACCACTCGTCACACCGCTTCGAGCTGGATCTAAATCCTAGGCATTCACATGGTCGTTTCTGGCATGAAGGCTGGAGTGCGAGGGAGATTCCATGTACCAGCGCATCGCCGGCCTGTTCAATAATCTTCCGATTCATTCCAAGCTACTCCTCATCACTACCATCCCTCTCGCCTCCCTCATTCTCGTCAGCATCGTGACATACATCAATGTGCAAACCTTTTCGCAGGATGAAGAGCGGCTGAACAATCTCTATCTTACCCAGAAGGCTGCAGCCCAATACATGCGGCTGGTGGTCGACTTAGAGACGGGTTTTCGCGGATATGTGTTGACCGAAGATGCTCGCGATCTCAAGCCGTATCAGGAGGCGCTAGCAAAACCTTCGTGGGGTCGAGACAAGATCTGAAGGAGAGACTTTCAGAGAGACCAGCAGCAACACTTCAAGGATGCTGAAGCCCTCGTTAGCCAGATCGTCGCAGAGAAGGAAGGACTCATCAAAGACCTTCAATCTGGCCGAAAGTCGATCGTGCTCCAGTATATCAACGAAGGGCGAGGAAGAGCACTGATGTCCGAGTTTCGGACTTGGATGGCACGACTCGATACATTTGAGCAGAAAAGCGCGCTCGATGAGTTCGCTCAAATAAGCCTAGATCGCACGTCGACACTTCTTGCAATTTTAGGCGGTGGGCTATTTACGTTTGGGTTCATCGTCTGTGCGCTCTATCTGATTGCCCGATCGATCGCGATCCCTCTTGTCAATCTGTCGAAGGCCGTTGCTGATTCATCCGGCGGGCTTTGTCCTGTCATCCCTGTTTTGGACCGGAAAGACGAGATCGGAGGCCTCACCAGGGTGATGCAAGAGATGAGTCGGCAGGTTCAGGAACAGTTTGATCAAGTGCTAAAATCCGAGGCGTCGCTCCGTATACTCAACCAGCATTTATCCGACTCTGAATCGAAGTACCGCGGTCTGGTGGATAACGCTCCGATCGGCATCTTTACGACGAAGGGGATGCAGGTCACGTTCAGCAATCGACACAATCAAGTCTTAGCCGGGCTTGATCCTGACGAAAAGATCGATCCCGCCGCTTTCCGTGCACGAATTCATCCTGAAGATCTCGAGCGTGTTATGTCGGAATTTTCACAGGCTGTCGCGGCGAGCCGCCAGTGCGAACTGATCTTCCGGTTTGTCCACGCAGACGGAGGCGTACGGACTATTTTGAGTCGGCGCGTGCCGATCGCTGATCTCGATAGCCCCAATCCGATCTATGTGGCGTTCAATATCGACATTACGGCGCTACATGCCATGCAATTGCGGTTAAGTCGGACCGAGAAGTTGGCGACGTTGGGGCAGATGGCGGCCGGCATTGCCCATGAGCTCAGGAATCCCCTGGTCGGGATCGGCTCGACGGCATCGCTGTTATTGGATGAGTTCGAGCCGGCAGATCCAAGACGCGCTGAGATCGACGTGATTTTTCACGAGGCCAAACGAATGGATCGGATCGTGAATCAGATTGTTGAGTATGCGAGGACTCGCGAGCTTGTGCTGGTTCAATTTGTTTTGTCCGACCTCATCAACCATATCCTCAAGTTGCTGAGCGGGCCTCTGCAGGCTAAACATCTCAAGGTCCGAACTTCCATATCTCAGGGAGCCGACCATCTGCACGCTGATCGAGACCAAATCGAGCAAGTGCTTATAAACGTCATCGACAATGCGATCGATGCCTCTCCCACGGGACGGATTGTCCATGGAAATCGCGGCGTATGAGTTTCTCCACCAGGAACAGCCCGGCATCATGATACAAGTCCGAGATGCCGGTAAAGGTATTTCACCAGAAGTGCTGTCCCGCGTCTTCGAACCATTTTTTACGTCGGGGAAACGTAACGGAACTGGATTAGGGATGGCGATCTGCAAGAACATTATCGAGAGGCATCGTGGAGAGATCCATCTGACAAGCGAGGTTGGAGAAGGCACCATCGTGAGTATTTGGCTGCCTAAATCCCAAGATATCCAGCTGGTGAAAGGCTAGCCCATGCAGGCAATCATCTTTGTGACTGACGATGAGCAGGCGACTCGCTCGGACATTGCCAAACCGCTGACTCGGCAAGGCCATCATGTGGTTGGGTATGAATTCGGCGAAGAGTTGCTGGAGGGGCCTCAACACAACCTTCCTGACCTTGTGTTGCTCGATGTGAAGATGCCATTTCTTCAGCGGTCTGAGGCACATGCTTTAACGCATCCAGCTGACTCAGGAGTTCAACAAACCAATTCCTGATATTGCTCCAGCAGCGCGTGCGGTACTGGAGCGATACCAATATCCAGGAAACGTTCGTGAACTTCAGAATATTCTCGAACGGGCTATGGTCTTTTGCCAGGGACGGACGCGTACGCCCGCTTGTTCGCCAAGTGAAGTGTGTGAGATCGCACCGCATGTGGCAGTGGCCTCAGAAATTGTGACAGATTCGATGCTCCGGATCGATATGAAGCCCGGACAACAGACTCTCGCCGACATTGAGCGGATGGTCATCGATGAAGTCTTGCGGCTGGCGAGCTACAACAAGACGTTGGCTGCCAAGCAGCTTTGGTTTCACTCGTTTCTCGCTCGATCGACGGCTAAAGAAGGTTGCAGACTGATGAGGCGAACTTTTTCACTTGGCTGCCGAGTTTCTGGTTTGTCCTTGTAGGGAGATATAGACGAGGGTCGCCGCTTGATTGCTCAGATCCACAACTCTTCCGGTGTTATTTTCTGATCGTGGGTTCATTCCAGCGCTGCCTATCCGTGAAGACGACGCTCGAGAGAACGAGCGGGAGAATGTCGTGTACTTCGAGCCTGAGCAGGCGCGTTGTGCCGTCTCCGAGATGTCCATTTTAAGCATTCTTCTCGTTCCATAAAAAAGCCGATCCGCCGGCCCGTCTTACGACGGCGGCGGATCGGCGTCACGCTTACGTGACTAAACCCTTAGCTTGCTGAGGCCCTCGTGAAGACCGGGATGATGTTACCAGCAATACTGTTGATGTGGCGATTGCCGGATTCGTCCCAAGACATGATGAGACCTCCGAAGCGCTGATCAGGATCGTGGACCAGGTCCATAAGTCTCTGTACTTCCCAGAGCGAGTCTCTCGAGTCGATCTTGACCTCTTTGCTTTCGCCCGGGTTGATTGGAGACTCATCCTCGATATGCAAGCCGTCTGTTGCCATAATCTCCGCTGGGTAGTCCGGGTCCATGTTGTTGGCTACGCCAACCTTGTTGAGGAACCGGATACCTGCCGTTGTGAACTCTCCAATCCTGAGTGGCTGCTCACCGCTGTTGGTCACCTGCAGGGTCATGCGCAGGGCGCGACCAGGAACATCGTAATCTGCGGCGAGCACCTTTACCGTAAGATCCGACTTCAAATGAGTCGCCTTGATCTTTGGTTCACCCGCCTGGAGCGGGATGGTATACGGATACTGACTGTCCGTAACGAAGAAACCAACGGCAATCAAAACAAAGACACACTCCTAGCATCCCAAAGGCCACTACGCGGTCAACTGGATCGTTCAGCAGTGCGTCTCCACCCTCTTGGGCCAACACACGCGCACGAATGAGGAACATTGGTCTGATCATGAACCAGCCGATCCAGGCAAATCCAAGCCCACCCCATATCAAATGCCAGAAGAGCCCGGCCGCTAGGCCTGCGGTTTCTGTATCGATGGTTCCTCCAACCAACAGCTTTGCTGGGTTGGTGAAGTCTTTATAATTGCCTGTGATATCCATCCAGCCTCCAGGTCCGGCGATAGGCCCGGCCCCATTGACTGCCAACATCGGGTGGATGTGGTGGTGGCCAGGTAACCGGCCCCTCAGCTTAATCACGTATTCGTAGTCCCCACCGATCTCCATCGGGCCCGAGGTGAACATCGGAACCCCGTTCACTTTCGAGCTGAGACGTGTGAACACCGAACTTGGGCTCCCCACGTTGATGAACGTACGATTGGGCTTGACGACGGCCCGAGGCCAGTCTTCCGATATGTGCAACTTCCCCGACAACATCGCTTCATCGTTGACGGCGGTTTTCTGCGGATTCCACCTTGTGTCGTACCATTGAGCGGTACGCATCCGCAGGAACGGTTCCTGAGAGCGCTCCCCGTGGGCGGCAGCGGGTGAGGCATTGAACACCAGGGTGAGCCCCAGCGTCGCCATCCCGAGGGAGCCAATCACGCACAATTTGAATATGTTTTTAGCGTTCATGATTTCCCTTCCGCTAATGTAGCTCCGCCCGACAATCTAGGTGCAACTCCATCCGGCGTACCATGTCTCGCTGCAAACTCATCTGTACCGACGATCATGATATCGTTCTTCCGTGACATAACGCCACGTCTACCCTTAACCCAAAAGAACGCTTGCCCGACGAAGTGCCCCATTTGCCACCAAATGGTGAACATCAACATGGAGATGAAGGCCGAGAAGAACGCGGAAATCCAGACGGTGTGGCCGCCAAACGTACGCAGCGATCCCACCTCGATGATTCGGATATACTCAGGCGTCCCCGTACGGACATAGGTGAATCCCATGTAGTCGGCCAGAGACAGCAGCTGACCATCCACCACCAACGGTTGATGGCTGTACCCGAATAGGGCATAGTTTGTCGGATTAAACATCATCGCGAACGCCCATACCCCGAATATTGCTGTGAGCATCCAACTCCGAGTCAGCAACAGGGTACAGTCGAGGATCAGCGCACTGGAGACCATGGTGGCCGGCATGACGAAGTTTGCCGGAAAGTTGGCCCACCAGTACCAGGCAAACAAAACCGTGATCCACTTCCCGACGAGCAGCCCCGTGATGCTCAATGTTGCACCAAACGGTTGCCGATAGAACGTCCAGAAGTAGTACATGATCGCCCCGGGATACATGACCTCCACAATTGGTGTGACCGTCACCCAAAACTGCCGGTCCTTCCAATCGATCCAGAAATCCCAGTCTCCTGCAAGCAGGTCGAAGTGCATATGAAATGTTGCGAACACCCCTAAATACGCAATCGGAAGAAAATACACCGCGTCTATCATTCTTGACAGCTTGACGCCTTCCGGCGGAAGCTTGCTGGCTTTGATAATCTCAGCGGTTCTAAACAGTGCCATTTGTCCCCTCCTCGCTCGTTCTGAACATCTGTCCCCTCCCTAAATATCCAACTGGCTGGGCGGCCCCGTTCTCTCCGGCATCCGGAGTACGGGGTCAGCCCGCCAAAGTCGACGGCACGTCTTAGTACGGGATCACGTGCAAGCAGTCCTTGCTCTCGTTGTTCCAGACCACATCGCACAGGTTGGACATGCGCGCTACGATCTGCGCCGCCACGCCGCCCGTGCCCCCGAACAATCCGCACCAGCCCAGGGTCACAAAGCCCCAGTGCAACGGCGCCGCAAAGAGTTCATCGACGAACCAGAACGCATGCCCCCACTCATTGAGGCCCACGTTCGGGAGAATCATCATCGGCCCCACGATCGCCCCCACCAACGGGAACGACACCGCCTTGCTGAACTGCGGCAGCCGGGTCATGGCATACAGATAGCTCGCCACGCCACAGGTGATGTACAACGGGAAGGTGAAGTAGAAGGCAATGATATGGCTGGCCGTAAAGCTCGTATCGCGGATGATCACTTGATGCCACGAGGCATCCTGCTCGAGCGTATAACTGCCCGCCCAATAGACCCCGAACACGTACACCGCGAGCCACATCATCCAATAGAAGTACCGCTTGAGCTCGGTCTTGGGATCGACGTTGGCGATGTTGCGATCCCGGGTACTCCAAATCCACCCGAGGGTGGAGGCCGAGAAGATGATGTTGGAAATCACGTTAAAGCGCCACAGCCCCATCCAGACATTTTCGAACTCCGGCGTCATGGAATCCAGGCCGTGGGAATACCCGAAGACACGCTGAAAGACGACCTCGGCCCCTACCGCCGCCAACATCGTAAACCAGCCGATCTTGAGGGGCCGGGAATCGTACCAGAGCGACATGTCGTAGCCCCGATCCGCCCCCCCTCCCCATGTTGTACTAGCCATACACTGACCTCCTTGTTAAGTGATTGAGACCCACCGCTTATTCCAGAGAAAAATTCTCCGGCGAAACATTGATACTGGTTGCTGCCGTTAGATCTGCGTGGCGGGAGATTAGCGGATACAGTTTCTTGATGTCAAGTAGAATATCCAAGGTTGAAGCCTTGTCTCGCTTGCAAAATGCGTGCAACGATCTATGCACTTAACTCCAGTTTATCGCCTACTATTTAGGAGGTGGCTGCGGTCAGCCTCGAGTAGGGGATAGGCTCAATCGCGACGGTTTGTGCGACAAGTTTGTAGAACAGTTTCCAGCGGTATCTCGACGTTCGACGGTTGAACCGAAATGTGAATTCGTCGAGATAGGAGTCCAGTTGCTCACGGGACAATGCACCTTTATGGGTACCCAACAACCAGCGTTTCAATAAGGAAGACACCTTGTGCACGCGGGGTAGCAAAGCCGACGTTATTTTGCCGCTGGCGTTGATCAGGCGCGGTTGGTGCTTGAAGCCTTCCTGCTTCAAGCCCACGTAGGCCTTCCATCCATCTGTGATGACCACGGAACCAGGTTCAACCGCGTATTTCACGAAGGCGACGAGCGAGCTCGGAGAGGCAGAGGGAATCCGACGCAGGCAGATGCGCCCAATCCCCTTCCCGTCGACCTGCGCCGCGATCGCCACCAGGGCCTTGCTTCCCATGTGCCGACGGCTTCGTCCAGCCTCGACGCCCACCACATATGTTTCGTCCACTTCAATCTGGCCTCCCAGGCTGTCCCAGCCAGGCCGTACCACTGCGCGTCGCAGTTTCTGCAGCCACAACCACGCCGTCCTGTAACTGCCAAAGCCCAGTAGGCGCTGTAGCCCCAAGGCACTGAGCCTATGTTTCTGATCGGTCATCCACCACATGGCTCGGAACCAGTCCTGCAGAGGAAGGCGGGTTCGATGAAAGATCGTTCCAGCCGTTACTGAGGCTTGGTATCCACACCGGCGGCACATCAAAAGGCATCGTGTGGTTGTCCAACTGCCGCTGGTCATGCATTGGGGGCAACAGAACCCGGTCGGCCACCGCAGCCTGGCCAGATAGGCACGGCAGGCACCTTCTGTAGCGAAGCGCTGTTCGAACTCGGAGAGGGTTCGCATATAGTCCTCCACGGTATAACTCCAGCACGCCTGGCGCGTACTGGAGTTAAGTGCATAGCCTAATTCGCATGCAAAAAAATATACAATGTTGTATTAAAAATCAAGCTTACGGGGAGATCTGCACGTTAAGCAATATCCGTGCCGGTTTAGTTATAACGATCAGCTACGTTTTCTCGATCCTGTGCCCACCCTTAACATACGGACGTAACTGACTCATCCGATTGTTCGTGTGTATTCAAGAGTGGCGCTGCCAGCCAGGACTTCAAGGACCACGGTCACATGGGTCTGACACGCTCGGGTTGCCGGGAGCACAGCCTCCATTCCGCTTTCCTGATAATGACTGTTGAAAATGTAGCTGCGCAATCCACGCCACACCCCGTTACTTCGACACGAAGCTCAGTGCACATGGTCGTCTGGTGGCGGACGGAGTTCCTTTTCCCGATTGAGTTGTTCGATCTGCCGCGTCAGTTCGCCGATGTCTGTCCACCCCGCTCCGTCCACGTTAGGAATCCAGCGCGCCCGCAAATAACCGTAACGATCTATGAGGAACTCCATGTGCTTGGGTGATGTTCCCTCACCAGCCAGATCAGGATTGCTGAGAGTCCTACGGAATAGAGCATAGCTGCGTGCGATCTCCGGCGCTCCTTGTGTCGCCACTGGAAAAGGCATGTCTGCTGTGATCGCTGCCAGGTCTTCCGGGTTGAGATCATTCACTGGTGCCGCCAATATCACCGTATTGGCGCCGCTTAGTGTGGCATAAGCCAGCCGCAGCTGATCGAGCCTCGCGCGCGACTCCGGCCACGAAAACAGGACCAGCAGTACCGCTTTCTGCCGACGGAAGTCCTTCAAGGTACCGCTCGTACCGTCATGCGCGGAATAGGAGAAATTCTGCGGGGCCATGTAGGGCTGATTGGGGGCGACGTAGGGATTAATGAGGCGAGCTTGATAGCCGCGGGAGGTGGCATGGAGAAAGTTCACCACATCCCAACGATCCTCTTCCGAGAGTTTGTCCGCAAATGCCGGCATGCCGGTACCGGGAATACCATGGGTCAGCCAGTGGAAAAAGTCTCCAGCAGTGTGCTTGGCCGTGTGCGGCTCTGTGAGCAGATCCACCGGTGGTATAGCGAAAGTCTTGGCCAGAACGCCATTGCCCTTGGCTTGAGGTCCGTGGCAGAGCACGCAGTTCGCGGCAAATATGGTCGCACCGTTGGCAACGGAAATGGCATCGAACGGGACCGGTGTCTTGCGGTAGGTTTCCGGGAAAGCTTGAGTGGCAAGGGGAGGCAGCGCTGCAACCAGCGCACAGACCGCCAGTACGGCCGGGATGGCAATGCGCCACTTCGTCTCCCAGAGCTTGGTTCGACCGAGGGCAACTGCCCCACCTGCCAGGGTAAGCAGTGCGACTCCGACCCCCCCCCCGATCATTACGCCCAACCCGCCCCAGGTGGCGTCGATGGAGAAGCGGAATGGATAGGGCCAGTCCTCAATGACGGCATGTTTCGCCGGCACGGCGTTGGCTAGCACTGTCGCCACCAATACCAGTACCAACGCGATTACGAATTCGATGGTGACCCACTTTCGAAGTCCCTGTTTGCCGACTGCAGCCACGTCCGTGTTCTGGTCGAGTGACGGAATCCAGATGCGGCGCGCACACGCGCCGATCACGAGAATCGGCGCGAGCAACGCAAGCTTTGTATTGAGAAACCAGCCCCAGCTCGTTGCGACCAATGCGGCGTAGCTCGTGTCCACCATGTCATTCGCAACGATGATGCCGGTGGCCACGACAGCGACCATCACAGGAAGCGCTATTGCAGAGAAACGCTTCATGGTCTGGATGTCGAACCGATCCACTTCCTCGTGTGATCGTTTCCCGGCGGTGGCGAACATTATTGAGAGAATAGCCGGCAGCCCTCCGAGCCAGACGCTTGCCAGAACAATATGCAGCGCGTAAGGCAGCACCGATATCACGGATAGTTCTCCGGCTGCGGAATGGCTTGCGAGCGATCCTGCAGCCAGCGTGAGTGCAGCGACGGTCGCGCACAGCACATACCGCCAGCGTGCCCAAGGTGAGAAGCGAATGTAGAGAGCCATTCCGAGCACGAGCAGCGCAAGGGCCGCGCGTGCCGTCCAGATGAGTCCTATGCGGGTTTTTTGTAAGAGTTCTAGCCAGGCTCCCGGGTGCCAAGCATTTTCAGCCAAGCCCGTAGCCTGCGCGGTAGTCGTGGCCAGCAAGCCTAGTAACCCCAGCAGAAGCGTGGCCGAAAGCCACGGTAACGCCCGTTCCAGACGGGCTAGCCATGGGATGTCGAGTGCGGTTTTCGCATGCACCGCAATTGCAAGAAAAACGCAACTGCCGATCAGGATCATGTTGGACGCAAGCTGCAGCCAGCGGAGCAGCGCGCCGATGACCTCGATCATTTCTTTTGCACTTTGCCCTTTACCGTGAAGTCGAAGGACGACTCCACCACGTGACCGTCTACCGACAGTACTCGAAACTTTACTGAATACTTTCCGGGCGTCAACTCCGGCAATGGGAGAACGATGGACTTTGGGTCATCTGGAGTAAGTTGAGGCTTGATCTCGGTAACGGGATGTTTCTCGGCGTCGAGTACAACAAGCGACGCGTACTCGCCTTCGAGTTCCTCGTTGAACCAGAGTCGCACCTGCGCCGGCGCCTTGGCGAGGACAGCCCGGCGTGGCGGCTCTGCCTTGACCAGCATTGAATGCGCCAGCGCTGGGGCGGCATGCGCGCCCATCGCCATCAGCATCGCTACTCCTATCATGACGCGCTTGAGTGCATGAACCGCCCATGATTCCATTGGATCTCCCCCTCTCCTTGACTGCTGCGTTCGAGTAAAGCAGCCGGTCTTTTGCACGCCTCGGTTCGGCGTACTGCTCTCAGTGACCGGCTGCCTACGAAGCGGTGCGAACCGACGGCTTGCGACGACTGCGCAGGAAAAAGAATATCGCCGCTCCACCGGCAATCGCTGCAAGCGGGACTATGACCATGATGTAGTGCATGAAGTGCGAAACCACTCCCGATTCTCCTACCGAGATCGGGAATCGCGCGATATGTTCCTCCTTGCCGCCAACGGTGACTACACCGATGAAATTGCCTGGCTGGGTGAAGTTATATTCGAAATTAATGAACCCCCCAGGGTAGACCTTGGCCGGCAGGTGAAGGACCGTGTTGGCCTGAAGATCCTGTTCCGAACCCGTATCCTTGATGACCCGGACCTCGACGGGCAACGAGCGGAGTTCCCCTTCGATATAATCGAGCACCAACACCGTGCGTCCGATCGACGGAACATCCCCGCAGAGTTCCCTCGAGGCTGAGGTATCAGGTTGATATTCTGTAAGATGCATGCCGTAGGGTCCGAGCTTGAGTATGCAGAAGTTTTTGTCCAATTCGTGAAAGTGCTGGGCCTGTGCGGAGAGCGGAGCTCCGATCGCCAATATCAAGAAGCACACGCAAGCAGGTTTGAGAAATTGCAAAGACATCGTCAGTATCCTCATCATTATCATCTTTTAGACAGCTCAATTTTCTCGTTGAACCAGAGTTGCAACTGCTCATTGGACCGGATGGCCGGTCGCTTACGAAACGGTATTGCTTGACGTTGTGCCACGCCCGCGCAGGGCAAAGAAGATCACTCCGATAACGGCAACCCCTGCGAGCGCAATCAAGAAGTAGGTGGGGGGTAACCATATTTTTGTTTCCCCTACCGAGAACGGAAATCGCGATACATGTTTATCACCTACGGTGACCAGACCAACGAATTTGCCAGGCTGGTCAAAGTTATATTCGAAATTAACCGAGCCGGCAGGGTAGACCTTGGGCGGTAGGTGAAGAATCGTGATGGCCTGAAGGTCTTGCTCCGACCCCGTATCCTTGATGATCCGAACCTCGGTGGGCAACGGGCGCAGTGCATCTTCCATATAATCGAGCACCACGACTGTACGGCCCGTCGCGGGAATGTCCTCACAGAATTCCTTATTGCGGGTGTTGTCCGGCTGATAGCCGGTAAAGTGCATGTTGTACGGGCCGATCGTGAGTCTGCACATGTCCTCGGCCAGTGCCAATCCTCCGTGAGCCTGGGCCTGTGTGGAGAATATAACCCCCATCGCCAGCATCAAGAAGCACAAGCCAGCAGATTTCACCAATTGCACAGCCATTGTCAGGATCCTCCCTCTCGAATGTTGAACCATGTGCTCGCGGGCCGGAGCGCCTAGTTTCCCGTACGGCGGACTGCCCACCAATTCCGCAGCCATTTCGATCGTATGAGTATGTATCCAATGAATGCAACTACCAGCACTCCTATCGCCGGTCCTGTCATGGTACGTATAAGCTTCTGGTAATCGATCATGTTTACCCGCAAGAGATACTGCGGGTGCTTCATAAGATTCTGCTTCTCCGCCGAAATAGTTACCGTATACAGGCCCTCCTCCAGTCTGACTTCGCCCCTGAGCACTCCGTCCGGGTGAGTGCTTGGACGAAAATCTGCCACAATCTGATCTTCTGTCGCATTGCTCCCACTACCCTTCATGATACGCATACCGATAGGCTCGCTGCGTAACGCCGGGTCCACGAGGTCTACGACTAGGAAGGTGTCGCCTTCCTTGGGAATGTCTGTGCAGTATTGACCCCTCAGCTCGTATTGCGGCTGGTAGGCGCTGAAATGCACCACGCGCTCACCTACTCGGCGCAAGCATGGGTCGTCTTCTCCGCTCGTTGTTCCATGTGCAGAAGCGACTCCAGGTTGGTCCAGTGCGGCAAGAAGAATCAGCACCATGAGGCCTGCTCTTGTCACTTGCCTAATCATATATGCGTGATCCTCCTGTTTGGAACCTCACGGTGATCCGTTGCTTCGTATGACGAAGCGGCCTCACCGCATAGTTGCGTATCTAGCCACATGTCCTATCAAGGACAATCACTATGATGCCACTAACGCAGGGCAAGATTCTAGCCCCCCTCGCAAGGGAAGAGAAAATCTAACATGTGTTTTTCTGCTGGGCTGGGCCGAGCTCCAGCGATCCGATATGGAGCAGGCCTGATTGAGAGGATGTCTCGCATGGCGACAGCTTTCCCCCGGGTGTTCGTGAGCAACGGTTTCTTCTGCTGCAGACGCGGCTGAACTGGTTGCTTGGGGGATCTGCCCTGGTTCATTCTCGGTGTGGTGTGCTAGAAGAGGTACACCGAATTTTGTTCTGGTGCCCATAGGTTCGAGCAGCGGGCATCGGAGATGCGTTCATGCCATATCGACTCCAAACCATCTTTGACTTGCCAGTGTCAGATGGGCGACAATTATTATTGATGTGAGTGCGTTCTCTTTCATGAGGCCTCCAATTGCCATATCCATATAATAGCGACATCAATCTTGCGGATGGGTTAGCGTTTCAGCGACAGCTGGGTCTCTGTATGAGACGTCAGGCAGGGTCGAAAAAGTACTCACGAGCAGCACGACCCATGAAGATCCGACGCTATGGCAATTTTGTTTCTCCGGTCCCAGTAGGATTTCCCCGAATATGTTCCAAACCGTCGCACTGAGCGGCAGTCGCGGAGAACGACAGCTGTTCTCCGGCGTCAGCGTGACGGTCAAGCCAGGAACGCTATTGGCTGTGACCGGTGAAAACGGCAGTGGGAAGACCAGCTTCCTCCGCATGCTGTGCGGCCTGTTATCTCCTGATGGAGGTACGATCCTTTGGCAGGGGAAAGACATCCGCCAACTCAAGGAACTCTATAGCGCCCAGCTTACCTATGTAGGGCATCTCAATGGAATTAAGGACGAACTAACCCCGGTCGAAAACCTCAAGGTCTCCGCTTCCCTGGCCGGCGATAAAAACTCCGGCGCAGTCGTGCAACAGGCATTGGAGGCCGTCGGTCTTGAGCCACGAGTTCATCGTCTGTCGACGAGGGTGCTGTCGCAAGGACAAAAACGCCGCGTGGCATTGGCTCGTCTCTGGCTTTCCACCCGTCCGTTATGGCTCTTGGATGAGCCGTTCGCTTCACTCGATACTGCAGCCACCAATTACTTAACCCAACGCTTGCAAGCGCATCTGAGTCATGGCGGCATGGTGGTCGTCGCCACGCACCAGGATATCGCTCTCCCAAGTGATTCCATCCAGCACCTGAGGCTGACTCGATGAGCCAGCCCAGCATGAGTGCGGCGTTGCGCGGAGTTGTCCGGCGGGATTTTCTTCTGGCCATGCGGCACCGTTCGGATGTGGCGATGTCGGTCTTCTTCGTCGTCATCGTCGCGAGCCTCTTCCCTTTGGGAGTTGGGCCGGAGCAGGCGGTGTTGAGGATGATCGCCTCCGGTGTGCTCTGGGTCACGGCCCTGCTTGCGTGCCTGTTGTCACTGGGGCGCCTGTTCACCGCTGATTATCTCGATGGGGTGCTGGAACAGACGCTTTTGATACCTCAGCCTCTGGCTGTCCTGGTCGTTGGCAAGGTATTCGCACATTGGGTAATTTCCGGTTTGCCAGTCGTTCTGCTCTCGCCTCTCCTCGGTTTGCAGTTCGGCCTGAGTGGGGACTCGCTGGTGGTGTTGACGTTATCGCTCTTGCTTGGTACGCCGACGTTGAGTATGATTGGAGCCATCGGTGCTGCGCTGACTCTTGGGTTGCGGGGGAGCGGTTTACTCGTTGCCCTCCTAGTGCTTCCTCTCTTTATTCCGGTACTGATCTTTGGGGCTGGCGCCGTTACGAATAGTTTGGCCGGAATCGGCAGCGAAGCGAATCTGTCGTTACTTGGAGCCTGTTTCATGCTGTCACTCGTTTTTGCGCCCTGGGCCACGGCTGTTGCATTACGCATTGCGTTGGAATAAGACAATTACGGATGAGCGCCACTGGCATTAACTGGTTCAAGTATTCCTCGCCGCAGGCCTTTCACCCTTTGGCCGGGCGGCTGATTCCGTGGTTCGCCGCCGCGGCGCTCGGTTTGAGTGGTGTCGGCCTGTATATGGGTTTTTTCGTGGCGCCGACCGACGCGACACAAGGTGATGCGTATCGCATTATCTTCGTCCATGTGCCTGCCGCCTGGATGTCCATGTTCCTCTACGTCATGATGGCCGTGTGGGCCGGGATCGGACTGGGATTGAATGCACGCCCGTCGTTCATGATGGCGCAAGCCATCGCCCCCACCGGGGCGCTGTTTACGTTTTTGGCGCTGCTCACCGGGTCGATGTGGGGAAAACCGACCTGGGGGGCCTGGTGGGTGTGGGATGCCCGGCTGACGTCGGAGCTGATTCTGCTGTTTCAATATATTGGGATCATCTTGCTTCGGTCGTCGATTGACGATCTACGCCGCGCTGATCGCGCGAGCGCCGTTTTGGCGCTGGTCGGGGTGATCAATGTGCCGATCATCTATTTTTCCGTGAAGTGGTGGAACACGCTGCATCAAGGCGCCTCTGTCAGCATCACCGCGGCGCCGAGCATGGCCGGGAGCATGGTGACGGCCATGCTCGTGATGACGCTCGCGTTTTGGATGTACAGCTTCGCTGTGACGCTGGCCCGCATGCGGTGCGTGATTGTCGAGCGGGAGCGGCAACCTTCGTGGGGCAAGCCGGCCGCGATCCCGGACATCGCGGAGGCGCGCTGATGCAGTGGGGGAGTCTGGCAGAGTTTGTCGCGATGGGCGGGTACGGCCTCTACGTGTGGGTCTCATTCGGGGCCACGGCCCTGTGTATGGGGGGAGAAGTCCTCGCGGTGTGGCGGCGGTCTGTCGCCGCAGCGGCGGGTCGTGACGAGTTGTAGGAGGAAACGGAGACGATGACACCTCGACGGAAACGGTTTGTTCTCATCGGGCTGGGCCTGGTCGCTTTGGCTGTGGCGTCGGCTCTCGTGTTGAATGCGTTCCAAAGCAATCTCGTGTTCTTCTATACGCCGACGCAAGCCGCCAGCGGGGATGTCCCCCAGGGGCGCAGCTTCCGTATCGGCGGGATGGTCGAAGCGGGAAGTCTCACCCGAGAAGGGGATGGACTGACCGTGCATTTTGTTGTGACCGATATGGCGAAGCGTGTGCCCGTGACGTTCAAAGGGATCCTCCCGGACCTCTTCAAGGAAGGGAAGGGAGTAGTGGCTCAGGGTCAACTCGCTGCCAATGGGGCATTCCTGGCAAGTGAAGTGCTGGCGAAGCACGATGAAAACTATATGCCACCGGAAGCTGCGGACGCGCTTGCCAAGGCCAAGACCGTAGGGGCGCAGAGCAGCGGCACCCTGGTCGTCAATCCACGTTAGGAGCCTACATGATTCCAGAAATTGGTCATTACGCCTTAATTCTCGCGCTCTGTGTGGCGGTGGTGCAGGGATGTCTGCCTATCTATGGCGCCGCGGTGGGGAACTCCTCGCTGATGGCCGTCGCGAAACCGGCGGCACGCGGGCAATTCCTCCTTGTTCTACTGGCTTTTTGTTGTCTGGGGTATGCTTTTGCGGAGAAAGACTTCTCCGTGCTCTACGTCGCGGCCACGTCAAACTCGCAACTCCCGTTGCATTATCGCCTTGCAGCCATCTGGGGCGCGCATGAGGGCTCGTTGCTTCTCTGGATGTTCATCCTCAGCATCTGGATGGTCGCCGTCTCCTTCTTCTCCACCCGTCTGCCGGAGGCGATGCTCGCGCGCATCTTGGGCGTCATGGGCCTCGTCAGTGTGGGATTTCTTTTATTCATGTTGACCGTCTCCAATCCGTTTGAGCGGTTGATCCCGGCGGCTCTCGATGGGCGCGATTTGAATCCGCTGCTGCAGGACCCAGGCATGGTAATCCACCCGCCGATGCTTTACATGGGATACGTGGGGTTCTCCGTGGCGTTTTCCTTTGCGATCGCCGCGCTCTTGGGGGGCACGTTGGACGCGGCTTGGGCGCGCTGGTCTCGCCCCTGGACCACAGTCGCCTGGTGTTTTATGACCGTGGGGGTTGCGATGGGGAGCGGCTGGGCTTATTACGAGCTGGGCTGGGGTGGCTGGTGGTTTTGGGATCCAGTTGAAAATGCTTCCTTCATGCCCTGGCTGGCCGGCACCGCCTTGATGCATTCGCTGGCGGTTACCGATAAACGGGGCGGGTTCAAAGCCTGGAGTGTGTTGCTCGCCATTATGGCGTTCTCGCTCAGTTTGCTCGGGACCTTCTTAGTCCGCTCTGGAGTCTTGACTTCAGTGCATGCATTTGCCACCGATCCAAAGCGTGGCCTATTTATTCTCATATTCCTGGCAGTGGTGATCGGCGGTTCTCTGGTTCTGTACGCCTGGCGGGCGCCCCGCGTGGGTTTGGGCGGGAGCTTCGCCCTGATCTCGCGTGAAGGAATGTTGCTGGCGAACAATGTGTTGTTGGTTGCGGCCTTGGGATCGGTGCTTTTGGGTACGTTGTATCCCTTGTTCTTGGACGCGCTGGATCTCGGAAAAATCTCGGTCGGTCCTCCGTACTTCGACACAGTCTTTCTTCCCCTGATGACTCCCGCCATATTTTTGATGGGGATCGGGCCGCTGGCTCAATGGAAGCAGGCGAGCCTGCCGGCCTTGGCCATCCGCCTGCGCTGGGCCTTCGGCGTCAGCCTGGCGACTGCCCTGGCGGTGCCGTGGCTCATGGGCCAATGGACGCCGCTGATCAGTCTGGGACTGCTGCTGGCCTTCTGGATTCTGGCGACGATCCTGGTGGATCTGCGGGAGCGGCTGCTCCAGGCCGAGGGCGGCGGCGTCGGGGGCCGCCTGGCCGCGCTGCCCCGCGCCTATTGGGGCATGGTACTGGCCCACTGCGGCGTGGCCCTGTTCATCGTCGGCGTGACCATGGTGAAGGGTTTCGAAGTGGAGCAGGACGTGCGGATGAACGTCGGTGAGACTGCCACGCTCGGCGGCTACACGTTCCGTTTTGACGGGACACAACAGGTAAATGGCCCGAACTATGTCGCGGCGCGGGGAACGTTTCATGTGAGCCAGGATGGCCGAGAGGTGACGGTGATGTATCCCGAAAAGCGACGGTACTTCGTGCAGAACCAGACGATGACCGAAGCGGCGATTGCACCGGGGTTATTGCGCGATCTGTACGTGTCATTGGGCGAGCCGATCGAGGGCGGAGCCTGGAGCGTGCGGCTCTATCACAAGCCCTTTATAGATTGGATCTGGGGAGGCTGTTTGGTCATGGCTTTGGGTGGCGTCCTGGCCGTCAGTGATCGGCGCTATCGGCTGGCGTGGCGGCGAAAAGAGGCCGCGGTGCCGGCGGCGACGCAGATGGCGCGCACGACCGTCTCATGAACCGGTTTCTCATCCCGTTTGGGCTCTTCGTCGTCGTGGTCGGTTTTCTTGCCGTCGGACTGACGCTCAACCCGCGTGAATTGCCGTCTCCCTTAGTCGGGAAGGCGGCGCCTGAGTTTTCCCTGCCGCAGCTCCACGATTCCGGAAAAGTGATTTCGTCGAACGAGCTTAAGGGCAAGGTCTGGCTGCTCAACTTCTGGGCATCCTGGTGCGGGGGCTGTAAGGACGAGCACCCTGTGCTCATCCACCTCGCACAATCCGGAGCGGTGCCCATCTATGGCATGGACTATAAGGATCAACGGAGCGAGGCCCTGGCGTGGTTGAAGGAGTGGGGCAATCCCTATCAGATCGTTGCCGTAGATGAGCCGGGGCGTGTCGGCATTAATTACGGGGTCTACGGTGTACCGGAAACCTACGTGATCGATAAGCAGGGGGTCATCCGCTACAAGCAGATTGGCCCGCTGCGCGAGGACATCTTGGAGAAAAAGATTTTGCCCCTGGTCAGGGAGTTACAGAACCAATGAGATGGCTGTGGGTGCTCATGCTGCTGCTCCCCAGTCTCGCTACGGCGTACGAGGCCCAGCCGCTTGCTGCGAACCCGCAGGCTGAGGCGCGTTTGAAAGCCCTCGCCGTCGAGTTGCGCTGCCTGGTCTGTCAGAATCAGACGCTGGCGGACTCGAATGCACCATTGGCCGAGGACTTGCGTCGAGAAGTGAGGGAAATGATCGCAAAAGATATGAGCGACAAGGAGATTATCGATTTTCTCGTCACTCGATACGGAGACTTCGTCTTATACCGACCGCCCTGGAAGCTCACGACTACGTTGCTCTGGCTGGGGCCGTTTCTCTTATTGGGAGTTGGCGCAACGGGATTAGTGTTTGCGCTACGCAGGAGACAGAAAAAGGTTACCGACGTGACATTGTCGGAAGCTGAGCATAACCGTGTCGCAAAACTGCTTTCCGAAGGAGTTCATCGCCCTTGACCATCATATTTTGGCTGATCGCATCGAGCATGACCCTTCTCATCCTCGGTCTCCTGCTGTGGCCACTGCTGAAACGCACAGTCGCCGTAACGGGAGAGCAGGAAAAGACGTTGGCTATTTTCCGGCAGCAGTTTGCAGAATTGGGGCAAGATCGCGCCAACGGTGTGCTCACTGACGAATTGTATGAGCAGGCGCGACGTGAGCTTGAACGCCGTTTGCTGGAGGAAACAGGCACCACGGAGACGACTCCCACAAGGGCACCACGAGAAGTAAGTAGCAGGCCGGTTGCGATTGCACTGGCCATCATCGTGCCGGCTGTCAGTGGGTTGCTCTATTGGGAATTGGGGAATCCACTTGCCATGACGCAGCCAACCGCGGCTTCTTTGTCTGCGCAAGGGGGGCCAGAAGGTGCGAGTCCATTTTCTGACGGACTTGGGCCACTGATCGAGCGACTCAAGCAGAAAATGCAGCAGAATCCGAATGATGGCGAGGGATGGGCATTGCTCGCACGTTCGTACATGGGAATGGGGCGTTACGCCGAAGCCGCACTGGCATATGAGAATGCCACAAAACTAATTCCTGATGATGCCCAGTTATTCGCCGATTATGCCGATGCCATGGGGGTCCTCCATGGTCGTAAGTTGGAGGGAAAGCCTGAGGCCTTGATTCAACAGGCGCTGAAGATCGATCCACGTAATGTGAAGGCGCTGATGTTGGAAGGGACTGTGGCGTTCAACCGAAAAAACTTTGCTCGTGCGGCGAAGGACTGGGAGCAAGCTCGTGCCAACCTTCCTGCGGACGTAGATCCGGAGATGACACAGCAACTGACGGCTGCTATAGAAGAGGCTCGGAGCCAACTCGGTGGTGGCCAAAGCATGATGTCTGCGCTTACGGAACCTGCGGCGCCGGCTCAGCCAACCGGGCAGCCGCGCGTAATCAAGGGTACGGTGGCGATGGCGCCCAGCTTGGCCGGCAAGGGATCTCCGACGGACACATTGTTTGTATTTGCACGCGAAATGAATGGCCCACCCATGCCGGTGTCGATCGTACGGGCGACGAGGAAAGATCTCCCGTTTACGTTTCAGCTCGATGACTCGACCAGCCCAATGCCGTCTAGAAAACTCTCCAGCGCCGGACCGGTGGTGATTGTGGCCCGTCTGTCGAAGTCTGGCCAGGCGATGCCACAAAGCGGAGATTTAGAGGGGACGAGCCAGCCGGTACAGTCTGGGGGGGAGGGGATCGCAGTTGTCATCGATCATGAGAGAATGGATAAAGAATCGGCAGCGCCGGCTCCGCTAGCCAGCCAGACGGGACAACCGCGTGCGATCAGAGGTACGGTGACTGTGGCGCCGAGCTTAGCCGGCAAAGCATCCGCGACAGATACATTGTTTGTCTTTGCCCGCGAGATGAGTGGGCCACCGATGCCGGTGGCGATCGTGCGTGCAACGAAAAAAGATTTGCCCTTTACGTTCCAACTCGATGACTCGACTAGCCCGATGCCCTCCAGAAAACTTTCCAGCGCAGGCCCTGTGGTGATTGTCGCCCGTCTCTCGAAGTCTGGCCAGGCCATGCCCCAGAGTGGAGATCTAGAGGGGACGAGTCAGCCGATACAATCAGGGGTGGATGGGATCACCGTCGTCATCGATCGTGAAAGACCGTAAC